>NZ_CP010681.1:2088750-2785000 GCF_002407245.1 Phaeobacter piscinae | reverse complement strand
ACCCGGGAGTACTAGATGGCAGACACACTGCGGATGCTAACGTCCGTAGTGGAGAGGGAAACAACCCTGACCTACAGCTAAGGCCCCTAATTCATGGCTAAGTGGGAAAGCAGGTGGGATGTCCAAAACAACCAGGAGGTTGGCTTAGAAGCAGCCATCCTTTAAAGATAGCGTAACAGCTCACTGGTCTAATTAAGACGTCCTGCGGCGAAGATGTAACGGGGCTCAAGCCATGAGCCGAAGCTTAGGATGCACATAGTGCATGGTAGCAGAGCGTAGTGTGACATAGCTTCATGTCTCCTTAGTGTCCTCGGACACATCGGAGACACGAAGCTTTCGATGAAGCGGGCGCGTGAGCGATCCCGTGGAGAGATCACTAGCGAGAATGATGACATGAGTAGCGACAAAGAGTGTGAGAGACACTCTCGCCGAAAGTCCAAGGGTTCCTGCTTAAAGCTAATCTGAGCAGGGTAAGCCGGCCCCTAAGGCGAGGCCGAAAGGCGTAGCCGATGGGAACTAGGTTAATATTCCTAGGCCAGGAGGATGTGACGGATTGTGAAGGTAGTTCATCCTTATCGGATTGAATGGGCTGCTGATCAGTCCCTGGAAATAGCCCTCCATGAGACCGTACCCTAAACCGACACAGGTGGACTGGTAGAGAATACCAAGGCGCTTGAGAGAACGATGTTGAAGGAACTCGGCAAAATACCTCCGTAAGTTCGCGAGAAGGAGGCCCGGTTCCAAGGCAACTTGGAGCTGGGGGCACAAACCAGGGGGTGGCGACTGTTTATTAAAAACACAGGGCTCTGCGAAGTCGCAAGACGACGTATAGGGTCTGACGCCTGCCCGGTGCCTGAAGGTTAAAAGGAGGGGTGAGAGCTCCGAATTGAAGCCCAGGTAAACGGCGGCCGTAACTATAACGGTCCTAAGGTAGCGAAATTCCTTGTCGGGTAAGTTCCGACCTGCACGAATGGCGTAACGACTTCCCCGCTGTCTCCAACATCGACTCAGCGAAATTGAATTGCCTGTCAAGATGCAGGCTTCCCGCGGTTAGACGGAAAGACCCCGTGCACCTTTACTACAGCTTCGCACTGGCATCAGGATTGTGATGTGCAGGATAGGTGGTAGGCATCGAAACCGGAACGCTAGTTCCGGTGGAGCCTCCCTTGAGATACCACCCTTCGCACTCTTGATGTCTAACCGCGGTCCGTTATCCGGATCCGGGACCCTGCGTGGCGGGTAGTTTGACTGGGGCGGTCGCCTCCTAAAGCGTAACGGAGGCGCGCGAAGGTTGGCTCAGAGCGGTCGGAAATCGCTCGTTGAGTGCAATGGCAGAAGCCAGCCTGACTGCGAGACTGACAAGTCGAGCAGAGACGAAAGTCGGCCATAGTGATCCGGTGGTCCCAAGTGGGAGGGCCATCGCTCAACGGATAAAAGGTACGCCGGGGATAACAGGCTGATACTGCCCAAGAGTCCATATCGACGGCAGTGTTTGGCACCTCGATGTCGGCTCATCTCATCCTGGGGCTGGAGCAGGTCCCAAGGGTACGGCTGTTCGCCGTTTAAAGAGGTACGTGAGCTGGGTTTAGAACGTCGTGAGACAGTTCGGTCCCTATCTGCCGTGGGTGTAGGATACTTGAGAGGAGTTGCCCCTAGTACGAGAGGACCGGGGTGAACGATCCACTGGTGGACCTGTTGTTGCGCCAGCAGCAGTGCAGGGTAGCTATGATCGGACAGGATAACCGCTGAAGGCATCTAAGCGGGAAGCCCCCCTCAAAACAAGGTATCCCTGAGGGCCGAGGTAGACCACCTCGTCAATAGGCCGGAGATGTAAGTGCAGCAATGCATTCAGTTGACCGGTACTAATCGCCCGATAGGCTTGATCTGTTCCAGTAACAGTCAGTGACACAAGAACCAAAAGCAAAACAAACTTGGACTTCATGTCGATTGTATCTCCGCGACGTCTCAAAACCGAAACGTCGCGAATATGGATTTTCCTCGGTTTGGTGGTCATAGCGCAAGTGAAACACCCGGTCCCATCCCGAACCCGGAAGTTAAGCACTGTTGCGCCGATGGTACTGCGTCTTAAGGCGTGGGAGAGTAGGTCACCGCCAAACCTAGAAAAATCCATAAACATAAACGATACCAATAAAATATACCTTCAGACAAAAACATCTGAAGAAAAAACGCCCAGTCACAACACGCGTGATCAAGCAGCGGCAGCCTCAAGCAACAAAACGCAATGAGGCAAAACAAAAATGTCGCGGGATGGAGCAGCCCGGTAGCTCGTCAGGCTCATAACCTGAAGGTCGTAGGTTCAAATCCTACTCCCGCAACCAGCTTTAGCGAACAGGCCGCAGTCGAAAGACTCTCGGCCTTTTTGCTGTCTGCAATACTCAACAGTTCCAAAAGCTAACCTTGAATCTCAAGCTCATTATGTTCCTTCTGCTCATCCCAGCTCACCACCACCGTGTCGATCAATGAGTGAAGTTCGTCAGCCGCCGGACCTGCCACCGCCTCATCCGATAGCGTTCTTGCAAGGTCAGCCACGTAGGTTTTGTAAAGACCGGGCAGGTCGTCCGGCAGGACGATCGGAGTGGGAACAAGGGCCTCCCGTTCGGCCTGCAGGGCCTTCAGCTCGGTATCCACCGCATTCAGCCGCTCGATCAGCGCCTCTGAGAAGGTACCACCCTCGACCGCGCGCATGAGGTTGGCGTGGGTCTTCTCTGTTTCCTGGATCCGCTCATCGTGGCGACGCAGGGTCTCGCCAGTCTCGTGCTCTTTGGCTCGCATCTTCTCGACAAACTTCTTCCGAAAATCCTCATAGGCGGCGTCTTGCATCAGGCCTGTGCGAAGACCGCTCAGGATGCTCTCGGCGGCGTCGGTCTCGGCCAGGCCGGGCATGCCGGAGCAGACGGCCTTGCCCTTCTCTTTATGGTTGGCACAGTAATAGCGTCGGCGCGCGCCTTTGCCCGCGACAGTAAGGTTGCCGCCGCATTGGCCGCAGCTCAGCAGCCCTGAGAGCAGATACTTCCGTCTTCGCGCGCTCTGCGCGGCTCCAGCTCCGGAGCGGCCCCCGGCTTCGGCTCGGGTGCGTTGGCTGTCTATTCCCTCTTGGCGCTCCTTCACCTTGCTCCAGAGGGTCTCATCGATGATCCGCAGCTCCGGCTTCTCAGTGATCAGCCAGTCTTCGGGCGGATTGGGCTTCGAGACCCGTTTGCCGGTCTCGGGGTGTTTGGAATAGCGTTGCCGGTTCCAGACGTGGCGCCCGGCGTAGAGTTCGTTGTTGAGAATACCTGTGCCGCGGGCCCGGTGGCCGTAGATCGTGTTGGCCTTCCAGTGACCGCTGCCTGCGCCGCGCCCGCGCGGGGCAGGGACGGAAGCCGCATTGAGGTCGGCCGCGATCTGGCGCGGGGATTTGCCTGCGGCGTATTCCGTGAAGATGCGGCGCACGATGGTGGCCTCTTCGGGATGTATCTCCATGACGCTGCCGTCTGACTTTCCGTCGCGCTCAGGAAGCGCTTTCGAGCGATAGCCGTAGGCCCGTCCTCCAGTGTTCTTGCCCGCCTCCACACGGCCGATGAGGCCACGACGGGTCTTGTGTGACAGTTCTTCCAGAAACAGTTATGCGAAGGTGCCGAGAATCCCGATGTCAAAGATCCCCAGCTTGCCACGATGGGGCTGGTGCATCTCGACATCGGCGTGGCGGGCCTTCTTGTAGAAGAGCATCAACACTTCAAGATCGCGCGCCAACCTGTCGAGGTGCTCGAATAGGACGATGTCGCAACCGCCATCAGCGATGAAGTCCTGCAAAGCGTCAAAGCCCGGACGGCCGCGTGTCGCGCCGCTGATCGCCACATCCTGGAAGACCTTCACCACGGTCCAGCCGTCCTGTAGGTCCGCGTGTTGGCGGCACAGGCGCACCTGGTCATCGATCGATGTCGGGTTCTGCAGGTCTGTCGAGTAGCGCGCATAGATCGCAACGCGGAGGGGCTTGGCGGCGTGCAGCATTCAATACTTTCCAAAAAGGCGGGCGCGTCGAAGTCTTGCGCCTGGTAGCGGTTTTGTCCAGCCTCGCCCAAAACACGGTTACCGTGACCAAAGGCGGTGCAGGTTCCTTTTTTTGGCCAAAATCAGGGTCCAGTGTGATCTGACCTCGTCCGGAGTGTCCGCCTTTGCCTTGGCCTCCCGGGCCGCCCGCTTGGCGGCAACTTCGGCGATGAGATCGATCAAGTTCGTGAGGGCCATGGGCTTCTCCTTCGGCTGTGGACACCGAAAACCGACAGACCGGCGAGACCGTGCTCTCGCGTGTGATTGATGAGCCCGTGCGGGGATGACCTGCACGGGCTTCTTCTTTGCGGGCGCGCCGACATCTGTAGCAGCAGAAGGTTCGTCGGCGCGCCCTGACGCGGGTGTTCCGGCCCGCGTGTTCTGTCAGGCCGGACTGCGCAGCGCTTCCAAGGCCTTCTCGGCCTTCAGGATGTCGTGCACCGCCGCGAGGGTTGCATAGAGCTCGAAGAGAACCGCCACAGCATTGGCCAGGCGGTCGGCTTCCGGCGTCAGCCGCTCCTTGCTCCAGCTGGCGTCGTCTGAGACATTCTCGGGGCTGTGGTCGTAGTGGGTCTCCACATAGGTTCCTTCGAGGACCTGGACATCCAGAACGCTCACCAGCCCGTGCAGCATCGCAAGGACGCCCTTCTCGACGATTGCACCACGACGCAGGACGGCCAGAAGGGCTTTGGCCTCACGTTTTGCCTTTGGGGCAACGAGTTCGAGCACGTCCTGTTCGATCCCGGTCGCAGCGGCCCGTGCAAGTGGGAAGCAGGACGCGGCCATAGCGGTGATCTCGTTGGCGGATTTGAATGGCATTTCCATTGGTCTTTTCCTTGTGTTGGTTTGAGATGGTGTGTGGGACGCGAAAGCGCGGTTCCTTACCGGAAACCGCGCGCTTCGTGTTCCCATCCCACCTGTTCTGCGCGCTGTTCTTCGCGGTGGTGCGCAGCGGTGTCCGCCTCAGCCTGGATCCGGGCCCGGACAGCGTTCAGTCGCTCCAAAAGAGGCGCGTCCAGCTTCCCGATGATCTCCGGGCCATCGGTCTGGCCATCAAAGCCGCTGTGATCGACGTGCACGATGATGCGCCGTGCGCCGACAAACCGCGTGGGCTTCGACAATCCGGCCGTATCGCGCGAGGCGGGGTGATTGACGATGACCTCGTAGCCGCGGTTGGCGCGGGTGTCTGCCGAGGTGCCATAGGCGATCTCGACAAAGCGATCGTCGCCGCTGCTCAGGGTATTGAGCACCAGGCACGGCCGCCGCTTGGGGATACCGGGTTCGGTGTTCTCCTCGTTGAGAGGAAAGCGGAACAGCACGACATCGCCGCGTTGAAGCGATGACTGATCTCCCGCTGCGGAAAAAGGGTGGGGATGGTGATACAAAGTGGCCTCCTGTGGCGTGGGACAACGACGCCAGCGGGAAAAGCCAAAGCAAAAGGCTTCAGCTCAGCTGCGCGTCACATCGAACGCGCGGCTGAGCCGAAGCCGAAAAACGGGAGAGCGCCGAGAGGGTGTCCCTCTCGGCGAAATCCGCCCTGAGGGCACTGAGGGGGCGCTCGTTTGGGGGCGGAGAAGTGCGGTTGACGCAGAAGCCGGACGAAGTCTGGCCAACATGCCCTCAACGCCAAAGGGCCGGAGCCAGCCCTTAGCCATCTTGGCGTAACACTACGCAGCTTCTGCTAACCAGCCGTCCCCATTCAAATCGATGGTCTTGGCTTCGGAAACCTATCGACGACGACCTTGTTATAACTTGCTACTCGTTGCAACTTAGATCAGAAATGGAAGAACCGCTATTTGCACTATGACATAGGCCCATATCTTGCGTGAGAAGAAGCAATTCAATCGAGATCTGTTCGAACTTTACTTCGAGCAGACTTGGCTGCAGAGGCACGAAGCGAAGATAGAACGGCTTCTTGAGCTCGCGCATACAAAAGACGAACGTGAGCTCATCCTAGACTTGTTAAAGCACTTCAATTATATAGGCGAGGACAGGCTGCAATTGTTGCTTGGGGCGATGGCGAACCGAATTTGTCATGAACTCGCAGTGCCGGAAGAAAAAACGCAAGTAGTAACAACGGCAATAGACAACGAGCCCGACAGTTCGCAAATGCTACTACAAATGTTAAAAAACCGCCTTACAGAGAATGGTTTCACAAAAATTGCAAAACGATCTCGAGGTCATGAGGCAATAAAATATTGCCACGAGCGTCCGAATATAATTGTCGTAGAGGAGTTTTCCGGCACTGGCGGTACGATAATTTCGCGCGTGACTGAACTGAATCGAAGAATTCAAGACAAGGCAAAGAGCAAGGGCTTGACGATCAATCCGAGAATTGTAGTTTGTTTGCTTGCGACTATGCGTAGCGCACTTGAACGGATTAAGGATGCTGACATTGAAGTTTATGCTGAGTTTGAAATGGCGGCGGGGATCTCTCAGCGCATCGACCCAGAAAATATCATGCAAAAAAAGCGCCTGATGGTGAATATCGAAACGCGACTAGACCAAGCGCGAATGCAGCCGTTCCCCTCTCTAGGTTACGGTCAGGCGGAGGCTCTTTTTTTTATTCAGAACGGAAACCCGCCGAACAACAATTTTCCTGTGTTTTGGTGGAAGCATCTAAAAGATGGGGGTAGTTTTTTTCCGTTGCTGGAAAGGGATGAGCCGAATTATGATTACTAAATTACCCTCCGAATATGTTCGTATGTTAATCCGCGTTGCACGCGCTGAAGACGGGGTAGATGTAACTACACTGATGCACACCTTTCGCCAAACTCCGGCGGTAGTCGCCCACTTTAGTAGAAAATTGGCGGCCATTGGTTTCCTAACGGTTGAGAGGAGCAAACTTCGTGCGACGCGAGAAGGTCGAGACGCCGCTGCACGCTTTGCGGCTGAACAGGCGGCAAGGCATTCGAAGTCGTGGAGAAAAGTGCCGAGCCAACGAACAAAGTACGCGTTGAATCCTTTCGAACCTTATCTGCCGAAACGATCAGAGGTCGATCCAGATCTTCTATTTCAGGCTGGACAAAAAGATGTTTAGAGTGATATCTAGATTTAAGGCTGGCGCTCGGCTAGTGTTTCGAAGCGAAGTCGCTTCGGCAGCTAAGGCTGAGTTTAACCTCCAGCAGGGAGGATTGAACTCGTTCCGACTTCAATCCTCCCCGCGTGACACGGGTTCATCTTCTTTGAATCTGAATCCGCGCCATAACAAAATCTTGCATACGCAAGACCTTGTTACGGAGCGTCTTTCAGACGAGAATGGGAAGTAGTAGTCGTGCGTCAGCCAAGATACCGTGCCGAGTCTCATTTAAATGATTGGCGCAAACTTTTCGAAGACTACGGAATAAATCCCGATTTATCTTCGGATTACATGAAATATGTTGAGCCGCTCGTTCGAAATCGAGTGCCTGTAATTTTTGGACTTAAAAGCTTATCAGATCTACTTGGAATCCAAGAGGATACGCTATCCTCAATCATAAACTCTAGCTCTTCATTCTACAGAAGTTTCAAAATACCAAAGAGATCTGGCGGCCGCCGCCAAATTGATGCACCATATCCATCTTTGCTCCATTGCCAGCGCTGGATTGCGCAAACAATACTCCCCTCTTGCAAAGTCAGTACAGTCGCCCACGCCTACCTCCCCGGACGCTCAATTCTAACAAATGCGAAAGTTCATTGCGGAGCTAATTTTTTACTAAAGATGGACTTTAAAGATTTTTTCCCCTCCATTTCAGATAGGAGGCTAGTCGGCTTATTCTTATCTATGGGGTACTCCAAACAAGTTTCGGTCTACCTTGCGAAGATTTGCAGCTTGAAAGGAACTACACCCCAGGGAAGTCCAGCTAGCCCTGCGCTATCAAATGCAATTGCACGCCGATTTGATTTGCGGTTATTGGGGTACGCAAGATCACGGGGGCTCAAATACACGCGATATGCCGATGATATCGCCATATCTGGAGAAATGGACGCGGACGAAGCTCAAAGTTTTACTATTGCCTGCGCGATTTCTGAGGGGTTTCAAATAAATCATAAGAAAACTCGCTATGTTGAGGCAGGGCAAAAAATGGTCGTTACTGGCCTGGACATCTCTACAGGAAGACCTCGGCCAACTAGACAGTTCCGACGCGAGGTTGAAAAGGAGGTTTTCTACATTTGGCGCTATGGAGTAGCTAGTCACGTGAACGCTGAAAAGATCTACGATCCAAGTTACATTTTAAGACTGAAAGGTAAACTTGATTTTTGGCGTCAAATCGAGCCGGACCATCCCCGCTTTCTTCGTTGTTCTGAAAGATTTCGGTCCGCAGCTCCAGACTACCTCCGATCATAGAAATCGAGGTTACATCGTGTCCGGCGAATTAGTTTCTAAGAAAAACGATGTCGTTTACCTGCCATTACTTCCAGTAGGGGTGCCTAAGATTACGGCAGAATGGGTTCTGTATAGCTCTGAGGGATGATTGGGGGCGCACGACGTTTTATTGCTTCTACGGACAACTTTGGGCTGGTGTCGCCAACTAGCGGCCGAGACCACGTTAGATATCGCTGCAACCGGGCTGCCGCAACGAGCGCCAGTGGCGGCTTTGCAGTTTCAATTTACGCCATCAAAGTTGTAGAAAGTTGTGCAGAAAAGGGGGTAGCGATGAAAAAACGACTAAACGAGAAAGCACTGAAGCGTGGGGATGTAATCCTGACCACATCCGACGAAAAGATCAGTAAATTCATACGTGCCACCACCGTCAGCCCGATTTCACACGCCATGCTGTATGTCGATCACTGCTCAGTCATTGATGCGACTGGAGATGGAGTGCATTCGGCGAACACTCAGCGACTGTTCTTCGAGCAGCACAACGCCGTATTTGCCTTACGTTTACAGGACGGGATGTCCACCTCCACCTCAATCAAAATTTGCAACTATGTCCGAGAGCGCGTCGGAAGCGAATACGCAACTCTGGAAGCTGGTAGGGCTTGGAAGGGCCTAGGAAAAAAGGGTTCGCCCAAACAGTTTTTAGCCGCCTCGTCGCGCAAGCTTATGCTGCCAATGGCGTCAATCTCGTCAGGAACCCCAATTTTTGTACGCCAGAGGAATTACTGAAGAGCGCAAAGCTTGTCGAAGTTGATAATGCTACCGTGGACGTTACCGACGAAGAGTATCAAGCTTGGCAGACGCATCCCAGCGGACTAGACCAGATGCGGCAGTCTACAAACCATATTCTAGATGGTGCTCGAAAAAATTGATAAGTCAATTCAGAATCTTAGCGACGTTGATAAACTTGTGCTGGAACATCCCGAGTATGACGAGACGATCATGCAGCTTTATGTCGAGTCCGGAGTCCTTGACGTTTGGAAAATCGACCACGCGATTAATCCATGGCACTACGACGCGAAGTTCCTGGAGGATGTAGGCAATCGGCAGCCTGACGATGTTAGATGGTATTGCAAGAGCACGCTTTTGGAAGGATCTCGTACAGAAAATCGGTACGTGGAGAATGCGAAAGTCTACCAATACTATTATTCTATGAGACCAAGGCAGACGATAGCGATGCTCATTGAGTTCTATCAGATGTTGGCGAATAATCATGCCACTCGACTCGACATTGCAGAAGATTGGCTGATGCGTCATCCATGACAACTACTGATGCGGCCATTGGTTGAGCCCCAGCGAAAGCCCGCTTCGCCCTGCTGTGCGGTTGTTCAACCTTCGGAAATGCTGCGCGATCCACGAACGGCTGCAATGCCGAAGCTGCGCCGCGGCGTTCGACCAAGTTTAGGGCGACAACCAAGTGTGCTTTGCACGATTTTGCAAAGGTCACTATCTGTGCAGAGCTGCCGTTTGTGATGGTTGGCGTAAACCTCTTCGTGCTGCGTTTGTGAATTTTCGCGACAGCAGGAATCCAAGACGGGGACGCTCCATTAAGCGTCCCCGTCTTGGCTTCGGGTGAAACGGCGCTTCGGGCAAGGGCCAAGGGGTGCAGGGGCGTGGCGAACGGCCCCTGCGAGCAGGCGGGGGTTTGGGGGAGGAGTGCGGAACGACCTCTCCCGGGAGCAGAGGTTGCAAGGAGAGTGCGGAACGTCCTCCTTGCCGCCCTCCGCGCAGGAGTGCCCGCTGCACAAGCGCCCCCGGCGGGCGGGGTTCCGGGGCAGCGCCCCGGGCGAGCGGGTAGACCGAACATAGGCACCATAGGTGCCGGAGTGCGGTCTACTTAGTGAGTACTTTCTCCCGCACTTCCATTCATGCCAGCTTCACCTGATTTCTCCGGCCCGCCAAAACATCGACCCATTTTCTGATCTCAACCTCTGGAGATCAAAATGGCGACCAACAACCATCCAATCGTTCTGCGTTTTGAGGGCCTGCGCCCGGAGCAGCTGTCCCGTTTCGAACCTCATCGCCTTCGAAGGCAGATGGATCGGAACGAGTTCGAGCCACGCCGAACTCGTTTCAATAAGCTCCTGATCGGTAGCGATACTTGGGCTGTGGATACCCTCGCGGAGATCGACGACATGCGGATGGAGAACTTTGCCAACGAGTTGACGAAGCTTAAGAAAAGGAAGCGTGTAAGTGAAATCGAAAAGCGCATGATAGAAGGGCCGAAGGATCCATAGCGGCCCTCGAAACATGGCCCGATGCGCGAAGTCATCATCACCGCCCATGCTGATTGGTTCGAGTCTGCCGGGGATCAGTCGACCTGGCGCGGCATGATGGCAAAGCGTCGACGTGAGAAGCAGTTTGAGGATCTCGCCATCGGCTGGCTGACCTACAATTTCGGGGAGGACGTGGTGCATCCCCGCGCTGACCGTGATGAGAAGGCCTATCACATCCATGCCGTGATCCTGCCCCGCGGCAAAGATCAGCATGGTCGGCAAATGCTGATCCCATCCAAACACGACGCGATCCGGTCCTATGAGCACGCCCAAGACATTGCGGGAATTTGGTTCGCTCAGGCCGGGTTGGTGCGAGGAGAAGCGCGGGCCTTCGCCGCGCGGCAAGCGAGAACTGCGGGTATGAAAGGGCCAGACCCGGTCAACCATAAGCCGACATGGAAATGGCGGCAGGAGGTTGCAACCGAGTTATGGTCTGAACGCGTTGAGCTGAATGCGCGGGCATCGAAGCTCGATGCGCGCGAGGAGGCTATCGAGGCGGAGGCCGCTGAGGTGGAGGGGCGCTCGGTGGCGCTGGCAGAGCGTGAAGCTGCCGCGCAGAGGACGGCGGATGAAGCCGATGCGGTGCTCGCAGTCGCAGAAGGCCTCGCCTCGAATTACTTCGAGGTGAAGGATGCTTCCGGCCCCCCGCGCTTGGCCGTGACAGAAGCTGGTAAGGCCTCCGACCACGCCAAACCGATTATCCAACGCGTCGCCAAGTCGCGGAAGGGGCGGCAGCGCGCAGAGAGCCTTCTCGGTCGTGCCTGGTCTGCAATGCGAGCGCTTGCGCGAAATGAGGCCGAGGAGCGCCTGAGGGACGAGTTCGCAGAGATCGAAACCACGCGGGAGGCGCTCTTGGACGTAGTGAAGGACCTTCCACCGACCATTCGTGAGGGCCTGGGAACGACATGGAGGACCGTGAGCAAGCAGGTTGTGGGGTTGCGGAGATTGTTGCTCAAGCATGGGTATTTGGGCGAGGAGGCAGGCCGCTCAGACGCAGCAAAGCCCAAAGGGGATGCCCCGGATGAAAAATGAATCGATTTATTACAGTGGCTTACGCAATTCTTCCGAAGAAAATCCTGATTTTGGCGACCACATCGCCGGAAAGATTGCGAGATAATTTTTAGCCGCAGTTGTTTCCAAGATGCAACGTCAGCGGTTGCCCCAAACTGGACCAAAAAAGGAGATCCTCATGTCCAAGCCCAACCACAAAGATCTGCACCGCCAATTCCTCGGAGCCGTGGAGACGAAGACCACGCAACCTGCCGCCGCCGCCGTCTCAACTGACCCGCGTCGCACCATCCAGGCGATTCAATCCGGCGTCGTGGCAAAGGCCGCAGTGAATGAGTTGAACCGCGCCTTGTCTTTCGCCAATGCCGTTGGTCAGAACTTTGTGGCGGTACTGCCGACGCTCGGCGAACAGACCCGCATTGAGGTCGTCGCTGCCCTGGCCTGTGCTGCATCTTCTAAGGACCGCTGCTCCATCATGGAGCATCCGCAGTGCCCTCCGGAAGTTGAGGCCATCGTAGAAGCCTACGATGCGGCCAAGGCGGAAGCCTCGGACGCCCGCAAGGCTGAGCGGGCGGCGGAGCGCGAAGCAAAGGAGCGCGCGAAGTTCGAAGAACTGCGGCGGAAATTCGAGGTCGGCAAAGCAACTACTGACAATCCCGCCGCCGCTGAATGACCCTCTGCAATCCGGCTACCGCCACTTAACGGTCTCTTCCGTTCGCTAAAGGCCAAATCCTACTCCCGCAACCAAATATTCCCAACATAACAAATACTTACAGCCGCCTCCGGGCGGTGCTTTGCGGTTGGGCTGGCGGCCAGACGGAAATACGCTGCACCAAACGCGGTCTGCCTTATGACGGGGCGAGGCCCCCGATCCGGTTCCAAAGCTCCTCGGCAACCACACCGATCGCCTGGTCCCTGCGCCTCATTTTGAAGAGCGTGGTCCGGCGCAGCGGGAAGCCTTCAAGATCGAGTGGAAGCAAGACCCCGGAGCGACGCTCCTGGTGTGTCATGTGGTCGGGTAAGCCGCCCCAGCCAAGGCCTGCGAGGATCACCTTTTTCTTGGCGGCGAGATCGGACACGGTCCATTTCAGCCCGCCTGCCAGCAGGTCGCGACTTTGTTCATGCGCCGCACCACCGGAGTCGGCAGTGACCACCTGCACGTGGCCCTGCATCTCGCTGGCTGCCAGGGCGCGGCATGTGGCGGGCAGGTCCAGATCTGGGCTGGCCACCGGTCGGATTGTGACCTCGCCAACTGGCGCGGCCTCGACAGTGTCGAGGGGCACCCCGTCCAGCGACGCAACTGCGATATCAGCCTTGCCCTCCAGCAACCGCGCAATCGGGCCACCCATCATCTCCATCCGCAACCGCAAATGGGTTGCTGGGTAACGCCGCCCGGTCTCTGCAAGGGGCGGCAAAAGCAGGTCCAAATCCATCGTGGCGCTGACGGCGATGGTCAATTCCGGCTCTTCGCGGGCGCGCAGCCGGGCCGCGGTGGTGCGCAGCCCTTGCATCTGACGCAGCACTCTGGAGGCCTCACGGTAAAATACTTCCCCCGCCGGGGTGAGAACCGGGCGGTAGGCCTCGCGGCTGAACAGCTCCAGCTCCAGTTGGTCTTCCAATTGGCGGATTGTGTGGCTGATGGCGGATTGCGACTTATGCAGACGCTCAGCGGCGCCGCGGAAGGTGCCGGTTGAGACGATTGCGTCGAGAGCGATGAGCTGGTCGTGTTTCATGGGTTCACAGACGATCCATTTTTTTAATCGTTATGATGAGAACACAATATTATCAATCAATCATATCAGGCGGTAGCCAGGGGGCATCACACCACAGGAGACTGTCATGAAACTCTACTACAAACCCGGTGCCTGCTCGCTGGCCAGTCATATCGCCCTGCACGAGTCTGGCCGCCCCTTTGATATTGAGGCTGTCGATACCGTCGCGGGCCGAACCGAAGGCGGTGCGGACTACCGTGCTATGAATCCCAAAGGATACGTTCCGGCCTTGCGCCTGGAAGACGGCAGCATCCTCACCGAAGGGCCCGCGATCTTGCAGTATATCGCAGATCGCCACCCGGAGGCAGGTCTGGCACCGGTGCCGGGAACCTTGGCCCGCACCCGGATGCAGGAGCAGCTGAACTGGATCGGGACTGAGCTGCACAAGGCATTCGGTCCGCTGTTTCGTGAGGGCAGCACCGAGGCTGATAAGGCCAAAGCACGCATCAATGTCGCGGGCAAATTCGATCTGATTGAGGCGCAGCTGGGAGATGGCCCCGCGTGGCTGGTTGCGGATCAGTTTTCGGTTGCGGACGCCTATTTGTTCGTGGTCGCGAACTGGGCGAATTTCACCGGCATCGACCTGGTCGGCTGGCCCCGGCTGGCTGCCTTTGTAGACCGCAGTGCCGCGCACCCCTCCGCTCAGGCCGCGATGCGCGCAGAGGGGCTGATCCAATGACGCCTACGAATCGCAAACAGGTCCGCGCGCTGATGGAGGCCTATTTCGAGGGGCTTCATCAAGCCAACAGCACCATGCTGCGTGATGTCTTTCACCCGCAGCTGGCCTATGTCTGCGCCACCGAAGGCGACGAGCTGTATCTCGATCTTGAGACTTACATGACCCGCGTGGACGGTCGTGAACCGCCTGCCCGGCGCGGCGAACCACGCGAGGAGGAGATCCTGGAGATCGCTTTTGCCAGCGACCGGATGGCCCGCGTTGACGCCCGGATGACCATGATGGGACGTGATTTTTATGACCTGCTGACCCTTGTCCGCTACGGTGCCGAATGGCGTATCGTTGCAAAGGTGTTCTCCTATGTGCCGAAAAAGGATTGAGCAATGCCTTATGTGAATATCAAGGTGACCCGCGAAGGTGGCCCCGATGGCACTGGCCCGAGCGCTGAGCAGAAGGCGCAGTTGATCAGCGGCGTTACTGATCTTTTGCAGAAGGTTCTGGGCAAATCCCCGGCGACCACATTTGTGGTGATCAATGAGGTCCCGCTGGAGGATTGGGGCGTCGGCGGCCTACCGGTGCAGGAGTACAGAAGGCAGGCGCGGTGAAAACGCAGCCGACAGAGGCGGTCGCAGGCGGGGGTAACTCCGCCTGCCTTTTGCGGTCGGCTTCAGAGGCGCGTGTGATCCATGACCAGTTTGCCGGTATGTCCGGGGGCTTCCAGTCTGCGGTGTGCCTCTGATATTTGGTCAAGTGGCAAGATCTCTTCGATGTCCGGGAGCAGATCTCCCTGTGCCAGCCAATCGGCCAACGGGGCCAGAACGTCTCGATTGGCGGGGTTTTGAACCGTCACCGGGGTGATCCCGCGAGCGGGGGTAAAAACCCCTCCCGGCTTCCACCATTCTGGAACGACGGTCACATAGGCGCCGCCATCCTTGACAGCGGCGAATGCTTTTTGCGCGTGCTCGCGACCGCGCACATCAACGGCACCATCGACACCCTGCGTGTCTGGGTCGGCCAGTTCGAACCCCAGCAAGGGGGCAATTTTCGCAGCCATTGCGCCAACTGCCCCTTTGGGATTGTTGATCAGAACACGGGCGCCCGGTGCCAGGTCCAGCGCCTGAAGTGCGGCCAGGGCCGTGCTGCCGATCAGCGGCACCGCGGCGGCGGTGGTGAAGGAAACCGCATCCGCGATTTTCACAACCTGGCTCGCTGGCAGCGCGGCAAACTGCGCGTGGGTGCCGACCAGTGATCCCGGCTGCGGTGATATCGCCATCACCCGGTCGCCGGGCGCAAAACCGTCGGTTTCAGGACCAAGCGCCTCGACCGTGCCCGCCGCATCCCAGCCCAGGATCATTGGGAAATTGGCCGCCTCATCAGGCAGGATATTGCCCGCGCGGACACCGACATCCACCGGATTCACACTGGATGCTTGGATGCGGATCAACAGCTCCCCGGGCTTGGGCTCCGGGCGCGGCAGCTCTGCCATCCGGAAGTGATCAGGTCCGCCATAGGTTTCGATAATTGCAGCTTTCATCCGTACCTCCAATATTTTGTAATGATCGTTAAACAACTTGCGGCTTGCCGGGTCAAGCACATTTCTGTAGTGATTGATAAATAAAATGGAGACGACCTTGGGACGACACCGATCCTTTGACACTGATGACGCAATTGAACAGGCGATGCTGCTGTTTTGGGAGCGAGGCTACGAGGCTGCCTCCATGGCCGATCTCAGTGCTGCGATGGGGGTGAACCCTCCCAGCATCTATGCGGCCTTCGGCAACAAGCAGGCGCTATTCGAACGATGCGCCGCCCATTACGCGCAGAGTGTTGCCGCCTACGCCCCCCGCGCCCTTGGCGCGGAAGCAACCGCCGAGACGGCCCTGCGCCGCTTTGTTTCTGACGCCATTGAGGCATTCTGCACGAAAGACAGACCCAAGGGCTGTTTGCTTGTCAGCGCGGCAACCAATTGCGGCAAGGACAGCGCGGGCGCTCAGGATCTGCTGACAGGATATCGGCAGGCCAGCGAGACGATGATTGCAGACCGCATTCGGCGCGGAATGGAAGCAGGGGACATGCCAGCATCCACCAAACCTGATCTGCTGGCGAAATACGTGGCGGTCCTGATCCAGGGACTGGCCGCGCAGGCTCGCGACGGGGCGTCAGCGGGTGACTTGCATGAGGTGGCCGAGCTCGCGCTCAGCCAGCTACCTGTGTCATCCTAGCATCCGGCCTGCGGCCAGCGGCCTGCGACCTGTGTCCGCCTTGGACGGCGACCACAGGCCCGCGATCCCGGTCACAGTCCCGAGATATCAGCATAGACATTGTATGTGGCGATCTTGTCGTCGCGAAGGCCAAGGCGCGTTGCAAAGGGCACCTTATGTTCGCTTTGGTCCGTGCGGGTATAGTGAACGTCCCCTTCGCAGAAGACCGCATTACCGCTTGTCCATATGCCGGTAATCGTGTGGCCCATCGCGCGGATCGTGGCGAAGAAGGACGCGTTGGCGTCCTCAACCGCTTTGCGTCCCGTGATGGCGTCGAAATTGCCCAGGCGGAAGGTCACGTCATCGGTCAGAAAGCTGGCGACGGCTTCGGCATTCATCGCGTCAACGGCAGAGTACAGACCCTCGATCAATGCGGTATGTGGCGTGGTTTCTTTGGCTGAAATCTGCATGGGGGTTCTCCTGTTTTGTGGTTGAGCAGTGGAAGCTGGAGCCGGGCATCACGCGGCTCCCTGCGGCGCGGGCATCTCCGCAAAGGGGCTGTCCGGTCCGATCGAGATGATGCCCGCCGGGTTGATATGCCGGTGGCTTTGGAAGTAATGCGCGCGGATATGGGGCAGGTCGATGGTTTCGCGAACACCGGGCAGCCCGCCGATATCGCAAAGATAGCGGGACAGGGCGGCGTAGTCGGCAATCCGCTTTCGATCTGTCTTGAAATGCGTGACGTAGACGGGATCAAACCGCACAAGGGTCGCAAAGAGCTTCAGATCAATGCCGGTAATCTCCTCCCCGGCCAGATAGCGCCTTTGCTCCAGTACCGTCTCGACCTCATCCAGCGCAGTAAAGAGCCGGGTCACCGCTTCGTCATAGGCGGGTTGCGCCGTCGCGAATCCGGCACGGTAAACGCCGTTGCAAACCGGCGCATGGATCATGGCGGTCAGACGGCTGATCTCATCCGACAGCGCGCCGGGATAGAGGTCCGGCCCGGTTGCGCCCGCTCCGGCAAAGGCGGTGTTGAGCATCTGCAGAATGCTTGCGGACTCGGTGCTGACGATCCTGCCGCTTTGCTTGTCCAGCAAGAGGGGCACAGTGATCGGACCGGTAAAATCCGGTGCGGCCCGCTGGTAGACCTCATAAAGATAACGGTCGCGCGGCACGCCCGCAGTCTCCTCGAAGCCGGGCTGGTCGATGACCCAGCCGTCCTCCGACATGACCGGGTCCATCCATGTGATGCTGACGGCATCGCGGAGACCTTTGAACGTCAGCATCAGGTCGACGCTGTGGCACCAGGGGCAGGCCTTGGACAAATACAGATGATAGCGGCCTGATACGGCCGGAAACGCGGCACCGGGGCTGGCTTCGATCCAGGACCGGAACGCGCTTGGCATCCGCTGAAACTGCCCGTCCGCAGTGACAGGCTTGTCGCGAAGAATTCCATTGATGAGCATTCTGGACATGGCGGCCTCCGGCAAGCTGAGTGATGGGAATGATCTAACTGGTTCCCGTAGATGCGATAATTCGCTATTCGGGAAACTTGAGGGTGAGTAGAAGTTGACAATGGAAAGAGCAGCATGATTGAGATTGGCGCCATTCCGGTCTTTGTGGCGGTCGCGGAAACCGGCGGGTTTGCCGCCGCTGCCCGGCAGCTGGGGATCACAAAATCCGCTGTCAGCAAGCGGATCGGCAACTTGGAAGCGCATCTGGGCATGCAGCTGTTTCACCGCTCGACACGCAGCATGTCCCTGACCGAGGCCGGTGAGATCTACCTGTCCCATGCGGTGCAGGCGCTTGGGTCGGCCAGGGAAGCGGAGGATGCCGTCACTGCCATGCGGGGGCAGCCCGCCGGCCGGCTCAGGGTCAACGCGCCGATGTCCTTCGGCTGGCTGCATGTTGCGCCGTTGATAAAGGATTTTCTCGAGCACCACCCGGGGATCACGCTGGATCTGACCATGGATGACCGGGTTGCGGATCTGGTCGAAGCCGGGTTCGACATGGCTATCCGGGCGGGCACCCTGCCGGATTCTGCCCTGATCGCCCGCAGGCTGGCGCCGATTCACAGTGTCCTCGCCGCGGCACCAGAGTATTTGGCGCAGGCCGGAACGCCAAAGCATCCCGAAGACCTGCTGCACCACAGCTGCCTGCATTACAGCTATTCGCGCGACCCGCGGGAATGGCTCCTGCACGGTGCCGAGGGGGAAATACGTGTGCGCACAAAAGGAAGACTGCGGGTCAACAACAGCGAGGCGCTATGTACTGCCTTGATAGACGGGCTTGGGATCGGACGCCTGCCGACCTTTGTGGCGGGCGCTCATCTGGCAGCGGGCCGCCTGGTGCAGGTGCTTCCAGCTTATGCGCTGCCCGAGCAATCCTTATACGCGGTCTTCCCCGAGCGGCGCCACATGCCAGCAAAAGTTCGCGCCTTTGCTGATTTTCTGGCGGACCGGATCGGCCGCGAAACCCCTTTCTGGGACATCGAGGCTGGCCTGGGCGGGTGATGGGTCATCAGGTCAGTGGACTGCTCGGGGTCAAACAATGCCCTGCCTGCTCAGTGGGTTGGTCGGCTGCCCGCCGCAAAAAATTACTACTCTCAGAGCGCGCGTCACCTCGGAGTGGCAAGCCCGATTGGTTTGGTGTCTGGTCTGGAGCTATGGGGCGAAAGCCGATTTGTTGGTCGAGCGGCCAGTTTAGAGTGAATGACGAGCATATTGCGGTCATGGCTAAACCTGAGCAGTTTGCACGAAGGTGCACCACAACCACTCCGCAGAAGGGTACTCACCAATTGTTGGCGGTCGCCTTCGGACAGTTGTCTATCCTCACACACCCCATGATTTCCCATCCGAATGGCAGCTGCAAACAAACTCCAGCAGCATGCTGCAGAGAATTGTCCAACGTATAAGTCAGCAAGGCAAATATTATGCGTGCTTCCACCAGCAATGGCTTGCTGCTGTTCTCGGTGCTGCACGCAGGCTGGGAAACCCATGGCAAACTGCGTGTGGGCCGCGTTCGGCCGCACGTGCCTGACATGGTGCCTTGATCCCCCAGACTGAAGGCGCGGATCTTGTCCAGAAGATCCTCCACTCGCTCACTCCTTCTGTTGGAGGTATCTCGCAAGCGGGTCAGCCGTGTGATGAAAGGATGTGGTCGGGTGTGCGACTAGAGGCAGTAGCTCGCCCTGGTGTTCGGTAATTCACAAGGAGCCCGAGCTTGATAAAATCAATCGCGCAGGGCTTTTGCAATCGCGGCTGCCAGATCCTTCGGGTGGACAGGTTTGTGAAGCAGGGGGCGCGCGGCGGGGCCGGTCTTAGCGGGAGTGATACCGGTATATCCCGAGGTATAGACCACGGGCATTGCCGGGTGGATTTCGCGAACTCGGTCGGCCAGCTCGAAGCCGCCTAGGGGACCAGGCATCACCACATCGGTCAGCAGCAGATCAAATCTCGTCCTGTGATCCAGCATATCCAGGGCTTGCTGCACCGATCCAACGGGAAGCACACGGTAGCCAAGCTCGGTTAACATATCACAGGTTATCTCCCGTAGGTCGGGTTCATCCTCGGCCAACAGAATGATTTCACCTCCACCTTTCTCAGCAGGCGCGTCGGTTGCAGAGGTGTTCGGGGGGCTAAGGTCAGAGCCCCGCGGAAGGGTTAGAAGCACTGTAGTACCGCTGCCTGGCTGGGAGCAAATCTGCAAATCTCCACTGGAATGGCGGGCAAATCCATAGACCATCGAAAGCCCCAGTCCGGTACCGGAATTGCTGTCCTTGGTTGTGAAGAAGGGATCTGTACAGCGGTCCCGCGTGGTCTCGTTCATGCCGGGCCCGTCATCTGAGACCGACAGTTCAACGTAGTGGTAGTTGGCGGTGCCGTCCCGAGCGTCCTGCTTGCCAAACCCGTCGCCTGAATCCCCACCTGGACCGTCCCAAGGGGAGGGGGCAGGCTGGGCCTTCAGAGTAATACGCGTACCATGGCCGCTGCTCATAATTGCATCGCGACTGTTCAGAACCAGGTTCATCAGCGCGGTTTCCAGCTGCGCAGGGTCGCAATGCACCAGCAGATCACGGTCAGCCTTTTCCATCAGAATTTCGATGCGTTTCTCGAGCATCGGGCGGATCAGTTCGTGAAACTCAGTTAGAACCTCATGGACCGGTTTGGTGATGGCAACACCGGGTTGCCGTTTGGCAAAGGCCAGAAGCCGCGTGGTCAGCTGGCGCCCGCGGTTGATCGTGGCTGCTGCGATGCCGAGAAACCGTGCCCGACTATCGGCAGTGGATGCCGAGTCCGCCAGATCCACAGCATATAGCAGGGAAGCCAGTAGATTGTTGATGTCATGGGCGATACCGCCGGTCAGCTCACCAAGCGCATCAAGTCTGCTTTTGCGTTCGACGACCTGCCGGTTGCGTTCCTCTTCGGTGACATCATCCATTACCAGGACAAGGGCAACACCATGTTGTTCGTTTTCCAATGCCGCACTTCTGACCCGGACATGCCGGTAATCATCCCCGCTGGCGCTGCGCTGCAACAAATGGGTTTCCCCTGACAGAACATCGCCTGCGCGTGCGCGCTGTAGCGGATCGGCGCCGACACTATGTGGGGTGAGGTTCTCGCTGTTCAAAAAGTTGATCCCCTCCGGCCAGAGAAACGGCGTCTCAGCGGATACCCCACCCAGCATAAGGCGCGCCCGGCTGTTGATCCGGATGATCTGACCAGAACGGTCCAAAGCGATAATTCCGCTGGTCGCGGCGTTCAGTACGGTTTCCAACTCATCGCGGATTTCGGCGATTTCGCGGGCGCGTCTGACCTTGTCTGCCGCGATGCGACGGCGCGCGCGCAGCTGGCCGATGCCCTGCACTCCCAATAGAGCCAATAGCCCGCCCGCTGCTGCGAGGCCCAAAAGGGTCAGTCGGCCAGAGGTCCAGAACACAGGCGCCCCAAGATATTTTCTGCGCAGCTCAGCATATTCGGCAGAGATCAAATACTGTGGTAACGCCAAGTTCAGTTTGTCGCGCACTTCCCCCAGGCCAAATCGCAATGCGGGCGCACGTTCATAGCTCAGGATCGCAGGCAGCACCTCGTTTAGATTGCCTGCTGCGCTGCGACCGGTTGCTGCTGCCATTATGATATCAGGTTGATCTATCACGGCATCAACGTGTTCGGCCTCCAGCGCTGTCAGCAGCTCCGGCACGCTGGTCATGGGAACCATCTGCCAGTTCAATCTCGCACCCATGTCCAGCGCGGCGGCGTTTTCTGCATGCACGCCTACCCGCAGCCCCCTAAGGTCTGCCAACCGCGAGATCACTTCTGTCCCTGCGGCCATGGTAAAGACAGATTGATCTGCAGCCAAAATGGGATCTGCGAAATCCATCTTTGTGCGCCGCTTGCTTGTGACCTGAACCGCAGGAAGAATGTCGTAGGTGTCCGACTGTGGCCCGAGCAGCCACTCTTCTTCGCTGATGTGCTGAAAGTCCAGCTGCAGACCTGTGCGTTGGGCCAGGCTGCGCAACGCTTCGACCGCGAAACCGGAAAATTCGCCATCAGCATCGATCAGCTGATAGGGCGGTGCATGACGCACACCCACCCGCAGAACCTCCGGTACAGGCAGGGGGATATCCAGAAAATACTTCAGCAGCAGGTCGTCCAGGCGTCGGTCTTGTCTCATTCGGCGCAAGGCGACTTCGATTTTAGGCATCAGATCGGCGCGGCTCCGATGCAGGGCAATATAGCGGTCGAACTCGCGCAGTGGAGGGTTAAGGAACCGTATCCGGTTATCAACTCCCGCGGATTTTGCGATATTGAAAGCCACTGGCTCCGGGATCATCACCGCATCGACGGTTGTGGAGAGCAGCGCCAATACAGCAGCCTCGGGTGTGGAGAAATTCACGGTGGTATTGCGTGCGAGAAACGCTTCCTGATCGGAGCCAACCGCGGGTGGCACAACACCCACGCGCGCGCCGCTCATCGTTGCAGTCGACTGGCTGAGAGCCATATCGATCCTAACCACGGGGCGCAGGGTTTCTCTGGAAATCGGCGTAGAAAACAGATTGCTGTCACGCAGTGCCGGCAGCTGAGCGATGCCAGCGATCAGATCGGTACGGCCCTCGACCTGCGCCTGCACGAATTCGCGGCTCGACGTCACCGGCACCAATGTGATGCTGGTGCCCAACTCGGTTGCGAGCTGCTGCGCCAACTCCACCAGAAATCCAGTTTCCTCACCTTGAATGTTGCGCTGCGCAAAGGGGGGGACCGACAGAAAACCGATGCGCAGCGGGGCAGGGCCGTCCTGCGACCAGCCGGGCAAGGCTACAATCACCAGCAGAAAGAACGAGAACAGGAACCGGATTGGTCTTACCATGTCGAAGGCTCCGTTGCGTGCTGGCTTGGGTCAGTGTTTTGGGTTGATGCAATGTTATAGTTGAGCGACCGGGAATGTCAGGCGAAACCAACCGCCGCTCCGGATCAGCAGTCTTTGAGCAGCGTCAGCGATTGTATAAGCCCCGAGTGCCAGGTAAAAAGCTCGCGAAAAAAATGACAGTGCATCAGCGTCTGGTCCGGTGGTTGCATTACTGCGCCGGAGAGGGGAGATGGAAATGGCCAACATACTGGTTCTGGAGGATGATGAGATTTTTGCAAGCCTGTTGCAGGTCTCTCTGGAGCAGGCCGGTCATTTCCCCATCATCTGTGAAAACGCGACCGAAACGATTGCCCAGTACAAAGAATACGACTTTGATCTGGTCATCACCGATCTGATCGTAAAGAAAAACAACCGCGCCATACCAGATGGCGGCGTGATGGTTATCTCCTTCCTACAGGGGCGTGCACGCGACGGGCATACAATTCCGCCGATTATAGCGATGTCCGGGGCCACGCAGCGTCCGGGGCTGGAGCAGCTGCTGGTCACGTCCAAGGATCTTGGTGCGACGGCGACGCTGACGAAACCGTTTGAACCGGCAGAGCTGCTGGCCCTCATTGATCAGCTGCTGCAACCTCTGACCTGATCACCCGCCCGGGTGGCCGCTTCAAGGAGGTAACCCAGATGCCGGGAAATATGAAAAGGCGCAGCCCGGATGCGGGGTGCGCCTGATTTTTTGGTTGGCAGATGATCTGGTCTCAGCGCCGTTGCATGTCGCGCGGCATCTCCGACAGGATCTCGGCGCCGGTTTCGCGCAGGATCACAATCTCTTCCAGCCGCACGCCAAACCGGTCTTTGAGGTAGATCCCCGGTTCGATCGAGAACACATTGCCAGCGCGCAGCTCAATATCAGAGGTGGCGGTGATATAAGGCGGTTCATGCACATCAATACCCAGCCCGTGGCCGGTGCGGTGCAGGAACTGCGGACCATATCCGGCGGCAGCAATGGTGTCGCGGGCGGCACGGTCGACCTCGCTGGCGCGCACGCCGGGTTTCGCGGCTTGGACTGCGGCTTTTACTGCGGCTTCGACCACCTCAAACACCTGCTCATATTCGGCCTCCGGCGTGCCGAACCAGCCGCAGCGGGTCATGTCCGAGGGGTAGCCGTTCAACCGGCACCCGGTGTCGATCAACACCGCCATGTCGCGGGTCAGCCTGGTGTCGCCGGTGTGGTGATGCGGGAAGGCGCCATTGGCACCAAAACCGACGATGGTGAATTCCGCGCTGGCGCCGTGGGCCTTGTAATGGGCATGCAGGATCGCTTGCACATCCAGCTCGCTCATACCCTCTTCAAGGCGGGAAAACGCCTCGGTCACGGCGGCATCATTCAACAGATGTGCAGCCTTCAGCGCGGCATATTCGGCGTCGTCCTTCATCGCCCGCAGGAGGCCCACGGTATCATCGGTAAAGCGCCGCTTTGGCGCGTCCATCGCGTCCAGAACCCGCAGCGCAAAATCAGCGCGCATGGTTTCATCCAGTACCACCGACAGGCCAGCAGCCGTGGCGCCGCAGTCATTGAGCAGCGCGGTCAGCGCGGCATCCGGCCCGTCATCATCCGACCAGCAGCGAAATGGCAGATCGGTGGATGTGCGCGCCGCATCGGCGTTCAACCCCGGCATCAGAAAGCCTGCGTGGCTCTGACTGACCATCAGCAGCACGGGCCGCTCGTCGCCGTGGGGGTTCACACCCGACAGCCACATCATATGGCTGGAGGGGCCAAGCACCACCAGATCGGTGGCGGTCTCAGTCATGCGGTGGCGCAGCCGGGTCAGCCGGTCTGCATAGGGAGGCGTGGTCATGGTCATATGTCCTGTAGCGCGGGCGGCCCCATCGGTGGCGGCAGATCGGGCCGGAAGATGAAAAGAAGGGCCGGCTCATGTCAGCGCCGGCCCCAGATGCCCGCCCCCGGATAAGGGGAGCAGGCGAAAGCGCCACGTGGCGCCGGGGGATCAGTTCTTCTCCACCAGACGGTAGAAGACAAAATCGGAGGTCGCGCCATTCACATAGCCAGAGACATCCGCATCCATTGCCACCTGATAGGCGGCCTGGAACATGATCACGATGGGAGAGGTTTTCTGCACCTCTGCCTGCAATTCACGGTACATCTCCAGCCGTTTTTCAGGATCCGCCTCGGTGAGAGCAGCCTTGGTCTTGGCGTTCATCGCGTCCGGCACAGCCCAGGCATTGCGCCATGTGGTGGTGGCCGCATAGTTGTCGTCCGAGTTGTCGGAGTTATACGCGAAAGCCTTGGCATTGGAATGCGGATCCATGAAATCCGGACCCCAATAGAGCAGCATCGCCTCATGGCTGCGCTCACGGTATTTGGTGATCACCTGGCTGCCGGTGCCGGGCAGGATTTCAAAGTTGATCCCTGCGTCGGCAAAGCTGGCCTGCAAGGACTGCGCCATATCGGTAAAGGGGGCGGCATTGATCACATCCAGCGACACGGTGATCGGGGTCTCAATCCCGGCCTCGCTGAGGATGGATTTTGCGCGTTCCGGGTCATAACCGAATGGTGTTTCGTCGTAGGAACCGGGGAAGCCCTTGGGCCAGAACGCCTGATGGATCTCCATCTGGCCGTTGATGATGGTGTCGGTCATGCCCTTGTAATCCACCAGATAGCGGGCAGCCTCCCAGACGGCGGGGTCGGTCAGGCTGTCGGTTTTCTGGTTGAAGGACAGGAAATGCACCGCCGCCTGCGGGTAGGTCTCCACCTTGATGGCGTCGCTGTCAAAGCCACGGATCTGATCGGGTGTCAGATTGCGGGCCATGTCGATATCGCCGGATTCGAGCAGCAGCTCCTGCGTGGCGGCTTCGGCTACATGGCGGATGATGACGCTTTCCATCTTGGGTGCGCCCTTGAAATAATCCGCATTGGCCGCCAACCGGACCATCTGCGCCGGACGATAGCCCTGCAGCTTGAACGGGCCGGAGCCGGCGGCGTTTTCATTCAGCCAGCCATTGCCCATGTCGCCGTCCACGGCATTCGCCATCACCACCTCTTTGTCCACCACCGAGGCGGGGCGGGCGGCCAGCACGTTCATCACAAAGGCGGGGGAAAACTCCCCTTCGTATTTGATAGTGACGTTGTTGCCGTCGGCGGTCACCATCTGATCGACATTCTCAGCCGTCCAGCCCAGCTGCGCCAGAATAAAGGCCGGGGTCAGGTTCAGTTTGATCACTCGAGCCAGTGAGAACACGACATCCTCACCGCGCACCGGGTTGCCGGAATGAAACACCGCATCGTCGCGCAGGGTAAAGCGGATGGTCTTGGCGTCCGCGTCGACTTCCCAGTCGCTGGCAAGACCCGCCGCCAGCGCGGTGGGATCCTCGGCGTCATATTGCACTAAGCGATCATAAAGGTTGGTGACCAGTTCACCGGAGGTGAATTCATAGGCCTGGGCGGGGTCAATGGCGACGATATCGTCGATATTCTGCGCCACGATCAGCGCATTGGCGGGCGTGTCAGCGATAGCGCCGCTCGCCAGAGGCAGCGCCATCACGCTGGCCAGCAAGGCGGATTTCACGAGGTTCATGTCAGTCTCCCTGTTTGGTTCATTGGTATCCATCGGCCACGACCGCCCCCGCAGGACCGGCCTGCCGCAGCTGCCCGGTCAGGGCAGGTTGGGGGTGTTGGTGCTGTGCAAAACGCTGAGTGTGCCGGTCCACAACAGCCGCGCCGGCTGGTCGGTGGGATTGCTCCAGGAATGGGAGGTCAGGCCGCTGTAGTGCAGGCTGTCCCCAACCCGCAGACGGAACACCTGTCCATCCAGTGATTGATCAATCTCCCCCTCCAGCACATAGAGCATCTCTTCGCCCTCGTGGCTGACCTCCTCAGAGACATATCCGGGCGGCACATGCAGAATATAACTGGACAGCTCCGCGCCCGGAAACTGGGCGCCAAGCGCCTCATAGGTAATGGAGGAGCCCGCCAGCGAGAATTGCGTCCGCGTCATCGCCCGTGTCACCGCGTCCGAGGGTTTCGGCGTGGCGATGAAATACTCCAGCCCCACCTCCAGCGCTGACGCGATCTGTGCCAGCGTGCCCAGCGTTGGGGTGGCATTGTCGCGCTCCACCTGGCTCAGATAGCCCACTGAGACGCCGGACACATCACAAAGCGCCTGAAGCGTCAGCCCCATCTGCTTGCGCCGCTTGCGGATCAACGCGCCCAGCATCGGACCTGCGCTGCTGCGGGTCTTCGCCGTTTTCTGGGGGGCGGTGGTCTGGGGCATCGGCGGCTCTCATTCTGGATGGCTTTTAATCAGCTTAGGAAAAAAATTATTGTGAAGCAAAAAATTTTTGCTTTTACGAAAAAAAATATTTATGCCCGTAGGCAAGGTGCCGGTGTGTCTGCGGTCGTGAATCGTCGGCTTCGGCTATGTGAAAGGGCAGGGTATCTTGACCAGCACAGGAACAACGAGACGCGCAGTTCTGCGCTGGGGACGAGGGCTTGCGGGCTTTGCCATCGTGTCGACGCTGACCTTTCTCGGCCTTCTGGCAATCACGTTTTTTATTGGCCGTGTGGTGCCGATTGACCCGGTTCTGTCAGTGGTCGGAGATCGCGCCACTCAGGACCAATACGAGGCGGCGCGGGTTGCCATGGGGTTGGATCGTCCGCTGGTGGTGCAGTTTTTCGCCTATGTGGCGGACGTCTTTCAGGGCGATCTGGGGCGCTCTGTTTCCACCAACCGGCCCGTCGTGTCCGATCTTGCGCGGGTGTTTCCCGCCACGCTGGAAATGGCCACGCTCGGCATCATGATTGGTGTGCTTATGGGGGTTCCCATGGGTGTCTGGGCTGCCGCGCGGCAGGGCACTTGGGTCGATCAGATCATCCGGGTCTTTGCGCTTCTGGGCTATTCGGTGCCCGCGTTCTGGCTGGGGCTGGTTGGTCTGGCGGTGTTCTACGCGGGTCTGGGCTGGGTCGCCGGGCCGGGGCGGGTCGACATCTTTTATGATGGGTTGATTGATCCGATCACTGGCCTGTTGCTGGTCGACAGCCTGCTGGTTGGCGACACAGAGGTGTTCTGGAACGCGCTTTCGCATCTGGTGTTGCCTGCGGCCATCCTCGGGTTTTTCAGCCTCGCTTATATCGCCCGGATGACCCGCAGTTTCATGCTGGACCAGCTGAGCCAGGAATTCATCACCACCGCCCGCGTCAAAGGCGTGCCGGAATGGAAGGTGATCTGGGTGCATGGATTCAAACCGATCCGGGTGCCGTTGATCACGGTGATTGGCCTTTCCTATGCGGCGCTGCTGGAAGGTTCGGTGATGATTGAAACGGTGTTCAGCTGGCCCGGCATCGGCAATTATCTCACTGTGGCGCTGCTCAATGCGGATATGAATGCCGTTCTTGGCTCAACACTGGTGATCGGCGCGGTCTTCATCTTCATCAACAAGATCTCGGATGTGCTGTACCGGGTTCTCGACCCAAGGAGCCTGTGATGCTGAGCCGCGACTGGTTGCTGGACGACTCGCCCGCCACACGGACCCAGGCCACCGCAGGGCGCGCCTATCGCATGATCCTTGCGCTGATGCGCAACCCGCTGGCGGTGCTGGGGGCTGTGATCATCACCGTCCTTATCCTGGCAGCGGCTTTTGCGCCCTGGATCGCGCCGCAAAGCCCGGTGGGGCAGGACCTGACCTCCCGTCTGTTGCCGCCCTCCTGGGCCAACTGGATGGGCACGGATGAGCTGGGGCGCGATATCTTTTCCCGCGTGGTGTACGGCGCGCGCATCACGCTGATGATTGTCGCTCTGGTGGCGGTGATTTCGGCGCCGCTGGGGCTGATCATCGGGGCGGTTTCGGGCTACTTCGGGGGCTGGACCGACCGGATCCTGATGGGCGTCACCGATGTGTTCCTGTCCATGCCCAAGCTTATTCTGGCGCTGGCCTTCGTTGCGGCGCTGGGGCCGGGGATCGAAAACGCGATCATTGCCATCGCCATCACCGCGTGGCCCGCCTATGCCCGCATTGCACGGGCCGAAACGCTGACCTTCCGAAACGCAGAATTCATTGCGGCCACCCGCCTACTGGGGGCCTCGCACAGCCGCGTTATCCTGCAGCATGTGCTGCCACTGTGTACGTCGTCGATGATTGTGCGGGTGACGCTGGACATGGCGGGAATCATTCTGACAGCGGCAGGGCTTGGGTTTCTGGGCCTCGGCGCGCAGCCGCCGCTGCCGGAATGGGGCGCGATGATTTCGCGCGGGCGGGTGTTTATTCTGGACCAATGGTGGGTCGCGACCATGCCCGGTATCGCGATCATCGTGGTCAGCCTCGGCTTTTGTTTCCTTGGCGATGGCTTGCGCGATGTGCTGGACCCGAAACAGGGGGGCAAATCATGAGCAATGTGCGCGCGCCACTGCTGGAGCTGGAAAACCTCCGCGTCAGTTTTCCGACCCCCAAGGGTCGGGTTGAGGTGGTCAAGGGGTTAAGCCTGACCCTGGGCCGCGAGCGCCTTGGTATCGTGGGCGAGAGTGGTTCCGGCAAATCCATGACCGGTCGCGCCATCCTGCGGCTGATCCGCAATCCGGGTCGGATGACGGCGGATCGGCTGACGCTGGAGGGGCAGGACCTGCAAACCCTTAGCGAGCGCCAGATGCGCGGCGTGCGCGGCGCACGGATTTCGATGATCATGCAGGACCCGAAATTCTCGCTCAATCCGGTGATGACCATCGGTGCACAGATCGCTGAGGCGCTGGATGTTCACGAGCGGCTGAACCGCCGCGACACCCGCGCCCGCGTGCTGGAGATGCTGGAGGCGGTGCGCATCAATGACCCGGAGGCCGTCGCCCAGATGTATCCGCATCAGGTGTCCGGTGGCATGGGGCAGCGGGTGATGATCGCAATGATGCTGATCCCGCGCCCGGATCTGTTGATCGCGGATGAGCCGACTTCGGCACTGGATGTGTCGGTGCAAGCGCAGGTACTGGATCTGATTGATGATCTGGTGCGCGACAAGGGGATGGGCCTCATCCTGATCAGCCATGACCTCAATCTGGTGGCGCGCTATTGTGACCGGATCATGGTGATGAATGCCGGCCGCGTGGTGGAGAGCTGCGCCGCCGCGGACCTGCATAAGGCCAGCCACCCCTACACCCAAGGGCTGCTGGCGGCGGTGCCCCGCATGAAAGAGACCCGCGACACGCTGCCGGTGCTCGACCGACAAGGCTGGAGTGGCACATGACCGCGATCTCTCTGCGAAACCTCGATATTTCTTATGGCGACACCAAGGTGGTGCGGGACGTCAGTTTCGACGTCGCCGAAGGGGAAAGCTTTGCCCTGGTGGGGGAAAGCGGTTCCGGAAAATCCACCGTGCTGAAAGCCATCGCGGGGCTCGCCCCTGATTGGACAGGGGACATCTCGGTGCTGGGCCAGCCACGCAGCCACGGTATTGACCGCGCGTTTTCGCGAACCTGCCAGATGGTGTTTCAGGACCCCTATGGCTCATTGCACCCGCGCAAACCGGTCGACTGGGTGCTGCGGGAGCCCTTGCGGGTGCATGGGATCGGGGCGCGCGACGCCCGCGTCGCAGAGATGCTGGCGGCAGTTGGCCTCGACCAGCGGTTCCGGTTCCGCTATCCGCATCAGCTGTCTGGTGGGCAGCGTCAGCGGGTCGCCATCGCGCGCGCCCTGATGCTGGATCCCAAGGTAATGCTGCTGGATGAGCCGACCTCGGCGCTGGATGTCTCGGTGCAGGCGGAAATCCTGAACCTGCTGAAGACGCTGCGCCGCGATCAGGGGCTGACCTATCTGATGGTCACGCATAACTTGCCGGTCGTCAGCTTCATGTGTGACCGAATGGCTGTGATGAACAAGGGGCGTATTGTTGAGATCGCCCCGGCTGAGGCGCTGCATGACGGTGCCTTCAGCGATGCCTATACGCAGCAGCTTTATGCTGCCAGCGGTGGCGCGGAGCCGTGCGCGTGACACTAACCCGAGAGAAGGGATCGACCCGAATGCCCGACGACAGACTGCCGGAAGATTTTGCAGAGGCGCTGCGCCAGTTCACCGACACGCTCGCTGCTGCCACCGACCCCGAGGCGGCCTATGACGCGCTCTGCGCGCTGACCAAAGCCACGGTTGGGGCCAAGCTGTTCACGGTCATGACCGTGGATATGGCAGCCATGCTGGCCTGCCGCACCTATACCGATGATCCCGAGAACTATCCGACCTCCGGCACCAAGCCGATTGAGCTGAATGACTGGTTCGAGATCGTCCATGGCCAGCACCGCTGTTTTGTTGCCAATACGCTGGAAGAGATCGATCAGGTCTTCCCAGATGCGGAGTTGATCGGGGAGCTGGGCTGCGGATCGGTGATCAACCTGCCGGTGCTGATCGGGGGTGAACTTGCCGCGACCATCAATATTCTGCATGAGCCGGAGTATTACACAGAGGCACGGGTGGAAGCGGCAAAGGCCCTGTTGACCCTGCCTGCAATGGCGACGCTGGCCTTGGCCCGGCAGCTGTAACCTCTCCCCTGCGCAACAAACAAAAAAAGAGGTCGCGCGTCGGCGGCCTCTCTATGGTCTGTTGTCCCATACGCGCAGGGTGCAGAAAGCGGGTTCCCGGTCGGCGGGTCAGTCTTCCAGACTGTCTTCGCGTTTCTCGTCGATCAATCCGCGTTCCTCGTCCTTGCGCTGTTGGAAGCGGTTACCGTAGCCCTCAAGATCCTCGTCAGAAATCACCTCTTTGGCGCGGGTGAAGACCTCGTTTTCTTCCTCATCCATGTGATGCTCGTACTCATGCTTCAGCTGTTCGAATTTGGTCATCCAGAGGTCGGAGGACATCTTCATCACATTCAGCTCCTCCATCAGATCATCAAGCTGCTGATGCTCATGTACGGAATGGCGGGCCGCGTCCTGACCCCAGGTTTGGCTGATCAGTTTGGAATAGAACGTCTCCTCCTCAGCGGCCGCGTGGCTTTTGACGTCTTCGTAAAACCGTTTCCACAGGGCTCCACGCGCCTCGACCTTGCTGTCTTGAATGGAGGTCAGCAGTTGCGGTGGGTATCATGGTCGTCCTTAATCGCATCGTAAATTGTCGGCATTGGAAGCTCCAGTCTGGCGGGATCAGTTGAACAGCGCGGCGGCCTTGCCGGAGCAAGGTTCGGCGGCTCTCTGATGAACAAACGCCGCAACCGGACAGAGTGTTCCTGATGCGGTCAATCGCGCCGCAGGATTGCGCAGGTTCCGGGTCGCGCGCGCTGCAGGGTTTGCCCTATTTGGGACCGGCAGGCTGGCAGAGGACCCACAAAGATGACACTGGATATGGTATTGGCGCTGTTGTTGTTTTTGTTCCCGCTCGCCTATAGCCCCGGACCGGGCAATCTGTTTTTTGCGGCCAATGGTGCGCGGTTTGGCTTTCGCGCGACCTTGCCTGCGACAACGGGTTACCATATCGCCACGGCTGCGGTGACGCTGCTGATTGGATCCGGCGCACTGGCGGCTCAGGCGGTGGCGCAGGAGGCGTTCACCTGGCTGAAGATGGCAGGCGCGGGGTATGTGCTGTGGATCGCATGTGGCCTGTGGCGCGCCGGTGGGCTGCAGGCGGAGCTTCAGGCCCGTCCGGCCCGCTTTCGAGATGGTGTCGTCCTGCTGCTGCTCAACCCCAAAGCCTATGTGATTATCACAGTGATGTTCAGCCAGTTTCTCACACCTCCGGGGGCGGTGAGCCTTGATAGGGACGCGCTGGCGCCGGTGCTGGCCGTCACGCTGATTTTCACTCTCAACAATCTGGTGGCATTCTCGATCTGGACCTGGATCGGCGACGGGCTGGCGCGACAGTTTTCCCGCGATCTGCGCGCACGGCAACTCAACCGGGGATTTGCGCTTTTGCTGGCCGGTGTTGCCTTGTGGATGTTGCTGCTGTGAGGTGCGGCGCGCTCAGCCGCCCCGGTAGGGTCATATAAGGAGACCTCGCCGGTCGGGGCACATGGCGCAATCCGGAACATTTTCAGAGCGGTGACGTTGAGCCAGAGAGCGACAACGGAGCCAAACATGGGTGAAAGCGAGTTGAAAGGCGAGATGGGCTGTGCCGCTGGTGGCGCATCGGACGTGATCGCAGCCCCCCTGCCGCAGGCGCCGCAGGCGCGCAGATCTGCAGCGGCCCGCAAGGTGGGCGTCGAGATTGAGTTCGGCGGCCTTTCCGCTACGCACGCCCAAAAAATCGTGCAGCGTGAACTTGGCGGCGAGATCCGAGCTCAGGACCGCGCTGACGGGCCAAACCCGCATGTCGCAGCTACGGCGCTGGGCAATGTAGAGGTCTATCTCGACAGCCGTTATCGCAGCAAACCGGGCCTCGGCAAAACGCTGGTCGCCATGGCGGAACCGCTGATCCCGGTCGAAATCGTCACCCCGCCGCTGAAACAGTCGCAGCTGTCGCAGCTGGATCAGCTGTGCGTCAGATTGGCAGAGGCCGGGGCCACGGGTACGCAGGACGGTGTGCTGAACGGCTTTGGCGTGCATCTGAATGTGGAAGTTGCCGATATGACGGCTGAGCATATCGGGCCGGTGCTGACGTCCTTTGCGCTGCTGGAACCGCTGCTACGCCGAATGCCGGGGATCGACCTGTCGCGCCGTGTGCAGCCGTTCATCGCGCCCTATCCCAGGGCCTTGGTAGACGCGCTATGTGCGTCCCCTCCGCAGACCATGGACGACCTTCTCCGCCTCTATCTTGAACATGCCGCCGATCGCAATCACGCGCTGGATTTGCTGCCGCTGCTTGCGGATTATGCCCCGGAACGCGTGCGTGCAGCCTTGGGGGAGGGAGACAAAACCGCCGCGCGGCCTGCCTACCATTACAGATTGCCTGATTGCCGTCTGGGGGATCCCGACTGGTCGATCACCCGTGAGTGGAACCGCTGGGCCGAGGTAGAACAGATCGCCCGCGATGGGCGGCTAAAAGCACTGATTGAGGGCTGGCAGGCGCGACCGCGCAGCGAACAGTTGATGAGCCGGGAATGGGCCAAACACGCGGCAGATATCCTCGGCATTTCAGGCCGGGAGGGCATTGCATGAAACCGCGGATTGCCGTGACAGTCTCGCGCCGCAGCGGATGGCGGATTTTTCCACTGATGGCTCTCAATATCTGGCTGTCAGGTGGCCACGCTGTCCGCTGGCAAAGCAACCGTGAGGCGGATCTCTCTACAGTGGATGCCGTGGTCATTGGCGGAGGTGATGACATTGCGCCAACACTGTATGATGGTCAGATCATGCCTGAGGTCCGGCTGGATCCTGACCGCGACGCGCTGGAGGCAGCCATCGTGCGCGAGGCGACGCGTCAGGATGTACCCCTCTTGGGGATCTGTCGCGGCGCGCAGATGTTGAACGTGGCGCGCGGCGGGCGGCTCTATCAGGACGCCTACGCCTTCTATGGTCAGCAGAATTACAAAACGGTTCTGCCTCGCAAAGAGGTCACCATTACCAACAACAGCGTGTTGCGCCGGGTGTTGGGCGTGCCCAGGCTCAAAGTCAACGCATTGCACAGCCAGTCCGTCAGCGATTTGGGGCAGGGGCTGCGGGTCACCGGGCGCGATCAGTCCGGCATGGTGCAGGCGGTTGAGGATCCGGGGCGACGTTTTGCGATTGGTGTGCAGTGGCACCCGGAGCATCTGTTCTACCGCGCGGCACATCTCAATCTGTTTCGCGCCTTGGTTGCTGCCGCCAGATCCAAACGGGATACACCAGCAGATCAGATGCGCTGTGCGGGCTGATGTCTGACACGGGCTTAACAGCCTGATGACAAAAGAAAACGCCCGGATCGCTCCGGGCGTTTTTTATGGTTTAGGGGCAGTATGTCGCCCGGTCACGCAGCCACGTGGTCAGCCGATGATGCCGTTCAGCGTGGCGCTGGGGCGCATGACAGCGGCGGTTTTCACCGGATCGGTGTGGAAATAACCGCCCAGATCCGCAGCCTGACCTTGCACCTCTGCCAGTTCGGCAAGGATCTCCTCTTCCTTGGCGGCCAGCTCAGCGGCGATTGGAGCGAAATGCGCGGCCAGCTCGGCGTCATCCCCCTGTGCGGCCAGCGCCTCGGCCCAGTAACGGGCGAACCAGTAGTGGCTGGCGCGGTTGTCCGGCTCACCCACCTTGCGCGAGGGCGAGTGGTTGTGATCCAGAATGCCCTGTGTCGCGGCCTCGGCGGCGGCACCCAGCACGCCCGCCTTGGCGTTGCCTTTGCTGTCGGCGAGGAAGTTCAGTGATTCACCCAAGGCGCAGAACTCACCCATGGAGTCCCAGCGCAGGTGGTTTTCTTCCACCAGCTGCTGCACATGCTTGGGCGCAGAGCCACCGGCCCCGGTTTCAAACAACCCGCCACCGTTCATCAGTTTCACAATCGACAGCATCTTGGCCGAGGTGCCCAGTTCCAGGATCGGGAACAGATCGGTCAGGTAGTCGCGCAGCACGTTGCCGGTGATGGCGATGCTGTCCTTGCCTGCTGTGATGGTCTTCAGCGACTGGGCGGTCGCCTCACGCGGGGCCATGATCTGGAACAGGTCGGATTTGCCAGCCGCATCCAGTGCGGGCTTCACATATTTGATCAGCTCAGCGTCATGGGCGCGGTTTTCGTCCAGCCAGAAGATCGCCTCGGAACCGGTCAGACGCTGACGATCCATCGCCAGTTCGATCCAGTTCTCGATCGGGGCTTTCTTCACGGTGCAGGAGCGCCAGATATCTCCGGCCTCAACCTCGTGTGAATGCAGCGTCTCGCCGTTGGCCAGCACGATGCGGATGGTACCATCGGCAGGCGCTTCAAAGGTGGTCGGGTGGGAGCCGTATTCTTCGGCCTTCTGCGCCATCAGGCCAACATTGGCGACGGAGCCTGCGGTGGTCACATCCAGCGCGCCATTGGCTTTGAAGAAGTTGATGGTCTCGTCATAGACGGTGGAATAGCAGCGATCGGGGATCACGCAGTTGGTGTCGCCCTTGGCGCCGGTCTCATCCCAGCCCTTGCCGCCGGCGCGGATCACCGCTGGCATGGAGGCGTCGATGATCACATCGGACGGCACATGCAGGTTGGTGATGCCCTTGTCACTGTCGACCATATACATCGACGGACGGTCCAATGCGGCGATCTCAGCCTTGATGGCGTCCGCATTGGGCAGGCCATCAATGGTCGCCAGTACCGCGCCAAGGCCGGAATTGGCGGAGCCGCCAGCCGCTTCGATTTCAGCGCCGTATTTGTCCCAGACCGGACCCAGCCATGCCTTCACCGCGTGGCCAAAGATGATCGGGTCAGAGACCTTCATCATGGTGGCCTTCATGTGCAGCGATAACATGGTGCCGTCGGCTTTGGTGTCTTCAATCGCGTCCTTCAGGAAGGAGGACAGCGCCTTGGCCGACATGAAGGTGGCATCAGCAACGGTGCCTTCTTCCAACGGCCAGCTGTCCTTCAGCACGGTGACCGCGCCGTCCTTGCCGACGAATTCGATCTTCGCGGTACCCGCCTGTGCGGCAGAGATGGTGGCGGAGACTTCGTTGGCATAGAAATCATTGCCCGGCATCGACGACACTTTGGTCTTGCTGTCTGCGGACCATTTTCCCATCGAATGCGGGTTGTTCTGGGCGAAGTTTTTCACCGCTTTGGCTGCGCGACGGTCAGAGTTGCCTTCGCGCAGCACCGGGTTCACAGCCGAACCCTTGATGGTGTCATAGCGCGCGCGGATTTCTTTTTCCGCATCGGTTGCAGGATCTGCCGGGTAGTCCGGAACCGCAAAGCCCTGGGCCTGCAATTCGGCAATCGCGGCGGTCAGCTGCGGTACAGAAGCCGAGATGTTGGGCAGCTTGATGACATTGGCCTCAGGCGTTTTCACCAGTTGGCCCAGTTCGGCCAGATCATTGCTCTGACGCTGGGTGTCGCTCAGCGCTTCGGGGAAGGTCGCAAGGATACGGCCTGCCAGCGAAATGTCCTTGGTCCCGACGGAGACGCCTGCCGCCGCGGCAAAGCTGCGGATGATCGGCAGCAGCGAGGCGCTGGCCAGCTCGGGGGCTTCGTCTACGATGGTATACAAAATGTCGGGGGTCGAATTTTCTGCCATATTCCACAACCTTTTTTCAGCGATATCGGAAACTTGGGTGAGCGGTTGGCGCTGCACCGGATGGACGGGGTGCTGCAGTCCAGCTTGGATGCGGGGGCGGTCATTCTGTGTCAGATCTGCTCTGACAGACCGGCGGCCCGCAAGGACAACAGCCATTCATATGGCCCCCCGTGTAAATCAGCTGGCGCGCGGGCGCAATTGCCAGCAGCGCCTTTGTAGGGTGCAGATTGCCGCGCTTTTGAGATTATTGGGGTGTTTTGCTGCCTATAGTGGCAGTTTTTCCGGTTTTGGAGCCGCAACAAGCACGGGCCTGCCGCGACTCGAAAACGGGGACCTGCTCAGCTGCGCCAGCGCAGCAGGCGGCGTTCAATCAGGCCGATCAGGCTGCTGACCACCACGCCGAGCACCGACAGGATCGCAACCCCGGCAAACAACCGTTCCAGATCATAGAGCGATCCGGCCTCCAGAATATACGCGCCGATGCCATGTTCCGCGCCCAGCATTTCAGCGGCCACCAGCAGGATAATGGCAATCGCCAGGCTAATGCGCAGTCCGGACAGGATACCCGGCATCGCACCCGGCAGCACGATCTTGCGCACAATCGACAGCCACGACAGGTTAAAACTCTGCCCCATGCGGATCAGCGACCGGTCGACATTGTCCACAGCGCCATAGGTTGCCACCACGGTGGGGGTGAACGTGCCAAAGGCGATCAGCGCATATTTCGACCCCTCATCAATGCCGAACCAGATCACAAACAGCGGCAGCAGTGCGATTTTCGGGATCGGGAACAGCGCAGCCACCAGTGGCACCAGCCCTGCGCGGACATAGGAAAACAGGCCGATCATCAGCCCGACCCCAATGCCGACACTGGCCCCAAGGGCGGCGCCAACCACCAGCCGCGACAGCGAGACACTGACATGGGTCCACAGCAGGCCGGAGGCATAAAGCTCCCCCAATGTGGCCAGCACGTCACTTGGGCGCGGCAGGGTCAGGTTGGAGATCCAGCCCTGACGGGTGCCCAGTTCTGCCAGCACCAGCAACAGCACGAAAACGAGCGCGCCCACCCAGCGGGCCCCACGCGGGGCAAAGCCGCCGCCGCGAAACTGCACTGGGCGCACCGGCGCATGCTGGTGGGGCGCTTCCGTGCTGGGGGCAGGCTGGACTGCGGCTATCCGGGTGTCAGACATTCATCAGCTCCGCATCTGCCGCCCGCGCCTCGTCACGCATCAGCTGCCACAGGTATTTCTGTTTTTGTTCAAGATCCGCATCGCCGAACGCGCGTTCGGCCAACGGAGTGTCCAGGTGCACTATCTCGCGGATCTGGCCGGGGCGGCGGGACAGCACCACGATGGCATGGCCCAGCCGCACCGCTTCGGCCAGGTTATGGGTGACATAGACCGCAGTGAAGGGCGTGCGTGTCCACAGCGCCACCAGATCATCCATCAGCAATTCACGGGTTTGACTGTCCAGTGCCGACAGCGGCTCATCCATCAGCATCACTGCCGGGTTCACCGCCAGCGCCCGCGCAATCGCCACCCGCTGCTTCATACCACCCGACAGCTGCTTGGGCAGCGCCCCGGCGAATTCGCTTAGCTTGGTGCGCGCCAGCACATCGTCGATGATCCGCGCCGCTGCCGTGCCGCGAATGCCGTGATCCTCCAGCACCAGACTGATGTTGCCCCTGACCGTGCGCCAGGGCAGCAGGGCAAAGTCCTGAAACACATATGTCAGCGGATTGAGACAGCCCTCCGGCGGTTGCCCCACCTGCAACACCTCGCCCGCCGCGGGCCGCTCCAGCCCGCCGATAAACCGCAAGAGGGTGGATTTGCCACAGCCCGAGGGGCCGACGATGCAGACGATCTTGCCGCTGGGAATATCCAGCGTGATGTCGCTGAGCACCGCGACATTGTCATAGGCATGACCCACCGCTGACAGGCGAATATCCATGATGTTGCTCCGCAAGAGGATTCGCCGGGGCAGGGCGCCCCGGCCGCAGAATTAGCCGATACTGTCGACGTAGCTGGGGTCGATGATCGTCTCCAGCGAGATATCGGCATCCACCAGCTTCTCCGCCTGGAACCAGGCCAGCTGATCCGCCAGCGATTTGGTGTTCATCGCGGCGCCTTCGTTCAGGCGCATAGTGCCGTTGATGATCGACTTGGCCGCTTTGTCACGGGGGCGGTCGGCATAGACATATTTGTGGATCAGATCGACCATCTGATCGACGCCCGCATCACCGCTGGCCCGGTCGATCATGGTGGCGTTGTAGTCGGCCACCCCGCGGCTGTAGGCGCTCAGGAAATCGTGGGTCATCTGCTGTTCCCCGCTGGCGTTCTGGGCCGAGGTAAACACCGTCGTCACCTGATAGTCGGGCAGATAGTCCGCCACATCGCCAATGATATGCACCGCACCCGATCCCGCCAGGGGTTTCGCGATATGCGGCACGATGGACCAGGCATCAATCTGGCCGGATTTCAGCGCGCCGATGATGGCCCCGACTTTTTGCAGCGGCTTGAAGGACAGCGACACGCCTTCCTTCTGCGCCATACGTGATCCCATGTAATGGAAGGATGATCCGGCCGTGGTCATGCCGAAGCTCTTACCCTCCAGCGCCGCCGGGCTGGTGATGCCCGCCTGATAGGCCGCATCGGAGACCAGGATTTTCTGCCCGTCAATGCCCGGCTCTTCCGAGAGGGCGCCGCCGATCACCTTGATCGCGCCGCGATTGGCAAGGGAGATCAGACCGCCCGACATCGCTGTGATCGCATAGTCCACATCGCCAGAGGCAATTGCCACCGACATCGGCGAGGCCGCCTGGAAAAACCGCAGTTCCACATCCAGCCCGGCATCGGCGAAATAGCCACGTTCCTGCGCGATAAAGCTCGCCGAATGGCTGGTGAAGCGCAATGCCCCCAGCACGATTTTCCGCTTGCTCGCCAGCGCCGGTGTGGCCAGCCCCGCAACGGCGCCCGCACTGCCAAGGGCCGCAAGCGTGCGGCGGCGTGTCCAATGGGTCATGTCTTAATCCTCCCTCTTCGTGATTGTCGTTCCGGACCAATCCGGCCCGTAGCGTTCGCGGTTCCTTTGTGGCAGCGTCAGACGCCCCTCGTCCCTGTCATCATGTCACCCGTCACATAGGTCTCCAGCGCCGCCACGGCGGCCTCTGTGTCGCGCGCCAGAATCGCTTCGACCAGCGCCTGTTGTTGCTCTGCACGGGTGGCGAAATCCAACCGTCCCTCCCGCAGAAGCGCCAGACGGAACCGGCGCGACTGGTCGTAGAATTTCAGTTGCATATCCGACAGCCGGGGCGAGTGCGCGGCCTCCACCAGCACTGCGGCAAAGCTCCGGCAGGCCATATCCCAGTCCAGCGCCAGCGCATCATTGGCTTCGTTCAGCAGGGCCTCTTCGGTGCGGCGCAGCGCATGGTGGGCGGCCAGTACCCGGCCCTCCCATTGTACATCGCTGCGCGCCAGACCCAGCCGCAGACCCAGCCGCTCCACCTCCAGCCGCATGAACAGAATGTCCCGCAGATCATCCTCGGTGGCCGAGGTCACGCGAAAGCCGCGCTGGGCGGTGGCCTCCACCAGCCCCTCGGCGCTGAGCATCCGCAGGGTTTCGCGCATGGAGTGGTTGGAACCGCCGTAACTCTGACGCAGCGCCTCAATCTTCAGCTTCTGATCCGGTCGCAGCACACCAAAGGAAATGTCCCGCCGCAGCGCTGCGGCCAGCACAGCAACAACCGTGTCTTCCTCCGACTGTGCGCGCCGACCAAACATGCTTTGATCCCTATTTTGCAAAATATCCAACATTTTTGCCGTGCCAGCCACCCTCTGTCAATGGGGGCGCCCGCCCCTTTGTGCGCGCGCCTGCGACGCTTGCGCCGGGTCGGCGTTGACGCCCCGGCGCGGCTCTGTCACTCCTGCAATCCACCCAACTCAACCGACCGCTTCAAAGGATCTTGCCCCGCATGACCAGCCTGCGCCTGCTGCACACCTCTGATCTGCATCTGGGCAAGCGGTTTGGCCAGTTCGATGAGGAAACCCGCGCCGCGCTGCAACAGGCTCGGATGGGCATCCTGTCCCGGCTGGTCGGGATCGCGACAACAGAAGGCGCGGGCCATGTGCTGATCGCGGGGGATCTGTTTGATACCGAAACCCCGTCGGCGCGGGTGATCCGGCAGGCGCTGGCGGCGATGGCGGCAGCGGATCCGGTGCAATGGTGGATCATTCCCGGCAACCACGACAGCGGCGCGGCAGAGCCGCTTTGGGCGGAAATGGCGCGCCACGCGCCGCAGAACGTGCATCTGCTGATGCAGCCCACGCCGGTTGAAATCGCGCCCGGGGTCACGCTGCTGCCCGCGCCCTGCGAACGTCGTTTCGCCGGACAGGATCGCACCATCTGGATGGACAGCGCCGAGACGCCGGAGGGACATCTGCGGATCGGTCTGGCCCATGGGGCCGTGCTGGATTTCGACCGAGATCAGAACGGGGCCGAGACAATTGCCACCAACCGCGCCAGCAGCGCTCGGCTGGATTATCTGGCGCTGGGGGATTGGCACGGTGATTTCACCCTGAATGGCCACAGCCGCTACCCCGGCACGCCGGAACGGGATCGGTTCAAACATCCGGGGCGCGGCAGCTGCTTGCTGGTGGACCTGCCGGGACCGGGCCAGCCGCCACAGCTGCGCCCGGTTGAGGTGGGACAATACCACTGGCAGGATCTCACGCTTGAGCTGGCGCCGGGGCAGGATATCGGCGCCCTCATCAGAGAGGCGCTGCCGGATGATCCGCAGGACTGGCCCAATTGTCTGATCCGCATCCGCGCGCGCGGCTGGGTCACCGCAGATCAACACATGCAGCTGTCGGGTTTTGTGGCAGAGCAGGCTCCGGCGTTTTGCCACCTCAGCCTTGATGGGGATGACTTGCGCATTGAACACCGGGCCGAGGATCTGGATCAGATTGCCACCACCGGCGCGCTGCGCGCTGCGGCTGAGCTCCTGATGGCTGAGAGTCAGAACAGCGCCCTCGCCGAGGAGGCCCGCGATGTGGCCGCCGCCGCGCTGAACCGGCTCTATACCGCCGTGCGGGAGGGCGCGGAATGAAGCTCACCTCCATTCGCATGACCAATGTGCGCCGCTTTGTCGATCCGGTGGAAATCACCGGCATCGGCCCCGGTCTCAACCTGCTCAGCGCGCCGAATGAGCAGGGCAAATCCACCATCTTTGACGCTCTGCATGCGCTGTTCTTCAAGGATGCGAAATCGTGGGACAAAGAGGTACGCGCGCTGGCCCCGCATGCGGGTGGCGATCCTGAGATCGAGGTTGAGCTGACCCATCAGGGCAGTCATTTTCGTATCGCCAAGAGCTTTACCAAATCCGCAGGCAAAGGCACCGCGCGCATTTGGCGCGAGGGGGGGCTCCTGCATCAGGCCGACGCGGCGGAAGCCTGGCTGCGCGACCTCATTGCCCCGCCCAGGGACGGGCCGGTCGGCATGCTCTGGCTGCGGCAGGGGCTGACGGATTTTGCCGATGCCAAGGACACGCTGGAGGCGCGGCGCGATCTGATGTCCTCCCTCAGCGGTGAGGTCGAGGCCGTGACTGGCGGGCAGCAGATAGAACGCCTGCGCCGCCGCCTGCGCAGCGATCTGGATCGCATGGTTACCAGCCGTGGCACGCGCAAGGGTGGCCCGCTCGCCGAGGTGGAGGGCCGCGTGGCCGCGCTCTCTGAACAGCGCGATGCCTTGGCCGGGCAGGTCGCTGATTTGCGTCAGCTGCTGGACCAGCGGCACCTCCTGCGGCGCGAACAGGCGGAGCTTGCTGCGCCGGAGGAAACTACCGCCCGCCAGTCCCGGCTGAACCAGGCCGAAACCGCGCTGGCCGCTGCTGAACGTCACCGCGAGAAATGTGAACAGGCCCGCCGCGCGCTTGATCTCGCTGTTTTGCAACGCGACGGGCAGGCGGCGCGGATCGAGACACAGGCCGAACGCCTTGCCGATCACGCCCGCGCCACCACCGCGCTAACGCAGGCGGCAGAACGGCGCGACAGTACCGCAGAGCAGGCCGCGCAGGCGGCCCAAGAGTTGAAAGAGGCGGAGAGCAGGGCAGGGCAGGCCCGCGAAAGCGTCGCCCAGGCGCGGAAATCCGTGGCCGCCGCCCTGCGGTCTGAGGCCGCAGAACAGGCGCAGTTGCGACGCACGGAGCTGAGCGAACGTCTGGCACAGTTTGATGCGCTTCAGGCACGTCTTGCCAAGGATCGCCAGCAGGCCGGGCAGGGTGTTGATGCGGATGCACTCGTCCGGTTGGAGGATCTGGCCCAGGCTGTCACCCTGGCGCAGCACGCCCGCACCGCCTCTGCGGCGGCACTCAGCGTCCGCTACCTGCCGGGCAACACCACAACGCTGCGCCTCAACGGTGAGACCTTCGATGAGGGGGATGAGATTGCCTTGCCGGACGGTGGTGAGCTGGAGGTTCCGGGCCTTGCCACAGTCACGCTGCATCCTGCCCGCAGTGAGGCGGCAGGGGCGGTATCTGAGGCCGAAACCGCGCTGGCAACGGCCCTTGATCAGCTGGAATTTGAGACATTGGCACAGGCCCGTGCCGCCCATCAGGCGCGCCTTGCCGCCACCGCCCGGCTGAAGGAAGGCGAAGCCACCCAGCGCGCACTTGCCTCCGAGGGGCGCGAGGCGCTGGTTGCGGCGATTGCGGCCCTGCCCGGTGATGCAGACCCGCAGCCCCCCTGCGATCCGCTGCCGGATCGCACCACGCTGGAGGCCGCACTGGCGGAGGCGGAGGCCGGTCAGACACAGGCGGAGGCCGATCTCGCCAAAGCCCGCATCGAGGAGGGCGCCGCCCAGCAATCCGCACATGGCGCCCTGGCCGAGGCCAAAGCGGCGGAGGCCGATCTCGACCGCGCCACGCAGGCCCTCGGAGAGACGGAAGCCGCCACAACAGAGTTGGCCGCCCTGAGGGCCGAGATGCCTGCCTTGGATCAGACCGTTGCTGAGGCTCGGGCCGAAGATGCCCGCCTGATCGCTGCCGCCCCGGATCTGGAACAGGCCCGCGCCGCCTGTCAGCGGGCCCGCTCGGTTGTAGAGGCCTCACAGACCCGATTGCAGGATCTGGCGCGCGATCTGGCCGTCTTGGACGCGCGCATCAGCGCCCATGCCAGCCACGCGGTTGAGGAAGAGCTGGCCGAGGTGACCGACCAGCTGGCCGTCGCGGAGGCCCGACAGAAGGCTCTGCAGTTCGAGGTTGCCACCCTGCGTCGTCTCGATCAGGCGCTGGAGGCCGCGCAGGCGGGCGCGCAGGCGCAATATCTGGGACCTCTGATGGCCGAGCTGACGCCGCTGCTGCGTCGCCTCTGGCCTGAGGCGGAGGTGCAGGTCGATGCCGACAGCGTGCTGCCCAGTCAGTTGGCGCGCGGCGCGGCAGAGGAGCAGCTGACCCAGCTGTCAGGCGGCACGCAGGAACAATTGGCGCTGATGGTGCGGCTGGCCTTTGCCCGGTTGCTGGCCAAATCCGGCCAAGGCATCCCGGTCATACTGGATGACGCGCTTGTTTATACCGATGATGCCCGCATTGAGGCGCTGTTTGATGCGCTGACGCTTCAGGCCAATGATCTGCAAATTCTGGTGTTTTCCTGTCGGCAGAAAAGCTTTCGCGATCTTGGCGGCACCAGCCTTGCAATCCGCCCCGCCGACGATCGCGGCTGATGGCCGAATGGCTCAGTCGCGCAGCTCCTCCGGGGCCACGCCCCAGAGCTTCTCCTTGGGCGCCCAGCCGCGATAGCCGCCGGCCGAAATCGAACACCAGCTGACCTCGCATTTGCCCAGTCGGGCCACCACGCCCAGTTCAAAGGCGGCCGTGACCGGCGCGCCGCTGTCGGGGCGGGCGTGCACCGTCAGCATGTCCTCTTCGATCAGCACGGTCCGGGCACCGGACAGCAGCGCATAATGCACCCAGCCACCGGCGCCATCGCGATCACGCACCCGACGCCAATGGCCATATTCGGCGGTGATCTCCAGCGGCATGCCACGCCGTTTGAACACCCAGTCGATCTTGTGGGTCAGGGAAGGGCCACGGCGCACATTGCCCTCAGCGGCCTTCATTGACACGAAACGCGGCAGCGGCAGATTGGTCACCGGGCCGCGCTCATCTCGCGCGGCGCCTTCATGCGGGATCATCGCACCGGTTGTTGCAATCATGATCATGGCGACCACGGCCAGCCGGGACCGCAGATAAGATGCCGAAATGTTCACTGCCTGCTCGCTTCTTCTTTTTGCTGCCTGTTACCTGCCTGACCAACCTGAACGCACTGCATTTTCTGCCGACCCGCCCCTGATCTGATGTCCGGGTGCGATGAGGTCTGAAAAAGAAAGCCGCGTCAGATGGGCCGAGGCGCGGGATGGTTCTTGTGCCTGCCCGCGTCCTGAGCCACGATGCCATGAGGCCAGAGAGATTGCAAAGCCGAGGGAGAGCAGCAGTGGCAAGAGAACGTCTGAGTGTTGTCGTAACGCGACGGTTGCCGGAGCCGGTTGAAACCCGGTTGAGCGAATTGTTCGATGTGCGCTTGCGCGAGGACGACACACCGATGAGCCGGGCCGAGCTGGCCACAGCGCTGAAGGATGCCGATGTGCTGGTGCCGACGGTGACCGACAGCATCGATGCCGCCTTGCTGGCACAGGCCGGAGACCGGTTGAAACTGATTGCCAACTACGGTGCCGGGGTCGATCACATCGATGTGGCAACGGCGCGCCAGCGTGGCATTCTGGTGTCCAACACGCCGGGTGTCCTGACCGATGACACGGCGGATATGGCCATGGCCCTGATCATGGCCGTGGTGCGCCGCATCCCCGAAGGTCTGGCAATCATGCAGAAAGGGGACTGGCAGGGCTGGTCGCCCACCGCTCTTCTGGGCGGGCGTCTGGCCGGGCGGCGTCTGGGGATTCTCGGCATGGGCAGCATCGGGCAAGCGGTCGCCAAACGGGCCGGTGCCTTTGGCATGCAGGTCCATTACCACAACCGTCGCCGCCTGCGCCCCGAGATTGAGGACCGGTTTGAGGCCACCTATTGGGAAAGCCTTGACCAGATGGTGGCGCGGATGGATGTGCTGTCCATCAATTGCCCCTCCACGCCCTCGACCTTCCATCTGATGAACGCCCGGCGGTTGAAGCTGATGAAACCCGATGCGGTGATCGTCAACACTTCGCGCGGCGAGGTGATCGACGAACATGCGCTGACGCGGATGCTGCGCGCCGGTGAGATCGCCGGGGCAGGTCTCGATGTTTATGAGCATGGCACCGACATCAACCCGCGCCTGCGCGAGTTGGAAAACGTCGTGCTGCTGCCGCATATGGGGTCTGCCACACTCGAAGGTCGCCTGGAGATGGGCGAAAAAGTTCTTTTGAATATCAAGACATTCGAGGACGGCCACCGGCCACCGGATCAGGTCGTGCCGTCCATGCTCTAGGGTTGCTGACGCAGCCCGTCATTTTTGAGGGAGGCGACGTTATGAAACATCTGTTCTGGGCCGGCATATTGCTGGCAGCAACACCCGCTTGGGCACAGGAGGCGGCAGATGCCGTGGCACCTGAGGGCGCGGCAGAAACCGCAGATGCCGGGTTTGCGGCGATCAGCGACGCGGTCGCTGCAGCCATTCAGGCCAAATCCGATGGCACCCCGGTCGAGGCTGAGAACTGGATGGTTGCCGCCGCCAATCCACATGCGGTTGCAGCCGGCGCCGAGGTTCTGCGCGCGGGCGGGACTGCGGCGGATGCCATGGTGGCAGTGCAAACCGTTCTGGGATTGGTGGAGCCGCAATCCTCAGGCCTGGGCGGCGGGGCATTTCTGGTCTGGTATGACGCAGCCACGGGCGAGGTGACAACGTTGGATGGCCGTGAAACCGCGCCGCTGGCAGCCACGCCGACACTGTTTCAGGATGACGCAGGCGAGCCGCTCAAGTTCTACGATGCCGTCGTCGGTGGCCGCTCTGTCGGGACCCCCGGAACACCTGCCCTGCTAGAAGCGGCGCACCGGCGCTGGGGGCGCGCCGCCTGGCCCGGCCTGTTCACCGCAGCCATTGACTTGGCGGAAGATGGCTTTGCCGTCTCGCCCCGGCTGGCCGGTCTGATCGAAAAAGATGCCGACCGCCTGTCGCGCTGGTCAGAGACCGCCGATTACTTCCTGCCCGGTGGCACGCCGCTGGCGGTGGGCAGCACGCTGAAGAACCTCGCCTACGCCGACACCTTGCGCCGCCTCGCAGCAGAGGGCGCGCGCGGGTTCTATGCCGGTCCCGTAGCGGAGGCGATCACCAGTGCGGTGCGCCAGGCCGAGGGCAACCCCGGCGTCCTATCCGCGATGGATCTGGCGCTTTATCAGGTGAAGGAACGCCCCGCCGTCTGCGTCACCTATCGCGCCTATGAGGCCTGCGGCATGGGACCGCCGTCCTCCGGTGCGCTGACGGTTGGGCAGATCCTCGGTATGCTCGGCAATTACGATCTGGCGGAATTGGGCGCAGAGAACCCCGATGCCTGGCGGTTGATCGGCGATGCCTCGCGCCTCGCCTTTGCCGACCGGGGGCGGTACATGGCCGACAGCGACTTTGTGCCGATGCCGACACAGGGGCTGGTGGCGCAGGATTACCTCGACACCCGCGCGACGCTGCTCAGCGGCGATGACGCCCTGCCGGAGGTGAACGCAGGCGCGCCGGAGTTCGACCATGCGCTGCTGTTCAGCGATGATGAGTCGATTGAACTGCCCTCGACCTCGCATATCTCCATCGTCGATCAATATGGCAACGTGCTGTCGATGACGACCACCATCGAAAACGGCTTTGGCTCGCGGCTGATGGCGGCTGGGTTCCTTTTGAACAATGAGCTGACAGATTTCTCCTTCCGCACCCATCGCGACGGGGTGCCGATTGCCAACCGGCTGGAACCGGGCAAACGTCCACGCTCCTCCATGGCGCCCACCATTGTGCTGAAGGATGGCAAACCAGCGCTGGCTGTTGGCTCCCCGGGTGGCAGCCGCATCATCGGCTATGTCGCCAAGACCATCATCGCCTGGGCCGACTGGGGCATGGATGTGCAAGAGGCCGTGGCGCTGCCCCATGCGGTGAACCGCTTTGGCACCTATGATGTGGAGGCAGGCACAAGCGCCGAGGATATGACCCAGCCGCTCACTGATATGGGGTTTGAGGTCAATGCCCGCGACCTGACCTCCGGTCTGCATGTGATCGAGATCGGGGACGGGCTGAAAGGCGGCGCAGATCCCCGCCGCGAAGGCATCGCCCTGGGCGGATAACATCTGCTGCTGTCCGGTCCGATGGCCGGGCAGCACCAGCGCTACGGGGTTCTGGGTATTGCTGACCTCGGGGCGCGATGCCTATGGTTGCCGGGTGAATTTTCCAGAGGGAGGCTGCCATGGTTCAGGCCACAACATTGCCGCGCAACGAGGCCGGTATCAACGCGGCGATTGACGTGTTGAAACAACGCTTTGGTGAGCAGCTGCAAACGGGGCAGGCGATCCGCGAACAGCATGGCCACACCACCACCTGGATCACCAATCAGCCGCCGGATGCGGTGGTCTTTCCGACCTCCACCGAAGACGTGGCGGAAATCGTCAGAACCTGTGCCGACTACGGCGTTCCGGTGATACCCTATGGCACCGGTACCTCGCTGGAGGGCCATGTGAACGCCCCCGCCGGTGGGATTTGCGTTGATATGATGCGGATGGACAAGATCCTTGCCGTTCATGCCGAAGACCTTGATGTGGTGGTGCAGCCGGGGGTGACCCGCGAGCAGCTCAATACATTCCTGCGCGATCAGGGCCTGTTCTTCCCGATTGATCCCGGCGCCAATGCCTCGCTCGGCGGTATGGCCGCGACCCGCGCCTCCGGCACCAATGCGGTGCGCTATGGCACGATGAAGGACAATGTGCTGGCGCTTGAGGCGGTGATGGCGGACGGCGGGGTGATCCGCACCGCGCAGCGGGCCAAGAAATCCTCCGCCGGCTACGATATGACCCGCCTGCTGGTCGGCAGCGAAGGCACGCTGGGTCTGATCACCGAGCTGACCCTGCGCCTGCAGGGCATCCCGGAGGCGATCCGCTCCGCGCGCTGTGCCTTTCGCAGCGTGGATGACGCCTGCCGCGCGGTGATGATGACCATCCAATACGGTATTCCGGTGGCCCGGATCGAACTTCTGGATGCCATGAGCGTGCGCGCCGCCAACGCCTATTCCGGCCTTGATCTGCCGGAAATGCCGCTCCTGCTGCTGGAGTTCCACGGCTCGGATGCCGGCGTGGTGGAACAGACGGAGATCTTTGCCCAGATCGCGGAGGAGTTCGGTGGCTTTGATATCGCGGCGACCTCCACCGCAGAGGAGCGCAGCAAGCTCTGGCAGGCGCGCCATGATATGTATTGGGCCAGCCTGCAGCTGCGGCCCGGTGCCAAGGGGATTTCCACCGACGTCTGTGTGCCGATCTCCAAACTGGCCGACTGTGTCAGCGCCGCGCGCGCGAAAGCCGAAGAGATGGGTCTCCTTGCGCCTATGGTCGGCCATGTCGGCGATGGCAATTTCCACGCGTTGCTGCTGATCGACATGGACAGCGACGCAGAACGGGCGGCCGCCGATGTCTATGTCGGCTGGCTGAATGAGTTGGCGATCTCAATGGAGGGCACCTGCACTGGGGAACATGGTATCGGTCAGGGCAAACGCCCCTATCTCAAGCAGGAGTTGGGCGAGACCACCCGCTATATGGCCGCGATCAAGGCGGCACTGGATCCTGAGAATATCCTCAATCCCGGTAAGATCCTGGAGATTTGAGGTCTGCCTGCCGACAGCACAGCGCGCCAGTCTGACGTCGGAATTTGAGTATTTAGAGAAAGGTGACAGGACGGACCTCGCTCTGTCACCTTTCCTGAAATACTCACGGCGCTGCCCTTGCAGGAGCAGAAGGCGGCCCGTTGCGAAGCCGCCGCACGGTGGGCTTACCTTTGTCCAATCTGAAACTGTCATGATCTGAGCTGATCGCGATCACCGCCGGGACTGACATCCCCGGCACTTTGGAACAGGGCCCTTGGCAGGGGCACGCACAACCGACGTTCAGCGTGCGGGGTCGACAGCCCCGTCCCACCTCCGCTTCCGGCGGCGCCGCCACTTCTTATGGCTTGGAATTCTGGCTGGATATCAGCCCCGAGCAATCGGCTGCAGCAGAGCCAAAGAGACCGATACTCCGGCAGGGCAGTGCCCCGACCGGACCAAAGCCATGCGCAGCGTTGTCTGTGCAAACCCGAGCTGCAAATCGCGGTCATGACCGCGAAAACCGACAGGGGGCGGGCAGAAACCTGCATTCCGGGCGACGCTAGGTCGGTTTTGTCATGTTTTGGGTCGGATGGATTTGGCGCAAAATCTGCAGGCGGGGCATAACTCCCTGCAAACGAGTCATCATTTTCCGGAGAGCGGGCCCATGAAAACCCAAGTCAAAGCATTGGTCGTCGGCGGCGGCGCTGTCGGCACCTCGATTGCCTATCACCTTGCCAAAGCAGGCTGGGACGACGTCATGCTGATTGAGCGTGATGAGCTGACCTCCGGTTCGACATGGCACGCGGCGGGTCTCCTGCCGCTGTTCAACATGTCCTATGCGACCACCCATATTCACAAATACTCGGTCGATTTCTACAAGACCCTTGAGGAAGAAACCGGCCTCAACGCAGGCTTTGCCGTGGTGGGCAACCTGCGGATGGCGCAGACTCAGGATCGCATGGATGAATATATGCTCTATGCCTCCACCGCCGAGACCTGCGATGTCGACTACGAATGGCTGACCCCGGATCAGATCAAGGAACGCTGGCCGCTCATTGAGACTGGCGACCTGAAAGGTGCGATCTACCACACCGAAGATGGCTATATTAACCCCGCCGATGTGACCCAGGCGATGGCCAAGGGCGCCCGTCAGCGCGGCGTTGAGATCCACCGCAAGCTGCAGGCCGACGACTTCCACTGGAATGGCACCCATTGGGAAGTCACCTGCACCAAGATGGTTGAGAAGGGCGGCAACCTCATTGAGAGCGACGAGAAAGTCGTGATCACCGCCGAGCATGTCGTCACCGCCTCTGGTAACCACGCGCAGCGCACCGCCAAAATGCTGGGCATCAAAATGCCAGCGATCCCGGTTGAGCACACCTTCATCGTCATGGACAAGGACCCCGAGCTGGTCAAATGGCGCGAAGCCGGCAACCCTGAACACCCCGTTATCCGCGACGCCGACAACGAATCCTATGCCCGTGAGGAGCGCGGCGGCTGGATCCTTGGCATCTATGAGCATGGCGCACCTGCACGCTTTGAGCACGGCGTGCCAGACAGCTTCCGCGCCGACCTGTTCCCGCTGGATCTGGACCGGATTGCCGATCAGTATATGGCGATGGCCGAGCGTGTGCCCTCCTGCGCCGAATCCGGCCTCAAGGACGATTTCAACGGCCCGATCTGCTACACCCCCGACGGCAACCCGCTGGTTGGCCCGGCTCCCGGCCTGCGCAATATGTGGCTGGCAGAAGGTTTCTCCTTCGGCATCACGGCGGCGGGCGGCACCGGCTACTATCTGGCGCAGATGATGGTGGACGGCGAGGCCGAGATCGACATGGCGTCGCTCGATCCGAAACGCTACTCCTCCAACTGGATGACCACCGAATTTGCGGCGCGCAAGAACGAAGAGTGCTATGAGCACGTCTACATCCTGCACCACCCGGATGAAGAGCGCCCGGCAGCCCGCCCGCTGCGCACCGCACCTGCGTTTGACCGCCAGAAAGCCCGCGGCGCACAGTTTGGCTGGGTCAACGGCTGGGAACGCCCGAACTATTTCGGCCCTGTCGATGCCCCCGACAACTTCGACGAAGAGAGCCGCTCCTTCCGCCGCGGCGGCTGGTGGCAGCACGCCGTGGATGAAGCCAAGGCGATCCGCGAAGGTGTGGGTCTGGTGGATGCCACCGCCTTCACCAAACACGTCGTCAAAGGCCCCGGTGCGACCCAATTCCTGGACTGGTTCACCTGCAACAAACTGCCGAAGGTCGGCCGCATCAACCTGACCTACGCGCTGACCGCCTTTGGCACCACCCGCACCGAATACACCATCGTGCGCAATGGCGAGAACAACTACTACCTCGTCTCCGCCGGTGCCTGGACCGAGTATGACGCCGACTTCCTGCGCAAGGCCGCCGAGGACAAGATGGAGGAGTTCGGCTATATCGAGATCCAGGATGTCACCACCCAGTGGGGCGTCTTCGCCATCGCAGGCCCCAAGTCCCGCGATGTGCTGAAAGAGGTGATCGTCGACGCCGATCCGGAAACCGCACTGTCGAACAAGCGCTTCCCCTGGCTGTCTGCGCGTCAGATCGAACTGGGCATGTGCCCGGTCAATGCGATCCGCGTGGCCTACACCGGTGAACTGGGCTGGGAACTGCATCACCCGATCGAGATGCAGAACTACCTCTTTGACCTGTTGGAAAAAGCCGGCGAGAAGCACGGTATGAAGCTGGTGGGCGCACGCGCCCAGAACTGGCTGCGTCAGGAAAAATCCTACCGCGCGTTTGGCAACGAGTTGGGCCGCGACGCGACCCCGCTGGAAGCCGACCTGCCGCGCTTTGTTGATCTGGAGAAAGACTTCCACGGCAAGGACAAGCTGGTTGAGACCGGCGTCCGCGTGAAGTGCTGCACCCTGCTGATCGACGGTCCGTCGGACGCTGACCCCTGGGGCCACGAGGCGCTTTATGCTGAAGACGGCATAACCCGCGTTGGCCGCCTGACCTCCGGCGGTTATTCGGTGGCCTTCGAAAAATCCATCGGCATGGGCTATGTACAGCCCGACGTCGCGGTGGAAGGCACCAAGCTGAAGGTCAAGATGCAGGACAAGCTGTGGGATGCGGTCGTCACCTGCGACAGCCCCTATGATCCGAAGAACGAAACCATCCGCCAGAACGGGTGACCTCTCGGTTCTCTTGCGCAGACTAAAACAACAAAGCCCCGGCCAATGTGCCGGGGCTTTTCCTTGGAGGAAAGATCGCATCTAAGGCAGCTACAACAGTATCGTGTGTTGCACGCGTAGGTCGGTGGTGAATTGATCGCTGGGCGATGCATGGCAGTGGAGAAGACGGTGCCAACTGGCAGGCTCGCCTCCTCAATCTGTCCTTGTCGAGGGCCTGCTCGCCCCAAGGGGGACAAATAGCCGGCGCCGCGCATCCATATGCCCCCCCTTGTAACAAAGGGTGTCAAAACCTGGTTTGAGACTCCCGATCCCTCAGGGATACCAGCTCTCACCTGATCGGCCCTCGTGATGGTACACCAGCGAGAAACACCCAACAAATCGGCCCCAACTTGGGGAATGGGTCCCAGCCAGTTTCTGACGTTGTCACGCCGTATGGGAAGATGCTGAGTCTGTTGAGCCGGGTATTATGGCTGGGCTAGTGGATCATTACTGACCACGGCTGCATCAAAACGCTGTTCTTCAACGGGAAGGTCGAGAGAGACACAAGGGCGTGTGGAGAAAAGGTGAAGCTGAGCGCCAGGGCGTTTAAACCGGAGGACGGTTAGGCTTTGTCGGTTTCAGTGGGTCAGGGCGTAGAATGGACGATTGGGCCCGGCCAAACCCCTGTGGCCTGCGGCACTATCTGACCTCGAAACTAAGCGAACGAATTGGGCCACTCGCGGTCTGACTAGCTGCTGCGTCTGGCCACCAGCGCCAGATTGTTGGCAGGCATCTCGATGACCTCAGCCATCTCCAGACCGCTGGCCTGTAGCCAGTCCATCACATCGAAATCATCCTTATAGCCCACCTCCGGGTCATGGCTGCTCAGTTTGGTGTGAAAGGCGCGATCGCCCTCGCTGGTCAACTCACCTGCGCGCATGAACGGCCCATAGATCACGAAACGCCCGCCCGGTGCCAGATGATCGGCGGCCCCTCGGATCAGCGCTTTGGCTTCCGACGTGCTGATCAGATGCAGCAGGTTGCACAGGACGATCAGATCAAAGGCAGCCATATCCTCGGGCCAGGGCCCTTCGGTGGCGTCCAGCTGGCGGGCCGGGGCGATGTTTGTGCACCCGCTCTCGGCGCTGTAGGCGGTGATGCTGGCCAATCGTGCCGGGTCCACGTCACTGGGGTACCAGTCCAGGTGCGGGCAGCGGCGGGCGAAGCCGACAATATGCTGGCCGGTGCCGCTGGCGATTTCCAGTGCGCGCGGGCGGGGGGCCTCCCCCCTGCCGGGCTGGGGGGCGATCTGGGCCAGAAGATCTGCAATCGGCTCCAGATTGCGCGCGGCAGAGGGGGCAAACAGCTTCTCACCCGCCTCAGGCAGCGCGACGGAGGCTTCTCCGGGGACGCTCCGCACAGCCATCAGCGCACCCGTCCGGGGCTGAGAGCGGCCAGCGTGGCCGCATCGATTTCCGGGGTCTCACCGGTGATCAGGTCGGCAATCAAGCGTCCGGCAGCGGGACTGGACTGCACGCCGTACCCCCCCTGACCCGCACACCAGACAAAGCTGGGCTGATCCGGGTCGGGCCCCATCACCGGCACACCGTCAGCGACAAAGCTGCGCAGACCCGCCCAGTTGTGCTCTACCCGCGTGACAGGCTCGCTGACCATCTCTTCGTACCGGGCCAGCCCCTCGGCCAGCACCATATCATCAGCATAGGCATCATGCGGCGCGACCGGATCGGCATCGGCGGGGGAGACCAGCAGCTTGCCTGCGTCCGGTTTTGCATACCAGCATTCGCCCACTCCCATGATCATCGGCCAGCGGGTGACATCGTGGCCACCGGGGGCAGGCAGCCGCGCCATGGAGCGACGTTTGGGTTGCAGGCCAATCGGGGGGAGACCCGCCAGCGCGGCGATCTCATCGGCCCAGGCACCGGCGGCATTGACGATATGGCGGCTGCGCAGGGTTTCGGTGGTTCTGCCAGTCCCCGTGCCGATGGTGACCTCAACCTCCCAAAGATCATCTGCAGCGCTGTGGCGGATGGCTGTCACCTGCGCATCGGTGCGGATCACCCCGCCGTGGCTGCGCGTGACCTTAGCGAAATCCTGCAGCAGCCGGTCGGCATCCAGATCCTCGGCGGTGTCGTGATAGGCGGCAAAGCCTACTGTGGCGGGGTTCAGCACCGGCACCATCTGCACCGCCTGTTCCATGGGAATCTCTGTCAGCGACAGGGCGGCGCAGTCAGCGGCAAATTCCTCTGCCTGATCGGGGCCTGCGACCAGCATCATGCCACGCGGGCTGAGATAGCCATTGATGCGATGATGGGCCTCGCTGGCCTGTGTCAGCACCTGCACCGGGCCGGGGCCGTAATGGGCCTCAAACATCGCCGCAGAGCGACCGGAGGAATGATAGCCAAGTGCGCTTTCGCTCTCCAGCACAAGGGTGCTGCGTCGGGGGCTGAGTGCGGCTGCGGCGCTAAGACCCGCAAGCCCGCCGCCGATGATCAGCACATCGGGGATCTGAGTGCTCATGCCTGTTCCTCCAGTCTGTCGGTGGCCGGCGCCGGACGTGGCGACAGCGCTGAGATGCGGTCATAAAGCGCGGGCGTCATCTCGATATCCAGTGCCGCGAGTGAGGGGCGCAGCTGCGCAAGCGTGCGGGCAGAGATGATCGGCGTCACCTGCGCGCCATAGCCTGCCGCCCAGGCCACAGCGAGGCTCGCAGGCTCCACCCCCAGCTCCGCAGCCAGTTCAGCAAGGGCGCTGGCACTGTCCAGCATCCAGCTCTGGCCGTAACGTTCGCGGTAGCGGGGATCCTCATCCAGTCGGCCCCGGCTGCCGCCATCGGTTGTTTCATCCGCAAGACCCGCAGCATATTTCCCGGTCAGCATCCCGCCGCCCAGCGGCGAATAGGGGGCAACGGCAATGCCCTGATCGGCGCACATCGGCAGAAGTTCCACTTCGGCCTGACGTTTGATGAGCGAATACATCGGCTGCAGGATCGCCGGGCGCAGATCAAACTCCTGTCCGATCATGATCACCTTCATCACCTGCCAGGCGGCAAAGTTCGACAGGCCGAGATAGCGAAACTGCCCGGCGGCGCGCAGCTCCGCCAGTGAGGCAAGCGTTTCGCGCAGATCCGTTTCTTCGTCGTAGCGGTGCAGATAAAGGATATCGACCATATCCTGCCCCAGACGCGCCCGTGACTGATCCAGCTGGCGGCGGATATTCTCGCGGCCTGCGCCACCGGTATAGGCGACCTTGGTGGCGATCAGCAGGCTGTCGCGGGCGTCCCGGATCAACTGGCCGAGGATCTCTTCGCTCTGGCCATCAGTATAGACCCAGGCGGTATCGAAATGGGTGATCCCGGCGGTGCGGCAGGCGTCATACATCGCAGCTGATTGCGCGGCATTGGCACGGCCGCCAAACTGCATGGTGCCAAAGGCAAGGGCGCTGGCGGGGGTGCCGTCTAGGCTGATCAGATTGGTGCTCATGCGCCGCAGCGTGGCACGAGTGCGCCGCAACCAAAAGCGCAAAATGTCAGATGTTGGCGCAAAGATATCTGCGGGAAATCCCGCATTCCGCCTATCATAATCGTGAGTGGCAAAGCCCCGGTGTGCGGGGTAGGGGAGAGTATGTTTGATTCAAAAATCCGCCCGCTGATTGATCCGATGCTGAACGCGCAGGGGCAGGTGATCGCCCGCGCCGGCATCAGCGCCAATCAGGTGACGCTGCTGGGGCTGGCGCTGGGGCTGCTGTCGGCCGTGATGATTGCCTGCGGTCTGTTTGCGCTGGCGCTGCTGCCGCTGCTGCTGTCGCGGCTGGCGGATGGTCTGGACGGTGCGGTGGCCCGCGCCAGTGAACCAAGTGATTTTGGCGGCTATCTCGATATCACCTGCGATTTCCTGTTCTACGGCGCGGTGCCGCTGGCCTTTGTGCTGGCGGATCCAAGCCAGAACGCGGTGGCGGGCGCCTTCCTGCTGATGACGTTCTATGTGAACGGCACCAGTTTTCTGGGCTATGCGGTGCTGGCGGAAAAACACAAGATGAAGAGCACGGCGCGCGGGGTGAAGACGCTCTATTTCACCGGCGGGCTGTTGGAGGGGGCGGAGACCATCGGTTTCTTTGTGCTCCTGTGCCTGCTGCCTGCGTGGTTTGCCCCCATGGCCTGGGTGTTTGGCGCGCTGTGTCTGGTGACCGCCAGTTCCCGTGTGCTGCTGGCGCTGCGGGTGTTTCATCGCGACTGAGGTCCTGAGCCGCGCCCTAGGATTTTGAGTATTTTGGGAAAGGTGACAGGCGGAGGTCGTTTGTCCCGGAGAGGCTTCCTCTCGCAGGTATCATTGACGTTCCTTGCGACAAAAAAAGGCCCGCCGGATGAGGCGGGCCTTTCGTGTCATTACATCGTTGAAGAGGCGCCGCAGCTTACTGCGGGATATCGCCCTGAATGCCCTCGACGAAGAAGTTCATGCCCGCCAGGGTGCCGTCATCCGCGGTCTCACCTTCTGCCAGCCAGTCGGATCCGTCCTGTTTTTTGATCGGACCGGTGAAGGCATGGTAGGAGCCATCGGCCAGCGAGGCCTTCAGCGCCAGCGCCTCTTCCTTCACGGCGGCAGGAACCGCATCGGTGATCTCGCCGATTTTCACCATGCCGGCGCCGATGCCGTCCCAGGTGTCGGTGCTTTCCCAGCTGCCATCCATGACCGCCTGGGTGCGGGCGATGTAATAGGGTGCCCAGTCATCAATGATGGAGGACACGCGCGGTTTCGGCGCGTATTCCGCCATGTCGGAAGCCTGCCCGAAGGTATAGACATTGCCAGCAGCCTGCGCGGCGGCCTGCGGTGCAGTGGAGTCGGTGTGCTGCAGGATCACGTCGGCGCCCTGTTCGATCAGAACCTTGGCGGCGTCGGCTTCTTTGGCAGGATCAAACCAAGTGAAGGCCCAGACGATTTTGAACTCCACATCGGGGTTCACCTTCTTGGCGTGCAGATAGGCCGAGTTGATACCCCGGATCACTTCGGGGATCGGATAGGAGCCGATATAGCCGACGATATTGCTCTCGGTGAGATTGCCCGCGATGTGGCCCTGTACCGCGCGGCCTTCGTAGAAACGGGCCGAGTAGGTGGAGACATTGTCGGCGCGCTTATAGCCGGTGGCGTGCTCGAACTTCACATTGGGGAATTTCTTGGCGACGTTGATGGTCGGATCCATGTAGCCAAAAGAGGTGGTGAAGATCAGATCCGCGCCTTCCAGCGCCATCTGGGTCATCACACGTTCGGCATCGGGGCCTTCTGCCACGTTTTCGACGTAGACGGTTTCGACCTTGTCGCCGAATTCCGCAACCACGGCCTTGCGGCCCTGATCATGTTCGTAGGTCCAGCCACCATCACCCACCGGGCCAACATAGACAAATCCCACTTTGGTCTTGTCGTCTGCGGCCACGGCGCCGGTTGCCAGGCCAAGCGCCACTGCGGCGCTGGTCAGCAGTTTATTCAGTTTCATCTTTACGGACTCCCCGTTTTGGTTGTTGTGCCCAGGAGAGGACCCTGGACAGAGGTTCCGCCACCCGCCAGATCAGCGGGAGGCGTGGAAATTGCGGCCAAGGGCGGCAGGTGCGCTGCTCTTGTCCGCGGAAAGAATAACAAGCACGATAATGGTGATCACGTAGGGCGACATTGCCAGATACTCGACCGGGATGGCAACGCCTGCGGCCTGCAGATTGAGCTGCACCACTGTGACCCCGCCGAAAAGATAGGCACCCAGCAGCGCGCGCCAGGGTTTCCAGCTGGCAAAGACCACCAGCGCAAGTGCAATCCAGCCGACACCGGCGGTCATGCCTTCGGTCCATTGCGGCACCCGGATGAGGCTGATGTAGGCGCCGCCAACACCGGCACAGGCCCCACCAAACAGGATCGCCATCAGGCGAATGCGGATCACCTTGTACCCCAGCGCATGGGCGGCGTCGTGGTTTTCACCCACCGCCCGCAGGATCAGCCCGGCGCGGGAAAACTTCAGCAGCGCCCAGACAGCGGCGGTGAGCGCGATGCCGAAATAGAGAATGATATCGTGGCCAAAGAGGATTGGCCCCACCACCGGCAGATCGCTCAAGACGGGGATATGGATATCGCCCATTTGCGGCGGTTTCACCCCGACATAGGATTGTCCCATCAACGCTGACAGCCCCAGACCAAACAGCGTTAGCGCCAGACCAGAGGCGACCTGATTGGCCTTGGCAAACTGGGTCAGGAAACCGAACAGCACCGACAGCGCCGCCCCGGCAAAGGCGGCAGCAAAGAAGCCCAGCAGGGGGGAGCCGGTCTCCACTGCGGTGGCGAAACCGGCGATGGCGCCGGTGATCATCATGCCTTCGACGCCAAGGTTCAGAACGCCGGATTTCTCCACCACCAATTCGCCAATAGCAGCGATCAGGATCGGTGTGGCCGCCACCATCAGTGAGGCGATGAGCAGGACCGGGTTAATTGCAGAAAGATCCATATCAGGCGTTCCTCGTTTCACGCAGGGCAAAATAGAGCGGCAAGGCAAGGGAGAGGCCAACCGTGAAGGCCGCAGGCAGGGTCAGCCACCACAGGTCAACTCCTTCGCGTTTGGCGTCAAAGAAAGACCAGATCCAGAACATTGGGATCGACAGCAGGATATCCGTCGAAAACCCCGCAGCAGCCCCATTCTCAAACAGTGCCATTATGAACAACACAGGCGACAGGCCGTGCTGGGCAATGAATGACGCAAAGAACAGCCAGGGTAGAACGGTGCCCAATACCGCGAGGGTCCACCAGAATGCAGGCCTTGGCATCACGCCACCTCCCGCATGCGCAGGGTGATGCGGAAATTAGTCAGGAGGTCAAAGGCCAGCAGGAAGAACAGCAGCATCCCCTGAAACACCTGGATCGCGGCGGAGGGCAGGCCCATGTTGGACTGCGCGATATCGCCGCCAATATAGGTCAGCGCCATCAACCCGCCGGCCAACAGAATACCCACCGGATGCAACCGGCCAAGGAAGGCGACAATAATGGCGGTAAACCCGTAGCCGACATTGAAATCAATGGAGATCTGACCGGAGGGGCCGGAAACTTCAAACAGGCCCGCAAGACCTGCCAGAGCGCCGGAGGTGCCAAGGCAGAACAGCACCAGCCGGGTGGGGTTCACACCTGCAAAACGCGCCGCACGGGGGGCCTCGCCGCTCAGGCGGATGTGATAGCCCAGCATATGGCGATTGAGCAGCACATAGGCAAAGATCACGGCAATCAGCGCCGCCACAACACCCCAGTGCATGCCAGTGCCCGCGATCAGCTCGGCATTATGGGCGCTGTCCCAGGACTGCAGGTTGCGCGAGCCGGGAAAGCCGAAGCCCTCGGGGTTTTTCAACAGGCCAAGCGAGACCGAGGCGAGGAACTGCTCGGCCACATAGACCAGCATCAGCGAGACCAGGATCTCATTGGTGCCAAAGCGGGTCTTGAGCACGGCCGGGATCATCGCCCAGGCCCAGCCGCCAAGCGCGCCAGCCACCACCATCAGCGGAAAGATCAGGACCGAATCCGACGGGTAGAAGGCAAGGCCGGCCCCGGCGCCACAGATGGCGCCCATGATGTATTGACCCTCGGCGCCGATGTTCCAGATCCCCGCACGAAAGCCCAAGGACAGGCCGATGGCGATCAACACAAGGGGCGCACCCTTCACCAGCAGTTGCGGGCGGTAGTAGAAGGCAAATTCGCCAAACAACGGGTCCCAAAAGATGGTGCGGATCGCCGCCACCGGATCTTTGCCGAGGGCGGCAAACAGCAGCCCGCCCGCAATCATCGTCGCCAGCACCGCCACCAGCGGCGTTGCCATCGACCAGACGCGCGATGGCTGTGGTCTCTTTTCTAGCCGGATCATTCCTATCGTTCCCCCCGGTCGCAGATCTGTGCCTGCGTGCCTGTCATCTTTCCAAAAATACTCACACTCCGAACCCGGCAGCCTGCGCTGCGGTTGGACTGCGTGCGCCCGGCCGCGAGGCTAGACATGCGCAACCTCCATGCCGTGGGCGCCGCCCATCATCAGGCCGATTTCATCGACACTGAGACCCGCAGTGGGGCGCGGTGCGCTCAATCGGCCCTCGTTCAGGGCGGCAAAACTGTCGGCGATCTCCATCAGTTCATCCAGATCCTGACTGATACAGATCACGGCGGTGCCCCCGGCGGCCAGATCCAGCAGCGACTGGCGGATCGCGGCGGCGGCGGCGGCATCCACACCCCAGGTCGGCTGATTCACCACCAGAACCTCCGGGCGTTGCAGGACCTCGCGGCCAATGACAAATTTCTGCAGGTTGCCCCCGGACAGAGAGCGCGCGGCATTCTCTGGGCCAGGTGTGCGGACGTCGAAGTCCTTGATGACCTTCTCGGCGAACTCCTGCGCCAGCCCCCATTTGAGGAAACCCCGGCTCGCCAGCCCCTCGCGGGTGGCGGCGGTCAGCATGGCATTTTCCGTCAGGCTCATATCCGGCGCAGCGGCATGACCCAGACGCTCTTCCGGGGCGGCCAGAATACCCAACCGGCGGCGCGCCACGGGGCCGAGGTTGCCAATCGGGGCGCCACCCAGCGTGACCGCATCGGCGGCGGTTGTGGTCTCGCCCGACAGCACGCCCAGTAGTTCGTCCTGACCGTTGCCCGCAACCCCGCCCACGCCGAGGATCTCTCCCTTGCGCACGGTCATATGCACGTTCTTCAGTGCGGTACCAAAGGCAGAGGGCGCAGGCACCGACAGCCCGCTGATATCCAGCGCCACATCGCCAAGCGCGCGGCCAGAGCGTTCCGGCGTTTGCAGCGCTGTGCCCACCATCATCTCCGCCATATCGCGGGCGGAGGTCTCAGCCGGTACACATTCCCCCACATTCTTGCCCAGCCGTAGAATGGTGGCGTGATCACACAGCGTGCGGATCTCTTCCAGCTTGTGGGAGATATAGAGGATCGACGTGCCCTCGGACCGCAGCTTCTGCAGAGTCTGAAACAGGATCTCCACCTCCTGCGGGGTGAGCACGGATGTGGGTTCATCCATGATCAACAGCTTTGGGTCCTGCAGCAGGCAGCGGATGATCTCCACCCGCTGACGTTCGCCTGCAGAGAGGTCGCCCACCGTGCGGTAGGGATCCAGCGGCAGGCCGTAGGTTTCCGAGACCCGGCGGATCTGGCTGGCCAGATCGCGCATCGCAGGCGGGTTTTCCATGCCAAGGGCGATATTTTCCGCCACATTCAGCGCATCGAACAACGAAAAATGCTGAAACACCATGGCAATGCCATCGGCGCGGGCCTGACGCGGTTCGCCGGGGGTATAGGGTTCCCCGCGCAGCAGCATGGTGCCGCTGTCGGGCTTCACCAGCCCATAGATCATCTTGACCAGCGTCGATTTCCCGGCGCCGTTTTCGCCGAGCAGGGCGTGAACCTCTCCCGCGCCGATATCAAAGGAGACCGTATCGTTGGCAACAACACCGGGATAGGCCTTTGTCAAACCTTGCAGGCTCAGGAGAGGTTGGGTCACGCGCGTCTGTCCTTCTTCAACTCGTCTGTGGCGCCCAGGCGCAAAAGCTCTGCCGCAACCCCCACCGCAATCATTTGCGGATGCTTGCCAAGGGCGGGATCGCCAATGGGGCAGGTCAGCCGGGCGATCTGATCCGGCCTGTGGCCCAGTTCCCTGAGCCGCGAGCGGAACCGCGCCCATTTGGTGGCAGATCCGATCACCCCGGCAAAGGCAAAGCCGCGCAGCAACAGGGCGTGGCATAGCGTCAGATCCAGCGCATGGGAATAGGTAAGCACCAAATGCCGTGCATTTTCAGGGGCATGGGGCACCAATGCCGCAGGCTCCGCTGCGGGCACGGTGGTGACAGCCGCAGGACTGTCAGAGGGGAAGCGCTCAGGCCCGGTATCGACCCAGGTGATATCCAGATCCGGCATCGGCGCCAGCACATCGACGAGGGCGCGGCCCACATGGCCCGCCCCCCAGATCCACAGCGGGGTTTCAGGGCGGTGCACAGGTTCCAGCAGCCAGCCATCGCTCAGCTGCGGATCGGGGCGTTGCCCCTGACTGCGGGCCAGCGCCAGTTTGCGCCGCAGGGCAAGCGGCGGTTCGCCCGTATCCGTCTGCAGCGCCCGCAGGATCACCTCGTCGTCCAACTGCTTCAGATCCTCAGCGCGGTACAACTCGCTCCACAGTGTCACCGACCCGCCGCAGCATTGCCCCAGGTCGGGACCAAGTGCGCGGGTGGTCTGCTGCCGCATCCGACCCGTCGCCAGCTGGGCACGAGCCGCCTCAGCCGCCTCATGCTCCAACGCGCCACCGCCGATGGTGCCGGACTGGCCGTCTTTCCAGACCAGCATCGCCGCGCCTACCTCACGCGGGGAGGAGCCGCGGATGGCGGCAATCACCACCCGCACCACCGGTCCATGCGCCGCAATCTGGCGGCTCAGATCCTGCAGATCAAACCCCATCGCTCAGGCCTCCGGCGCGATGCGGCGCACTGCCCGCCAGAGTTCTTCCGCCGTTGCGGGCGCATTCAGCGCCGGATAGCCGCCACCGTAGGCGTCCACCGCATGGCTGAGCGCGAGCCAGGCCGAGATCCCCAGCATGAAGGGCGGCTCCCCCACCGCTTTGGAGCGATAGATGCTGTCCTCGCGGTTCTCGCCATTCCAAAGCGCGACATTGAACACATCCGGGCGGTCGGAACAGGCGGGGATCTTGTAGGTGGAGGGCGCATGGGTGCGCAGATTGCCGGTCTGATCCCAGACCAGCTCCTCTGTCGTGAGCCAGCCTGCCCCCTGCACATAAGCGCCTTCCACCTGCCCGATATCCAATGCGGGGTTCAGCGAGGCGCCCGCATCATGCAGCACATCGGCCCGCAGGATACGGTTTTCGCCAGTGAGCCGATCGACCACAACCTCGGTGATCGCCGCGCCATACGCAAAGTAGAAGAACGGGCGCCCCTTGCCCTGAATGCGGTCCCATTCCAGTTTCGGGGTCTTGTAATACCCGGTAGACGACAGGCTGATGCGGCCTGTGTAGCATTCCATCGCCGCCGCCTCGAAGCTCAGCTCTTCGCTGCCGATGATGACCCGATCGTCCTCAAACCGCACGGCTGCGACTGGCTGCTGATAGCGCTCCGCGAGATAGGCCGCCATGCGGTCGCGGATGGTGTCACAGGCGGCCTTCACCGCCATGCCATTGAGGTCGGTGCCGGAGGAGGCTGCCGTGGCCGAGGTATTTGGCACCTTGGCGGTGTCGGTGGCAGTGATCTTTACCTTGTCCAGCGAGATGCCAAAGCGGCTGGCCGCGACCTGAGCCACCTTCTGAAACAGGCCCTGGCCCATTTCGGTGCCGCCGTGGTTTAGGTGGACTGAGCCGTCCTGATAGACATGCACCAGCGCACCCGCCTGATTGAGATGGGTCAGCGTGAAAGAGATGCCGAATTTCACCGGCGAAAACGCAATCCCGCGCTTGAGGCGGTCATTATCGGCGTTCCACTTCGCGATCTCCGCCTTGCGGGTTGCGTAGTCTGATGTGTCCAGCAGCTCTGCGGTCAGCTCGTGCAGAACGAAGTCCTCTACCGGCATATGGTAGGGGGTGGTCTGCACATCTGCGGCGGGTGTGGTGACATTGGTTGAGTCTGCTGGGGCACCGCGGGTGGCAAGATCGCTTGCTGCATCCGGCGCGGGGACAGAGCTGTCGTGGGGCGCGCCCGCTGGCGCGGTGGCGGATTGCATCGGCGCATAATAGTTGCGCTGGCGCAGCGCGACCGGATCCAGACCCAGGGCATGGGCCGCGTGATCCATCAGCCGTTCGATGCCGACCATGCCCTGTGGACCGCCAAAGCCGCGATAGGCGGTGGCGCTTTGACGGTTGGTTTTCAGCCGGTGGCTTTCGATGCGGATCGCGGGGATCAGATAGGCGTTGTCGCTGTGCAGCATGGCGCGGTCTGCGACCGGCAGCGACAGATCCTGTGCCCAGCCGCAATCAACCAGATGGGTGAATTCAACCCCCAGAATGCGCCCCTCTGCGTCAAAGCCCGCGCGATAGGAAATGCGGAAGGCGTGACGCTTGCCGGTGATGGTCATGTCATCATCGCGGTCATAGCGCATCTTGCAGGTGCGCCCGGTCGCGCGCGCAGCGATGGCGCAGGCCACGGCCAGCGCGTTGCCCTGGCTTTCCTTGCCGCCAAAGCCACCGCCCATGCGGCGGGTCTCAACCCGGACGGCGTGCATCGGCAGGCCGATGGCCTCGGCCACCTTGTGCTGGATTTCGGTGGGGTGCTGGGTTGAGGAGTTGACCAGCATGCCGCCGTCTTCCTGCGGCTGGGCCATGGCGGCCTGACCTTCAAGGTAGAAATGCTCCTGCCCGCCGATGTCAAACGTGTCCTCAACCACATGCGCGGCGGTCTGGATGGCGCTGTCGGCGTCGCCTTTGGTGTAGATGCGGGGGCCGTCCTCAAACCGGCTGTCTGCGGCCAGCGCGTCCTCCAGCGTCAGGAGAGCCGGGCGTTCGGCGTAGCTGATCTGACCCCTGCGCGCCGCAACCCGTGCCGCACGATGTGAGGTGGCGATCACCAGAAACACCGGCTGACCGATATGGTGAACAGCCCCCTTGGCCAAGAGCGGCTCGTCATGGGCCGAGGGCGACACGTCGTTGTCAAAGGGCAGATCGTCAGCGGTGAGCACGGCCACCACGCCATCGCTTTGGCGCACGGCCTCCAGATCCAGTGCGGTGATGTCTGCGTGGGCCACTGTCGACAGGCCAAAGGCCAGATGCAACGTGTCACGCGGCGCCGGAATATCATCCACATAGCGCGCCTGACCGGTCACATGCAGCCGTGCCGCATCATGGGGAAGGGGTTTTGCAACAGCCATCACTTCACCTCCAGCACATGGGTGGGGGTGGTCGGCTGGCCCAGATCGTCAAAATAGCGAGCGAGCATATTTGCCGCCGCCTCCAGCCGATAGTCGGCAGAGGCGCGCATATCGCTCATCGGGGTGAAGTCGCGGGCAAATTCGCCCCGCGCGGTGGCGAGCGTGGCAGCTGACAGGGGCTGGCCAATCAGCGCGGCCTCCACATGGCTGGCGCGCTTGGGCACGCCTGCCATGCCGCCAAAGGCGATGCGGGCCGCGGTGATCTGGCCGTCCTCAACGGTCAGGTTGAAGGCGCCCAGAACGGCAGAGATATCCTGATCGAACCGTTTGGAGAGCTTATAGACACGCAGGGCATCAGTTTGACCCTCCGGGAGTGCAGGCAGGGTGATCGCCTCAACAAATTCGCCGGGCTGGCGGTCCTGCTTGCCGTAGTCGATGAAGAATTCTTCAAGCGGCAGGCTGCGGCGGGTATCCCCACAGCGCAGGTGCAGTGTCGCGCCAAGGGCGATCAGCGCAGGCGGATTGTCCCCGATGGGGGAGCCATTGGCGATATTGCCGCCAATGGTGGCGGCGGCGCGCACCTGCTGGCTGGCAAAGCGGCGCAGCATTTCGCCAAAAGACGGATGGCGCGCGGCAAGCGCGCTGCGCAGGCGGTTCATGTCGACCATCGCACCAATGCGCAGGCTGCCGTCGGGCTGCTTGGTGATCTGCTTCAGATCCTCGCAACCATCAAGGAAGATCACATCCGGCAGATCGCGCAGCTGTTTGGTCACCCAGAGCCCAACATCCGTGGCGCCCGCAATCAGCGTCGCCTCGGGCCGCGCGGCATAGGCGGCGGCCAGCGCGTCGGCGGAGGTGGGGCGCAAGGACGTGACATCACCGCCTGTTTCGGAGAGGTTGATCGCGTCTTCGCTGTGGATCCAGTCGGGGATCGGCGCCTCAGCGGCGGCCTCAGCGGCGCGGATGATCGGGGCATAGCCGGTGCAGCGGCAGAGATTGCCTGCCAGTTGGTCATCGTGATCCTGCGCGCCGTTCTTATGCGCGGTCACCATCGACATGATGAACCCCGGGGTGCAGAAACCGCATTGGCTGCCGTGGTGGGTGATCATCGCCTCTTGGACGGGGTGCAGCTGGCCATCGGGGCCTGCGGCCCCTTCGACGGTGCGGATGGACTTGCCGTGCAGTTGCGGCAGGAACAATATGCAGGCGTTGAGCGGCTTGGCGCCGTGGTCATCGGTGACCATCACAGTGCAGGCGCCGCAGTCGCCCTCGTTACAGCCTTCCTTGGTGCCGGTGAGGCCGCGATCCTCGCGCAGCCAGTCCAGCAGTGTCGCCGTCGGAGAAACCTCCGTCAGCGCGACCTCTTCACCGTTCAGCCGAAAGGTGATTGTCATGTCAGAAACCCGTCGCGTTACTCTGGTTTTCCCTTGGTGCCATCCCTTCGATGCGACGTAGAAGACATGGCGGGCCTTGGTAGATCTGTTGCCGATAGCCTAGAAAGCAGGCTGTTGTTCTGGCAAGGAAAAGTGACTCTGCCATGGAGCGGGGCGACGGCGCAAGATCCTTGCTGTGTGCCGGTGTATGCCGTTATTTTTGAAGGGTTTAATGCCGGATTGTCGCAGGGCTTCGGGCGGATCTTGATAAGACTTTCAAAGAAAGCGGAATAATAAGCGCCCAATTTTACGGCAATTGAAAAAGCCTGCGGTGCGCCGGAAGTTGGTCACCCGCGTGTGGAAGCGCTTTAACCTTGGCGGTGCTGGCGGTAGCTTGGCGGCATGACAAATGCTCCCCGATTCATTCATCTGCGCACCCATACCGAATATTCGCTCTTGGAAGGCGCGCTGCGGCTGAAGAAGCTGCCGGATCTCTGTAAAAAACACGAGATGCCCGCGATTGCGGTGACCGACACCAACAACCTGTTTGCCGCACTGGAATTTTCCGTTGGGGCCAGCGGGGCCGGGGTGCAACCGATCATGGGGTGTCAGGTGGATCTGCGGTTCACTGAGCCGGCCCCCGGGGAGCGGCCAAAACCGCCCGCTCCGCTGGTGCTGCTGGCGCAGAGCGAGACCGGCTATGAGCATCTGATGAAGCTGAATTCCTGTCTTTACATGCGCGAAGGCAGTGAGCTGGCGCATGTGACGCTGGAGGAGCTTGCGGCGCATTCTGAAGATGTGATCTGCCTCAGCGGCGGGCCGGACGGGCCGGTGGGGCGGCTGTTGCAGATGGGGCAGCGTCCGGCGGCTGAAGCATTGATGCAGCGGCTGAAAGAGATGTTCCCGGATCGTCTGTATGTGGAGTTGCAGCGTCATCCCGGAGAGCATGGCCAACCAGAGGCGGAGCAGGCGACCGAGCGCGGCCATGTGGAAATGGCCTATGCCATGGATCTGCCGTTGGTTGCCACCAATGACGTCTATTTCCCGAACACAGAAATGTATGAGGCCCATGACGCGATGATCTGCATCGCTGAGGGCGCCTATGTCGATCAGGCCGAACCACGGCGGCGTCTGACGGCGCAGCATTACTTCAAGAGCCAGGAAGAGATGGTGGCGCTGTTTGCCGATCTGCCCGAAGCGATTGAGAACACGGTGGAGATTGCCAAACGCTGCGCCTTCATGGCGTATCGGCGCGATCCGATCCTGCCGAAGTTTGCCGATGACGAGGTTGCAGAGTTGCGCCGCATCGCCAATGAAGGCCTGCAGCAGCGGCTGGCGGTGATCCCCCATGCGGTGAGCGTCGAGGAATACCAAGAGCGGCTTGATTTCGAGCTGGGCATCATCGAGGGGATGGGGTTCCCGGGCTACTTCCTGATTGTTGCCGACTTCATCCAATGGGCCAAGGATCACGATATACCGGTGGGGCCGGGGCGGGGCTCCGGTGCGGGCTCCTTGGTGGCCTATGCGCTGACGATTACCGACCTTGATCCGCTGCGCTATTCGCTGCTGTTTGAACGCTTTCTGAACCCGGAACGGGTGTCGATGCCGGACTTCGACATCGACTTCTGCATGGATCGCCGGGAGGAGGTGATCAAATACGTGCAGGAGAAATATGGCCGCGATAAAGTTGGGCAGATCATCACCTTTGGTGCGCTGTTGTCGAAGGCGGCGGTGCGCGACATGGGGCGGGTGTTGCAAATGCCCTATGGCCAGGTGGACCGGCTGTCGAAGCTGATCCCGGTCGAGGGCGTGAAGCCGATGTCTATCGTGGACAGTCTACGCGAAGAGCCGCGGCTGCGCGAGGAGGCGGAGAACGAAGAGGTTGTCGACCGGCTGCTGAAATACGGCATGCAGGTTGAGGGACTGTTGCGATCAGCGGGCACCCACGCGGCGGGTGTGGTGATTGGCGATCGACCGCTGGATGCGCTGGTGCCGCTTTACCGCGATCCGCGCTCGGACATGCCCGCGACCCAGTTCAACATGAAATGGGTGGAGCAGGCAGGGCTGGTCAAATTCGACTTCCTTGGCCTAAAGACGCTGACCGTCATTCAGAACGCGATGGATCTGATTTTCCAGTCGGGCCGTGATCTGCATGTGGCCGCCGATGGCACCCAGCTTTATGATCCGCCGGAGGGGGCGGAGAACCAGATCAACGCCATCCCGCTGGATGACACGGTCACCTATGATCTCTACTCGCGGGCCAAGACTGTGGCGGTGTTCCAGGTGGAATCCACCGGCATGATGGACGCGCTGAAGCGCATGAAACCCACCTGTATCGAAGACATTGTGGCGCTGGTGGCGCTGTATCGTCCGGGCCCGATGGAGAACATCCCGGTCTATTGCGAGGTGAAGAACGGCCTGCGCAAGATCCAGTCGGTGCATCCGCTGATCGACCACATCCTTGAGGAAACCCAGGGCATCATCGTTTATCAGGAACAGGTGATGCAGATCGCCCAGGTGATGGCGAATTACACGCTGGGCGGCGCCGACCTGTTGCGTCGCGCCATGGGTAAAAAGATCAAGGAGGCGATGGACGCCGAGCGTCCGAAGTTTGAAAAAGGTGCAGCGGAAAACGGCGTTCCGGCCAAGAAGGCGTCGGAAGTTTTCGACCTGCTGGAGAAATTTGCCAACTACGGCTTCAACAAATCCCACGCGGCGGCCTATGCGGTGGTCAGCTATCAGACCGGCTGGCTGAAGGCGAACCACCCGGTGGAGTTCATGGCCGGCGTCATGAACTGCGATATCCATCTGACGGACAAGCTGGCGATCTACTTCGAAGAGGTCAAGAAAGGCCTGCGCCTGCCCTATGTACCGCCCTGTGTGAACCGCTCAGAGGCGACATTCAATGTGGTCAAGGGGGAGCTGGTCTATGCGCTGGGCGCGCTGAAAAACGTCGGGGTGGAGGCGATGCGTCTGGTGACCGCGGCGCGGCGTGAGAGCGGTGAGGACAAGCCCTTTGCCACGCTGTTTGATTTTGCCCGCCGGGTGGATCTGAAAAAGGTCGGCAAACGCCCGCTGGAGATGCTGGCGCGGGCCGGGGGCTTTGATCAGCTGGACCCCAATCGCCGTCGGGTGTTTGAAAGCCTCGGCGCGCTGGTGGATTATTCCTCCGCCGTCCATGACCAGCGCAATTCCAGTCAGGTGTCGTTGTTCGGTGAGGCGGGGGAGGATCTGCCAGAGCCGCGTCTACCCGGCACCCCGGACTGGCTGCCTGCTGAGCGGCTGTCGGAGGAGTTCAAGGCGATTGGGTTCTACCTCTCGGGTCATCCGCTGGACGACTATATGCCTGCGCTGAAACGCAAGGATGTGATGACGCTGGACGAGGTGACGGCCAAGGCGGAGCGCGGGCCGTTCATGGCCAAGATGGCCGGTGTTGTCGCCGGTCGGCAGGAGCGTAAATCGGCCCGCGGCAACCGCTTTGCCTTTGCCCAGCTGTCGGACACCAGCGGGGGCTATGAGGTCACGCTATTTTCTGAAGTGCTGGAGAAATCACGTGAATTTCTGGAAACCGGCGCCAAGGTGGTGATCACCGCAGAGGCCACGATGGAGAGCGATCAGCTGAAGCTCTTGGTGCGCTCTGTCGGGCCGGTGGATGCGGCGATTGCCGATGCGGGACGCAGTTCGCTGCGGGTCTATATCTCGCAGGCGAGCGCTGTGGCGACGGTGGCACAGGTGCTGGAGGATGCCAAATCCGCCGCCCGCAACGCCGCGCGAGGGGAGGTTTATATGTACCTGCAGGATCCCGGCCTGCCCGGTGATGTTGAGATGGATCTGGGCCAGCCCTTCCCCATCAACCCCCAGATCAAAGGCGCGCTGAAATCGCTGGACGGGGTGATGGATGTGGAGGAGATTTGAGGGCGTAGGCCTTCGCTTATCGGGATGAAAGGCCGCGCACCTCCCTCAATACCACGGCGGGTCGTGGGTGTGATCCTTGCCCATTCCACCTGCGCGCGCGACGGTGTTTGCCAACCAAGGAACCATTCAATTGACCAACCACCCAGATCTTACTCTGCGGGTTGCAGATATGGCGGATGCGTCCAGCCTGGCGGCGCTGTCGCTGGAGGTCTGGATCGGGACCTATCTGCGCGAGGGGGTGAGCGGGTTCTTCGCCGATTATGCGCTGGCGGAGCTGACGACCGCGCGGTTTGCCGAGACGCTTGCTGATCCGCAGGAGCATGTCATTGTCTCGCAGAACCGGGTTGGCATTGATGGCTATGTCCGCATCAGTCGCGGGCGTCCGGGGCCGACACCGGGCTGTTCGGACGTGGAGATCACGACGCTGTATGTGCAGCCACGCCACCATGGGCGGGGCATTGGGGCTGCACTGCTGCGCGCGGGTCTGGCCCATTGTGCGGAGGAGGGCGTGGCGCGTGTCTGGCTGGCCAGCAATGCCGAAAACACCCCGGCCAAGGCGTTCTACCTATCACAGGGGTTTGAGCGGGTTGGGGAGACACAGTTTGTCATCAACGATCAATCGTATCTGAACGACGTCTTTGCGCGCAACTGTCCGGGGTGAGCAGCCCCTTCACAGGGCGGCGTTGAAGACGGAATTGGTGTCCAGAAGATATTGGGAGATGATCGGGCCGCTGGCGGCGCCGATGGCGCGGGCGTTGGGGCCGATGGCGCCGCATTCGATGCGGGGCAGGATCAGACCGCGGGCGTCAAGAGCCGCCAAAGCGGTGCGGGTGCGGTCGACCAGAGCCGCGCGGATGGTGTCGGGCAGGGCGCCGTCGATCAGTACCGCTTCGAAATCCATCACCGCGCAGGTCGCGAGGCTGGCGCGGGCGATGGCGTCTGCGGCCTGATCCAGCCAGGGGGTGACCTCGGCGTCAAATCCGGACCAATGCATCGGCAGCTGCCAGAGCTGGCCGGGATCCTTGCCCGCATCGCGCAGGCGCTGTTCGAGGAGGTGGATGGAGGCAAGGTCCAGGAGCTTTGCCTCCTGCCCGTCGGGGCCAAGCATCGACAGGGAGCCAAGCGCGCCGGCGTTGCCTTGATTGCCCTCCAGCACCCGGTGATTCAGCACCACGCCGCCACCGATGAAGGCGCCGACGAAAAAATAGGCGTAGTCGCGATAGGCCTTGCCCCGGCCATACATATGTTCGGCGCGGCAGGCGGCGGTGGCGTCATTGACCACATGCACGGGCAGGGCACTAAAGCGCGCAATTTCAGATGTGAAATCAACCGTCTGCCAGTCGGCTAGTGCCTCTGCGGGGGCGTTGATCTGGGCATGCCAGGTCCAGAGCTGGAAGGGGGCAGCAACGCCGATGCCGCAGATGCGCGGGTGCAGCTCTGGCGGCAGTGCCGCCTCGATCTGGCGCATGCTGTCACGCAGGAAGTCAAAGACCACCGCGGGCGTGGGGTAGGGGTAGCGCAGCCGCAGCTGCTGGCGCACCGCACCGCAGACATCCATCAACAGCACCTCGACGCTGCGGCGGCCGATCTTCAGCCCGTAGGAGAAGAGGCCGTCAGGATTGAGACCCATGGGCACCGACGGCTTGCCAACCCGGCCGCGCTGGGTCTCGCCACGCCTGAGCAGCCCATCGGTTTCCAGCTTGCGCAGGATGACGGAGACAGTCTGTGGCGACAGGCCTGTCCCCCGCGCCAACGCGCTGCCGGGCATCGCCCCGTTGCGCTGCAGAAGAGACAGGATCAGCCGTTCGTTGAACACGCGGACACCGGTCTGATTGACACCGCCGGTCAGGGATCTGGCTTGCTCTTGTTCCATGCGGCGGACCCTAATCACGCTTTGAGACCTGAGGAAAGTGCGGATATCGACTTAATAAGTCAAGTTGATTTACTTATTGACAGGGAGGTCAGAATCACGGCCCTCTATGGGCGACACGACGGCTGGCCCGTCCTGTGTTTGTTTGTGCGTTATGATGCTGAGGGAGGACATCATGAAGAAATTGCTATTGGGAACCGCGCTTGGATTTGCGGCCATGTCTGGCAGCGCCTTTGCGGCGGAGGGCGTGACGGCCTGCCTGATCACCAAGACCGACACCAATCCGTTTTTCGTCAAGATGAAAGAGGGCGCCGAGGCCAAGGCGGCAGAGCTGGGCATGACGCTCAAAAGCTTTGCCGGGAAGGTGGATGGCGACCATGAAACCCAGGTTGCGGCGATTGAGACCTGTATCGCCGATGGGGCGAAGGGCATCCTGCTGACCGCCTCCGATACCTCGTCAATTGTGCCGGCGGTGCAGCAGGCGCGCGACGCTGGTCTGGTGGTGATTGCGCTGGATACCCCGCTGGAGCCGATTGATTCCGCCGATGCCACATTTGCCACCGACAATTTTCTGGCCGGTGAGCTGATCGGCAAATGGGCAGCAGCAAGCCTGGGCGATGAGGCGGCCAATGCAAAGATTGCCATGCTGGATCTTGCTGTCAGCCAGCCCACGGTGGGCGTGCTGCGCGATCAGGGATTCCTGCAGGGGTTTGGCATTGATCTGGGCGATCCCAACAAATGGGGCGACGAGACTGATCCGCGCATTGTCGGCAATGATATCACCGCAGGTAACGAAGAAGGCGGTCGCCGCGCGATGGAGAACCTGCTGGCCAAGGATCCGATGATCAATGTGGTCTATACGATCAATGAACCTGCCGCTGCGGGGGCCTATGAGGCGCTGAAGGCGATCGGGCGTGAAAATGACGTGCTGATCGTCTCTGTTGATGGCGGCTGCCCTGGTGTGCAGAACATCAAGGATGGTGTCATTGGCGCGACCTCGCAGCAATATCCGCTGCTGATGGCCTCCAAGGGGATCGAGGCGATCAGCGCCTGGGCCAGCACTGGCGAGAAACCAGCACCGACACCGGGCAAGGCGTTTTTTGACACCGGCGTGGCGCTGGTGACGGATCAGCCTGCTGAGGGCGTCGAGAGCATCAACACCGATGAGGGCACCAACCTCTGCTGGGGCTAAGTCCGGGCATCCGGTTCGGCCTGACCTCTTGACGACGGATTGGCAGCGCCACCGGATACGCAGGCATATCTCGCAGGCGATCATACCAACCCATCGAGCAGATCGTGGGTGCTGAAATAGACAGGGGCGGTGGCAACATCGCCCCCTCTGCACCGCTGCGGATCTGACCCGCAGTTCAATCCCCGGATCGGGACCATGCGACCCGCCCGGATGCCGGATGTTACGGAGACAGATATGACCACGCCCCAAAGCTATGAAGCGGCGGCCAGCGGCAGCCCCGAGGCCGTTGCGGATTTTGACCAGGGAGAGGCCTCCTTTATCAGCCGATTGCAGCATCTTCTGCATGTGACGCCATCGCTGGTGCCGCTGATTGTGCTGGTGCTGTCGGTGATCGTGTTTGGGCTGCTGCTGGGGAGTAAGTTTTTCTCCCCCTTTGCGCTCACGCTGATCCTGCAACAGGTCGGTATTGTCGGCATCGTGGCCTGTGCGCAGTCGCTGGTGATCCTGACGGCGGGGATCGACCTGTCGGTGGGCGCCATCATGGTGCTGAGTTCGGTGGTGATGGGTCAATTCACATTTCGCTACGGGTTGCCGGTTGAGGTGGCGGTGGCCTCTGGCCTGATCTGCGGCACGCTTTGCGGATTTATCAACGGCTGGCTGGTGGCGCGGATGAAGCTGCCGCCGTTCATCGTGACGCTGGGCATGTGGCAGATCGTGCTGGCGACGAATTTCCTCTATTCCGCCAATGAGACCATTCGCAGCCAGACCATCGCCGCCGAGGCGCCGCTGTTGCAGCTGTTTGGCGAGAAGATCAAAATCGGCGGCGCGGTGTTCACCTATGGGGTGATCTTCATGGTGGTTCTGGTGCTGTTGCTGGCCTATGTGCTGCGCCACACGGCCTGGGGGCGGCATGTCTATGCGGTGGGCGACGACCCGGAGGCCGCGGAGCTGTCGGGAGTCAAGGTCAACCGCGTGCTGATCTCGGTCTATATGCTGTCGGGGCTGATCTGCGCCTTTGCCGGTTGGGCGATGATCGGGCGGATCGGATCGGTGTCGCCGACTTCGGGCCAGCTGGCGAATATCGAGAGCATCACAGCGGTGGTGATTGGGGGGATCTCGCTGTTTGGCGGGCGCGGGTCGATCCTTGGGACGTTTTTCGGGGCGCTGATTGTCGGGGTCTTTACCCTTGGGCTGCGCCTGTTGGGGGCGGATGCACAGTGGACCTATCTGCTGATTGGCCTTCTCATTATTGCGGCGGTGGCCGTGGATCAATGGATCAGAAAGGTGTCTGTCTGATGGAACCTATTTTGAAAGCCCGCGGTCTGGTGAAGCGTTACGGGCGTGTGACGGCGCTGGACCATTGCGATTTTGATCTGATGCCGGGAGAGATCCTTGCGGTGATCGGTGACAATGGGGCCGGGAAATCCTCGCTGATCAAGGCGATTTCCGGCGCGGTGATCCCGGATGCGGGGGAGGTCTGGTTGGAGGGGCGCAAGGTGGCGTTCCAATCGCCGATTGATGCGCGTGAAGAGGGGATCGAGACGGTTTATCAGACGCTTGCAATGTCGCCTGCGCTGTCGATTGCCGACAATATGTTCATGGGGCGTGAGCTGCGCAAACCCGGTTGGCGGGGCAATCTGCTGCGGCAGCTGGATCGCGCCCGCATGGAGCAGGTCGCCCGTGACAAGCTGAACGAGCTGGGCTTGGCGACGATCCAGAACATCAATCAGGCGGTGGAAACCCTGTCGGGCGGTCAGCGTCAGGGCGTAGCCGTGGCGCGGGCGGCGGCCTTTGGTTCCAAGGTGATCATTCTGGATGAGCCAACGGCGGCGCTGGGTGTCAAGGAGAGCCGCCGGGTGCTGGAGTTGATCCAGGACGTAAAATCACGTGGCATTCCGATCATCCTGATCAGCCACAATATGCCCCATGTGTTTGAGGTTGCGGATCGCATCCATGTGCACCGGCTGGGCAAGCGGCTCTGCGTGATTGATCCCAAACAGCACAGCATGTCGGATGCGGTGGCGTATATGACCGGCGCGCAGGTGCCGTCCGAGGATCTGACGGCGGCATGACGCAGGAGGTGACATCACTGGCGGATCTGGTCACTGCCATTGAGGCGCTGCCATGTCGGCCCGGTCGGGCGCGGCGACTGGTTGCGCTGGCAGGCGCGCCGGGCAGTGGCAAATCCACCCTCGCAGAGCTGCTGGTGCGGGCGCTCTGTGCGCAGGGGACGTCAGCTGCGGTGGTGCCGATGGACGGGTTTCATCTGGACAACCGGTTGTTGTCGGAGATGGATCTGCTGGCACGGAAAGGCGCGCCGGAGAGCTTTGATCGGGCGGGGTTTCAGCGGCTGATAGAGGCCATGGCGGTAGACGAAGAGGTGATTTACCCCGAGTTCGACCGCGCACGGGACATTGCCATCGCAGGCGCCGCACGGGTGGATGCAGGTGTTGAGGTCGCTGTGGTGGAAGGCAATTATCTGATGTTTGACGCGCCGGGCTGGCGTGATCTGGCGGCATTGTGGGATGTATCGGTGCGGGTCGATGTCCCGCGCGAGATGCTGCGCGAGCGGCTTGTGGCACGCTGGCAGGCCCATGGCCTGAGCGATGCTGAGGCAGAAGCGCGGGCGGAGGGCAATGACCTGGCCAATGCAGATCGTGTGGCCGCCGCCGCCCTGCCTGTGGATGTGATCTGGAGAGGTAAGACAGAATGATCCTGTGTTGTGGAGAGGCGCTGATCGACATGATCCCGGCGCCGGTCGCGGGGGGCGTGGCCACCATGGATGGCGCAGAGGCGCAGACCGGGTTTGTACCCCATTGCGGCGGCGCGGTGTTCAATACGGCGATTGCGCTGGGGCGGCTGGGGCAGGAAACCGGCCTGTTCACCGGCCTGTCGCGCGACCTGTTCGGCCAGCAACTGGCGGCGGCCCTGACGGCGTCACATGTGGATCACGGGTTTGCCGAACGGTCGGATCAGCCCTCTACTCTGGCTTTTGTGCATCTGCGTGACGGTCATGCGGAGTATCATTTCTTTGACGAGAATTCCGCCGGGGCCAGCCTGCGTCCTGACAGGTTGCCGGAGCTGTCTGAGGATGTGGAGACGTTGTTCTTTGGCGGGATTTCTCTGTGCAATGGCGCTGCGGCGGAGACCTATGCAACGCTGGCGGCGCGCGAGCGGGGGCGCCGGATCATCATGATCGACCCCAATGTGCGGGCCGGGTTTGCCAAGGATGAGACGGCCTATCGCAGCCGCTTGGCGGCGATGGTGGCGGGGGCCGGGATTGTCAAAGTCTCGGATGAGGATCTGCACTGGATCTATCCCGGCGATGCACCGATTGAGGAGAAAATCCGTCAGGTTCTGACCGGGGAGACCGGGAGGGGGCCAGGGTTGGTGATCCTGACGCTGGGCAGCAAGGGCGCGAAGGGGTTCCTGCGGTCCGGCCCCACGGTCGAGGTTCCTGCGCAGGTGGCGGTGGTTGCGGATACTGTCGGGGCTGGCGATACGTTTAATGCAGGCTTTCTGGCCGCAGCGAGCGAGGCTGGCGTGCTGGCGGATGCGGCCTGCGGTGAGATGGATCCCGAACAGCTGCGCGCCTGTCTGGGATATGGCGCGCGGGCGGCGGCTGTCACGGTATCCCGTCCCGGTGCAAATCCGCCTTGGCGCGATGAACTGAAGGGCTAAGGCGCTCGGTCCAATCCCCATCAATGCCAGATTTGTTGAGGCGCCACCAAGCCGTGACCGCCGGTGTGGTGCGTTGCGTTTGGGATTGTCCGAACTTGAATGTTCATGTATTGTTCTTGTGAGTTGTGCAGCGAAGGATTGATGTGATGATTGACGGGAGCTGTTGCTGTGGAGCGGTTAAATTCCGACTGAAGGCGGAGCCAAGCATGATGGGCACGTGCCATTGTTCGCGCTGTCGAAAGGCGGGGGCGAGCACCATCGTTTTTGTGAAACGGGAAGATCTGACCTGGGTCGCGGGCAGGGATCAGGTGGCCCTCTACCAGCCGGGCGCGCCGTATAAATACGGGAGATGTTTCTGTAGGATCTGCGGCAGCTCGCTTGGTGAAATCCTATCCGAAGAGGACAGTTTCCCGATTGCCGCAAATGCGCTGGACAGCGAGATTTCGACCAGAAACCGGTTTCATGAATTCGTGTCGGAGAAGCCCGGCTGGTATGAGATTTGCGACGATGCGCCAAAATCCAGCGGTCATCCGGCCTGATCCACCCGCTTTGAGCGGGGTATAGCCGTGGCCATCCCGCAGCGCCGTTTGCACAGGGCTGCGGGAGTGTTGCTGTCGGGCCTGCGCGGTCAGCGTGGCAGTTGGCTGGCGGCGCGGGCGAGGTCGCGGATGCCGTCCCAGTCACCTGCCTCAATCAGTTTCGCCGGGGCCACCCAGCTGCCACCGGCGCAGACCACGTTGGACAGCGACAGGTAGCTGTTTGCATTGTCCGGGCTGACGCCGCCGGTGGGGCAGAAGCTGATCTGCGGCAGCGGGGCGCCAATGGCCTTGAGCGCGGGCGCGCCGCCTGAGGCCTCAGCCGGGAAGAGTTTCAGCATGTCATAGCCGCGCGCGAACAGGCGCATCGCTTCGGAGGCGGTGGCAGCACCGGGCAGCATCGGCAGGCCTGCGGCTTCCGCCGCGTCCAGCAGCGTGTCGGTGGCACCGGGGGAGACGCCGAACTGTGCCCCGGCAGCGACGGCGCGGGTGACATCCTCTGGCGTGACCAGCGTGCCTGCACCAACAACGCCGCCTTTCACCGTCGCCATTTCGGCGATCACATCCAGCGCGGCGGGGGTGCGCAGGGTGACCTCCAGCGCGGGCAGGCCACCGGCGACCAGCGCCTCTGCCAGCGGGCGGGCGTGGGCGACGTCATGGACAACCAGAACCGGCACGATGGGGGCCAGTTGGCAGATCTCGCGGGCACGGGTGCTGGCGTCTTGTGGGGTGATGGCCATGGGTCAGTCTCCGGTCAAGGTCGAGAATACGGTGGCGCCGGTGTCGGCAGAGGTGACGGCATTGCGGAATAGCGCGAACATCTCGCGGCCGGTGCCATGCTGATAGGCGGAGAGATCGGCGACCACTGGCTCGCGGGCATCAAACCCCTCGCTCAGAACCTCCAGCGTCCCGGTGAGGGCATCAACCCGCACGATGTCGCCGTCACGCAGTTTGGCGATTGCGCCGCCATCCAGCGCTTCCGGCACCACATGGATGGCGGAGGGGATCTTGCCCGAGGCGCCGGACATGCGGCCATCGGTGACCAGCGCCACCTTCTGACCGCGCCCCTGCATGATGCCGAGGAAGGGCGTCATCGAATGCAGCTCCGGCATGCCGTTGGCCTTCGGCCCCTGGAAGCGGACCACGATGACAACGTCGCCTTTGTCCAGCTCACCCGCTTTGAAGGCGGCCTTGGCCTCCTCCTGGTCGTGGAACACACGGGCCGGGGCTTCGACCACGCGATGTTCGGGCGCGACGGCGGAGATTTTCATCACGCCGGTGCCGAGGTTGCCAGACAGGCGGGAAAGCCCGCCGGTGGGCTGGAAGGGGTCGCTGGCCGGGCGAATGATCTTGTCGTTGAGGGTCTCGGCGGCGCCGGGTTTCCACACCAGACCATCGTCACCAAGGAAGGGTTCGGCGGTGTAGCTCTCCAGTCCGCTGCCTGCGACCGTGCGGGTGTCGGCGTGAAGGTGACCAGAGTTCAGCAACTGGCCGATCACATAGCCCAGTCCACCTGCGGCATGGAAGTGGTTCACATCGGCCAAACCGTTGGGATAGACCCGCGCCAAGAGCGGCACCACGTCAGAGAGGTCAGAGAAATCCTGCCAATCCAGAATGATGCCACCAGCACGAGCCATCGCGATCAGGTGGATCAGCAGATTGGTGGAGCCGCCGGTGGTCATCAGCCCGACGATGCCATTCACATAGGCGCGTTCATCCAGAATATCGCAGACCGGCGTATAATCATTGCCAAGCGCGCTGAGGGCGAGGGCACGGCGGGCGCCTTCCTCCGTGAGGGCAGCACGCATATCGGTGCCTGGATTGACGAAGGAGGAGCCGGGCAGGTGCAGACCCATGAATTCCATCAGCATCTGATTGGTATTGGCGGTGCCATAGAAGGTGCAGGTGCCGGGGCCGTGATAGGCGGCCATCTCGGACTTGAGCAGCTCGTCACGCCCGATTTCACCGGCGGCGAATTTCTGGCGGACCTTGGCCTTGTCGTCGTTGGAAATGCCGGAGGTCATCGGACCGGCGGGCAGGAACACGGCGGGCAGATGGCCAAAGACCTGCGCGCCGATGACCAGACCCGGCACGATCTTGTCGCAGACGCCGAGGTAGACGGTGGCGTCAAAGACATTGTGGCTGAGGGCGATGCCGGTGGCCATGGCGATGGTGTCGCGGGAGAACAGGCTCAGCTCCATTCCCGCCTCGCCCTGGGTGACGCCATCGCACATGGCCGGCACGCCGCCTGCGACCTGCGCCGTGCCGCCAACGCGTCGCACCGCGTCGCGGATCCGTTGCGGGTAGGTTTCAAACGGCTGATGCGCCGAGAGCATATCGTTGTAGGCGGTCACAATGCCGAGGTGCCCGGCGGTGCCTTCGGCGAGGGGCATCTGATCCTCACCGGTGGCGGCATAGGCATGGGCCTGACCGCTGCACGAGAGATGGGCGCGAGCAGGGCCTTTGCCCTTGGCCGCGCGCATCCGGGCCAGATAGGCAGCGCGGGGTTTGGCGCTGCGGGCGATAATTCGGTCTGTGACGTCGCGGACTGTTTGGTTCAAACGCATCAGGTGCCTCTTTCAGTCAGTCAGGTGCCGGTTGGTCGGATCGTGTCGGGAGCGAGAACAAGCAGGTTCAGGAGCCGATGCCGCGCCAGCGTCGGTTGTCGCGGTGCATCAGCAGCAGCGCATCCTCTGGCCCGGAGCTACCGGGATCATAGGGCTGTGGGCTGTCATTGCTGTTGTCGGCCCAGCCCGCGATGATCGGATCGGCCCAGGCCCAGGCGGCCTCGACCTCATCACCGCGCATGAACAGGGTCTGGTTGCCCCGGATCACATCCATGATCAGCCGTTCATAGGCATCCTGCGGGCGTCCGGCCTCTGGCAGGCTGTCGGCGAAGGTCATGTCGAGATTGGCGCCGGTCAGGCGCATGCCACCGGGGCCGGGATCCTTGATCGTAGTGCGCAGGGTGATGCCCTCGTCCGGTTGCAGGCGAATGACCAGCACGTTGCCTTTGATGCCGCCGGTGCCGGTGTCCTCGGCAAAGATGTTGTGCGGTGGATCGCGGAAGAACACCGCGATTTCCGACTCGCGGGCGCGCAGGCATTTGCCAGTGCGCAGGTAAAACGGCGTGCCGGCCCACCGCCAATTGGCGACCTCCACCTTCATCGCGATGAAGCTTTCGGTGGTGCTGGCGGGATTGCCTGCATGATCGCGGTAGGAGTCCCCCTCCGGGCCGCGATATTGACCGCGCGCAATCTGATCCGGGGCGACAGGGTTCAGCGCCTCGATCACCTTGACCTTCTCGTCGCGCACGGCGTTGGGGGTGAAGCGGGCGGGAGGTTCCATCGCCGTGAGGCACAAGAGCTGCATCAGGTGGTTCTGGACCATATCGCGCATGGCGCCGGATTTGTCGTAATATTCGCCGCGCCCTTTGACGCCGATGCTCTCGGCAACGGTGATCTGCACATGGTCGATGTGCGAGGAGTTCCACAGGGGTTCAAAGAGCGAATTGGCAAAGCGCAGGGCCATCAGGTTCTGGACGGTCTCTTTGCCTAGATAATGGTCGATCCGGTAGATCTGGTGCTCTTCAAAATTGGCGCGCAGGGCGGCATTCAGCGCCTGGGCTGAGGCCAGATCATGGCCGAACGGTTTTTCCAACACGATACGGCTGTCGGGGGTGGCGATCCCGGTGGAGCGCAGACGGCCCGCGATATCGGGGAACAGGCTGGGCCCGACGGAGAGGTAGAAGGCGCGGATGGCATCATCGCGCAGCAGATCGCCAAGCGCCTGCCAGCCGTTGTCGCCGCGCGCGTCTACAGCGGTGTAGTGCAGCAGTTCCACGAAGGCTGCGATTTCGTCGTCGCTGGTCTCGCCCGGCTGGCCATAGGTGCGGATGGCGTCGGCGACCATCTCCTGGAATCCCTTGCGGTCCATTTCGCTGCGCGAGGTGCCGATAATGCGGCAATCGTCAGAGAACTGTCCGATCTGGAAACGGTGGAACAGGCTGGGCAGGATCTTGCGGCGGGCGAGGTCCCCGGTCGCACCAAACAGCACGAGGTCAAAGGACTGGACGGGAATGACGCGGGATACCATGGCTTTTTCTCTGTCAGCTGAGGGGGCGGAAGGGCGGCGGGCGGATCAGGTAAGTTTGGACAGCAGGCCCCGGGTGGAGCCGTCTTTGGCCTCGTAAGCCTCGGGCGGGGCGGAGCCATCGACCAGCGGCAGCAGGCTGACGGCCAGTTCTTTGCCCAGCTCCACACCCCATTGGTCAAAGGAATTCAGCCCCCAGATCACCCCTTCGACAAAGACGCGGTGCTCATAAAGCGCGATCAGCTGGCCAAGCACAAAGGGCGTCAGTTTCGGATAGGCGAGGGTCACAGAGGGGCGATTGCCGGCAAAGGACAGGTGCCCGGCCATCTGCTCCAATGCCTCACCGGTGAAGCCGCGTTTGGCGGCGATGGCGCGGGCGTCCGCGTGCGAGCGGCCCAGCATCAGCGCTTCGGACTGGGCGAGGCAGTTGGAGATCAGAAGCTGGTGGTGATGGGTCAGATCCCCCTCATGCGCCTCGGCCGCGATAAGGAATTCAGCAGGCACCACGCGGGTGCCCTGATGCAGCAGTTGATAGAAGGCGTGCTGACCGTTGGTGCCGGGTTCGCCCCAGACAATCGGGCCAGAGTCGCGCGGCAGTCGGTTACCATCCAATGCGACGCTCTTGCCGTTGCTTTCCATATCCAGCTGCTGGAGATAGGCGGGGAAGCGGGCCAGACGCTGGTCATAGGGCAGGATCGCGCGGCTGTCGTAGCCGCAGATATTGTGGTGCCAGATGCCGGTCATCGCGAGCATCACCGGCAGGTTCTCGCGGAACGGTGCAGTGCGAAAATGCGCATCCATCGCAGCGGCACCGGACAGGAACTGGCGGAAATCCTCCGCCCCGATGGCGATCATGATCGGCAGACCCACCGGTCCCCAGAGCGAGTAGCGCCCGCCCACCCAATCGGCAAAACCGAAGACCCGTTCGGGGGCAATGCCAAAGGCGGCGGTTTTGTCCTGCGCGGTGGAGACGGCGGCCAGATGGGCGGAGGTGTCCTCTCCCAGCGTGGCGCGCAGCCAATCCAGCGCGGTGCGTGCATTGGTCATTGTCTCGATGGTGGTGAAGGTCTTGGAGGCGATGATGACCAATGTGGTCTGCGGATCCAGCCCCTTCAGCGTGTCGGCGATATGGGCGCCATCCACATTGGACACAAAATGGCAGCGCGGACCGTCGTGGTAGGGCGCCAGTGCCAGGGTCGCCATGGCGGGACCAAGGTCAGAGCCGCCAATGCCGATGTTGATCACATCGGTGAATTTTGCCCCGGTGCTGGAGCGTAGGGTGCCATCGCGCAGCGCCTCGGCGAAGCTCTCCATCTGTTGCAGAGTCTGGCGGATGGCAGGCAGGACATCGTCACCATCGACCTTGATCGCGGTATCGGTCTGCGCCCGCAGGGCAGTGTGCAGCACGGCGCGGTCTTCAGTGGGGTTGATTTTCTCACCGCGGAACATCTGGCTGATGCGATCCGCGAGGCCCGCCTCAGCGGTGAGACGCTCGAGCAGCGAGAGCGCGGTGGTGTCCAGCGCGGTTTTGGAATAATCCAGAAGCAGACCGTCGGTTTCGACAGAGAAAGCCTGAAACCGGTCGGGCGCGTCAAACAGCGACAGCAGCGCGGTATCGGCAGTCTGTGCGTGGTGCTCTGCCAGAAGTTGCCAGGTCTGCGTCATCGTCGGTCTCCCTCGGTTGGTCTTGCCCAGTTGTGATCCATCCAGTTGCGAATCACTCCGGGGCACCGCTGCCGTCTAGTTAGCGCTAACATGTGTATTTGTAACGCCCTAATATAGCAGGCCGCCGGAATAGGCCCAATAGATCGGTCCGGTGAGCTGTGCCTGAAACAAGAGCGCGCGCAGCAGCGCGCGATCAGATACGTTGTCCCGCAGCGTCGAAGGTAAGGCAGTTGGCAGGGTCGAAATCGAATTGCAGCGTCTCGCCTACATCGGTGTCATGCTGGCCAAAAAGCCGCGCCGTGAAGGTGAGGTTCTCGCCCATGTCGACGAGGATATTGGTATCTCCGCCCAGCTTCTCCACGTGAATCACCTCCCCCGCGAGGGGGCCATCAGGGCTGATGCGGGCGTATTCCGGGCGGATGCCGATGAACTGACCGGCAGTGCCGCCAAGGCGAAGGGCCGGCACAAAATTCATCGCAGGCGCGCCGATGAATTCGGCCACAAAGCGATTGGCGGGGTTGTTGTAAAGCTCCATCGGCGTGCCGACCTGTTCAATACGGCCATCGCGCAGCACCACGATCTTGTCGGCAAGTGTCATCGCCTCGATTTGGTCATGGGTGACGTAGATCATGCTGGCCGACAGCTGCCGGTGCAGCCGGGCGATTTCCAGCCGTGTGTTCATGCGCAGGGCCGCATCAAGGTTGGAGAGCGGTTCATCAAAGAGAAACAGTTTCGGTTCGCGCACCACGGCGCGGCCAATGGCGACCCGCTGGCGTTGGCCGCCGGAGAGTTCGGAGGGGCGGCGGTCCAGATAGTCTTCCAGCGACAACATGCGGCTGGCCTCGGCGACGCGGGCGGTGATTTCCTCTTTGGGCTGGCGTTCCTGTTTCAGCGCCAACGCCATGTTTTCGCGCACGGAAAGATGCGGGTAAAGCGCGTAGGACTGAAACACCATGGCAATGCCGCGTTTGGCGGGTGGCGTGGTGGTGACAGTCTGGCCGCCGATGGAAATTTCGCCTGCGGTGGCATCCTCCAGCCCGGAGATAACCCGCAGGAGGGTGGATTTGCCACATCCTGAGGGGCCGACAAAGACCACGAATTCGCCGTCTTCGACGGTGAGGTTGATGTCTTTCAGCACCTCGACCGGGCCAAAGGACTTGCAGACATTGGTGAGCTGTAGGGCAGTCATGGCGGTAATCCTTCAGGTCTTCGGGGGCAGAGATGGAGAGGCGGGCGCTGTGGCCTCGGCCTCTGTCAGGTCAGATGTCAGATCGACAGGCGCGCCGCTGCGGATGCTCTGGTCGGCGGCCAGACAGATCGCCAGCGAGGCAACGGCGTCCTGCATATGCCGCTCCATGTCGAGGTCGTCGGCAATGACGCGCAGCATATGGGCCTGTTCAGCCGCGCAGAGGGCGTCATGGTCGGGTTCGTCGGGGAGGTCTATCTGGCGGTCGGGGATGCCTTGCGCGCTGCGATGTACGATCAGGCTGCCGACGGCGGTATGGCCATCCACATCGTCCGAGCCGCCCCTGTCTGTTTCGGTGATCGAGACGGAGCCATTCGGCGAAATCACGTCTTTCACGAAATAGGCGGTCTCCGACATCATCGGACCCCAACCGGCCTCGTACCAGCCGACGGAGCCGTCGGAGAAACTCACCTGAAACTGGCCGTAGTTATACATATCCTCGGCGATTTCGTCGGACAGGCGCAGGCCGATGCCGTGAACGCGCTGGGGCGTGGCATCGGTGATCTGGCACATGACATCGACGTAATGCACACCGCAATCCACGATCGGAGAGGTGGTCTGCATCAGCGCTTTATGGGTGTCCCATGTCGGCCCATCGGACTGCTGGTTGAGGTTCATGCGGAACACATAAGGCGGGCCGAGATCGCGGGCCTCAGCAATCAGACGCAGCCAGCTGGGGTGATGGCGCAGGATATAGCCCACCATCAGTTTGCGCCCCAGACGGCGGGCGGCGTTGGTCACAGCGCGGGCGTCAGCAACCGTGGTGGCCAGCGGTTTTTCGACAAACACATGCGCGCCGGCCTCCATCGCGGCGATGGCATAAGCGGCGTGACTGTCTGAATAGGTGGCAATGACCACCAGATCGGGTCTGCTTCGCGCCAGCGCCTGATGGAAATCGCTAAAAACCGGATAGTCCTGCAAGGGAGCCTGCGCGGCGCCACCAGAGCGGTTGACGAGGCCGACGATCTGCGCGGTGTCATCGTGGTGGTGAGCCAGAGCATGGGAAAACCCCATGTTGCCGAGGCCAGCAATCAGAACACGGGTCATTGGCTGTCTCCTGAATGGCGGTTCAGCTGCACAGCGGTTGAGTGCGCCGGACCAGGAGATGACAGAGGTCTGCCATCTTGGGGGGCTGGTCCGGCGCGGCCCGGCATCAGGACCGGGCAGGGGGATGGTTTGCGCGGCAGCGTCATTTGACCGCCCCGGAAGTGATGCCGCGAATGAGCTGGCGTGAGAAAATCACGTAGAGCACCATCACCGGCAGAATGGCCATTGACAGGGCGGATAGCACGGCGTTCCAGTCGGTGACGAACTGCCCGATGAAGACCTGGCTGCCCAATGTCAGCGTCTTGGTCTCCTCGGCCGGGGCCAGAATCAGCGGGAACCAGAGATCGTTCCAGATCGGGATCATGTTGAAAACCGCGACGGTGGCCATGGCTGGGCGCACCAGCGGCAGGACCAGTCGGAAGAAGATGGTGTATTCCGACAGCCCGTCGATGCGACCTGCGTTTTTCAGATCGTCGCTCACCTGTTTCATGAATTCCGACAGGATGAACACCGCCAGCGGCAGCCCTTGCGCGGTATAGACAAGGATCAGCGCAGTCAGCGTGTTCACGAGGCCAGTGTCCACCATCAGCTCCAGAATGGCGACGGTGCCGATGCGGATCGGGATCATGATGCCAAGGGCGAGGTACAGGCCAAGCAGCATATTGCCCTTGAACCGATATTCCGCGAGGGCAAAGGCGGCCATGGCGCCAAACAGCAGCACCAGTGCGAGGGAGACCACGGTAACAATCATCGAGTTCTGAAAATAGAGGAAGAAGTCCCCCTGCTTCAGGACGGTCTGATAGCCGACCATCGAAAACGTGTCTGATGTGGGCAGACCCAGCGGGTCGCGAAAGATCGCTTTGCGGGTTTTGAAGCTGTTCACCAGAATGACGAAGACCGGAAACAGGGCGATCAGCGTGTAGGTGATCAGCGCGCCATGCGCGAGGATGCTGTTGAACGGGTTTGAGCGGGCTTTGTTCATCGTCCGATCCTCAGAACTGGTAGCGGCGCAGACGGGTCTGGATGCCGAAGAGATAGATACAGACACCGATCAGGATGATCGCGAACATGGCGGTGGCAATCGCGGATCCCATATGCGGATCGCCCAATTGCAGCTGAAAACCGAAGAAGGTGCGATACATGAAGGTGCCGAGGATATCGGTGGAGAAGTCCGGCCCAGCGAGCGCGCCTTGGGTGGTGTAGATCAGGTCGAAGGCGTTGAAATTGCCGACAAATGTCAGGATTGAGATGATCCCGATGGAGGGCAGGATCAGCGGCAGTTTGATCTTCCAGAAGGCGGCCATTCCGGTGATGCCGTCAACCTCGCCCGCCTCGATCACCTCTTCCGGGATCGACAGAAGGGCTGCGTAAATCAGCATCATCGGGATGCCGACAAACTGCCAGACGGAGATCAGCGCCAGCGTGGTCAGGGCGTAGTCTTCCTTGCCAAGCCAGGGTGCGAACAGCCATTTCAGGCCGATGGCGTCCAGGAGATCCGGTGTGATGCCCCAGATCGGCGAGAGGATCAGTTTCCAGGCAAAGCCGACGATGACAAAGCTGAGGATTGTGGGCACAAAGATCGCCGTACGATAGAGCGCTGCAAAGCGCAGCCGGGGATGGCTGAGGATCGCCGCCAATGCCACCCCGATCGGGTTCTGCACCAGCATGTGAACAAAGAAAAACCAGAAGTTATTGCCAAGCGCGTTCCAGAACTGTTCAGACCAGTTGGGATTGGAAAACAGGGTCTCGAAGTTGGCAAGGCCGACGAACTGGCGGATCTGGTCGCTTTCGCTGTAGAGCGCGAGCCGCAGAGTATTGAACAGTGGGAAAATCATGATGGCGGTGTAGACCAGCACAGCGGGCGCAAGGAAAACGGCAATATGCCAGCGTCTGCGCGGTTTATGAGAGGTATTTTGCATGATGTGTCCCATCTGTCGGCGGGTCCGGGCCGCATGGGGCCGCCCGGACGCCTGAGTGTCAGGTCAGTCAGGTGGTGGCGCGCTTACTTCTGCGGTTCGTACCAGCTGGCCAGACCCTCTTGCAGTTCTGCGCCCAGATCAGCAGGCGCTTTGGTGCCCTTGATCGCAGCAACGGAGGCGCCCCATGTCTCGTTTTCGAGGTTGGGCGTGCCGCGCGACAGGATCTGATAGGTGGAGCGGATGGTGCTCTCACACTCGCCACGCCAGGAGACGAACTCCTGCGCCAGCGGATCCTCCATTGCGACCTCATGGTTCGACAGCGAGAAGAAGCCTGGCAGCGCATTTGCGTAGATGCTGGCGAATTCAGCCGAGCCGACCCAGTTCAGGAAGGTCTTGGCCGCCTCGGCATTGGGGGAGGCGGCGTTCAGGCCCACGGCAATGTCCGTGTGATCCGAGATGTAGCAGGTGTCGCCTGCGGCTTTGACCGGCGGTTTGAACGCGCCCATTTCAAAATCAGCCTGAGTGTTGAAGCCGGAGATTTCCCAGCTGCCTGCCGGATAGATTGCGGCCCGGCCTAGGGTGAAGATGTTCTGACTGTCAGGATAGGTCTGCGCCTCATAGCCGTCGCCCATGTACGCGCCCCATTTCGACAGGGTCTCATAGGGGGCAACCCACTGATCATCGGTCAGTTTCTGCTCGCCTGCGATCAGGGCAAGACGGCCTTCCTCACCTTTCCAGTAGTTCGGGCCAATGTTGTTGTAGCCCATGGTGGCGGCTTCCCACTGGTCGTTGGTGCCCATCGCCAGAGGCACGTAGTTGCCGTCCTGTTTGATCTTTTCCAGCGCCGCAAAGAACTCATCTTCGGTTTCGGGCACATTCACACCCAGCTCGGCAAAGGCGTCTTTGTTGTAGATGAAGCCGTGGATCACCGAAGCAATCGGCACGCAGAAGGTGGCGGAGCCGTCATCGGTCTGCCAGGCGGATTTGGCGACATCGGAGAAGCTGCCCATGGCGTTCAGATCAGAGAGGTCCGCCAACTGGCCCTTGTCATAAAGACCAAGCGAGGCGTCAAAGGGGCGGCAGGTGATCAGGTCACCGGCGCTGCCCGCATCCAGTTTGGAATTCAGCACCGCATTGTATTCTGCCGGGGCAGAGGGGGTGAACTTCAGCTTGATGCCGGGGTTGGCCGCTTCAAAGGCGGGGATGATCTTGTCCTGCCAAAGGGCGAGGTCGTCATTGCGCCAGCTCTCAATGGTCAGCGTCACGTCTTCAGCAGCTGCGGCGCCGCCGATCACGGTCGAGCCGAGCAGCGCGAGGGTAAAGAGTTTCCGTGTCATTCAGTATCTCCCAGTTTGCATGTTGGTATTTGTAATCAGGGTCTTGGTGACCTCTTGGGTGGCGCGTGGCCGACCGTTACACCTGTGCGAGCGCGGCTCGCAGGTTGTTCTTGTGATGGCGCAGCAGAGTTTCTGCCGCGGTGGGTGAGGCGGCCCCCTGCAGCAGCAGAATGGCGGGCTTTACCGCGCCGCCGGTCTGATCCAGCGCCCGGGCTGCGGCCTCGGCGTCCTGCCGGGTGAGGGTGCTGACAATGCGGATGGCGCGCTGGCGTAGCTTGGCATTGTCGGCGATGAGGTTGACCATCATGCCGTCCATCACATGCCCCAGCCGGATACCGGCCAGCGTGGACATCATATTGAGCGCGGCCTTCTGTGCGGTGCCGGCCCCCATACGGGTCGATCCTGCGATGACCTCCGGCGGGGTGGGCAGGCAGATCGCCACATCGGCCAGGTTCAGAAGCGGCGTGTCGGCGTTGTTGGCGATTGCGATCACCTTGGCCCCGGCGGCCTGCGCCGTCCGGGCAAAGCTCATCGGGAATGGGGTGCTGCCGCTAGCCGAAAGGGCGATAACCACATCATCTGTGGTCACAGTGGTGGCGGCTTTGGCGCCGGCCTCAGCGTCATCTTCGGTGTGGCCGGGCATGCGCCCGTCCGCAGGGATGCCCCCCGCCATGTGAATGGAAATCTGGTCGGCGCTGATGCCGAATGTCCCGGGCAGTTCTGCTCCATCGGCGAGCGCCATCAGGGCAGAGGATCCTGCGGCTGCGTAATGCAGATGGCCGCCATTGTGCAGACGGCTGGTCAGCAGGGCTGCACCGGCTGCGATCGCAGTGTGGGCGCTGGCCACAGCTTCCAATGCGCGCAGCTGACCGTCCAGCAGGGTGTCGAGGATCTCCGCGTCAGCGCGCAGATCCAGCCCCTGGGCATCAGGGTGCAGCGTCTCTGTTTGCGCCTCGGCCTGTGCCGGTTTGCTGGCTGCGGAGTGTTGGTCGCTCCTCGATGCCATGTGATTCCTCCCCCTCAGGTGAATGAGAAGTATTTAATACCTATACAATACCACTTGTCTACCATTTAATTTGTGTAAAGGCTTTTTGCGGTATATTCAGCTAATTACCCGGTCGAATGGTAATCTTGCTGTTAGAGAGGTCTTTATTTTGCGTGAAAGGTATCTTATAGGTATTGTATGACCGACTCGCGCTTTCCATATCTGATCGCCGTGGATGGAGGGGGAACCTCCTGCCGCTTTGCCCTGCTGAAATCAGGAGCGACACCGCCGCAGCAGCTGGTGGTGACCGGCGGCAGCGCCAATGTTTATACGGCGCCCGATCAGGCCGTTGAGACCCTGCGTGGCGGATTGACGGATCTGCGGCGGCAGTCGGGACTGACTGATGAGGATTTTTACCAGATTCCGGTCTATGCCGGACTGGCTGGTGTCATAGATCGTGAGTCTGCCGCGCGTGTCGCGGAGGCCCTGCCACAGGCGCATGTCCGGGTGGAAGATGACCGCATGCCCGCTGTGGTGGGCGCATTGGGGGAAGAGACCGCCAGCCTCATCGGGGTTGGCACCGGGTCGTTCCTCGGGCGTCAGGTGGCCGGACAGGTTACGCTTATTGGCGGCCATGGTACGGTTCTGGGGGATGAGGCCTCGGGCGGTTGGCTGGGGCGGCGTGTGTTGCAGCTGACCCTGCAGGCTGCCGAAGGGGTTGAGCCGATGACCCCGCTGCTGCGCAACTGTCTGCGCGACTTTTCCAATGAGACAGCAAGGATTGTCCGTTTTGCCCAGACCGCGCGGCCGGTGGCCTTTGGCGCTTATGCGCCGCGCGTGGCCAAGGCTGCGGCGGAGAGTGATGCGGCGGGGCGGCGGCTGATGGCGGAGGGCGCAGAGTATCTGTGCAACGGTCTGCAGGCGCTGGGGCGTCGTCCTGAGGAACCTGTGTACCATATCGGGGGGGTCGCCGCGCAATACGCCGCCTATCTGCCCGCGGACGTGGCGGATTATCTTCGGAGGGCACAAGGCTCGCCGCTGGATGGCGCGCTGGAGCTGGCACGCCGATTTGCCCGCGAGATTGCGCAGGAGGCAGTATGACGGTTGAGGAATTCCTGACGCCGGCCGCCTGGCTGGACGATGCGGCCGGTCCTCGCTATGTGCGGCTGCGCCAGCGCATTGAGGATGGCATTGAAACCGGGCTCCTCCCCAAAAGCGCGCCGCTGCCTGCGGAGCGGGAAATTGCCACACTCACCGGCCTCTCGCGGGTCACCGTACGCCGTGCGATGCAGGATCTAGTGGATCGCGGCATTATCGTGCAGCGGCAGGGCTCTGGCAGTTTTGTGGCGGATGGCACGCCCAAGGTGGAGCAATCGCTGTCGCAGCTGACCTCCTTTACCGAGGATATGGAGCGGCGCGGATATGACACCAGCGTTGAATGGCTGGAACGCGGCATTCACACCCCGTCACCGGAAGAGGTGATGGCGCTGGCGCTGACCTCCGGCGAGGCGGTTGCCCGGATCGCGCGTCTGCGCCGGGCCAATGGGCGCCCGATGGCGATTGAGCGCGCGTCGCTGCCGGTGGATATCCTGCCCAATCCGCAGGCGGTTCAAGGCTCGCTTTATGAGGTTCTGGAGCAATCCGGCAGCCGTCCGGTGCGGGCTTTGCAGCGGATCTCGGCGATCAACCTGCCCGAACAAGAGGCGCAGATGCTGGGGGTGGAGCCTGGGATGGCGGGGCTGAGCATCGTGCGGACATCGTATTTGCGCAACCGGCGCGTGGTCGAATTCACCCGCTCGATCTATCGCGGCGATGCCTATGATTTTGTCGCCGAGCTGCGGCTCGGGACGACCTAACCTGGCGACCCTGAGGAGGGGACCATGACAGATATCACCAAAATGCGTCGCGAGATCGACGAGATCCCGACAGCTGTGGACCGGCTGCTGAGCCATGGCCGGGCTGAGATTGAGGCCGTCGCAGACGCTGCGCGCGCTCTTGATCCGAATGTCATGGTGACCGTGGCGCGCGGCTCCTCCGACCATGTCTGCACCTATCTGAAATACGCCAGCGAGATCATGCTGGGGGTGCCTGTTGCGTCGGTCGGGCCGTCGGTGGCCTCAATCTACAAGGCGCCGCTGCGCCTGAAGGGCGCGCTGAGCCTCGCGGTGTCGCAGTCCGGCAAAAGCCCGGACATCGTGTCGATGGCGGACAGTGCGCGCAGGGATGGCGCATTGTCGATTGCGCTGACCAATGATGCGGCCTCGCCGCTGGCGGCGGCGGCGGATCACACGCTGGATATCCATGCGGGGCCTGAGCTGAGCGTGGCGGCGACCAAGACCTTTGTGACCTCGGCTGTGGCCGGGCTGTGGCTGCTGGCGCAATGGGATCGCAATCAGGCGGTCCTAGCGGCGTTGCACGCGTTGCCGGAACAGTTGGACCGCGCCTGCCGGATCGACTGGCCCGAGGTGCGCGACGCCATTGGCGCGCGGTCCTCCCTGTTCACATTGGGCCGGGGACAGGCGTTGGCAGTCTCCAATGAGGCGGCGCTGAAGTTCAAGGAAACCTGCCAGCTGCATGCGGAGAGCTATTCCTCAGCAGAGGTCTTGCACGGGCCAGTCTCCATTGTGGAAGAGGGGTTCCCGGTGCTGGGCTTTGCGGCGGCGGATGCGGCGGAGGGCGCGCTGGCGGGCATTGCCGATCAGATCGCGGCCAAGGGCGCGCAGGTCTTTGCCACCACGGATAAGGTCACGGCAGCGCAGCGGGTGGACCATGTCCGCACCGATCATGCACTGACAGACCCGATTAGTCTGATCGTGTCCTTCTATGCGATGGTCGAAGCCTTCGCCGCCTCGCGCGGGATCGACCCGGATGCACCGCGCCACCTGAAGAAAGTGACGGAAACGGTATGACTGGGGATCGGCATTTGCTGCGTGCCCTGACGGGCGCGCGGATCCTGACCCCGGTGGGCTGGGAAGATGACAGCGCGCTGGTGCTGCGCGGCGATCAGATCGCGGCGGTTCTGCCGATGGGCAAACTGCCCGAGGGGGCCGAGGTTACAGCACTTGATAGCGGGATCCTGACAGCAGGGTTTGTCGACCTGCAGGTCAACGGCGGCGGTGGGGTCATGTTCAATGACGTCCCGGAACTGGAGCAATTGCAGGCCATAGCTGCCGCACACGCGCGGATTGGTGCGACCTCGATCCTGCCGACGCTGATCACTGATACGCCGAATTGCGTGGCCCGCGCGATTGAGGCCACCGTGGAGGCGATTGCCGCCGGTGTTCCAGGCATCGTCGGATTGCATCTGGAGGGGCCACATCTGGCGGTCTCGCGCAAGGGTGCGCATGATGCGTCGCTGATCCGCCCGATGAGCGAGGAGGATCTGGAGGGCCTATGTGCCGCCGCAGCCCGGTTGCCGCTGCTGAAGGTGACGCTGGCCTGCGAGGCGGTCACCCCGGCGCAGATCCGGCGGTTGAGCGAGGCCGGGGTGCTGGTGTCGCTGGGCCACACCGATGCCAGCCATGCCGATTGCGTGGCGGCGGTTGCGGCGGGCGCGCGCTGCGTCACCCATCTGTTCAACGCCCAGAGCCAGCTTGGCAATCGCGAACCCGGTGTTGTCGGCGCGGCACTTGATCTTGGCGGGCTGTCCGCCGGGCTGATTGCTGATGGCGTGCATGTGCACCGGGCGTCGATCCGGGCGGCGCTGGCAGCCAAGACCGGACCGGGGCAGGTGTTTCTGGTCAGCGATTCCATGGCCACCGGAGGTTCCGACATTGACCGGTTTACCCTGAATGGCCGCGAAATCCGCCGCGATAACAACCGTCTGACCCTGGCCGATGGCACCCTTGCGGGTGCGCATCTTGAGCTGGCAACAGCGGTGCAGATCCTGGTTGAGGGGTGTGATGTCCCGCTGGAGACGGCACTGGAGATGGCCTCTACCCGGCCTGCGGACCTGATTGGGCGATCCGATCTGGGACGGCTGCAACCCGGCGCGCGCGCTGACGTGCTGCATCTGAACAACACTCTGGAGCTGCGGCAGGTCTGGCAAGGCGGGCTGGCTCTGTAGCTGCTGTCGCGTCAGGTCGAGGCGCTTCAGTGTGCGATGACATATGTGGTGAATGTCGCCGCCAAGTTTTTTGCTGGGGCCGCAAGTCGTGTTGGTCCGTTTTAGCCCACGTCGATCGATGCTGCGGTTTAAGCCAACGGCTGCGATGCGCAGGAGGCGGACTTTGCAAGCTCTGAGCAGCTTCTCCAAAGCTGCCTTTCGGTGTTTCTACCAAGTTGGTTCCACGAGCCTATTTCAACCAATGCTGCGCAGCGTCAGAACCGCGATACGCAAGAATCTCCCGCTCCAATCACAAGCGTCAGAACAAGAAGGTTAAGAGAGAAAAGGAACCCGTGGGAAACAGTAAAGCGATTTCAACACAAGTGACGGCAAGGAACGCAACGCAGAATGGGTCTTTCTTCGAAGGAAACTTGTTGAAGCAGAGTAGGGTGATTGCTTTCAAAGAAAACGATGGGCAAGCCATGTTAAAGCCAGAAATGCTCAAGGGAAGTACAAGCGCGGCCGGTATGGATATCATAAGGTTTGCTAAGTGAAAGCAAAGTAGTCGCTTAGCTTCGGAGTAAAATGCATTTTGTGCTCTGGTGGCCCACGGGTATACCGGTAGCCGGATATATCTACGTTGGAATGGTGGAAAGGGAAAGTGCCGACCTTGCAGCCGCTGACTCGAACGTCAGCAAAGTCCCGCAAGCCTGTCGTGGGTGAAATTCCTGCGAAGGTCCGCTTTCGTCAGAGCCGGATGCGCCCTCATGCCCGCGTTGGGCTGGATGCCGCCATTTGAAGGTGCTAAGAGCATCATTCAGGCGAGAATTGACCGAGCCATGATGCGTGCCATCCCTATAATCAGGAGATTTTGGTGATTGATTTTATCATCATCACAGGCGCGGCCTTCTTTGCCGGTGTCCTGAATGCTATTGCTGGAGGGGGTAGTTTCCTGACGTTTCCAGCACTCGTCTTTGTTGGTGTGCCGCCCATCGCCGCGAATGCAACCAGCGCCGTTGCGGTGTTTCCAGGCTACCTGAGTGGTGCAGCTGGGTTCATGGAAGAACTCCGCATCTTTGATCGGGGCGCGCTTTTGGCGCTGCTCGGTTTGTCCGTCGTGGGCGGCGTATTGGGCGCGATATTGTTGCTGATCACACCATCCGCGGTCTTTAGTTTTATCGTTCCCTGGCTTTTACTGTTTGCAACGCTGCTGTTTGCCTTTGACGAGAACATTCGTAGCTGGACCCAAAGCAAAAAGGGCGTGAACCCCATTGGCAAAACCACAACCATCCTGACCGTGACCACATATGGCGGCTATTTCAATGGCGGCTTGGGCATCGTATTGCTGGCGCTGTTCTCTGGCTTGGGCTATCGCGACATAAACCTGATGAACGGGCTGAAGAACGCGCTCTCCTTCATTCTGTCGGGAGCATCTGTCGCCACCTTCTTGCTGGCTGGAATCGTCTATTTACGCGAAGCTACAATCATGATGGTGGCCGCGACAATCGGCGGTTATATCGGCGCAAAGCTCGCAAAAAGGCTTCCGAGAACGGCCATTCGTACCATAGTAATCGTGGTCGGGCTTGGAATGACCATGGTTTTTTGGACGCGAAGTTGAAATTGATTTCTGCGCATCTGCTCTCTTCGATCAATTGAGCGGTATGCCTAGCGATTGCGTGTCGGGAGTTCTGAATCTTTCCCGTTGCCGGTAACTCTCAAAAGCCCATTTTTGCACATCACTGCCGTCAACAACCTGACCGTCCGGTGAGAGTGCTCTGGCGCCCCGCGGGTGATCCCTGCTTTGCGCCATTCAGGCAACCTCGCGGATTGCACCGGACCGGTACAGCTCTTTGAGGCCGGTGTAGCTATCCGCATGCATCCGGCCTTTGTCGCTGGCCAGATGCGCTGAAGGATGCTCGCCTCTGCAGTTTGATGTGAAACGGTAGTGAGGCATTGGCCGCCATCGGTCCGAGGCCGATGCCGAGCGCGGCAGGCGGATCAGCTCCGCCGCAGGGCCGTTCGTCATGGATAAGGGTCCAGACCCGCGCGGTGGCACATTTGCCTTTTGCCTGCAAGTTGATCGGGGTATCATCCGCGGAGATGGTCGGACTTGCGCGCGCATGACGGCCCATCGCTTCAGCCAGTGGTTCCAGCAGTGCCGCAGACCGGCCAATCCAAATTGCCAGGGGGGAACGGTCCAGATCGATCCTCTCCCGTCCGTATAACTGCGATCGGCGGTACTGGGGGGCAGTGGTCGGCATTTGCTGACCAGGACCGGGGCGTCCGCGCACGATTGGGTGCGAACGCAGTGCCGATTGAACGATCCCCTCACAATCACGGCAGACCATGTATTGTCCGGCAGGCGCTTTGCATAGCAAATCTGCCGAGAGGGCGCGGGCGGACAATCCGGTTCACAACAAATCGGCCCGGCACATATTCCAGCTCCTCCGCCACACCTTCGGCAATGGCCCGCAGCTTCGGGCCGCATGTGCAGGTCTCACCCAGTGTCAGAACCTGATTAATCCGGGACATTTCGGGCGGCAGCGGTTTGCGCTTGGGTTTGGACTTCTGCCCCCTCAGTATCACCGGCGGGAACATCTTCGCTGGCAACCTGCCTTGCCGCGGTCTCTTCCTCCTCAAGACGGAGCTGAATCTAATCCAGGCTTTCCGGTTTTGATCCGAACCGGTGCCGGTTATGCCCTGCAAGCTGGTGTTCCAGTTCGGTGACCCTCAGAGCCTGGGCCCTCACAAGATCAATCAACCCCTCCGCCGGCTCACGGAGTTTGCCAGGATCGGGAGGTGTTGTTTTGGGCGCATACAGCATGGGCCGGAATATCTACCGCCACAGCGGAATGGGGATTCTGCGGGTCTGCAATCGCGGAATAATTCCCAGCAGTCAGCGGCTTCCAAGTCTTCGTGCTTGTAGGAGCCAGGATCACGAAGCCAGCTCCCGGATCAAAGCGGCGAGCGAGATCGGGATCGAAGCCGCCTTGAACCTTCAGGCGGTGGCCATTGGAAAGCGCCACCTCTATCTGTGCCCCGGCTTCCGACGGAGCTGACGCGGGCTCAGCATCCAGAACTTCGGCTCGCGGGTAACGGGCAACTTCTGATTTTCATCAGCCGCTGCGGCAGACGGCGGCTCCTTCCGCCAATTGAAGGCCTGGTTGGGATTCACAGTGGAGCGCCGCGCAACCTGAGCAACCGAAACATCCGGCACCTGCATCTGTGTGCAGATGACCTGGTTCTCATATTTCGACCAATTCCGTCGGCGTATTAGAATGCCAAACCTCGATAATGTCCAATTGCTCGCTAAGGGACGCTACCCATCACCAATGACCACCGGTGGTGCGGGCAGACCGGACAGTTACCTATCAACCGCTGCAGCATTGGGTATAAAAGGCTCACAGTCAGATTTCGCCACCTGCCACACGAACATCTGCTGCCAATGAGGGAACGTCATGGTGTCGTCCCGGGCGGCACGATTTGAAGAACTTGGCCAAAGCTCTGGCGAGATGCTTCTTTTGCCTCAGAACCATCGGTCTTGCTGAGCTGGCATTCGGCAGCACTGAGCCCTTTTGGAAATTTCTGTCGTAGCCTGGCGAAGGACCGCTTCACCAAGTCAGGCTTCAGATTCTGATCCATATTCTCGACGAAGCTGCCGAACGAACAGAGCTTCTGGTCTATCCAGCGCGATCTCCCAAGCGTCGGTACTCGAAGTGATAACCTCCTTGAACCCTTGCATATTCTCAGGTTCGTCCGAGATCAAAACCCAACCACCGCCTGACACGCTGCCAATCAATCGCTTCAGCACGATCAATCGATCTTTCTCAGAAAGCATGTGCAACGTACGGTCCAGAAGAAGCACATCAAACTCCCCATCGGGAACAAAGGTCCTGATGTCAGAAACGATTCCCTTAATGCTGAGGTTTTCGCGGCGTGCTGCTTCGTTCAAATCACGAATGCCATTAGGCGAGAGATCGACCCCGACAACTCGGTGCCCAAGGCGCCCGACAAATATTGCGTCGCGACCTTGGCCGCAGCCAATGTCCAATACACGTAGATGATTGCCTGCGTGTCGCTTGAAAAAATCGACAAAGAGTTGTGTTGGCTCGCCAAGGGCCTGAGGTGTCGATCCATAGAGTTTGTCGAAGTTGTAGGGGATATACAGACCAAACATTGCTGTTGTCGCGTCTGACAAGTCTTCCACCAACTCAAATCCGTTCTTTTGCAGAACCCTGGAGGACGCGGTATTGCCGTTTTCCACACCGCCAAATAATTGCACGGATTGGCCTTCGTCCTTGCACCAGGTGACGAGCCCCGCGATCAGTTCGGTCGCATATCCCTTTCCCCAAGCCTCTTCTGAAAACAGATACCCCAAATGAACCGTTGTAAGGAATTCGGATTCCGAACACTCAGCCAGGATCAAGAGGCCAAGCAATCTATCGCTGGCGCGATCACGAACCAGCATTACGTTGCTCTCAGCGGAGCGTGATGTGATCCATTCGTCAATCGCTGGATGTGTCTTTGACATTTGCAAAGATTCAGGCAGGTGTCGTAAAACAACAGGGGTTAAAACGTCCCTGAGTTCCTCGACTAAGGCGCTTCGCTGAGTGTGGCTGCTTATGGTTTCAGACCAACTCTTTACCTGCATCCTTACGGTTTCAAATCGTTTGGCTTGTGTCATGACATCTGCCCTGGTGTCTAGGATCGCAAAGTCTTGGAAAGCGTCCAGACATTGCGCTCAGCTAGGTTAGTTAGTTTAACTTACTATATGGGGTGATTCTATACCACTGGCAAGACTGATCGAACTCGCCCACAGACTAGGCCACGGACAGTGGCCAAAAGCGGGTGGGCCATCGATGCCAACGGGAGACGTTCTCGACATTCTCGTCAGCCCCGCCGCTATGACTTTGCCGCTCTGACCTATCGCCACGCCCGAGCTGACGCCTTTGCCCTGTGGGACGGATATGCAGTCGAATATCCGCCTAAATGCTCGGTCTCACCCCTATCACAATCCACGTCAGATAACTTGGCAATGCCGATTGCCCAGTTTTGCCGGACCACTTCAGCATTGGCTGGCCGAACGGAGCTTTGCGGTCAGGTTAAGCCGAGGATCTTCCGCGCTTGGGCCGGAGTGGCGACCGGGCGGCCGTGTCGGTGACAGATCGCCGCCACCCTTGCCACCAGTTCGGCGTTGGACGACGCGAGCCGGTCCTTGCTGAGACGTATGTTGTCCTCCAGACCAGTCCGTGCATGGCCGCCTTCAGCGACGCACCATTCGTTCAGGGTCAGCTGGTGCTGACCGATCCCCGCCGCGCACCATTCTGCGCCGGGCAACAGGCGGTTCACTGTCTTCACGTAGTAGTCAAAGACATCGCGGTCGGCAGGCATCGCGTTTTTCACCCCCATGACAAACTGAATGTATAATGGCCCCTTCAGACGCCCGTCCGCCTGCATCCGCGCGGCCTGGTGAATGTGGCTGAGGTCGAAGGCTTCGATTTCCGGTTTCACATCATGGACGAGCATCTCTGCTGCAAGCCAGTCCACCAGATCGGGTGGGTTCTCGTAGACGCGGGACGGGAAGTTGTTTGACCCCACCGAAAGCGACGCCATGTCCGGCCGCAAGGGCAGCATGCCGCCCCGTTCCTTGCCAGCACCTGAACGTCCCCCGGTGGAGAATTGGATCACCATGCCGGGGCAGTGTTTTTCCAGCCCTTCTTTGAGGCGTGCAAAGGTCTCGGGATCTGAGGACGGCGCCTCGTCCTCGTTACGCACATGCGCGTGACAGATACTGGCCCCGGCCTCAAACGCGGCATGGGTGCTTTCGATCTGTTCTTCGACAGTAACCGGCACTGCCGGGTTATGCGCCTTGCGCGGCAGGGATCCGGTGATCGCGACACAGATGATGCAGGGTTTCGTCATGCGGTCAGCCCTTTGCCAGAACGAAGTCATGTTCCACCAGATAGAAGGCCTCATCAAATCCGGCTTCTTGCTGCGCTGCCCGGTCTTCGATCAGGTCGAATTTGGCCATCAGGCTCTCTTTCACGCCAAAGACGGCGTCGGAGTTGATATAGGGGTCATCCGGGTCGAAGATGTGGGTGGTCAGACTCTCAAACCCATCAGCCTCGAGGATGTAATGGAAATGCGCGGGCCGGTAGGGGTGTCGGCCAAGGGAGCGCAGCAACTTGCCCACCGGGCCATCATCCGGGATCGGGTAGAATTTCGGCTTTACCGCCCGGAAGCTGTAGGTGCCATCAGGGCCGGTGCGAAAGACGCCGCGCAGGTTGAAATCGGGTTGGATGCCCTTTTGCTGCACATCGTAAAACCCCTCGTCATTGGCCTGCCAGACGTCGATCTTGGCATCCGCGACCGGGGTACCGTCCGTGTCGAGGATCCGGCCCCTGACCAGCATCGGCTCACCCTTGCCATCAAGGCAAATATTCGACCCCATCGGCAACTCTGGTGCCTCAGCCACGTGGAAGGGGCCAAGCACCGTGCTTTCGGACGCGCCGGAAGGTTTGCGGTTGTTGATCGCATCCACCAGCATGGAGACGCCCATGATGTCCGACAGCAGGATGAACTCCTGCCGCCAGTCATCGCAGGTGTGCCCCGTTTCCGTCAGGAACATGATGGTCTTGAACCATTCCTCCTGGTTGGGCTCCATTTCCTTGATGGCGGCGTGGATGTGTTTCACCAGGATGTTGACGCAATCGCGCAGCCGCTCATCTTCGGCCTTGGCGTTGCGGGCGGCAACAACCTCGGCGCTGGTTTCCTCGGTGAAGTAGCCGTTTTCGTGTTCATCAAACATGGTGTTACTCCGCTGCCATGGAAGCCGCAGCACTGCGGCCGAAAATTCGGGAAAGCACCCGGCGCAATTCGCCTTTGGGATCCGAGGCCATTTCCTCGGCACGCCAGCAGACGTGATGGTCGGGACGGACCAGGATACAGCCGGAATCGGCAACTTCCGATGCCCGCGCCCAATCACCGGTATGGTCTGCGTATTTACGCCGCGGTCCGATCAAGCGCACCGTCAGCTGCAGGCCGAACTCGGCGGCCACGTCTTCTGCGGCTTCCTCCCAGGCCTCGCCACCGATGCCGGTCAGCAGGGTAAAGGCGCCCTTGCCGCACAGGTCGAGGGTTGAAAGCTTTTCGCCGGTGCCGTGGTCAAACACCCAGACATGCGGCAACCGAGCGCCCGGCCAGGTGGTCGGCTGATAGTGCAGTTCCGCGTCCAGCTCGAATGCCGGTTCCATCTGCCCGTCGGTGACCACGGCATCGGATTTATAGCGCTGGTTCATTTCCACCCCATGGGCGTCGAACTCGTACTTCTTGAAAGCAATCGCCTCGCGGATGGCTGCGCGCTGTTTTTCCGCCTCGGGCGTGGAATCGCAGCGAGCAGCCACGCTGGACCGGATCTCCTCCAGGCCGACGCTACCGGTCATGCCAAGGGTTTCAAAGATTGGGCCGAATTCGCTAATCGACTGATTTGCGCGGGTTACAATCTGCTTGGCAACCGGCGCGCGCTCGGCGGTGTAGCTGTCCAGCAGCACAGGCGCGGCCTGGCCATTCAGCACCGCGGCCAGTTTCCAGGCGAGGTTGAAACTATCCTGGATCGAAGTATTGGAGCCAAGCCCGTTCGACGGCGGGTGCCTGTGTGCCGCATCACCCATGATAAAGACGCGGCCATTGTGCATTCGAGGCGCATAGGCGTTGTTCACGGTCCATGTGTTGGCCGATATGAGGTCGATTTCTAGCTCCGGGTCGCCGACCAGCTGCCGCGCGACCTGTGTTGCCATCGCCTCATCCACAACGGGTGCGGGTTCGTTGATGTCATACCCCCAGACGATCAACCATTCGTTCCAAGGCCGCACCATGCGCACCAGCCCCATGCCGATACCCCCCACATCGGCGCCGGGCTGCATCACCCAGTAGAGCACGCTTGGCCGGTGAGCGACATATTTGGACAGATCCGCGCGGAACAGGATGTTCATCGACCCGCCGACGCCCATCTTGCCTTCGATCGCAAGGTTTTCGTTCTGCGCCACCAGCGAGTTGCCGCCATCGGCACCGACAAGGTATTTTGACCGGACCGTGAATTCGCGGCCCGACAGGCGGTCGCGGCAGGTGGTGGTCACGCCCTCTGCGTCCTGTACATGGTTCAGATACTCGGTGCTCATCCGGGCTTGGGTGCCGCGCTTGCAGGCGGTGGAAAACAGGATCGGCTCCATGAAGGTTTGCGGCAGGTCATTCATCATCGTCGGGCTGGACAGCAGGTGCTCGGCCTTTGACAGAGGGTGGTTGCCCCAGCTTTTCACCCGGCCGATCTCCTCCCCTGCAAGGCTTTCGCAAAAGACATTCTCGCCCATCAGGTCCTGGTGGGCCGCATGCATATAAGCCTCGGCTTCGACATCCTGCCCCAGATCGCGCAGCACCTCCATCGTGCGTTGGTTGGTGATATGGGCGCGGGGGGTGCTGGCCAGCCAGCCGTAGCGGTTGATCGCCATATTTGCGATGCCGTAGCTTGACAGAAGCGCCGCTGTTGCGGAGCCCGCAGGCCCGGTGCCGATGATAAGCACGTCGGTTTCGATCTCAGCCATGATTAATCCTCCTTGAGTGTGCCGCCGTTCAGACGCCGCTGAACGGGAAAAAGTTGAATGCCGGTCCGGTCGGAGAAAAGCCCCCATAGGCCACGAGGGGCCAGGAGCATGACGGCGATTCCGATAAGACCAAGCGTGAACAGATACCAGCTGCCAAAGTCCGCCAGCAGCGATTGCAATGCGAAGAAGATGAGTACGCCCAGGATCGGGCCCTCGATGGTGCCGATGCCGCCGATCACCACGATGAATATCACGTAAGCCGTCCAATCGGTCACGCTAAAGGCGGCATCAGGGCTGATGCGGGCTTTCTGAACATAGATAAGCGCCCCTGCAAGCCCGGTGCCAAAGCTGGCGGCCAGGAACACCATCCATTTGATCCGGCCAGCATCAACGCCAACGGATTTCGCAGCCTCCGGATTGTCGCGCACGGCTGAGAGCGCCAGGCCGCGGCGCGAGCGCAGAAGCGCATAGATTGCTGCGATAACCACCACCGCCAGCAGCAGCGCCAACCAGTAGGTGAGGACATCGCGCGCGGCGGCGCTCTTCACATCTAACGCGGATTTGATCCAGCCGGTGGCCCACATCTCGCGGGTCGCGCTGCGGGGCAGAGAGGTGCCGGTGCCACCGCCGAGTGATTTAACCTGCGCAAGCAGCAGCCGCGCCACCTCGGCCAAGACCCAGGTGCCGATGGCGAAATAGGCGCCTGCGAGTCGAAAGGCGAAAAAACCCATTGGCACCGCAAGGGCGGCCGCCGCCAGCCCGCCCAGCAGAATTGCAGCGATCGGATCGATGCCTGCAATGATAACGCCGCCGAACATCGCATAGGCGCCAATGCCGACAAAGGCCTGCTGACCAATGCTGACTAGGCCGCCGTAGCCTGCGAGCAGGTTCCAAAGCTGTGCCAGCACCAGCATGGTCATTATGAAGAAGAGATCCTGGATCAGCCCGCGCCCGGCAAAGAATGGCAAAACTGCCAGCAGAAGGACCGCGCCGCAGGCCAGCAGGCCGAACAGGTCGGACGCCCTTGTCCGAGTCGTTACGCGGAGCGGTGCCGTCGCAGGAAGTGCCGCAGATTGGGCCAGAGAGTGTGTCAGATCAGCCATCAGTCCACCGTCCTTGGAAACAGCCCGCGCGGCTTCATTAGCAGCACGAGGAGGAAGGCCAGATGTCCGGCCAGAATTTGCCACTCGGGGTTGACCGCGGCACCCATCGTCTGTGCAACACCGATGATGATGCCGCCGGCCAGAGTGCCCCAAAGGCTGCCAAGGCCGCCAATGATCACGGCCTCAAAGGCATAGATCAGACGGGCAGGTCCGATCGCAGGGTCGAAATTCGCCCGCATGCCCAGGTAGAGCGCCGCCAGCGTCACCACCAGCATGGCTATTGCTGTGGCCGTGGCAAAGATACGCCCGGGACGGATGCCCATCAGGCTTGCCGTGACCGCATCATCCGAAGTTGCGCGGAAGGCACGACCCAGCCCGGTGCGGTAAAACAGCTGGTTCAGCCCCACGATCACCAGGACGGCCGAGGCAAAGGTCAGGAGCGGCAATACCCCAATGCTGAGATCGCCCAGCTTCACCGAGGCGGTGGAGATCGCCCCCGCCGGCAGGCGCTGGCTATCGGCGCTGAACCCTTCCAATAGGGCATTCTGCAGAGCGATGGACAGTCCGAATGTCACCAACAGTGGCGGCAGGATATCTGTTCCCAGCGTTCGGTTCAGCAGGTGCATCTGCAGCAGCCAACCAGATGCGAACATCACCGGTGCGGCCACCAGCGCCGCCACAATTGGCGGCAGTCCCAAAAGCGTTACCAAGACAAGGATCAGGTAGGCTGCGCATACAATCAGGTCGCCATGTGCCAGGTTCACCAGCCGCATGATCCCGAAAACGAGGCTGAGACCAGCCGCAAAAAGCGCATAAAGCCCGCCCAGCAGGATGCCCTGCAGTATCGTGTCGACCCAGATCATGCGGCGGCTCCAAAATAGGCTGCGTGGATATCTTCGCGGCGCAGGTCGCCTGGCTTCCCTTCAAGGGTGATGCGTCCTTCCATCATGCAGCAGACCCGGTCAGCGGCTGCCATTGCCTGGCCGATATCCTGCTCCACCACGATCAGGCTGGCGCCGCTCTGCTGGATTTTCGGCACGGCGGCATAGATGTCGCGGATCACCACCGGCGCCAGGCCGAGGCTGATCTCATCACATAAAAGAACCTTGGGGTTCGACATCAACGCGCGGCCAATGGCGACCATCTGCTGTTGCCCGCCTGAAAGGGCAGTGCCGGGGCTGTGCCGCCGCTCCGCAAGGATCGGGAACAAGTCGTAGATCGCCTCAAGGCTCCAGTATCCTTGAATCTTGCGCCCATAGCTACCGATCAGCAGGTTCTCTTCGACAGAGAGAGATGGAAACAGTTTGCGCCCCTCCGGCACCATCGCAAGACCCAGAGGCATGATTTGATCAGCGCTGAGCGCCCCCACAGGCCGACCCGCCAGATGCACCATTTTGGGGGGCGATGGCAGTATACCTGCCAGCGCCCGCATCAGGGTTGTTTTCCCCGCTCCGTTGGCGCCGATTATGGCAAGGGTTTCCCCTTCGTCCAGCCGCAGGTCGATGCCGAAAAGGGCCTGAAAGTCACGGTAATGGGCGGTAAGGCCGCGTGTTTCCAGAATGGGCATCAGACACCGGCCCCCAGATAGATCTCCCGGACCTCGGCCCGGTTCATGATGTCGTCAGGCGCGCCGAGGCCGATCACCTTGCCGAAATTTAGCACCAAAAGCCGCTCTACCACCGAGGTGAGCGCATGCAGAACATGCTCGATCCAGATAATGGTGACGCCGCGCGCATGGACGCTGCGGATGGTGTCAACGAGGGACAGGCATTCGGCCTCGGTCAAACCGCCGGCGATCTCGTCCAGCAGGAGCAGCTTGGGATTGGTCGCGAGGGCGCGCGCCATTTCCAGTCGCTTGCGTTGCAGCAGAGCAAGCCCGCCCGCCGGTTGATTGGCGGCCTGCAGCAGCCCGCATTGGCCAAGTATGCGAGCGCAGTCGGCCTGCACGTCCCGTTCGGGGGCCTTGCGGCCATGGGTGGCGGCGACCAACAGGTTCTCGAATACAGTCATGTTGTCGAAGGGCTGCGGCACTTGGAAGGACCGGCCAACACCCGCGAAACAGCGCTGCATGGCGGGCGCTTTGGTCAGGTCATGCCGATCAAACCGGATGGTTCCTGCGTCGCTGCGCAGATTGCCGGTAATGAGATTGAAAAGCGTCGACTTTCCGGCGCCATTGGGCCCGATAATGCCGAGCGCCTGGCCGGCCGGAACTTCGAAGGTGACGTCATCAGCCACTTTCAGCTGACCGAAGCTTTTCGATACGTTCTGCAACGAGAGAAGGGTCATGTCAGCAGCTCCACCCGCTCTATCGCGCCGATGCGGCAAAGCGCGGTTCCTTTCAGCATCATGAGATGGGCTCCATCACGCCGCCCACCGGCACCTCGGGCGCGGTGGAGTTGTCAACGATCACAAGGTCATAGGTGCCGCTTTCCGACAGTCGCCATTGGCCGCCCACAAGTGGTGTCTTGGCCACATTCGCCTGCGCAAACGACGGCAAACCAGTGCCGTCAAAGGCGATACGCCCGACGATAGAGGCAAGGTCGGTGGCGGCGATGGCGCCGGATACCGTATCGGCATCAGCGGCATCGTCTACGCGGGACATCACATCAGCGGCCATCTCAAACAGCGCATGGACAAAGCCGATCGGCTGGGTCCACTGCCGTCCGGTTGCGGCGGTGAAACCGTGGGCAAGACCAGCTGCAGATTGGCCGGTCAGCGAGGAGCTGAACGGATGGTTCGGGGACCACCAGACTTCAGAGCTGAGATTGTGGCCGGCATCCCCCAGGGTTTCGACCGCCTGCGGGAACAGGACCGCCTTGCCGATAGAGGCAGCCTTGGGGGCAAAACCCTGCTGTTTGGCCTGGGTCCAGAAGGTGGTGAAATCTGGTGGGATCGGCACCCCGGTCACAATTTCTACTTTGGCCTGTTTGAAGGCGTTGATCTGGGCAGAAAAATCATCGGTCAGGTTCTGATAGCGCCCCGGGTCGGTCAGGCGGTAGCCACCCTGCTCCAGCACCGGCGGGAAGCCCAGGACCGGGTCGCCCCAGGCATTGCCGTCGCCATCGTTAGGGTACAGCGCGCCGACGGATTTATTGGTGTCAAGCTGGCTCCACATGGCGTTGAAGACCGCGACGATGTCCTCCAGCCCCCAGAAGAAGTGATAGGCATAATGAAACCGTTCCCACGAACCGGGATCGCCGGGGTTGCCCTGCTGGCCAGCAAACCACGGCTGCCATGGGGCGACGCTGGAGATGCAGGGGATTTCCTCAGCCTCGCAGGTGGTGGCAACCGGGTTGGTGGTTTCCGGTGTGGAGGCGACCAGCATCAGGTTGATCCCGTCATCCACGATTAGCTCGCGCGCCACATCCGCCGCACGGTTCGGGTTCGACTGGCTGTCTTTGACGATGACTTCAAAATTCTGACCTGCTTCGGTTGCGGCGAAACCGTCGAGGATGAACCGGTCAGCTTCGGAGAAGGCGGCGAGCGGGCCGGATTGCGGACTGACATAGCCCAGTTTGATTTTTGCGCCCCGGGCCAAGGCGGGCGCGGCGAGGCCGCTTGTGCTCAGCAGCCCGGCGGCGGCGCCTGTTTTCAGCAATGTTCGGCGGGTGATCATGGGGTCTCCTCCCTGGTGACAGCTCTTGGTTCAGATAATCGGCGCGTCTCCTCCCCAGGCGCGCGCCAGCAGATCCCGGATGCCGGATCGGGTGATTTCATTCGGGTTCCAATAGGGGTTCTGCACTGCAAGATCGGCAGCGCGGTCCAGATCGGCCTCCGCCAGTCCGAAGTCGCGCAGGGCCATCGGTGCGCCGTGATCCTTGGCAAATTGCCACAGGGCGGTTGCTGGATCAGCACCGCCAAAAATTCCGGTGACGGGGGCCAGCAAGTCCGGCACGGCAGCGGCGTTATAGGCGGTGGCATGCGGCAGAACGATGGCATGGGTTTCGGCATGCGGCAGGCCAAAACTGCCGCCGAGCGTATGGCAAAGCTTATGATGCAGCGCCATGCCGACTTGGCCTAGAACCGTGCCGCAGGCCCAAGCGGCCTGTTGCGTGGTCAGCCGCGCTTCCAGACCGGCCGGGTCCTCCAGAACCCGCGGCAGGGCACTGGCAAAGCTTCGCAGCCCCGTCAGCGCCAGTTCAGTCGACAGGGGATTGCGGTCCTGCGCATAGAGCGCCTCGACGGCATGGGCCATTGCATTGAGCGCACTGGTCACAGTCAAAGGCACCGGAAGGGTTGCCACCAGTTCCGGATCATAAAGCACCGTGGCAGGGCGCAGGTTTTCGTCGGTTATCGTGGTTTTCACCCCGGTCTCGGTCTGGCCGAGGATCGGTGTGCATTCGCTGCCGGCATAAGTCGTGGGCAGGGCAATCTGGGTGACGCCGCTGCGCAGAGCCAGCGCCTTGCCAAGCCCGATGGTCGAACCGCCTCCGGCCGCCAGCACAGTGTCCGCACCGACATCTTGTAGATGGGCCAAGGCTTCCTCGGTCACCTCGACCGGCGTGTGCATTGCGGCGCGGCAGAACACACCTGCCGCCTTGGCGCCCAGCTGCGCCGCCAGCTCCAGCCCGAGATCCGATTGATGCGGTGTGGTCAGCACCAGCACGCGATTGGCATCCAACACAGACACATGACGGGCCAAGGCGCGGTGTAGTCCCGCCTCAAAGATGACGGCCTGATCTGATCCGTATTTTGCAGTGTCGAACATGCCGGGTGCCTCCAAACCAGGTGTGACACCAATATGATGGATAATTTTTCGAACTTGATCGAACTTAAGGGCGTTAATATAACCTTTCGGTATGAAGATTGATCCTCGTCACCTTGAATTGCTGTTTGCTATCGTTGATCGCGGCGGGTTGACTGAAGGGGCAGAGCTGCTTGGCAAGTCGCAACCCAGCCTGTCGCGATCCCTTGCGATGCTAGAGGAGCGCGTCGGCGCCCCCTTGTTTGAGCCTGGAAAGCGCCCGCTGCAGCCGACCGAGTTGGGCCTTGCCCTGGCCGAGGAAGGCAGGAAGGTCTTTCATGCAGTGCGCCGCAGCGGTGTGGTTCTGGAACAATTCCAGCGCGGCAAAAGCGGCGCAGTGCGGGTTGCCGGCACGCCGGTGTTCCTCGACGGGGTGATCTCGCCCATGATCGCGGAGTTTCAGATGGGCTACCCGGGTGTGCGTATCGACCAGAGCTACGGCTACCCAGGCGACCTGATACCGAAGCTCAGGGAAGGGATCCTTGACCTGGCCATTCTGCCGATGCGGCAGGCGTCAATTCCTGAGGGGTTTTTCTTTGACCAGATCCTGCCCGGGCGCAACGTCATCGCCTGCCGGGCTGGGCATCCGCTGGTCCGGCGCGGGGCAGTTAGGTTGCCAGAGATTGCGCAGTACTCCTGGATCGCGCCGCCGGCAGACAGCCCGCTGTATCACGATCTGCGCGCTGTGCTTGAAGGGATCGGGGTCAAGGACTTCAAGGTCAGCTTCTCCGGCGGCTCCCTCAGCGCTGTGGTGAGTATCCTCACTGGATCCGATGCGCTTACGGTGCTGCCATTTTCCGTCGTGTTCATGATGCGGCGGCTGAAGTCAGTGAGCGCGCTGCCGATCCGCATTGGCGATCCGGACCGGCATCTGGGTATACTTTGCAATGAAGCACAGCCGATGCGCCCCTCGGTCAAGCGGTTCGCGAGCTACATCAGGGGCGAGTTCAAGACCCTATCAAGCAGCATCACTCGCGTGGGCCAGGATGCAGTCTGGCGACCTTGAAGTGCCAGGTGTTCAGGTGGCGGCCCTTTTCGAATTGCCAAGCGTCGGCCCAGTGGCGGCAATGGCCGATGACTTCACCGGGCCGACGCCTAGGATCGTGCACGGCTGCTGGATGCGGGCTGCAAACCGACGACCGCACTCGCAGCACCTCATCGTCGCGGCACGTCACCTGTGAGCTAGAATGCCAACCAGCCCTAGGCATTGAAGAACGGTTCAGACCCACCCTTGGTCGATGACAGGAATGCGCATAAACCGGGTTTCCGCGGCACGCGGCCGTATTTCGACAGTCAATCCCGAGCTGTGAATTGATCCGCGAGCCATGCTTTTACGGATTCGATTGCCAGGGTTGGGGGAATGCCCTTCGGTTGAACGAACCAATAGGCGTGACTTGCTTCCAGAGAAATATCGAATGGTGCGATCAGCCGCCCGGCGGCGATGTCATCCGCCACGAGCAGCGACCGTCCTAGGGCGACGCCCTGGCGCTCTACGGCGGCCTGCAGGATTGCACCATCGTCGCCGAGGCGTGGGCCGGGTGGCGGCGGGCTCTCGCAGCCGGCCGCCCTGAACCAGGCAGGCCAGTCTTCGGGGATATCGCCGCAGAGCAATGTGGCGCGGTAGAGATCGTCTGGTGCGTTCAAATCTAGCGTTCGCTGATAGTCCGGTGAACAGACCGGACGCACGGTTTCGGTCCCGAGCTTCAGCGCCTCCAGATCATGCGCGGGCGACGGGCTATAGCGGATCGCGGCATCGACTCCCTCGGCCGCGAAATCCACCAGATGCCGTGAGGCCGTGATGCGCAGGTCGATTCCGGGGTTCTCCGCCAGAAAGGTGCCAAGCCGCGGCGCAAACCAGCGTGCCGCCACTGAAGGCAGCATCGACAATGTGACGACCTGATCGGAACGCCGCGCATCGGCCACGGCGGACCAGGTTCTGGACAGGGCGTCGGACAACTGACCGGCAAGACGCTCTCCCGTCGGTGTGACGGTCAATCTCGCACCTTTTCGAACGAACAGGGCGACACCGAGGGTTGCCTCCAGGTCCGAGACCTGTCGCGACACGCCGCTTTGCGTAATGCCAAGCTCTTCGCCAGCCGCGGTAAAGCTGCCATGGCGTGCGGCGGTCTCGAACACCTGCAGGGATCTCAAAGGCGGTCTGGCATGAGCAGAAGGCATGCTGGTCCTTATGTTTTCTCATTTTGGTGAACTGTCGCGCGAAGGTAGCATGATTTTAACTCAAGCAACACAAAGCACTTAACATGACCGACCTTCCTTCCACCAAAACCGCTACCCTCGACCTAAAACGACATTTGCCGGACTTGCCTCTGGTCATATGGATGGTCCTTCTGACGTTGGCTCTGGGCTTCGCGGGCGGCATGGGGGCAGATGATGTGATCGCGAAAATCAACACCGGCTTCGGCCGCGCCCTTGGAGAATTCGCGCTGATCCTGCTGCCCTCCTTCACGCTGGCCGCGGCTCTGTCGCAACGCAATGTCGGGTCCGCGGGGGCGGGCCGGACGGCGGCGCTGGCCTCACCGCTGGCGGGGGGTGGGATGATCTGCCCCGATACCGCCTATGCCGCGCTGTCTCCGGCGGCCGGTCGGTTGAAGCTCGACGTGGCCTTCGGATCCTATGCCGGGTTCAAGCTGCTCTATCCCGCCGGTCCGCTGATCGTGGCCACGGGGCTTGGCATGACCGGCGCGGCCGGAGCCGAGCCCGTGACGCTGCTGATCTGCGGTGTGCTGTTGACCCTTCCGGTGTGGGCCGCCGGCGTGATCTGGGGCCGCTTCGCGCGCGTGGATTCGCGCGCAGGTTCCAAAAGGCCTGCGGATGCCGCGGCCGGAACCCTTTTGATCACCTTTGCACCTTTCCTTTTGATGACGGGACTTCTGATCGCGGGCGGCATCATCGGCAGCACGCGGTGGGGACTTGTTGATTTTCTCCTCCTGCCTAAGGGGGCATTGACCGCCGCTGCAGTCTTGGCCCTGCTGCAAACGCCATCGGGCGCGCGGCGCGGCTGCCTCGACAGCGCCGTGCGAAGGACAGGCTCACTGCTGCTGGTCATCGGCGCGGCCAGTGCCTTGGGTGCGGCCTTCACCGGGCTGGTGACGCTGGACGGGCTGGTCCCCCGCGGAAGCGGGATGCTGACCCTTGTGGCCCTTTTTGCGCTCACGGTCCTGTTCAAACTGGCACAGGGATCGTCCATGGCCACATTCGCCGCAATCGCGCCGGTCGCCGCCCCCATCGTGATGACAAGCGGTGTGAACGGGATCGCCGCCGTCTTTGCGATCTGCCTCGGATCCTTCATCGCGATCCTGCCCAATGACAGTTTCTACTGGCTGGTCCGCCGGGATGCGCTGGAAACCGAGCAGAGCGAAGCACGCGTGATCCGTATCCTGACAGGCGGGGCGGTCGTGCAGGCTCTGGTGGGCATGGCCGTACTGCTCACAGCCTTGGCCATATGGCCATGACACCGATGACTTTTTGCGCACCAGCCCCGGCCGACGGGCTGGCGGCGGGGCACGCGTCGTTTCGCCACCCCCCGCACGACCGGGGCAGTTTGCAGGCCGGTTCCGTCAATGAACGGGGGGCGGCTCTTCTGGCCGAAGATAGCGTTGGCATCGCCGATTGGGCCGGGGTTCGCCCGACCTTCGCGCGCGAGGTCTGTCGCGGCGTCGGGGAGGTTTCGATCTATGTCACGGCGAACCGTCATGACCAAGGAATCGGCTGCCGGCAACTAGACAATTAACTGCACCGGCCCTTGCGTAGGAGCCGACGGACCACTGGACGCTGGTTGCGCAGGTGCCCCCCCGAGATCACCGCCAGCCTTGCCCTTCACCAGGCCGCGGGCTTGCGTATCGTGGGCAAGCGGAAGAGAGCTGGACTGATGCGCTATTGGCCAATTGCGGGCCGCTGGCGCAGACTGATGCCGGTTTCTCGGCGCTGCGCCGCCGCATGGCAGCAGTGAGCACAATGTATGCACCGGGTGCTGTGTGCAGCTGAGATTTTGGCGTGGCTTGCGGAAGTCGCTGATTTGTATACGACCTGTTTGTCGACCCGCGAGCCATGGCCATTGTGGGGTATGCAGGCTCCTTGATCTCATTGTTAACTAGATCGGTAACAATCATTTGGGCTCTCAGTTTCTGGGGACTTTAGATCGCGCCCAAAGCCACATCTCTGTTGACCGCGTACCTAGTGCCGTAGCGCAGAGCGCTTCAGGCTGTGCGGCCAATTTGTTGGCAATACGACCGCAGCCTCGTTTTGCGGCAAGCCTGCGACAACGCCTCGAAGCCATGGCCCTAATCTAAGCGCACCCCTATGGTGTGGGTGCATCAGAATGACATTGACGGCCTGCACCAACAGCATCCACAGATAACCGTTGCCACGTTTGCTGATCCGGCCAAGATTTGTCGGTCCATCGGTGCTGAACGGGTGCGGCGCAAGGCCAAACCAGGTGGCGAATTCCCGACCACGATTACATACCTCGCCCTTATCAATGGCGGCGATAATGGCTGTTGAGATAAGCGGACCAATCCCCGAAATGGTCACAGTGTTAGCACTGTTTTTTCAGACCGGCTGATCTCTTCGATCTGCGACGAGATCGCTTTGGGCCACTCGGAGAGCCAGGGGAAATCGCTGTAGAGCCCCTCAAAATTGAGTGCATGTGTGATGAGATTTCGTCGCGTCGGTGTTCAATGACCGCCTCAAACGAGCACTGATTTTATGTCGTCCCGAGTGCCCAGTGATTCCTTGCTTAAAAGAACGCGCGGATTTGACTGATCGTGGCGGTGCGGCGTGCCATCAGCTTGGAGCGAACCCGGTGCAGCGCCTGTAGATTCAAACTGCTTTTCCTGTGTGCAGAAGTCCGCAAGGCCTAGCTTGCCGGGTGAAGCAGCCGACACATCCCGTTGATGATCGATGCTGCATGACGCACGAATGATCGCGATTTAACCTTGCCTTAATTCCGTGTCGCCGCGACGGCAGAGCAAAGCAGTAGCTGGTCCTCCACAGGGAATTTGCCGTACAGCGACGTCTCTCTTTGCCGAAAGGTTCGTGATGATTTCATCGCTCTGGAGGAAGCTGCCGGCTCCAAGACGCTCAACTGAACGCCGCAAAATTCGCCCCATAGGCGAACAGAAACTCTTGTCGGCACAGAAAGCGAAACACGCCCATCCCCCTGGCTTCAAAACTCTGAGAATTTCGCGAATGGCAGCAGGCCGATCCTCAATCGTCTCCAGTGCCCACAGGCAAGTTACAAGGTCGAGGCTGCCGTCTGAAATGGGGATCCGATCCATCGGCGCTTTCACATGCGTGACCGGCAGATCGTTGGAGTAACTGAGCATCCGGCCGGAAACGTCGAGTAGCGTAACGCGATGTGGCACAAGTCCATCATCGATCAGACGCCGAATGAACCGCCCCGTGCCGCAGCCGACATCCAGCATTTCGGTGTTTGGTCCGATGAGCGCACGGACTGCGCCCTCAACGGCCGCTTGAGCCTCTCCTCCTGCGTACCTGAGCCATCGGGCATGGCGGCGATCGTAGTCTGGCGCGAGAGCGTCGTAGAGATGTCCAACGGAGGCGCCCGAAGGCCTATGGCTTTTGGCAACCTCATGTCCGATTTTTGGGGGCTTCACAAAGTTAGGCCTGTCCAAGAGTAGCGACGCAACAAACTCAGGAACCATCGCCAAGAACTTTCGCCAGGTAACCCACTGACCACCAGGTCTGCTGCGCGCAGATTGGTCCGGCACACCCCTTCAGGTGAAGCTGGGCGCGGCCGACTGGCACCACCTTTCCTTTGAACACCCATCCGTTCTGTGGACTTCTTAGTCGTCCGACCCACTTCTGACCATCAAACTCAAGGTCAGGCATAATGATTTCGCCAACCTCGGCATGCGGCATCTCATCGGCATCCCACAGCCAGACAAGCGTACCGCACCGCCTGTCCGGAGACGCCTTACAAGGATTGAACTCAATGATGGCCGCAAGCCCCGGGGCTGCATACCGGCCTTTCAGATCTGCAGCGAGCGCGCCGCCGGCTCCCAAACCGAGAAACAGGACGAAGAGCACGGCGCCCAACCGGACGGAGCCGACTGAAACTGCCTTTCCAACCGCCTTGAAGGCGTCGAGATAGGCCGGATGCTCTGTGCCCATCCAGCGGTCCCACCATGTGAAATAGAAGCCTAGGTTCTTGCCCGCACAGGCGTGATGCATGTCATGATGCGTGACCGTGGTCATCCAGCCGAACAGGGGGCGTCCGTCCCCTCGTGCGGGGAACACCTCGTAGCCGCAGTGAGCAAGGGCGTTGCGCAGCATCATGTGCGTGACAAAGATCAGAAGCGCCAAAGGATGGGCTGGCAGCACGAGCAGGATCAACGGCAGGTAGATCCCGTTCACAACGGCCTCGCCGGTATCGAAGCTGTAGGATGTAAAGGGCGTCGGGCGGTTCGAGCGATGATGCAGACGGTGGAACCGGCGGAAGAGCGGAGGATAGTGCAACGCCCGATGGGTCCAGTAGAACCACGCGTCGTGAAGGACGTTCAGAAGCGCCGTGCTGACCCAGAAATACGCGATCCCGTAGTCTGAGACGTGCGGATACACCGTCATTGCGCCGCTTCGGGCCCCGAGGGCAATCACCGTCCCGGTTGCCGCGAAAATGGCGACAGTGCGCAGGCTAGCGCGTATCTCGCGGGACATCTGGCCTGCGGGGATCTTTCGCTCACCGATTTTCTGGCTCGCAAGCTGACGGGACATCGCGAGATTGATTGCTAGGAAAACGCCTCCGGCACCGAGGAAGTAGCGTAAAAGATCTCCCCCAAACACGTCGACGTACAGCGACAGAAGCCCCTTGGCGGCATCGAGAATCTGGTTCATTTGTTCACTCCAATGTTTGTTTGAGACTTGGACCTTTCCGCATCCGCAGCGCGCGCCGATTTCTGAAATCGCCTAGGAAATCTCGGAATCGGCCGGCATTTTTCAGAATTGATCAGCGACGCCGTGTTGACGGCTTGACGTCCCGCATGTGTCCATGTGGCATGAATGAAACCTGGAGCATAATTGATGTCAGCCTGCGCGGTGGCACAGTCGCGATCCTGTTGGCATGCGCGATAATCTTCTCAATTCGGCTCATGTTATCTCGAAAATCTGTATCGGTTGCCGCGTTCTGTGTTGGGTTGTGCTGCTATCTGTTTGTGTCGTCCCCTCACGTCCCGGTGCCAGAAGGTTATGCAGCCGTCATCCTTATTGGGCTGGCAGGGCTAGTTCCCGTCCTAGGCTACTGGGCATCGCACGAGCTTTTCGTCGACGAGGTGAGCTTTGCACGGTGGCAAATTGCGGTCGCGCTCGTTGTGATCGTCGGCGCATGGCTTCCGTCGTCGGTGCCCTTTGCGGACCTCGCGCGCGGCATCGCGGTTATCATCCTGTTCAGCCATCTCGCGATCGTGGTCGCCGCGAGCGGAACACATGATCTTGTTGAAGAGCGTCGACGATTTCGAAAGTGGTTCCTGTTGATGATGGCGGCAGCGGTTATCGTGATCACCGGCCTGGAAGTTACCGGGAAAGATGACGACCTCCCGAATTGGGTGTTCGCGATCCATGCCGCCGCCTTTGTTTGTCTCGCGATGGCGTTCCTGGTGTGGGCGGTTCGACCCGTTTCGGAGGTTTGGCCATCGAAGCCTGATGCGTCAAATCAGACCGCCCACAAGTCACCCGGCGACGAGATCTTGGCTGGTCGAGCAAGAGCCGCGATGGAAGCGGGACTCTGGAGGGAGGAAGGCCTCACCATCGCGCAACTCTGCGCGCATCTCGAAACCCAAGAACATCGCCTCAGACGTGCGATCAACAAAGAGCTTGGGTTCCGCAATTTCCCGAGTTTCGTGAACAGCTATCGTATCGAACAAGCGAAGCACATTTTGACCGATCCGATGAGATCAGACTACCCAATTCAAAGCGTCGCCTACGACGTAGGCTTTTCGTCCATCGGACCATTCAATCGAGCTTTTCGGTCTTTGCAAGGTATGTCGCCCACGGAATTCCGCAAGCGAAGTCTGATCGACAGCGTATCGAGCAAGTAAATGGACCCGTGAGATATGATGAAGTCCTCTGAGTTATCCCAGAGAGTCGACAGAACAGGGGCTTCGTATGGCGTTGTTCACGTCGCGTGGTAGCGTGATGGTAACCAGCAATGACATTAACCGCATCGACGGACCGGCTCATCGAGAATTCGTAAGCGACCGTTCGCCGCTGAGCTATTTCGCGCCAGTAGATTGGTTTTCGCCGCGCTGGGTACGAATGTCGAGTTTTGGCTGGCTTGCACCGATCTCCACTGACCAGTGGCAGGTTGGTGCTGATTTCTCAGTGCGGACCGCTACCTGGCAGCAGCTAGCCCCTTTGACTGCGCTCCAGCACACGGCTACATCAGATTAATGAAAATGCAATTGGCTGGCGATAGGGGCTTGCCGGTTGAGGGGAGTATGAATGGCAGACAATCTGATCGCTGGAGAATGCCTTTGTGGTGTTGTGCGTTTCCACATATCGGGAGCTTTCGAGAGCTTTTTCCTGTGCCACTGTTCCCGCTGCCGTAAGGACAGCGGTTCGGCACATTCTGCGAACTTGTTTTCGACCACTGCCACGGTCACTTGGCTATCAGGTGAAGAAAGTATCAAGACGTTTCGGCTCTCCGGTACGCGCCACACAAAGAGTTTCTGCTCTGAATGTGGGTCCGCGCTGCCAATTGCTCTGCCTGAGCTCGGTTTGCTTGTGGTGCCGGCAGGCTCGCTCGACAGCCGGATAGACATACAACCCAACGCGCACATCTGTTATTCCAGTCGCGCGAACTGGGACCATGACCTGACCTCCATCGAAAAGATCGACGAGCTTCCCAGCTGAAGTGGCACGCCAATGATTTAACTCGGGAGTCACCTAGACCGCACGGCTGCGAGCGACAGCTCCGTCCGCCGCTTGATCAATGCCGCACGGTGCTGGGATCGGCGACATGCCTGAAATCCTCACCGATCGCGAGCTTACGCTGCTTCATGAATGCGCTTAGGGGCAAATGCAGCCGCAAATTAACATCTCTGGCAAGTTTCATGACCCTGAAGGTACGGTAGAATTTGACGTGTACCTATTTGTGCTGGGTGAGACGAGCCGGTACGGCATCGTGGCAGGCGACCTTCTGCCGATGCGCGGGACCGCAAAACGTGTGACGCGCTGGACACGGTAGATGGAAACAGCTGGTTGGTTTCAGAGCAACGCGTTTGTCTGTCTCTGCAATACGTAACCCATCAAACAACGGTCTCCGTATGGTTCGCACGGAGCAAGTTGCCGCCAGGTAAAAGGCAATAAAACTGTCTTTTGCAACCATCTTACGAGGTATGCGCAGCATGTAATCCTGCTTTGACTGTGTCGTCGTGTGCAAAATTGGCTCGGATTAATTCACCGGATTATAGTGATGCACGACACTTCTTCCCTCACATGTCGCCGCCAGGCTCCGACATTGGTGCAGGCGCAGCGAACTGAGGGTTCATCCCGCTTAACCGCTCCCTCTGACGGCGCCCTCAGGTATTTTGATCAAATTATTTGCCCGCAAGGGAAGGGATAGGTTAAGTCTCTGGCAGAACACTCTGCCGCGCCTTGGTGGGGGGATGTCCCGTAGATCGCGGGCGCACTGACAGGAGAGCCCATGACACCGCTTGCAGGTTTGAAGGTGGTCGAACTGGCCCGTATTCTCGCAGGGCCATGGATTGGCCAGTCGCTTGCCGATTTGGGGGCGGAGGTCATCAAGGTCGAGAGCCCTGAGGGAGATGATACCCGTCGCTGGGGTCCGCCCTTCATTGAGCGGGAGGGTGATAAAACGGCGGCTTATTACTATGCGGCGAACCGGGGTAAGTCCTGCGTCACCGCAGATTTTCGCACCGAAAAAGGCAAACAGACGGTGCTGGAGCTGATCCGCGATGCCGACATTCTGATCGAGAATTTCAAAGTCGGTGGGCTGGCGAAATATGGGCTGGACTATGACAGTTTGAAAGCGGTCAATCCGCGCCTGATCTATTGCTCGGTCACGGGCTTTGGTCAGGATGGCCCCTATGCGGCGCGGGCGGGCTATGATTTCCTGTTGCAGGGCATGTCCGGGCTGATGTCGATCACCGGCGCGCCGGAGGAGGAGCCGCAGAAGGTGGGCGTGGCGATCACCGATATTGTCACCGGTCTTTACGGCACCATCGGCATTCTGGCGGCGGTGGAGCAGCGTCATACCACCGGGCGCGGGCAGCATATCGATATGTCGCTCTTGGACTGTGCAACGGCTGTGCTGGCCAATCAGAACATGAACTATCTGGCCACCGGCACCAGTCCGACGCGGATGGGCAATGAGCATCCCAATATCGCGCCTTATCAGGTGATGGCAGTGCGCGATGGGCATGTGATCCTTGCGGTGGGCAATGATGGTCAGTTTGCGCGGCTCTGCGCGGTGCTGAATATGGCGGGGCTGGCGGATGATCCGCGATTTGCCTCCAATCAGCTGCGGGTGGCCAACCGGAGCGATCTGACGCCGATGCTGGCGGCGGCGCTGGCGCAGTGGGGGCAGGCGGATCTTTTGGCGGCGCTGGAGGCTGCAACTGTCCCTGCGGGACCAATCAATACCATCGGGCAGGCCTTTGACGACCCGCAGATCAGGCACCGCCAGATGCAGATCGCGCCGGAAGATGTGCCCGGTGTGCGGGGCCCTTGGGTGTTTTCCGATGCGGAGCTGGCCTTGGAGAAATCGGCACCGATCTTGCCGGTGGCGCAGGGTATGTCGCAGGGAGACTAGAATGTCGGATCGCCTGCCGATTTGGTGGGCGGCAACAGCTTGATATAAAACCAAACAGGAAGAGGGCGCGCCATGGCGATGGAGATCACCGGAGTTGAGCATCTGTGGATTCCGTTGCCGGATGGGCGTCGTCTAGCGGCGCGGATGTGGCGGCCTGCGGCAGAGGGGCGTTACCCCGCGATCCTGGAATATCTGCCCTATCGCAAACGCGACGGCACCGCGCCGCGCGATGCCACCACACATCCGCTTTTTGCGGCAGAGGGCTATGTCTGTCTGCGCGTCGATATTGCAGGTACCGGCGACAGCGAGGGGCTGTTTGATGATGAGTATTCCGAACAGGAGCTGAGCGACGGCGAGGCGGTGCTGGCCTGGCTTGCAGCGCAGGCCTATTGCGACGGAAATATCGGCATGATCGGGATTTCTTGGGGCGGTTTCAACGGCTTGCAGTTGGCCGCACGTCAGCCGGAAGCGCTGAAGGCGGTGGTCAGCGTGGCCTCAACCGTGGATCGCTATGCCGATGACATCCATTTCATGGGGGGCTGCCTGCTCAGCGATAATGCCAATTGGGCGTCGCAGATGTTTGCCTATCAGACCCGCCCGCTGGATCCCGAGCTGCGCCCGGATTGGCGCGAGGCCTGGGTGGAGCGGATCGAGACGTTGCCGTTTATGGCCGCGGATTGGCTGTCCCACGCGCAGCGAGATGATTTCTGGAAACACGGGTCGGTCTGCGAGGATTGGTCTGCAATCCAGGCACCGGTGCTGGCGATCACCGGCTGGGCGGATGCCTATGTGAATGCACCGCCTGCATTGGCGGCCAATATGCAGGCCCCGGCGAAGGCGCTGATCGGTCCCTGGGAACACCGTTATGCGCATATTTCCAAGCTGGAGGCGCATGATTTTCACGGAGAGGTGCTGCGCTGGTTTGATCGCTGGCTGAAGGGCGAGGACAGCGGGGCAGAGGCTCTGCCGGATTATCGCACTTATATGCAGGAGCATTTCAACCCGACCAAGGAGAACAAACCCCGGCAGGGCCGCTGGGTTGCTGAGGCCGCCTGGCCGTCCCCAAATGTGCAGGAGGTGACGCATCATCTTGGGCGACAAGGCACGTTGCAGGCCACCCCGGAGGAGGGGGAGGCTGTTGTGTCCAATCCGGCAACCCTTGGTGCTGCTGGTGGCTATTTCTGCGCTGGCATGCGGATCGACAACGAACTGCCGGGCGATCAGGCGGGGGATGATGCGCGGTCCACCTGTTTTGAGACGCAACCACTGGATGTCCCGCTGGAGCTGCTGGGGCGGGCGCGGGTGCGGCTGGCGTTTGCCGTCGACAAACCTGTGGCGCAGGTGATGGCGCGGCTGTGTGATGTGGCGCCGGATGGCGTGTCGCAGCGCATCACCTATCGCGGGCGTAACCTCTGCCATGATGACACACATGAGATCACCACGCCGCTGGTGCCCGGTAAACGCTATGAGGTGGAGTTTGCGCTCAATGAATGTGCCCATCACCTGCGGGCGGGCCATAAGCTGCGGTTGGCGCTGTCGACGTCTTACTGGCCGATTGTCTGGCCCTCGCCAGAGCCTGTGGCACTGACGCTGCATCTGGATGGCTGTGCGCTAATCCTGCCGGAACGTTCACTCGTGGAGGAGGTCGCGGCGCAGGCGCCAAGCGCCGCGCGGGAGTATCCGACATATGAGGCGGAGATGACCCGCGCGCCATCCGGCACTTCCAACAGCTATCAGGAGGCCGACGGCACGCTGGTGCTGGAAACATTTGATGACTATGGCGCGGCGATTGATCCGATGCATGGGATGGAGGTCGGCAGCCATGTCTCCATGCGTTACACGATCCATCCCGATGATCCGGCAAGTGCGACATTCTCCAGCCAATGGCGGTTCACATTCGCGCGCGGAGACTGGCAGGTGCAGGTCGATACCGACAATCTGATGCGCGGGGACCGCGAAGATTTTCACCTCTGGCGCAGGGTTGTGGCTACCGAAGGTGCCGACCGGACAGAGGTTTGTGTTAAGGAATGGAGCAAGAGCTTGCCGCGCGATTGTTTGTGATTTCGCATCAAATCCTGTTAAAAATCGCTGTTTTTCCCCGGATTGACCCCCAGTTCGCCACGGTTTGGCCATGTTCTGTGACCAAAAACAGAACTGCGCGTTAACCATTTCGGGTGAGAATACCCCCCTTGAGATGTTTTCACCGCGCTGGACTGTCGGGCGGATGGCCCCCGGCTTTGAGCAGACGATAAACAGAATTGGGGCGAGAAGGTGCATCTATCCGTTGTTGTACCCTGCTATAATGAGGAAGAGTCCATCCCCCTGTTGGTGGATCGATTGGTGCAGGCAATCGAACCCTGGGCGGACCGGGCCGAGATCATTCTCGTGGATGATGGATCCAGCGATGAAACTTGGGCCGCGATGGAGGCCGCGCATAAGCAGCATCCGGTGGTGCGGGGCATTCGTCTGTCGGCCAATCGCGGCCATCAGGTTGCGTTGACCGCCGGTTTGGAAGCCGCGACAGGCGCGCGCATCTTCATGCTGGATGCTGACCTTCAGGATCCGCCGGAAATTCTGCCTGACATGATGATGATGATGGATCGCGGCTATGACGTGGTCTATGGCCGCCGGGCCGAACGTCAGGGCGAAACCCTGTTCAAGAAGGCGACGGCCTATCTGTTTTACCGCTTCCTCAATACGCTGTCTGATGTGGATATCCCCAAGGATACCGGTGATTTCCGTCTGGTGAGCCGTCGCTCGCTGGATGCGGTGCTGAAAATGCCGGAGCGGGCGCGTTTCATCCGTGGCATGTTCGCCTGGGCCGGATTCCACCAGATCGGGTTGGAATATGTCCGCGAGGCACGGGTGGCGGGCGAGACAAAATATCCCTTTAAGGCGATGCTGCGCTTTGCCACCGATGCGCTGACCGGGTTTTCCACCAAACCGCTGAAAATTGCCACACGGCTGGCTTTTGTGAGCCTCTTGGTGACGGTCTTGATGGCGGTCTATGTCTTTGGTTCGCTGATCCTGTTCAACACGGTTGCCGGTTGGGCATCGGTCCTTTTGGCGATTTCCTTCTTCTCCGCCATCCAGCTGTTGACGCTGGGGATCCTCGGTGAATATGTCGGGCGGCTTTATATGGAGAGCAAGCAGCGGCCGCTCTACTTCCTGTCGCAGGAGACCGGGCATCCTTCGGCCCATGCCGTTGACTTCACCGGTGACAGCCGTTCGATCACAGCATCGCCCAAGGCTCCCGCCCAAAAAGAAGCGTCATGATCCGCGCTGTCGTTCAGAAGGACCTCGGCCAGTTGATCCGCTTTGCCATTGTGGGCGTCTCGGTTGCGGCGATTTATGTCTTGCTGTTCCTGGGGTTCCTGCAGCTTGGGTTTGTGGCGGGGGTTGCCAATGCGCTGGCCTTTGCCCTGGCGGTATTGGTGCAATATGTCGGTCAGACCGTCTGGACCTTCCGTCAGAGGCTTGGACAACCGGATCAGGCGCTGCGGTTTGGATGTACCATCGGGTTGGGGTTTGTGACTTCGGGCCTGCTGACAAGCGGTATCGGTCCGATGCTTGGCTGGCCCGACTGGCTGGCCGCCAGTATCGCCGCGGTTTGGCTACCGGTACAAAACTATCTGTTTTTCAAAATCTGGGTCTATGCCGGGAACGGCGCGTAAAGAGGAGACACCCGCGATGTCGCATGTCTATTCCAATGAATTCTATGACTATATCGACCTTGGCGCACGCAGCTCGGCGCAGGCGTTGATCGCTGCTGTACAGCCTTGGTTGGGCGCCGACAGTGTGCTGGATCTGGGCAGCGGTCGTGGCGTCTGGCTCAGCGAGTGGGCCAAGGCGGGCGCGGAGGAGGTCGCCGGTGTGGACGGCGATTATGTGGATCGTGACCGGTTGGCGATCCCGACAGCGTGCTACCATGCGGCGGATCTGACGCAGGAGATTGACCTCGGCCGCCGCTTCGATCTGGCGCAAAGCCTGGAAGTGGGGGAGCATCTGCCAAAGGCTGCGTCCGCGACATTGGTCAACGGACTGACCCGCCATGCGGATCGGGTGTTGTTTTCAGCCGCTGTACCGGGGCAGGGCGGGGAGTTTCATATCAATGAACAGCCGTTGTCGTTCTGGCAGGACCTCTTTGCCGCACAGGGGTACCGCGCCTTTGACTGCGTGCGCCCGGCCCTGAAAGAGGCGGAGGGGGTAGAGCCCTGGTATCGTTACAATACGGTTCTTTATGTGAATGAGGCGGGGCGTGAGGGCCTGCCTGAGGAGGTCCTCGCAACCGAAATCCCAGCAGGCCAGAAAGTGCAGCCTGCAGGCAGTATCGGCTGGCGGATGCGCCGGGGTGTGGTCTCGGTGATGCCCGAGGCGATGGTGACCAAGATCGCCCAGATGCGCGCTGCGATCATTGCGCGTCAGGCGCGGGCTGCGGGTCTGATGGGTGCTGGTTCAGCTAAAGGAACGATCTGATGACACTGGTGATGGACGGCCCCGTGGTGGCGCCACGGCAGGGCGTCTGGCCCTTGGCGGCGACGATCGCGGTGGCCTTTGTCGGGTTGCTGATTGCGGCGGTGTTTCAACTGCCGGACCCGCTGATCCGTCACGACGACTACCCGGCCTTGTTTGGCGATGCGGAGACCTACTACGTCAAAACCCTGATGGAAGGGCGCTGGGTCAACTACCTGTGGCACCTGCGCGAAACTCTGCTGCCAAGCTGGGTCAACTACCTGATTTACAATGCGCTTTGGGCTGTGGTGTTGGGGTGCCTTGCGCATAATGCGCTGGGCGCCGGGGCGCCGCTGTGGCGCAAGGGGGCGGTGGCACTGATTGCAGGCCTGTCTGCGCCGGCGCTGCTGATTTCACTGTGGTTCAATACCCTGATCCCCGGCATGGCGATCCTTGCCATCTATGCCCTGGCAACCACGCAGCTGTCGGACCGGACCTGTCGCTGGCTGCTGGTGCCATTTGTACCGCTGGCGCTGACGGCTTATACTACCTACCCGTTTTTCCTGCTGGCCCTCTGTCTGACTCGCGCGGATACGCAGCGCTCAGCCAAGGATCTGGCGGCGTTGCTGGGCCTGTTCATCCTGTGTTTTGCACTGGGGATGGCGTCAATCTATACGTTGAACTATCTGTTTCACGGTATTTTTGGCATTCCGATGGCTGAATGGCGGATGCCAAGCCCGGCGCATGATTTGCCTTCCCTGCTCGAAAATATCGGGTTGATTGGTGCTTTCCTCAGCAGTTCTGCGTCTTTGATGTCGTTTCACTTCCTGCCTTTGACCGTGTTTCAGCTGGCGCTGTTTGGCTGGGCTATATGGGCCGTCGGACACTCCGATCCTTGGCGCGTGATCTATCCGCTTGCGGGCATCTGCCTTGGGATGGGGCTGATCTTTGTACAGACGGTCAAGACCGGCATCACCCTGCCGCCGCGTGTTTCTGGGTTTGTCTGGCTTTATTATGCGGTGCTATTGGGTCTGCTGTCGCAGGAACTGGCGGCGTGGGGCGCGGGCTGGGATCGCATCGGGCGCAACCTTCTGGCCTTTGTTGCGCTGATCTATCTGGCGTTCAACATGTTGCAGCATCGCGATATTACTGCTTGGCAGGCAGACAGCCGCAGGATGGTGGGGCAGATCCAACAGGTGGATGGCCCGATCTATGTCAGCGGGACATATCTGTCGCTGCCGTCGGGGGAGAAGTCCGGCCTGCAGCATGACCTGTCGGTGGCGTTCCGCCTGACGCAGTTGACCGGGCGGGATGTGGTGATCTGTGAGATGACGCCAGATGTCTGTGCCCATCTGCCAGAAGATGTGCAGGCGGGGGCTAGCGGTGCGCAATATGAGGTGCGCAATCTGGACGCGGGCAGCGTGATCATGCTGTCATCTACCCCAATCCGCAAGGCGGCACACAACATCCCCGATGGCGGGTGAGCTGATATATCAGATGAAACGAGAACGGGGGCCTCAGCGCCCCCGTTTGCATGTGAGATCCGTTGGGTAGGCTCAGAAATCGAGGCCAAGATCCAGCGTCTGCGCCGAATGGGTCAGCGCACCAGAGGAGATATAGTCGACGCCCGTGGCTGCGACCTCGGCAATGCGGTCGCGGCGCATATTACCGGAGGCTTCGGTCAGCAGATGGCCCTTCGCCATTGCCACAGCCTGCGCCAGCGTGTCGGTGTCCATATTGTCCAAAAGCACCACATCGGCGCCACCGGTCTCCAGCACTTCTTCCAGCTGAGTCAGCGTATCGACTTCGATTTCGACCTTCATCATATGGCTGACATTGGCTCTGGCTGCGTGCAGGACGGCGGCCACGCCACCGGCGGCAGCGATGTGATTGTCTTTGATCAGGATCGCGTCAGACAGCCCGTAGCGGTGATTGTAGCCGCCGCCATGTAGTACCGCCTGTTTCTCCACCATGCGCAGACCGGGGGTGGTCTTGCGGGTGCAGGTGATCCGGGTCTCTGTGCCTTTGGTTTCGGCCACGAATGAAGACGTCAGACTGGCGATGCCGGACAGGCGCCCGGCAAAGTTCAGGGCCACACGTTCACCGGACAGGATCGACGCGGCAGAGCCTGCGATGGTCATCAACGTCTGTCCGGGGGCGCAGGGTTGGCCGTCCTGCACCAGCGTGTCGATCTTGAGCGCCGGGTCGACAAGGTGAAAGGCGATGCGGGCAATCTGCATGCCGGACACCACGCCGGTGTCGCGCGCATTGAGCCGCGCCTCGTAGGTGGTCTCTGCCGGGATGACGGCGCGGGTGGTGACATCACCGCTTTGGCCAAGATCTTCCAGCAGGGCTGCGCGGATCAGAGGCTCCAGGATCAGGTCGGGCAGGGTGGCAAAGGACGGGGTCATGTCAGATCCTTGACGGCGGCGGCGCGGATGGTGCGGGCCTCGGTGAGGGTGATGTGGGTGCGATGGGCCTGTGCTGGGTCGGCGTCGGGATAGTCATCGCGGAAATGCCCGCCCCGGCTTTCACGACGGGCCAATGCGGCGGCGGCAATCAGCGTGGCGGTGGCACACATATTGGCAAAGCTCTCGTCATCACCGTGCTCTGTCAGCAGCTGGTCGATGGTTGCAAGCGCGGTTTTCAGCCCGGCTTCGTCCCGGCGCACGCCAACATGGGCGGTCATCGTCTCACGCAGGCGGGCTATTGCGCTGGCGGGGGCGGCAGGCGTGGTGGCGGGGGCAAAGGTCAGCGACAGGGTCGGTGACTGGCGCCAGTGATCGGGCAGCGGTCCCAGGGTTTCGGCGATATCCTGTGCGGCGGTACGGGCGTAGACCAGCGCCTCCAAAAGGCCGTTGGAGGCGAGGCGATTGGCGCCGTGCAGTCCGGTTGAAGAGGCTTCGCCACAGACCCAGAGATGGGCGAGACTGGCGCGGCCCTGCATGTCGGTGTCGATGCCGCCCATGTGGTAATGCGCGGCCACTGCGACCGGAATTGGGGTCGCAACGGGGTCGATACCGGCACGGGCGCAGGTTTCCGCAACGGTGGGAAAACGGGTCAGCACCTCGGCGCCCAAGGCGTCGCGCGTGTCGAGCATCGGGCGGCGGCCTGCCTGCGTTTCGGCAAAGATCGCGCGGGCGACAATGTCACGGGGGGCCAATTCGGCATCCGGATGCGCGGCCAGCATAAAACGGGCGCCCTCAGCATTGATGAGGGTTGCGCCGTCCCCACGCAGCGCTTCGGTCGCCAGCGGCGCCGGATCCTCACCAATGTCAAAGGCGGTAGGGTGGAACTGCACGAACTCAGGATCGGCAATGCAGGCGCCGGCGCGGGCGGCAAAGCCAATCACCTGGCCGCGAATACGGGGCGGATTGGTGGTATGTGCAAACAGCCCGCCAGAGCCGCCGCCGGCCAGAAGGATGGCCGGAGCGCGGATTAAAAGCGGTACGGAGGTGCCGCTCGCATCGCTGACCCAGACCCCGGTGACGCGGCTGTCACTGACGTCCAGCCGGACGGCTTGGGTGCCCTCATGGACCTGAATGGACGGCGTGGCGCGCACCGCTGCAATCAGCGTTTCCATGATCTGCCGACCGGCCTGATCACCTTTCACCCGCACCACACGGGCCATGGAATGGGCGGCCTCGCGGCTCATGACAAAGCCGCCATCGGCGGTGCGGTCAAAGGGCGTGCCCAGCTCGGTCAGGTCCAGAATATGGTCCTGCGCCACCTTGGTGACCATGGCGGCGACCTCGGCATCAACGGTCCCGGCGCCCGCGCGCAGAGTATCGCTGGCATGGGCCGCGGGGCTGTCGGCCTGATCCATCGCGGCGGCGACTCCCCCCTGTGCCCAGGCGGAACTTGCGCCCTCACCAAGGGTTTCGGGCGAAATCATCAGCACAGGGCGCGGCGCCAATTCAAGCGCGGCATAGAGTGCGGCCATGCCAGCGCCGACGATCACCACGCGATCGGTGTCACAGGCGGCGGTGGTCTCGGTCCGGGCCTGCACATCCAGCTGGGGGCGGGTCTTAGCCCGAGGGGCCTTGCGGACCTGATCCTCAGAGGTGACCTTCGCGCCGGGGGTGTCCAAGGATCAGATCCCCAGTTTCTGGCTGAGATCAATCATCCGCTGCACCGCAACGCGGGCCTGTTCGGCCACCTCGGCGTTGACCTCAACCGGTTCGGACATTGTGTGCAGCGACCACAGGATTTTTTCCAGGGTGATTTTCTTCATGTAGGGGCACATGTTGCAGGGGCCGACAAAATCCACCTCGGGCAGTTGATCGGCAATATTCGAAGCCATCGAACATTCGGTGATCAGCATTGCCTTTTCGGGCTTTTCGTCGGTCACATATTTGATGATGCCGCTGGTGGAGCCGGAGAAATCCGCCTCATTCACCACATCCGGCGGGCATTCAGGGTGCGCGATCAGCCGGGTGCCGGGGTTCCATTCGCGGAAATCGCGCAAATCCTTGGCGGTGTATTGCTCATGCACAATGCAGGAGCCCTCCCACCAGACGATGTTTTTCTGCGGCACCTGTTGGGCGATGTTCTGCGCCAGATATTGATCCGGCGTCATGATCACGGTGTCGCTCTCCTGTGCGGCCACAATCTGGGCGGCATTCGAGGAGGTGCAGCAGATATCGGAGGCGGCTTTGACCTCGGCTGTGGTGTTCACATAGGTGACCACCGGCGCGCCGGGGTATTTCTCGCGCATCTGGGCGATGCCATCGGCGGTGATCGATTCCGCGAGCGAACAACCGGCCTCCATATCGGGGATCAGCACGGTTTTGTCGGGGCTGAGGATCTTGGAGGTTTCGGCCATGAAGTGCACGCCGCATTGCACGATCACATCTGCCTCGACCTTGGCGGCCTCAATCGCGAGCTGGAGGCTGTCGCCGACCACATCGGCAACGCCGTGGTAGATTTCCGGCGTCATGTAGTTATGCGCCAGAATGACGGCGTTCCGCTTTTTCTTGAGGGCCAGAATGGCCGCAACATAAGGCGCGTAGGTGGCCCAGTCGATCGGGTTCACCACACGGTCCATATTGGCGTAGATCCCGGACATCTCTTCGGCCAGAGCCGGATTTGCCGCAAGGTCATAGTGGTTGGCGAGCTGATCGCGCATGGTTTGCAGATCGAACATGGCATTTCCTCAAAGCTGCGCCGGAGATGGCACTTTGGGGAATTCTTGTTTCATGTTCACATTTAGCACGCAAGCAAGTGAACGGGGTTTATTGCCCGAAAAGCGGGAATTCCTGCTGCAAATCGGCGCCAATCCGTCAACATCGGCAACCGACTGGATCCAGAGGTCGTGACGACCTTCTGACCATCCGGTAATGTCAGCGCAAACGGGGCGGGGTCAATTTGTCCAAAATGCGCGATGGGTGACGTTTTTGTCTATTGGGCGGTCCGATATTGTGGTTTGCACAGAACCAACACGCAGTAGAGGGAAGCGGTAAGACCGGTCCCATAGGGAGAAAACCCGCCTCCATGTCTGATCTCTGGGAAGGATTGGTCCAGGCCTTTTGGCTGGTGGTCACGCTGGATAGCGATCTGGTGGAGATTACGCTGCGCTCGCTTCGGGTCACTTTGACCGCGTTGCTGGTGGCTGCGTTGATTGCGCTGCCGTTGGCGGCCTTGTTGGCGGTGCGCCGGTTTCGCCTGCGCCGGATCACCATCGCGGTGCTCAATGCGCTGATGGGGCTGCCGCCTGTTGTGGTGGGGCTCGTGGTCTATGTGATGCTGTCGCGGGCCGGGCCGTTCGGGGTGCTTGGGCTGCTGTTTACCCCGACCGCGATGATCATCGCGCAGGTGATTATTATTGTGCCTCTCGTGGCCTCCATCGCGCATCAGTCGCTGCGGGATCTGTGGAGCGATTACCACGACCTGCTGATTTCCCTGAACGCCAGTCAATTCCAACGGATCTGCACGCTGCTCTGGGATGGGCGGCGGGCCTTGCTGACGGCGGCGCTGGCCGGGTTTGGCCGCGCAATTGGTGAGGTCGGCGCGATCATGATTGTGGGCGGCAATATCGACCATGCTACGCGGGTGTTGACGACGGCAATTGCGCTGGAAACCGGCAAAGGGGATTTCGCCATGGCGCTGGGGCTTGGCTTTGTGCTGATCGCGCTGGCCGTTGCGGTGAACCTGACCATTCACTGGCTGGGCAAGACCGAAAGTGAGGGGCGTTGGTGAGCGAGGCGAACACTCTCTTCCCGCTGGTGGTCAACGGGGCACAGGTGCGCCGACGTGGCAAGACGCTGATCGGGCCGGTGGATTTGCGGCTGGACGGGCAGGGGACGACCATTGTGATCGGACCAAATGGATCGGGCAAAACGTCCCTGTTGAAGATGCTCCATGGTATTCTGCGGCTGGGGCAGGGGCGGATCAGCTGGGGCTGTCCCATGGCGGAGGCGCAACGGCGTCAGGCCTTTGTCTTCCAGACGCCAGTCATGATGCGCCGCTCGGTGGTGGAGAATATCGCCTATCCGCTGCGGCTGAACCGCGTGTCGCGCAAGGTCGCGCTGGCGGAGGCTGAGGTCTGGGCTGAGCGGATCGGATTGGGCGGGGATGCGTTGCAGCGGCCTGCGGTTTTGCTGTCCGGCGGGGAGCGGCAGAAACTGGCACTGGCCCGCGCGCTTATTCGCAAGCCGCAGCTGTTGTTTCTGGATGAACCCTGTGCCTCGCTCGATGGGCGGGCCACCCGCGAGATTGAAGAAATCCTGAGCGAGGCAGCGGCGGCGGGTACGAGGTTGATCATGTCGACCCACAATATGGGACAGGCCCAGCGTCTGGCGGACGAGGTGCTGTTTGTGCTGCATGGCCAGATTGCCGAGTTTTCAGCGGCGGAGGCGTTTTTTGCCCGCCCGCACACCGAACAGGGACGCGCATTTCTAAGAGGAGATATTGTTGAATGAAACGGATTATGCTGGGCGCTTTGGCCGCGCTGGCGATGGGAACGGCTGCGCTGGCGGAGGAGATGAAGCTGGCGGTGACCACATCCTTCCACAACTCCGGTCTGGCGGAGGTGCTGCTGCCTGAGATCAAGGCCGATCTGGGATTGGAGGTGCAGCTATTGGTGGTGGGCACCGGTCAGGCGATCCGCCTTGGTGAAGCGGGTGATGTGGATGCCATTCTGGTCCACTCCAAAAAGGCGGAAGAGGCATTTCTGGCTGGGGGCAATGGCACCCATCGCCGGGAGATCATGTATAATGACTTTGTTTTCATCGGGCCCAAGGCCGACCCTGCGACCATTGCGGGCGCGGGATCCGCGAAGGCGGCCTTGCAAAAGATTGCAGCCGCTGAAGCGGCCTTTGTCAGCCGGGGTGATGACAGCGGCACCCATAAGAAGGAGCTGAGCCTCTGGGCCGCGGCGGATCTGTCACCTGACGGATTTGGCGACTGGTACAACGCTGTTGGCGCAGGCATGGGGGCGGCGCTGAATACAGCCTCTGGCATGGGGGGCTACATCATGTCCGACCGGGCAAGCTGGCTCAACTTCGCCAATAAGGGCGATTTGGTGCTGCTTTATTCCGGCGATCCCGTGCTGTTCAATCAATACGCCTATCTGCCGGTGAACCCGGAAAAGCACCCGCATGTGAAAACGGAACTGGTGGCCGAGCTGGAGACTTGGCTGGTGTCGGACAAGGCCAAGGATCTGATCAACAGCTATCAGATCAATGGCGAAGCATTGTTTGTGTTCAACGCCGAGCAGTGATGCGTGCCCATTGGGGCATGAATTGGAAAACGCCGCGCGGGGTCTGCGCGGCGTTTTTCGTGGGTCGTAGGCGTTCAGTCGTCCGTAACATGGATGGCGAATTGCTCCAGCCCGGCGTCCTGTGCCTCAATCGCTCGATAGCTTTCCTTAACGCCGGCATCTGTCAGCTCGCGCATGACGGTCAGCAGGGTGTTGGGCGCGTGATCGGCGCAGAGGTCGGCCATATGGGCCAGCTCTTCCTCCGCCACGGGGCGGGCGGTATCGGCATTCGGGGCGCCATAGTAGCTGACAAAATGCTGTGCCAGAAGATCGGTGAGCGTGGCCAATTCACCCTCTTCGATCTTGGTCACGGCGACAAAGGTGGCGCGCCCGCCGGTTTCCAGCCCCATCCAGCCATTGGCGAAGGCCTGGCGCTGTTTGCCGATCAGATCCGCCTCTTCCCAGTTGGAAAACTCAAACCCGCCGGAAATGCACCACTCCCCGGTGCGGGCGGGGCTGGCAAAGACGTTCTGATCGCTTTCGTCAAAATGAATGGCGCGGGCAAGCTGCATCATGGGGTCTCCAGTAGGGTGGTGAGCGGGATCAGATGGGTGGTGGTCTTGTCCCGCAAAAGCAGGCCGAAGTCCTCATCCACCCCGAGAAATGTACCGGTCCGGCCTGCGTGGGTTATGGTCTCGCCGATGTCCTGCGCCAACCCGCGCCAGGTGCTGTGAACCGGTTCGGTGCCTTCGTCTTCCCAGCGATTGATCCAGTGCAGCGCGTGGCGCGCCCAGCTTTCCAGCAATTGACCGGCATCCACATCGGCGCAGCCCTCAGCATAAAGCGCGGTATCTTCGGGGCGGTCGCCGGTTTCGCCATCGCTCGGCGGCCAGAGTGGCAGGTCGAGGCCAATGACCAGCCAGTCTGGCACCTCTGATGGTGTGGTGGTGCTGGCGGCGGCACGCAGGCGGCCGCAGCGACCGCCATTGATGCGCAGCCCGCCATCCCATTGCAGGTGCACCGCCACCTCTGGCGGGGCCAGCGCGCCCAGGGCGTTTTGCAGCGCGATAGCGCAGACCGGCAGCATGGTCATCGCTTGCTGCAACGCCACCTCCGGCGCAAACACAAGAGCTGCCTGCAAGCGATCATGCGCAAGATTATGCACCACCAGGCCCGCATCACAGCCTAGCACCGCCTTCTGACAGGCGAGGGCAAAGGGATCCTCGGCCCCGTTGAGGGCCAGCCCCGCCATCAGAGGCGGGAAGCTGAGGTCGCTCATGTCCGCCACCGGATCAGGCCTGACCCTTGGCGACGAGATCGGCGGCCAGATCGTGGAACGCCTTGGCCTGCGCGCTGTCGGGTTTGCTGACCGCAATCGGCGCACCGCCGTCAGCGGCCACCCGTACGTCCAGATGCAGCGGGATTTCTGCCAGCAGCGGCACATTCAGCTTATCAGCCTCAGCTGCGACGCCACCATGGCCGAAGACATGTTCCTCATGCCCGCAGTTGGAGCAGATATGCGTGGACATATTTTCCACCATACCGAGGATTGGCACATTCAGTTTCTGGAACATGTCGATGCCTTTGCGCGCATCGATCAAGGCGACGTCCTGCGGAGTAGAAACCACAATTGCGCCGTCCACATGGGCCTTTTGCGCCAGCGTCATCTGCACGTCGCCTGTGCCCGGTGGCAGGTCGACGATCAGCACATCCAGCGCGCCCCATTGCACCTGCATCATCATCTGCTGCAAGGCGCCCATCAGCATCGGCCCCCGCCAGACAACCGCCTGATCTTCGTTGGTCATCAGGCCGATCGACATCATGGTGACGCCATGGTTGCGCATCGGCAGGATGGTCTTGCCATCGGGGCTGGCAGGGCGGCCAGAGACACCCAGCATCCGTGGCTGCGAGGGGCCATAGACATCGGCATCCAGCAGGCCAACACGGCGGCCCTGCGCGGCCAGCGCGCAGGCGATATTCGCCGAAACCGTCGATTTGCCAACACCGCCTTTGCCCGAAGCAACTGCGATGATCCGGTCAACGCCGGGGATCTTCTGCGGACCTTGAGGCTGCGCCGGTTTGTTCGGCTTTAGATCCGGCGGCGCCTTGGTGGAATGGGCAGTCAGCATGGCAGAGACCTTGCCCGCGCCGGGCAACGCTGTCACCCTGGCGTCGGCTTCATCGCGCACAGGCGCGTAGACGTCGGATTTCGCCGGGTCGATCTCCAGAACAAAGCGGACAGCGTCCTCTTCAATATTAAGCGCGCGGACGATGCCTGCGGCGACGATATCGCTGCCGGACACCGGGTCTTTGATGGTCTTGAGCGCCTCTAGGACAGTTTCACGAGTGAGGGACACGCCGGGGTTGCTCCTTCTTGGTGCGAGCTTGGGTCAAGCTGGCTTGATTGGTATTGATGATCTGCCGGGGTCGTCGCCTCGGCTGCAACAGTTCTTGACGGGGATGTAGATGGTTTCCTAGCATTTCATATGGTCTGGGTATGTAGTCTTTTGCGCAAATATACGGGGATACTGGTCGCGCTGGTATTTGCCGTTTCGATGCAGCCCATGGTCGCCCTGGCACAGGGTGATCCGCGCACGGTTCGGCTGATTGCGCCCCAGGCGCTCATCGACACCGGGGTGCTGGGGTTCATGCTGCCGCGATTTTCGCTGAAAACGCAGGTGCGGGTGGAGGTGGTCGAACCGGGCGAAGACGCAGAGGTCGCTTTGGGACCACGGGGGGCACCGGTGATGGAGGGTGGCGGGATCATCTGGCATCTGGAGCTGATTACCCCGGATCACACGGGGGCGCAGCGGTTTGCGGATTGGCTGACCTCTGAGGTGGGCGGGCGCACGATTGCTGCCTTCGCCCCGGAGGGGATCCAGATGTTTCGCGTGCCCGCGCAACCGGATGCGCAGGAGGATGTTGCCACATGGGACGGCGACGCCGGGAACGGGTATCATCTGTCGAAGGTCCATTGCGGACGCTGCCATGCGGTAGAGGAAGCCGGGCGGATCAACAGCATCGGCTCGACGCCGTCGTTTTATGTTCTGCGCAGCCTTGCGGATTGGGAACAGCGGTTTCAGGCGTTCTATGCATTGAATCCACACCCCGCCTTTACCCAGGTCGCCGAGGTCACGCCGCCGTTCGATGAGGCGCGACCCTCGCCCATCGTCCCGGTGGAGATCACACTGGATGACCTGGAGAACATCCTGGCCTATGTGGCGGTACTCAGCCCGGCGGATCTGGGCGCACCGCTGGAGCATAAATAGGGGCGTCATCGTCTCTCGGTCCCTCAGGATCAATGATCCTTGCGCTTGCTGAGGTAGTCCTCGGTGGTTCGGACCTTGGGCCGCTCCGCGCCCGCGAAGGGAGAATTCTGCTGATGGAATTGCGCATTGACGCGGCAGTCGTCACACATCTGAATCATTCGGGCGGCATCCGGGTTGGCAAACATTGAGTGTTTCCCAGCCAGCTTCTCGGTGATCTTGTCGATGGTCGACTTTACACCGAACAGCGATCCGCATTCGACACAGGCAAAGGGCTCTTCCTCGTGCAGGACCACCTGTGACAACGCCGCTGACGTCAGGTTGAGGCGCGGTTCATAAGTGATCGCATCCTCCGGGCAGACATTGGCGCAGAGGCCACATTGCAGGCAGGCGTCCTCCTGAAAGCGCAGCTGTGGCAGGTCCGGATTGTCGCCAAGCGCGCCGGAGGGGCAGAGCGAGACACAAGAGAGGCAGAGCGTACAGTTGTCCGATGACACCAGCACCGCACCATAGGGCGCGCCCTCTGGCAGCGGCAGGGTCTCAGCCTCGGGCAGCAACGCCTTGGCGGCCTGGCGGGTGATCTGGCGGCGGGTGCCCATGGGGCGTTGAGGTGTTTCGACCTGAGCCAAGGTGCCGTCGCGAGCAAACAGAACATCGCTGAGTTGATCCGGGTCACTGAGGTCGAGCAGATGCAGGTGCGGACCGGCAATGGCCGCGGCGAGCGCGCTTTCGCGCTCCTGCACGTCGCGCTCACTCTTGGGAGAGAGCAGCACCGACACCTCAGTGAAACCGGCGGCCAGGGCAGCCAGAGCTTCGGCATGACCAAAGCTGTTGAGCGCGTCCACCGCCAGCGGGATCACATCTGCGGGCAGGCCACGGCCATGGCGGGCCGCCAGTTCGATCATCTCGCTGCCGTGCTGGTCGACCACGAGAAGCCGGGGGGCGGAGCCGCCTGCGTCGAGATAAGCCTTCGCCAGTGTCTGAATCCGACGCATCAGTGCATCGGTTGGAGGTGCGTCATAGGTGATCGCACCTGAAGGGCAGAGCGAAGCACAGGATCCGCAACCCGCACAGATCATCGGGTCAATGCTGACATGGTCGCCAGCAGGGCTGATAGCGCCGGTTGGGCAGACATCCAAACAGCGGGTGCAGCCAGTCTGGCCCGCGCGGGAATGGGCGCAAAGCAGCGGTTCACTGCGCACGTAGAGCGGTTTTTCAAAGGTGCCGATCAGTTGGCTTGCTGCAAGGGTGGCCTCAGCAACTGCCGGAGCGGATTTTGGATCGGCCCGCAGATAGCCGTCGCGTTTTTCGGGCGCCGGAAACAAGGCCTGACCGCCGCGCAGATCCAGAATGAGATCGCAGATCGACTGGCCGCCATTCCGGGCCTCACCCCAGGTCCAGCTGCGCCCGGTGACATCCAGCTGTTGCAACTGATCGATGGTAACGGCGAATTGCCCCAGCGCGCCTTTGGCGTGGCGCAATTGTCCCGAAATCACGTCATAGGCACGGCTGTGAGGCGGGTCGCTTGGTGTGTCAAGAAGGACGGTCACTGCGAGGCTGTCCTGCAAACGCGCAGCCGCCGCATAGGCAATATCTGGCGCGCCGAGGATCAGGCACACCCCTTCGGACTGCAGGTCGATCGTCTTCGCAGGGGGCGGTGCCAACGTCGCTTCGGCGATCAGGGCGGTCATTTTGGGCAGCGTGTCGGCGGTATCTGCGGTCCAACCGGCCCGGTCGCGCAGGTCGATGAACCCTGGTGTGGGGGCGTCGATTTCTTCTGCCAGAGCCTCGAAAATGCGGTGCTCCTGAGCGCAGCAAATAATTGCATCCTCTTGCGTCAAGGCAGCGGCGGCCTGCTCGATCTCGTCTGTGCAAAGCGCTGAATGCAGCTTGGAGCAGGGCAGACCGGTGCGGCGCGACAATGCCTCGGAATCGATGGATTGCGTTCCTGCACAATCACATAAAATCAACGTCTTAGGCATGAGTTCTCCGCGTATTCTATGGTCTTTCAGAGCAGCGTATTTCCGCCGCCTCGTGTTCAGACTAGGCATGTTTGCGCAAGCAGGTAAACCGCAATTCGCATCGTGAGTGTGCCGCCATCCCCGGCAAATCAAGCCGGTGATTCGCGCCACAGGCAGCCCGGGCTGCCCCGGCGTTAAGCCTGAGTGAATTAGTCAAAATAGACTTTTCGTCCGGGCGGTTCTGCGGGGTCATATCGGACTGGTCAATTTGACCATTGATGTTGATTTAATGCGCCATCAGCAAAAGTTATCTTTCGGCACAGCTGGGGAATGCGGCACTGTTGGGGCAGTCGAATTCATGAGCAGGGCATTGACGTGGCCGAACCCGCAGATCGCAGTGCAAAGACGGATATGATCCCGCTGGGCGTCGTATTGCGGCGCCAGCCGGGCGTGACGCGATGGGCGCGCTGGTCCTGGAAGGCGACCTCGGTTCTGCCAGGGGCGGCACCGGCGGACTGGCAGTTGCTGCGCGAAGCGGGGGAGACGCGTGAGTTTCATGCCGCCACCCTGCCGCTGGAACTGCACCGCAGTGAGGCGGAGGCGTATCTGCATGGCCTCACGGCTGAGCCGCCCTGCATCTATGTGGTGCTGCGGGAGGGCGCGTCGGAGGATCGCCCACTGGAATTGCTCTTGGTGACGGCTTCGCCCTATGAGGCGCAGGACTATGCCGACAACGGTGAGGATCTGGTGGAGAAAGTACCGATGCCGGATGGGCTGGTGGCCTGGATCCGGGATTTCGCACAGCTGCATTTCCATGATGAACCGTTTAAGAAGCGTCGCCGGGATCGCGTAAAAACCGATGCGACTGAGGATGGTATCGGGGATCCGCGGATCTCCCAGCTGACCGATGTTTACCGGTCGCCCACGATGAAAAAGGCGCGCCTGTCATGAGCGGGGATGATTTCTGGTCCCGCCGCCGTGCCAAGGTTGCAGCTGAGCAGCAGGCGGAGGCCGCCGAGACCGCGGCCGCCGCGCGCGTTGCCGAAGAGCAAGCGCTTGAGGCGAAGAGCGATGCCGAACTTCTGGAAGAGCTGAACCTTCCGGACCCGGATCAGATGCAGCAGGGTGATGACTTCAGCGTTTTCCTGAAAGAGACCATTCCGGCCCGACTGCGGACCCGCGCGCTGCGGCGTCTGTGGGCCAGCAATCCGGTGCTGGCGAATGTCGACGGGCTTTTGGACTACGGTGAGGATTTCACTGACAGCGCCATGGTGATCGAAAATCTGCAGACCGCCTATCAGGTGGGCAAGGGCATGACCGCCCATGTCGAAGAACTGGCGCGGCAGGCGGAAGAGGCAGCAGGCCGTGCAACGGGGATCGTCGCCGAGGTAGAAGATGAGGACCCTGCAGGAGAGAAGGTCGCGTCTGTGGATGAGGAAACCGCCGCAACGGCCAGGCCCGTTGATCCGGTGCGCCGTCCGACCATGGCGCTGCTTTCTCCTGCGGATGCGGATGACGCTGAGGTGCCCATGCAGGAGGCCGCTGCGCCTGCCATACCGACCGATGCGCCGCCATCTGCACACGTCGCATCTGACCCAGTGGCACCAGACCCGGTGGCGCCTGCGCCGCGGCGGATGCGCTTTACCTTTGCCGCCGACACGGATGCGCCCGCGGCCTGACCATCGATCCGATTCAAAGACCAAGATGCCCCTCAAGGAGACACATATGACCGCCAAGGAAGCCCAGTCAGAGACCATTGCACAGGAGGTCAGCCCTGCCATCCCGCAGGACGAGGATCGTCTGCGCGCGGATCTCTATAACTTTCTGGGCCTGATGCTGTCCGGCCCGCCGGATGAGATGCTGCTCGCGCAGGTATCGGGGCTGGCTGGGGATGACACGGATCTGGGTACGGCGATCAATGCGCTGGCGAAACTGGCCAAGCTGACCAAACCGGCGGCTGCCGAGCGGGAGTTCAACAAGCTTTTCATCGGTCTCGGGCGCGGTGAGCTGCTGCCCTACGCAAGCTATTACCTCACCGGGTTCCTGAATGAAAAACCGCTGGCGGCCCTGCGGCAGGACATGGCCGCGCGCGGCATGACACGGGCGCAGAATGTCTATGAGCCGGAGGATAATATCGCCTCGCTGATGGAGATGATGGGCGCGCTGATCGCGGGGCGCTTTGGCGCGGTGGCACCACTGAGCGACCAGAAACAGTTCTTCAACAAACACATCGGTCCTTGGGCGGGTCATTTCTACTCCGATCTTGAGGCGGCAAAGAACTCGGTGCTTTACGCCGCTGTCGGCGCCGTGGGCCGTGTCTTCATGGAGATTGAGTCCGAAGGATTTCGGATGAGCGCGGAGCAATCCGCCTGAGCCGGGCCGGTGCGCCGGCCCATAACCCTGTGAACCAACCATTTGAGGAGGAGGATCACATGACCAGAAAGACCGAGGAGGCCACAAGCCGCCGCGACTTTCTCAAGCTGGCAGCGACCACAACGCCGATTGCGGCGGTGGCGGTTGCAACGACCGGCGGCACGGCCGAGGCGGCCGAGCCAGACCTGACATCAGAGGTGATGCAGGACACCGCGCATACCCGCGCCTACTACGACAGCCTCCGGTTCTGACGCACCGGTGATGTTATGAACGCCCCCGGCGACTGGTTGCGTGACGCCCGACTGCCAAAGGCCCCCAATAACCCAGCGAACCCGTAAGGGAAGCAAGGGAGGAACACATGCTTAGGAAAAAGACCAACGGGGTTGCGCGACGCCCCCAGCGGACCAGTATCCTGTCCAAGGTTGCGGAAAGCTCCGTTGACCGCCGCGCGTTTCTGCGCGGATCCGGCCTGGCCATTGGTGGCCTTGCCGCCATCAGCGCCACAGGTGGCTCAGTCACCAAGGCGAATGCCGCAACCGCTGCGGCAGGCGCGGTGGAAACCGTCAAATCTGTCTGCACCCACTGTTCGGTCGGCTGTACCGTCGTGGCAGAGGTGCAAAACGGCGTCTGGACCGGTCAGGAACCCGGTTGGGACAGCCCGTTCAACCTTGGTGCCCATTGCGCCAAAGGGGCCTCCGTGCGCGAACACGCCCATGGTGAACGCCGCCTGAAGTACCCGATGAAGAAAGAAGGCGGAGAGTGGAAGCGCATCAGCTGGGAACAGGCGATCAACGAGATCGGCGACGGCATGATGCAGATCCGCGAAGAAAGCGGACCGGACTCCGTCTACTGGCTGGGGTCAGCCAAGCACAACAACGAACAGGCCTATCTGTTCCGCAAATTCGCCGCCTATTGGGGCACCAATAACGTCGACCATCAGGCGCGTATCTGTCACTCGACCACCGTTGCAGGTGTGGCGAATACATGGGGCTACGGCGCCATGACCAACAGCTACAACGACATCCATAACTCCAAGGCGATCTTCATCATTGGTGGCAACCCGGCCGAGGCACACCCTGTCTCGCTGCTGCACGTGCTGAAGGCCAAGGAGCAGAACAACGCGCCGCTGATCGTCTGCGATCCGCGTTTTACCCGCACGGCGGCTCATGCCGACGAATATGTGCGCTTCCGTCCCGGCACCGATGTGGCGCTGGTCTGGGGCATCCTGTGGCACATCTTTGACAACAGCTGGGAAGACAAGGAATTCATCCGCACCCGTGTCTGGGGGATGGATCAGATCCGCGAAGAAGTGGCCAAATGGACGCCTGAGGAAGTTGAGCGTGTGACCGGCACCCCCGGCAGCCAGCTGAAGCGCGTGGCGCGGACATTGGCCAACAACCGTCCTGGCACCGTGATCTGGTGTATGGGCGGCACTCAGCACACCACCGGCAACAACAACACCCGCGCCTATTGCATCCTTCAGCTTGCGCTGGGGAACATGGGCACCTCGGGTGGCGGCACCAATATCTTCCGTGGCCATGACAACGTGCAGGGCGCAACCGATCTTGGCGTTCTGAGCCACACGTTGCCGGGTTACTATGGCCTTTCCAAAGGCGCCTGGGCCCATTGGGGCCGTGTCTGGGGCGAAGATGGTGAGTGGCTGTCGGCGCAGTTTGACTCCATCAAAGGGGCCGACGGCAAAGACAAATCGCTGCAGAACCTGACGGGTATTCCGGTCAGCCGCTGGATCGACGGTATCCTTGAAGACCAGGACAACATGGATCAGCCCAACAATGTGCGGGCCATGGTTCTGTGGGGCCACGCGCCGAATTCTCAGACCCGTATGACGGAGATGAAGACGGCGATGGAGAAGCTGGACATGCTGGTCGTTGTTGACCCGTATCCCACCGTCTCTGCCGTGCTGCATGATCGCACCGATGGTGTTTACCTGCTGCCCGCCTGTACCCAGTTCGAGACCCGTGGATCGGTCACCGCGTCGAACCGGTCTTTGCAGTGGCGTGACAAGATCGTCGATCCGCTGTTCGAGAGCCTGCCAGATCATGTGATCATCGCCAAGTTCGCGAACAAGTTCGGCTGGGGCGATCGGCTCTTCCGCAATATTGAGATGGAAGACGCCGAAACCCCGAATGTCGAAAGCATCACGCGCGAATTCAACAAGGGTATGTGGACCATCGGCTACACCGGTCAATCACCGGAGCGGATGAAGTTGCATATGGCCAATCAGCACACCTTTGACCGCACCACGCTGCGGGCCGTGGGTGGTCCTGCTGACGGAGACTACTACGGTATGCCCTGGCCCTGCTGGGGCACCGCCGAAATGGGGCATCCGGGGACGCCGAACCTTTATGATATGTCCAAACCGGTATCCGAAGGTGGCCTGACCTTCCGCGCCCGCTTCGGCGTGGAGCGGGATGGCGACAACCTTCTGGCTGAGGGTGTCTATTCTGCAGGGTCGGATATTCAGGATGGTTATCCCGAATTCACCTATCAGATGCTGAAGGATCTGGGTTGGCACACCGAACTGACCCCAAGTGAGCGGGCGTTCATCGCCAAGGCAGCTGGAGTGGACGGCTTTGCCGACTACACCCATGAAGTTGGGGAACAAAGCATGTCGCCCTTCCCGTCGGACTATGACGACAAGGTCGCCAAGGTGAACTGGAAGACGGATCTGTCCGGTGGCATCCAGCGGGTAGCGATTGCCCATGAGTGTGCGCCCTTCGGCAATGCCAAGGCGCGGGCCGTGGTCTGGACCTTCCCTGATCCGGTACCCATCCACCGCGAGCCGCTTTACACCAACCGCCGGGATCTGGTCGAAGACTATCCGACATATGAGGACCGTCATTCCTACCGGTTGCCGACCCTCTATGCGTCGATCCAGAAAAACGACGTCTCCAAGGAATATCCGATCATCCTGACCTCTGGTCGTCTGGTCGAATACGAAGGCGGCGGCGAGGAAACCCGGTCCAATCCGTGGCTGGCAGAACTGCAGCAGGACATGTTTGTCGAAATCCACCCGCGCGATGCCAACAATATCGGCGTTCGGGATGGATCGCAGGTCTGGGTCGAAGGTCCGGAGGGTGGCAAGGTCAAGGTCATGGCAATGGTCACAGAGCGGGTCGGAGAGGGCGTTGCCTTCATGCCGTTCCACTTTGGCGGTCATTACCAAGGTGAAGATCTGCGCGACAAATACCCCGATGGAGCTGACCCCTATGTCTTGGGCGAAAGTGCCAACACTGCGCAGACCTATGGCTATGACAGCGTGACCCAGATGCAGGAGAGCAAGTGTACTCTCTGCAAGATCAGCGCAGCATAAGGAGAAAGAGATATGGCAAGAGCGAAGTTTCTCTGTGACGCCGAACGCTGCATTGAATGCAACGCCTGTGTCACGGCCTGTAAGAACGAGCACGAGGTGCCTTGGGGTATCAACCGGCGCCGGGTGGTGACCATCAATGATGGCAAGCCCGGCGAGCGGTCGATCTCGGTCGCCTGTATGCATTGCTCGGATGCGCCCTGTATGGCGGTGTGCCCGGTCGACTGTTTCTACCAGAACGAGGAAGGCGTGGTCCTGCACTCCAAGGATCTCTGCATTGGCTGCGGCTACTGCTTCTACGCGTGCCCCTTTGGCGCGCCGCAATATCCGCAGGCAGGCAACTTTGGCAGCCGTGGCAAGATGGACAAGTGCACCTTCTGCGCCGGTGGCCCTGAGGAGACGCATTCCAATGCGGAGTTCTCCAAATACGGCCGCAACCGGATCGCCGAGGGCAAGTTGCCCATCTGTGCCGAGATGTGCTCGACCAAGGCGCTGCTGGCGGGTGACGGGGATGTGGTTTCCGCTGTCTACCGCGAACGTGTGGTGGCCCGTGGCTTTGGCTCCGGTGCCTGGGGCTGGGGTACAGCCTATGACCAGAAGGGCGGCTGATCACAGTCCTCTTTGACATGATGGGATGGCCCGCCCGCGCGGGCCGTCCTGTTTCCATATTCAGTTTCCAAGACAACCCATGAAGGAGTGTGGCCCATGCTGCGCATCGCCTTTGCAATTTTGATGCAACTGACGTTGATCGCGGGGGTCGCTGCGGCGCAGGGCGCACCAGATGCCCCTGCGGCGGGTGCTGTGCCAGATCGCAGTGCCACAGGCGGCGCGCAGACGCTTGAGGATATTCTGGCGCGGCAGCGCGGGGAAAAAATCGACGACAGCTTTCGCAGTGATGACACGGGCGCGGCGGCCCTGGGGGCTGGGTTGACGGAACAGCTGGGCACGCTTGGCGGCGCGTCTGACCCTGAGTTGTGGCGCGCAATCCGCTATAACGCTGCTGACCTGCGCGTGTCGGCAGGCGGCGATGTGGCCGCTGTGCTGGTGCAGGATGGTGGCATGCGCTGGCTGACCTTCCGCGAGGGGCCGTTGCGCACCTACGGTGGCTGGCTGCTGCTGGGCACCATTGCGGCGCTGGCCCTGTTTTATCTGCTGCGCGGTCGCATCCGCATTGACGAGCCCGCAACCGGGCGCAGCGTAACGCGGTTTCAGTTCATCGAACGGTTTGCCCATTGGATGCTGGCGGGGTCGTTTATCCTCCTTGGCCTTACTGGGTTGGCCAGCCTGTTTGGGCGTCTGGTGATTGCGCCTTATCTCGGCAAGGAGATCAATGCAGGCCTGCTGATCTGGAGCAAATGGGTGCACAACAATGTCTCTTGGGCGTTCATGCTGGCGCTGGTCATGGTGTTTGTCATGTGGGTCGCCCATAATATTCCGAACCGGACAGATTTGGTGTGGATCCGCCAGATGGGCGGCATCGTCGGTAAATCGCACCCGCCGGCGAAAAAATTCAACTTTGGTCAGAAATTGATCTTCTGGTCGGTGATCGTCTTCGGTGTCTCCATTTCCGTCTCGGGGCTGTCGCTGTTGTTTCCGTTTGAAATCCAGCTTTTTGCCAAGACCTTTGCCATTCTGAACGATCTGGGGCTGCCACAGCTTGTGGGATATGGAACGCTGCCGGTTGAACTGGCACCGCAGGAGGAAATGCAGCTGGCGCAGAGCTGGCACGCGATCCTCAGCTTTGTGCTGATGGCGATCATTCTGGCACATATCTACATCGGGTCACTTGGCATGGAAGGCGCCTTTGACGCCATGGGCAGCGGCGATGTGGATGAGGCTTGGGCGCATCAACACCACTCTCTCTGGCTAGAGGACATGCGCAAAAAAGGCGAAGTGACCCCTGACGGCAGCGACGGCGCCAAGGGCGCAACACCGGCGGAGTGAACGGCGGTGGCCCGTCACATGTCAGCACGCGCCGGTGTGTCCCACAAAATCTGCGCTATTTGGGGGGCGGCAGTGCTTTCGGTGATGGGTGTCAGCGGATACGCGGACGCAGATGAATTCACCACATTGAAGGGTCATGGAGGCCCAGTTATGGCGCTGGCGGTGTCGCCGGAGGGGCAGGTGGCCACCGGCAGTTTCGACAATGCGGTGGGGCTGTGGCATGATCGCAGCCCGCGCTGGCTTGAAGCCCATGACGCGGCTGTGACCGCACTTGCATTCATTGATGCCGGGCGACTGGTCACCGCAGGAGATGATTTTGCGCTCTACCTCTGGCCTCAGGGCAGCGGTAAAGGAGAGCTGATCGGGCGGCACCAGGGCAAGATCCGGGCGCTGGCCGTGGTACCGAACGGTGACACCCTTGTGTCGGCCAGCTGGGATGGGGAGATCGGCCTTTGGCCGCTTGATGATGGCTCCGAGCGGCGGATCACGGTTGGCAGCGGGATCAACGATGTTGCGGTCGGACCGGACGGATCTATCTATGCGGCAACCATGAGTGGGCAGATCCTAGTCTACGAGGCTGCCGACAGCCCGCCGCGTCGGCTGGTGGATCAGGGGTTCGGGATCAACCAGCTGGTGCTGGGGCCGGATGGCGATTGGCTGGCCTATGGGGCTGTGGATGGTGCCACCCGTGTTGTTGACAGTCAGAGCGGCGATCCGGTTGCGGATTTCACGCTGGAGCGGCGGCCCATTCTGGCGATGGCGCATCACGCGGAGACAGCGCGGCTCGCCGTGGGGGACGGGCAGGGCTATATCATGATGGTAGATACGGAGACCTGGCGCATCAGCTCCGATTTTCGTGCCACCCGTGCGGGGCCGGTCTGGGCATTGGATTTCGCACCGGACGGGCAGACGATATGGGCGGCGGGGCTGGATGATCTGGCCTATGGCTGGCCTGTTGCGCTGATGGGGGAGGCTGAAGCGCAGATTGCGGGCAACCGCGGGTTTCTGAAAGACCCGGCCACGATGCCCAACGGGGAGCGGCAATTTATGCGCAAATGTTCCATCTGCCACGCGCTTGACCCAGGGGACAGCCGTAAAGCGGGACCAAGTCTGCATGACGTCTTTGGCCGTCCGGCGGGAACGTTGGCCGGGTATCGATATTCAGAGGTCCTTGATGGATCTGATATAATTTGGGGAGAGGTGACGATCGATGCCCTCTTCGATCTGGGGCCGGATCACTATATTCCGGGTTCCAAGATGCCGATGCAGCGGATTACGGATCCGCAGGACCGGCGTGATTTGATTGCGTTTCTGAAACGCGCAACCAAGGTGGAGAAGTGACCAAATGAAAGCCATGTTGACGGGATTTGCCGCCATCATCGTGATTGCTGCCAGTGCGAATTTCGCGCTGGATCAGGCAGGATTTGCCGCTGAAGAGGTGCATTCCGGCCCCTCTGTGCGACTGGACTGACCGTGCTGACAGCTGCGCCGCTGCCCCGCGATGAATATGGGGAAAACCTTGCTGGTGCGTCGATACTGGTGATCGACGACGAACCCGGCATGCGCAACTTCATGACAAAGATCCTGACCCCTCGTTGCAAACGGGTGGAGCAGGCGGCCTCGGCCACAGAGGCATCGAATATACTGGATCAGGCGCATTTCGATCTGATCATCCTCGACAATATCATGCCGGGCAAGACGGGGCTGGAGTGGGTGCAGGAGCAGCATAAGGTCGGCCTGTTTGCGGACACGGTTCTGGTCACCGCCTATGCGGATCTGGAAACCGCCATTCAGGCTCTAAGGGTCGGCGTCGCGGATTTCGTTCTGAAGCCGTTCCGTGCCAACCAGATCCTGAACTCAGTCGCGCGCGCGCTGGATCGAAAGCATCTGCGGCAGGAGAACTATCTGCTGAAACATGCGCTCTCTGCCGAAGGCACGGCAACACGCGGGCGGCTGTTGGGGAAATCCCCGGCGATTCAGACCGCGCGCGACATGATCACCCGGCTGGCACCGCTGCCCACACCGGTTCTGTTCACGGGCGCCAGCGGTACGGGCAAGGAAATCGCCGCGCGGACGCTGCATTCGCTGTCGGACCGGGCGGAAAAACCCTTTGTTGCAGTCAACTGCGCTGCGATTGCGCCGGACCGGATCGCACATGAGCTGTTCGGCATGGTGGATGCGCAGGACCGCAGGCAGGACGGCTTGTTTCTCTATGCCGATGGGGGGACGCTGTTCCTGGATGAGGTCGCGCAGATGCCGGAGCAGGTGCAGGCGGCCCTCTTGCGGGTGCTAGAGGATCAGCGCATCCGCCCGGTCGGCGCCGAACGCGATATCCCGCTCAATCTGCGGTTTTTGTTCGCCACCAATGCCGATCTGGAACAGGCGGTGGCCGAGGGACGGTTTCGGGCGGATTTGTACCACCGGATCAATGTGGTGAATATCCAGATGCCGCCGCTGAGTGAGCGGGTTGAGGATATCGTGGAGCTGGCTGCGCTCTTCATGGAGCAGTTTTCCACCACGCTGGCCATGCCCGCGCTTGAACTGGACGCTGATACCCTCTTGAAATTCAGCCGTTACCACTGGCCCGGTAATGTGCGCGAGTTGCGAAATCTGATCGAACGCTCGGTCATTCTGGGCGCCTTTCCAGAGGAGTTTGCAGGTACCAGCGCGGTGACAGGTTCAGCCGCGATGGATACGCTGGATCTGGTGATGCAACGCCACATCATGCATGTTCTAGATGCCTGCGAGGGCAACCGGGCAGAGGCAGCCCGCAGGCTCGGCGTGTCGCGCAAGACCGTGGATCGCAAATGTGCCAGTTGGGGCCTCTGATCTGAGAGAGGGGCGGGCGATGGGCCTGCCGTTTTTGGGGCCTGCGCCTAAGAGGTCGTCTCAACCGCGGGCAACCAGATTGAGAAAACCGCGCCGATTATTTTTCCATCTTCAACGCGGTTCTCGGCCGAGATTACACCGCCTGCACGTTGGATCAGAGTCTGGCTGATCGACAGGCCCAAACCGGTGCCTTCACCCAGTTTTGTGGTGTAGAACGGGTTGAATACAGATGGCAGGTCTTTCGCCGCAATGCCTGGCCCGGTATCTGCAACCTCCAGACAGGCACCGCTGATATGATCCCGGTCCATTTCGCGCAAAGTCAGCAAGAGCTGGCCAGAGCCCTCCATCGCCTGCACGGCGTTTAGGATCAGATTGATCACCACCTGCTGCAGCTCGCCGGGATCAATGCGGACCGCCGGTGTCTCGCCGAAGTGCTCGATCACAGCGATGTCTTGTTTTGTTACCACGTGATCGACCAGCACCAAACAGTCGGACACCACAGGCGCCAGATCCAGGCTCTCTTCAAAGGTGCCGAACTCAGTCGGGCGGGCGAATTGCAGCAGCTTGCTGACGATGGCGCTGATCCGCAGAATCTGATCGTCGATCAGTGCCAGCTCCGTTTCCACGTCCTCGGTCGCAGGCCCGAGTGTCATCCGCATGACATCGACGTTGCCCTGAATAACCGCAATCGGGTTGTTGATCTCATGGGCGACACCGGCAGTGATTTCCCCAATCGAGGCGAGTTTTTCGCTCATCACCAATTGCTTATAAGTGGCTTCCAGTTTTTCATTGGCGGCGCGCAGTTCTGCGGTGCGCTGGTCAACGCGGTCGTTCAGCTCACCCGCCCAGTCGCGCAGTTTCTGGTCGCGGTCTTGGACCTGATCCAGCAGACTATCGAGGTGGGCTGCAACCTGACCGATTTCATCGCGCCGCCCCACATTTCCATTGCGCGCCGCCAAGTCACCACGTTCCACACGAGCCATGGTCTGGCTCATCTGCTCCAACGGCGCAAAGATTCCCTTGGCCAGCCACAAAAATAGCGGTGCTGACAACAGCAGCACCGAGAGGAAGGACAGGACAACGGTCCAATAGGCAGAGACTTTGGCCGCGGCAAACGGGGCCTCAAGGAAACCCACATAGAGCATGCCGACCCGTTTTCCGAAACTGTCGGTCAGTGGCAGATAGCCTGAGATATACCAGTCGTTCACCACAAAGGCGCGGTCTAGCCAGGTTTGCCCGTCTCCCAGAACAGCATCTCGTACGGCTTGCGATACACGGGTTCCAAGAGCGCGGACATCCTCAAACAGGCGAACGTTGGTGGAAATGCGGGTGTCACCCAGAAACAGCGTCGCGGTGCCCTTGCGGCTGATCCTGTGACTGTCGCCGAGATAAACCAAGGCGTTGATCGTGTCGATGAAGTCCAGATCCCGGTTCAGCAGCCTCCCCGCCACCAGCACGCCTTCGCTGCCGGGGTTCGACACCGGTGCAGCTGAGTGGATCACCATACCGCGATCTTCGGCGGGGCGGGTGGTGGGGGCGGCCGCTTCGGTCTCAATCAGCGGGATGCGGGCGCGGTCGCGCAGATCGGCAGAGATCACATCAAGATCTGCGGCAGTGAAGATGTCGATTTCCGAGGCCAGATCCCCTTGGGCGGCGCGGTTGATGACCGGCCAGCGACGGGCATCACGGTCAATGTTGCGCATCGGCAGATAGTAAAGGAAATCGAGCCTGAGCGCCTGTCTGCGTTGATCCAGAAACCTCAGTTGATCCTGTAGCGGCGCGCGCAGGACCTTGGCAAATTGGGTTGAACTGGCGATGGCCGCCAAATCATCGCCGCTGTTTGCCTGCAGCTGTCGCAGGTATTGGTCAGCAATTTTCAGGTCGCTTTCTACGTTGACGATCAGGACGTTATCGTAGTCGGCGTTCCACCGGGCCATTGCCACAACCAGAAGCAGCGGCATCACCACGCTGAGCGGCAGGAGCGCGAGCAGAAGGAGGCGAAGCCGAACAGATTTCAAGGTGATGATTTCCTGTGGACAGCGGGCACATCAAAACCCGGGCAAGCCTAAATGTGCGGGATCGCCTGACTGTCGCACGATGCGGATTGGCGGGGCAAGCCCGGACAGACTGATCCTGCCGGGCCGTCCCCAATCAGGCCGGGATTTCCTTACCCGCCCAGTCAAACACCCGGCCGCTGTCATCGGGGGACAGGCCGTTGATGACCTGAGCCAGATATGCTGCGGATTGGGACGGCTCGAATAACGCAGCTTCAGGGACGTTTTTGGAGAAGGGCCCCGAAAGCGGCGTTCGCACCGTGCCGGGATGCAGCCCGACGCAGATCATCTGGTCATTGCTGCGGGCTGTCTCGATTGCATAGTTGCGGATTAGCATGTTCAGCGCTGCTTTTGACGCGCGATAGGCATGCCAGCCGCCCAGATTATTGTCGCTGATTGATCCGACGCGCGCTGACAGTGCAGCAAAGACAGAACGCTCCTTGCGGGGCATGATCGGGAGCAGGTGTTTGGCTATGATGGCAGGGGCGAAAGTATTTATTTCGAATACATTCCTGAAGGCTTCGGCATCCTGCTGCCGATAGCTTTTTTCGGGTTTCAGGCCCGTCTCATCGGACAGGACCCCGGTTGCGACGAGCACGAGATTCGGCGCGATACCCTGGCTGCGCAGGGTGTCGGCAAGGTCAGAGAGCTGTGCCTCATCGGTGATGTCCAACCGGCGAGTGTCGACCCGAGGGCGCGGCGCCAACGCGCTGCGGGCCACTGCGGTCAGGCTGGCGGGGGACTGCGCTGCATAATGATCCACCAATGCCGATCCGATACCGCCGGAGGCGCCAACGATAACGATGTGCTGGGGCGCGCTCATTTACCCGCTCCCATCAGGCGCAGGAACAACTTGCGCGGCAGGTACTTTCCGACCGTGAACACCCAGGCAAATGGTGCCGGGAAACTGGTGCTGAAGCGTCCGCTTTTCATGGCCTTCATGCAGGCTTCCGCCGCCTCATCCGGGGTCTGGATCATGGGCATGTTGAAGTCATTTTTCTCGGTCAGCCGGGTCTTGATGAAACCGGGATTGATCACTTGGATCTTGATTGGGGTCTGGAATAGATCCGCTTGGAGGTTTTCCGCCATGTGCATAACGGCGGATTTGGATGCGCCATAGCCTGTGGCGCCTGGAAGACCCGTATGACCGGCGAGGGAGCCGATCAGGACGATATGCCCCTCATTGGCGGCCGCCATCTGAGGCACCACTCGGCCGACCACACGAATGGCCCCCATGAAGTTCACATCACAGATCAGCTCAACCTGGTCGGCGTCCCATTCCTGCGCGGGCATCGGGTCGTAGGCGCCTGCGCAGTAGAGGATACCATCCACCTTGCCGATTTGGGCAACAGCGGCGCTGATCGCATCACTGTCAGTCACATCCAGCGGGAGGGCGGTGGCGTTTCCCAATTCGCCCGCGAGATCCTGCAAGCGTTCTTCGCTGCGGGCCGAAAGCACCAGCCGCGCCCCGGCGGCGTCCAGCTTTTGGGCAATGGCGCGACCCAACCCTTCGCTGGCGCCGACGATCCACCAAGTTTGTCCTGCAAACATCTTAGTTTCCTTTCGGACGGATGGTGGCCACCAGTTCGGCGACCTTGATGCCGAACTTGCGCATTTCAGAGCGGTTCATGATGGTTCCGTTCTCCATCAAATACATCCAGTCGGTGACGTCCAGCACATGACCGCCTGCGCTTTCGGGGAGGCGTATGCGATAGGTCAGGCGCACGGTTGCACCAGTTTGCTGACCCTCGCCGGTGCCGATGATGTCGTCTGCGGTCGCCGTGAACGCGCCGTCCTCCCCCATGGTGAGAAACCACTTGCGTTGCTGCGTGCCGCTGCTGGCATAGGAAAAGTCCTCGCTTAACGTACCGGTGTTGCCATCCCACGCCCCGTTCATCGTGGCAATAAAACGCGATACGACACGTCCCATTGGACCGTAGATCATACCTTCGGAGATCATTTCACCGCTCAGATGTGTGCGGATGTCGAAGTCGGGACCGGTGTCGGCGTAGTGCTGGGGGCGTTGGCTGCGAAACCCGAAACCGGGCCGGAGCAGTGCAAGCAGCAGCACCACGATGATCGCTACAAGCAGGAGTTTCATGGTGCGGTGACCTTTCTTGGAAGTCGCAGGACCATCGCAATTGCGATGAGTTTGATACAGCAGGGGATGATGGCATAGGCCCATGTCAGGGTCTGGAGTGCGGCGGTGCTGTTCTGGCCGCCGGGGGTAAATCCGCTGAGTTGCAGCAGTGGCAGAAGCAGAACCGCAGCCGCAGCAAGCGCCAGTTTGGCGGCAAAGGACCAGAGTCCGAATGCCTGCCCGCCCTGCAACCCGGCCCGTGCCAACATGCGCGAGAACAACACCGGCAGGATCACCATATCCGCGCCGAGTGCGGCACCAGATCCGACGCAGATCAGGGCAAATCCGAGGGCGGAACCAGCAGGAAGAAACGCCGCGGAAACGAATGACAGGATCGCCAAAATCATGGCCGGAAACAGCACATTGCGCGCCCCATAGCGGACAGCGGCTCGAGTCCATACCGGTACCGAAACTCCCGCGGAGAGGAAAAACAACACCAGAAAGGGACCGGCCATATCGGGCAGTGCCAGCTTGTCCTCGACAAAGAACAGAAACAGCGTTGAGGTCATGGCGACGGGCAGGCTGTTGACCAGAGCCAAGGCCAGAAGGCGAAAGCCACCAGCCTCACGCAGGGCGGTAATCGACAGGGGCTGCTCCGGGCGCGGAGTCGTGGTCCATAGACCGCGGGTCAGCCACCAGACCGCAATGCAAAGCCCCGCAAGCATAGCGCCAAAGGCAGGATAACCGCCTTGACTGGCACCCAGTGCACCCAACAGGCTGGGGGCGAGGGCGGCCAGAATGATCCCGACCAATGTGCCACCCTCGCGAAATCCGGCAAGGCGGATCAGCGCTTCCGGACTGCCGGCGAGTGCGGTGCTTTGTCCATAAAACAGCACGGTGCCCAGACTGTAGGCTGTGAACAGCACCGCCAATGCAATCACCAGCCAGGGCAACACGCCACCGGCAGTTGGGCGATACGTGTAGAGCAGGATGAACCCCACAGCCATCCCAAAGGCCGCCAGTGCCGCAAAGGTCGCCCGCTCCTGTGGCCAGCGGTCGGTGATCCAGCCCAGCAGCGGATCCTGCACGAAATCAAGCACCCGTATTCCGGCCAGTACTGCTGCCAGGGTGGCCAGGCTCACCCCCAGCTCCGCCGTCGCAAAACGTGGCAGATGAATGTAGAGCGGCAGGCCAGCAGCAGCCAGCATCATGGCAAACAGAGAAACACGGGTGGCTTGCATCAGTCGCCCCTGAGCCGACTGGACAGGCGTGCGGACCGGCTGTTGGGTGACAGCCAGATATTCAAAAACCGTTTGCGGGCCTCTGCATGGCGCACATCACAGGTCCGCCGACCATTGAGGTAAAGGGCCACCTGGTTCGGATCCTGTGTGGTGGCGACAAAACTGTCCCCGGCTGCCACATCGCGAAAGCAGGTTTCCAGCTTCGCAATCAGTCGCTCCTGATCTGCGCGTGGCCCCTCAAGCCGGGTCAGTTCAGCGGCAGTCGCCTTGGTCAGCTGCGCCCGCGTGAACCCGCGCCGATAGCTGAGCTTTAGCGCCATAGGTGTTTGCCAATCGAAACGGTTTTGACCCTCTGCAAACAGGCTTGCATCATATAGCGGCAGGCCGAACCAGCGGAAGGTGACCTCACCCAGTTTGATCGGGGATCTAAGGCCTGTCTCCGCCGTTGCCGCGCTGCTGAAGCTGCTCAGGATCGCAGCCAGCCCCAATACATAAGCTGCCATGACCGAGCGATGACGCATCCGGCGGATCTTGGTAACACGGAGCTGGCGTGGATCAGGCATGGGCCAGCTCCACCTGTACAACATCGGTTTGCCCGACCTCAAAGGACGCAGCACAGGTTTCCAGATAATACCGCCAGTTGCGCAGGAAGGCATCGCCATAACCCAGTGCCTGGATCTTTGCTGTCATGGCAGAAAGCCGGGCCGCCCACTCGCGGCAGGTGCGGGCGTAATCCTGACCAAAGGCAAAGTTATCCGTGACTTTCAGCCCGGCGGTGCGCGCCTGATGAGAAATGATGGCATCGGACAACAACATGCCACCGGGGAAGGTGTATTGGCGGATATAGTCCGAGGATTGTCGATAGATATCGAAATAGCTGTCCTGCACCGTGATCGCCTGCACCACGGCACGGCCATCATCCGCGAGGCGGTTTTTCAGGGTGGAGAAATAGCTGGGCCAGTATCGTTCGCCCACGGCCTCAACCATCTCGATGGAGACGATATTATCGAATTTGCCTTCCGACTTGCGATAGTCGCAGAGCCGGATGTCGGCCCGTCCATCCAGCCGTGCATCGGCATAGCCGAACTGGCTGGGCGAGATCGTCAGGCCGGTGACATGGCGGCCCATTTCGGCGGCGCGATCGGCGAACCCGCCCCAGCCGCAGCCGACCTCCAACACCCGGTCCCCCGCGTTCAGACGGCTGAGCACGCGGTCATATTTGCGAGTTTGGGCGCGAGCCAGATCATTGTCGCCGGGGGCAAACAGCGCCGATGAATAGGTCATGCTTTCGTCCAGCCACAGCTGGTAGAATTCATTGCCGACATCATAATGCGCCTTGATGTTGCGTGACGCGCCCTTGATTGAGTTGGCGCGCAGCATCCGGTCCACAATACGGTATTTCAGCCCCGCCCAGAAGCTGGGGTAGGCATAGTCGGTGAGATGATCGAGGTTCAGCAACGCCACTTTGATCACATCTTCGATGCTGGGGCTGTCCCAAAGTCCTGAAACATAGGCCTCGCCGAGGCCGATATCCCCGCGAGCAGCCATAGCGGTGATGGCACTCCAGTCACGCAGCTGAATTTCTGCATGCGGGGCGCCGGCGCCGAAATCATGCACATCCCCTTCGGGCGTATGCAGACGAAGGCTGCCATTGCGGATGCGGGCGCAGCTGTCGAGAAAATCGTGTTTCACACGTTTGGTAAGAAAAATCATCAGCTGACCTCATGTTCCGGTGGGGTAGGGCGGGGGCGATAGCTCGCACCCTTCAGTTTTAGTTTCAGCGCCTGCCAATAGATCAGCGCAACCGTGCGCAGGGTTCCGGCAGGTCGGCGCAGGCTGGCAGCCAGCACGGCGCTGTTGCTCAGCGGTTGGCGCGGGCCGGTCAGGGTCGCCACTACTCCCTGGTCACCATTTTTGTGATCGATGCGGATCGCGATCCGCCGTGGCCCGATGTCGAAATTGAACCAATAGTCTCCCGCGATCTGCTGAAACGGAGAGACGTGAAATATCTTCTTTGCCTGCAACTTGTCCGACGGGGCAATCGCGGTGAATTCGGGTTTGTGACAAACATAGCTGTGCCGGTCGCCAAAGGTATTGCTGACCTCTGCGATCACGGCGTGCAGCGCGGTGCCCCGAAAGGCGAGCCATAAACTGACGGGGTTGAATATGTGACCCAGATAGCTTGGTTGCGTCAGCAGCCGGATGGTGATCCCGTCCAGCTTCAAGCCGGCGTCGGCAAAGACCCGTTCCGCCCAGGGCAGCCCCGCCCCCCGACGTGGCGCGCCACCGTGATTGCGATCATGCACCGAAAGCAAATTGAAGCGATTGCGCGAGAACAGCAGCGGGCCGTTTTTAGCACGCGGATCAATCAGCACATAGTCCACGCCATAGCGAAAGCTGTTGGCAATAGCACCATAACGGGCATGGGTGGTCTGCCCGGCGATATGATCGGGCCACTGTGTCATCCCACCACCTTTGTGCGCGCGCCGATCCCCCGTGCGACGCGCACCGCGCTGGCAAAGCCATCTTCATGGAAGCCGTGGCGCAGGTAAGCGCCTGCAAACCAAGTGTTGTTCTGGCCTTGGATATCGTGGATCTGGCTCTGCGCGCGCAGGGCTGCCGTATCAAACACCGGGTGGCGGAAGGTTTTCTGATCGTAGATCAGATCGCTTTGCACATCTTTTACCGGGTTCAGGGAGACAAAAAGCGGATCATTTTCATCGATGTTCTGCAGCCGGTTCATCCAGTAGGTAACGCCGATGGCTGCCCGGTCATCGCGGGTGTCGGCCTTGTAGACCCAGGATGACCAGCAGGCGCGGCGGCGTGGCATCTGTGCGCTGTCATGATGCAGGATCATCTCATTGTCCTGATAACGCATGACCCCTAACGTTGCTTGTTCAGCGCGCGTCGGTTGGCTCAGCAGGCGCAGGCTGTCGTCGGAATGGCAGGCCATGACCACGTGATCAAAATTCTCGCTGGTGCCGTCAGGCAGATGGATACACACGCCGTCTGCCGTGCGCTCGACACTGCGCACTGGGGTGCCCGGACGCAGCTGACAGCCCATCTGTTCCAGTCGACTGGTCAGACGGCGCACGTATTCGATGCTGCCACCTTTGACCGTCCACCACTGGTGTTGACCTGAGGCACTGAGCAAGGCGTGATTGCGGAAAAACCGCACCAGAGACTGGGCTGGAAAGCCACGGATCTCATCAGGCGGGGTGGACCATATCGCGCCACAAATCGGCATCAGATAGTAGCGCTGGAACCAATCCCCCAATTTCAGATCATTGACCAACTCACCAATGGTGACGCTGTCGCTTTTGGCCACTTGTTCGGCACCGGCGTTGAAGCGCAGGATGTCCCTGACCATGCGGAAGAACGCAGGCCGCGCGATGTTGCGACGCTGCCCGAGCAGCGCTCCAAGATCTCGCAGCCCGTATTCCACGCGTCCATCACCGATGCTGGCGCCAAAACTCATGTCACTTTTGACCACCGGGACCTCAAGGTCGCGAAACATCGACGTCAGATGTGGATAATTCACATAGTTGAAGACGATGAAGCCCGTATCAACCGGCTGATCCCCATTGCGCCCGGCCATCACCGTGCGGGCGTGCCCCCCCAGCCGCGGGGCTGCCTCAAATAGGGTGACATTATGCGTCTTTGCCAGCAGCCAGGCTGTGGCCAGCCCGGAAATCCCGCCGCCTACGACGGCGATACGCTCGCGAGCGGATGATAATGCGTCAAAGGACATGCTGTCTCCATCTGTGATTTCAAGTTGTTACGCGCCATCTGCCCGAGCGGATCAAAAAAGGTGACAGCAGATTTTGATGAATTGGGGAAAATACGAAAAAATTCGGCGCAGAGTGATCCAGCGACAAAACCCTTGCGTATTGCATACATGTTGACCACGCTGAGCGATCCAACTCTTGCAGCCCCTGCGCCGCCCGTTACGGTAGATCGTGACACAAGTGCATTGCGCGAAAGGAAAAAAGTGGAACGGGAGAGTTTGTCTGATCAGACGCTCTGGATGCTGGCCGTGCGCGACAACCGCTGCAAGGTGGCGTTTGGGCGGCTGTTCGACTATTTTGCGCCGCGCCTCAAGGGGGTGGTCTGCCGGTCCGGTATGCCGCCCAGTCAGGCCGAAGAGGTGGTGCAAGACGTCATGCTGACCGTGTGGCGCAAAGCGGCGATGTTTGATCCGGAGCGGGCGCAGGTGTCGGCTTGGATTTACCAGATCGCCCGCAACAGGCAGATCGACGTGATCCGCAAAGAGCGGCGACCAATCCCGGAAGAGCTGAAGCTTCCGGAAGAAACACAGGAAGATGCAGCGCAGATTCTGGCGCTGGATCAGGAAACATCAAAGCTGCGCGCAGCCCTGGCGCGGTTGAAACCTGCCCAGCGTGAGATGGTCGAAAAGGCCTATCTGGGCGAGCTGACCCATGCGGACATTCGGGAACAAACCGGGCTGCCATTGGGAACAATCAAATCCCGCATCCGCCTCGGACTTGAGCGGTTGCGTCATGAGTTGAAGGAACAAGGACTATCATGACCGGCGTACGCCATCATATCCCTGACCCGTTGTTGGTGGCTTATGCCTCTGGCAACTTGCCCTATGCCTATTCGCTGGTCGTGGCGACCCATCTGTCGATGTGCGACAGTTGCCGCACTCGGCTGTCTGCGCATCAGGCTGTTGGAGGTTCCGTGTTGGAAGCCTGCGGCACGCGGGATCTTTCGAATGATCTGCGGGATCGCGTGTTCGCCGAGTTGGATGAGCCTTATGAGGAGGCACCGCAATTTACCCGCTCCGGTATTTTTCCGGCGCCGGTCATGCAGGCGCTTGGTGGCTTGCCGCCCAAGTGGAAACCCCTTGGTATGGGGGTGCGTCAATCCATCCTGAGCCATGACAACGGGGGCAGCGTTCGGCTGTTGTATATCCCGTCGGGGCAGGCGGTACCGGACCACGGCCACAATGGACTGGAGCTGACATTGGTGCTGCAGGGCGCGTTTCGTGATGAGACAGGGCGGTTCGGCGTCGGCGATCTGGAGGTTGCCGACGATGATCTGGAACACACGCCGATCGCCGAGGAGGGTGAGACCTGCATTTGTCTGGCCGCAACCGACGCCGCGCTACGGTTTCGGTCGCTGGTGCCGCGCCTGCTGCAACCAATCTTCCGTATCTGAACATATCAAAGGCTGCATCGGGACAACGGTCGTTGTGCGAAAGTCCAATTATAAGAAAGGGCTGCCCTAAGGCAGCCCTTTTTACGTAGTCATAGATGGCAGTTCTGGCGTTCAGCCATTCATCACCTTGCCCATGTGGCGGCCGGTGTCGACCATCCGGTTGGAGAACCCCCATTCATTGTCATACCAGCTGACAACCCGCACCAGCCCTTCGGCAGTGACAGCAGTCTGCGGCGCGGCAAAGCAGGAGGAATGCGGGTCGTGGTTGAAATCAATGGAGACCAATGGGTCAGTCTCATAGGACAGGATACCAGTCAGAGCCCCTTCGGAGGCCGCCTTCATTGCGTCGTTGATCGCGTCGACTGTTGCAGCTTTCTCAGGAATGAAGCTGAGGTCCACCACGGATACATTGGGTGTCGGTACGCGGATTGCCGACCCCTCCAAACGACCTTTGAGATGCGGAAGCACTTCTGAGATCGCCCGTGCCGCACCGGTCGATGTGGGGATCATCGACAGGGCAGCCGCGCGGGCCCGGTAAAGATCCTTGTGACTGGTGTCATGGGTCGGCTGATCACCGGTGTAGGCGTGGATGGTGGTCATATACCCGGTCTTGATGCCGAATGTGTCATCCAGAACCTTGGCGACCGGCGCCAGACAATTGGTGGTGCAGGAGGCGTTGGAGACGATCACGTCGTCCTTGCTCAGGTCATCATGGTTGACACCAAACACCACGGTACGGTCGACATCCTTGCCTGGTGCAGAAATCAGAACCCGCTTGGAGCCATTTTCCAAATGTTTGGCAGCAGTGTCACGGCTGGTAAACAGGCCTGTGCATTCATACGCGATATCAACGTCTTGCCAGGGTAGTTCTTCCGGATTGCGGATCGCGGTCAGGCGGATGCTGTGGTTGCCCACTTGCATGGTGTCGCCGTCCACCTTTACGGAGGCGCGCAGGCGGCCATGCACGCTGTCGTATTTCAGCAGATGCGCCAGAGTTTCCGCCGGGGACAGATCATTGATGGCTACAACCGTGATGTCATCGGCGTTGCTCTCCAGCAGAGCACGCAAAACGCCGCGGCCAATACGTCCAAATCCATTAATTGCTATCTTCAGGGTCATATGTGCAACTCCGGTAATGATGTGGGTGCAGCCCTCGGCGGGCAAGCCCGGTGGTCTGACAGTTGCGGCATCGTTATCGCTAACACTGGCAAAAATCAAGCCCGTTCACCGGGCGACCATGGGGTATGATAGATCTACAGGGTAGCACGTATAGGGGCTGGCGTCGCAAAGGTGAGTTCTGTTGATCCGTTGCGGTAGGAGAAGCTGATGTCTTTGGGGATCGGACAAATCCCCGTCTACTGCGGAGCCACCGCAATCAAAGGCAGCGCAATACAGTTGAGGCCGCTTCAGTGAACGCGACAAAACATGGTATTGGCCAAGAAGTTGGCCACGCTTGCCGCCGTGGGGGCCACTGTCGGTTCGATCAGTGTTAACTATGCGCAGCGGGTTAAGGGTTCGACGGCCCGGTTCGATTTTAGCGACAGGCAAGCACGGGTGCCTCCGCCTCAATGAAGGGATCCGCAAACTTCAAGATACGCGAACTGACCAGCTCCGTGTTCTATTAACAATTCTGGATAGGTTCGTCTGGATCTGCCGCCGGGCCAATGTCGCACCACCATACCTATCTCAGAGTGGTTCTTCGACAGGAGGGTTCTGGCGGCTGCGTCATCTGCGGCTCCGGGCCGATCGCTCAAGTGCGCGCGGCCTCGAATGCGCTCCAGGCGGCCTCGAATGCCTCAAAGTCAAAACCGTCCTGGCGGGCGGGATCCAGCACCAGCTTTTCCGTCTCCAGCAGCTTGCGGATTGCGTCCTCAAGATGCGGCAGAACCGCTGGTGGGATCACCAGCGCGCCGTGGCGATCGGCGTGAACCAGATCGCCGTCGCTGATCTGGAGGCCAAAAACCGTGACCGGTGTGCCGATTTCCTTCACGTGAACAAACCCATGCGATGGCCCGATAGATCCGGCAACGACCGGAAACCCCTCCGGCAGATCACCCAGATCGCGCATCACCCCGTTGGTCAAGGCGCCGCTGATACCGAAGCCTTTGTGGACGGTGGTGTTGATTTCACCCCAATAGGCGCCAATGCAGTTGGGAAAATCAACATCCTCAACCACTGTGACGGCGGGGCGGGGGCCGTTTGCCATGTGGCGATAGTAATCCATGCGCCGTGCCTTGATCACCTCGGGCGGCTCGGTGGGGGGCGCCAGCGCCGAGATCCTGGCGGTCCGCGCATAGCCGACCATGGCGCCTGCCTCGGGGGCTGAGGCCAGCATGGTGCCGCGGGTGAATGCGTTGAAGCCGCGTTTGCCTTCGGCGACCTCAATCGCGTTGCAAACAGTAGGGGTGTCGACGTGGCGCAGCAGGTCCAGAAGTGTCGGGGTCATAGGCTCTCCAGCCAGCGACGTAGGGCCGCTGTGGTTTGGTCAGGGGTTTCCAGCGTCGGTAGATGACCGGCACCATCGAGGATTTCCAGATGGCTCTGGGGGAGCAGCTCATGCATCAGCTCATGACGGTGCGGCGGGCAGAGCGCATCATCGCGCCCGCATAGAACCAGCGTGGGGCGAGCGAACTGCCGCAGTGTTTCGCATTGATCGGGGCGATCGCGCAGCGCCTTGGACTGGTTGACAAATACCTCCGGTCCCAGATCGAGCGCCATTGCCATACAGAGATCAAGAATCTGAGCCCGGTTGGGGCCTTCGGTCAGGTAGTTGGGCTTCATCTCATCGCGCATCACCTGTTCCAGCCGTCCCGCGCGCGCCGCTGCCATCTGCGGCTCTCGGCGGGCTTGCACTTCGGGTGTTTCGGACAGCGGATTGGTGTCCATCAGGGCCGCGCCGAGAATGCGTTCGGGGGCCTGCCGGATCAGCTCCATCGCGAGAATGCCGCCCATGGACAGCCCGGCTACGGCAAATCGCGGGGGGGCAATCTGCAGTATCGACTGCGCAAGCGCGACCATGCTGTCGGCCTGCCCGATGGGGGTGGTCATCAACGGGACATGACCCGACAATGCTGCGACCTGTGGCTGAAACAGCCGCGCATCACACATCATACCGGGGAGCAGCAGAAGCGGTGTCACGCCCGCCCTGCCGCGAGTTTTGCGCCTTCGGACAGGGCCGAGAGTTTGGCATAGGCGATATCAGGATCAACCGCGCCAAACCCGGCAAAGGTGCCAAAGCCACAGTCTGATCCGGCAATCACCCGGTCCTGACCCAGAATAGCGGTAAATCGCTCAATACGCTGGGCGACGACCTCCGGGTGTTCGACAAAATTTGTGGTGGTATCAACAACGCCGGGCACCAACACTTTGTCATCGGGGATCTGCGCCTTGTGGTCGCGGAACACCGTCCATTCGTGAGCATGCCGTGGGTTGGAGGTTTCAAACAGCACATAACGCGCCTTGGTCGCCATCAGCGGGGCAAAGACCTTCTCCATAGAGATATCGCAGCAATGTGGCCCCTCGTAGTTGCCCCAGCAGATATGCACGCGGACCTTCTCGGCGGGCACGTCGGACAGCGCGTGATTCAGCGCTTCAACGTGCATCTGGGCGACTTTCACAAACTCATCATCGCTCAGATCCGTGAACAGCATGTGACGCGACAGCGCCAGATCCGGGCAATCCAGTTGCAGGTCAAGCCCGGCACCGACGATGGTTTCATATTCGGCCTTCATCGCATCGGCGAGCGCGGCCAGATAGGCTTCGCGCGTCGAATAGTAATCGTTCTGCAAAAACAGGGAGATGACACCAGGGGAGGCGGCATTCATGAACCCGCGATCCGCGCCATGCTCTGCCATCGCGAATTTCAGATTGGCGATATCTTTTTCCAGCTCTCCCTGCCCCTTGGAGCGGACCTCTCCGGTGCACATGGGGCGGGCATATTGCGGAGTGTCGCCATCGTCCGCGAGCCGTTTCAGAAACCCGGGAAACATCTTGAGATCGGCAGGCGCGTTGCGCGGGCTGTCGCCGGAAAACCCGGTGTAGCGGTCCTTTACATAGGTGGCATAGGAAATTTTGGAGGTCTCGCCATCGCTGACAATATCAATCCCGGCCTCGACCTGTTTATTGACCGTATCACTGACCGCAGCGCGCATGCAGGCATCGAACTCCGCCTGATCAAACGGCTGCTCCCGTTCGCGGGCAAAGATGAAATCGACCACCTCCTGTGATCGGGGAAGGGAGCCTACGTGGGTTGTCTTGACCATGTGCCTGGTGTCCTCAAATCAGATCGGTGGCGCGGGGGCGCTGCCCTGAGATCGCCCCCGCGCTACGATTGTATGCGCGGGGGCAGTTGCTTTAGCTGCCTGTCCAGGTGGCGCCGGCCGGATCATCGGTGGCGGTGACCCGGTAGAGGCTGGCCTCACCGGTCATGGAGGGTTCCAGGCTGTGTGTCTCACCGGCCTTGATCAATGCCGTGTCGCCGGGATTGAGGGTTGTTTCGCCCCCCTCCCAACGCAGCCGCCAGTGGCCGCGCACCGGCATCAACACAGTGTGCTGATCATGGCTGTGCATGTCAGCAGGCAAAGATCCGCGGGTCAGGAAATCGACGCAGAAACCGGGTTTGTCCTTAAGGAGCGCATCTGCACCAATCACCTTCGCCGGTTTGTCACGGGCCAGTCCCATCAGATCCCAGTATCGCGCGACATAGTCACGCACGACCGCTTCGACCGGGACCTCCGGGAATGCAGCCAGCTCGTCCTCACTCAGCAAGGGCATGGGGTTGATGCCGTCGGGCAGGGAAACCCCTTTCTTGCTGTCGTAGAGCACGCCGTTTTCACCCAGGACCAGCCCGTGGTCGCGGGCGTCCTCGATCACTTGCGGTGCCCATGTGACACCGCCACCGGCATCATCACCGCCGAGCACAGCCATGATCATTCCGTAGTCGGTGCCGATGTTCTCAAAACCACGGAAGATGCCAGTCGGAATGTTGAAGATATCACCTTCCTCGGCGACAAATTCACCGGCATCCCCATGGCGGCCCCAAAAAAAGCGCCAACGCCCCTTCAGCACGAAGAAAACTTCGGCGGTGGTGTGGCTGTGCAGGGAGTTGCGGCATTTCGGCGGCTGGCCTGCAGCGCCGATGTTGAACCCGATCTGGTCGGTGATATGGACATGTTGGTCCGGGCTTTCGGAAACGCCGCCGCCAATGATGGTGAAGTTTTCCTTCTGATCGGACCCGGGCGTATGCGCGTCGATGAAGGCGGTTTTGCAGGGGCGCAACTCACCGTAGCGGACGATGCGGTCTTGAATAGTGCTCATGTGTTTTCTCCGATTTGGGTATTGGGTTTGACAGGGTTCAAACCCGCACCCCGGGAGGGCGGTTGTTCAGGCGGCGCGCGCGTAGGGAAGCCCGGTGCGTATGATAGCGCCGCGCCGCCTGACTGGCATTCAGATATGAGGTCTGGGCGTTCACTCAGAGGTCGCCCGTCTGCAGCAGGATCTGTTTCCAGACCGATGTTTCGTCAAACAGCGTGTATTCCCGGCGTAGGCCCCAGGGACCGAATTCAGCATGGCTGGCCCCCAATATGAACACTTCGGCGCCGGTTGGCTTGCCAAAGGCGCCCCAGCCGTCGTGTTTGCCATGCAGGGTCCAGCGCAATGCGGCGCGAGGGGGCATCATGGGATCGTCACGGCCAATCTGGTGCTCGATGGTGAACTTGGCGTTTGGGAAGGACGCACGCAGCCCCATCCAGAACCGATCCACAGGGCCAAAACTGTGGCCGGTGGCACCGCCGGGATATTCCGACTGAACCGCACGGTCGTATTCGCTTTCGATCGTGCGCATGTCGGCGTTCATGATCCGGGTAAGGATGTCCGCGTATTTCTGTCCCCATTCATTGTCGTTTCCCCGTCCCTTATAGGGGCCAGGCTGATCGGTGGCTGGTGTATAGGGCTGTTGGCAAGCATCGGGCCCGCCCTCACGCGCAATCAGGTCGCGTGCATAATCTTTGGCGTCCCAGCCCATCTGCTGCACGATCGCGCTTTGGTCGCGGATCAACCATTCATCGTTGATCTGATTGTCGATGGCATGGCAGTCGGCGATAATGCGGTAGGTGAGCTTTTTGCCCGTTGCCTTGCCATAAACGCCGTCGCCCAGATGTGTCGCCGTGGACAACAGCCGGTGGGATGACAACATGCCCTCCTCTGGGGTGCCGGACCAGATCACGTCTTCACCCAGCAGGGTGCGGTCTGGGAATTCAGCCAGAGTGGCCATCGTGGCTGCAATGACCCCTTCGTTACCGGTGACCACCGACGCAGGCGAGCGCACAACGATGTCGGGCGCGTAGTAGTCGTGCAGGGTGGCAATACCCCGATCTTCCCAGATCTCTTTGGTGATACCGATAATGTAATCGGGGAAGTCTTTGAATTTGGGATCAAAACCCTTCATTTTTCCATCCTTCGGGAATGCGGGCAGAGCCGCGAACAATTAGTGGGCCATCAATGGCAATGCGGCGCGGCCTCTGCGGTGCGCCGTTGATTTCGTCCAGCAGAATATCCACCGTCGCCGAGACCATGCGATTGGCGGGCTGACGAACCGTGGTCATGTCGTAGGCGGGCCAGGCGGCAGTAGGCACATCGTCATATCCCACCACAGAAACATCTCCCGGCACGCAAAGCCCCAGTTCTGAGCGCAGCACATCCATCACCGCAAAGGCCATGTGATCATTGCCCACAAACACCGCATCGGGGTGGTCGCCCGTGAACATTTGGCGCGTGGCTTCGGCGGCGGTTTCCATCTTGAAGTTACCTACGCCACGGGCATGCAGCGTCAGCCCGTCTTCGGCCAGACGCTCGCAGAACCCCGTTTCGCGGTCCCGCTGGGTCGAGGCGCCTTCCCAGCCAGCGATATAGCCGATCTTACGATGTCCGGCGGCCAGCAGAAAGTCCGCGACCTTGCGCCCGCCTGCGTAGTTGTCCGAGGTGACGGCTGACATGCTCTGGTCATCTTGCGACCGGTTGAACAGGACCATCGGCACACCGGCGGCGCGGCAGCGATCTGAAAGCTCCGACGACATCGCGACCGAGGCGGCGATAATGCCGTCAACTTGATAATCGAGGATCTCCTCAATCACATTGTCGATGCTGGGGGCAGTGTTTGGGGCCATGAACATCAACACGTGGTAGCCGCGTTCCTGAAGCGTATTGGACAGCTTCTCCAGAGCCTCCGGGTAGAAATGGTTCTCCAGATAGGCCACCACCAACCCGATGATACGCGACCGGCCCGAGACCATGGCGCGGGCCAAAGAGTTGGGACGATAGCCTAGGGATTCCGCTGCTGCGCGAACCTTGTCCACGGTTTTTTTCGACGCGGAGGCTCCGGGGGTGAAGACCCGGCTGACAGCGGATTGCGAGACACCCGCAAGCCGCGCCACATCGGCAGAGGTGACTTTCGCGGCGGTCATTCTGCGGTCCACCCGCCATCGATCATCAGCGCGGTGCCGGTGATCAGGGCAGAGGCGTCAGAGGCCAGGTAAACCACGCCGCCCATGATATCCTCTACCTCGCCAATGCGACCCAGCTGGATTTTGCTTTCGATCCAGGCACGGCGTTCGGGGCGGTCAAAGGTGGACTGCGTGAGCGGCGTCACAATAAAGGTTGGGCAGATGGTATTCACTCGGATACCCGATTTCCCCCATTCGATGGCCATGGATTTCGTGAAACCCTCAACCGCGTGTTTGGTTGCAGAATACACGGCCCGGTCCAGGCCGCCGACCTTGGCCATCTGGCTGCTGATGTTGATCAGGGATCCCGGCTTACCGGCGGCCATCAGCCCCTTGGCCACCGCCTGGGTCAGGAAATAGGCACCCTTGATGTTCAGGTCGATCACCGCGTCGAAATCATCCTCAGTGGTGTCGCTGGCAGGGCTATGGCGCGCCAGTCCGGCGGAGTTCACCAGAATGTCAAAGGCACCGCTTTGTTTGACACACTCATCGATGCTGGCCTGAGTGGCGGCGATGTCAGCAACGTCAAGAACCATCGCCTCTGCCTGCATATCGGCGACCTGCATCTCCGCAACCAGAGCCTTCAGCGGCTCAATCCGACGGGCAGCGATGGTGACATGGGCCCCGGCCTCGGCTAGGGCCACGGCGCAGGCGCGGCCAATACCGGAGCTGGCCCCGGTCACCAGCGCGCGTTTGCCATCAAGACGAAAAGAAGGGGTGCGGGGCAGGGTCACAGGCGATCTCCGAGTTGTGGGATGGGGCCCGGATTGCGGGCTTTGTTGAACTCGCGCAGTCGGGCCATCACGTCAACGCCAAGCTGCGCATAGAGGTCAAGCAGGTCGACCAGAACCCAGTTTTCCCGGATCAACCCATTCTCAAGCCGCCAAAAATCAAGACTGCGCAGATCAATCATCTGGCCGGTGGGGGGAAGCCCCAGCCAGCCATCCGCCGAGAGGCTCTGGCGCATGTTTGGCCAGCCGGTAACAGCGGCATAATCGCCATCGCCAAAGAAATGAAAATCCAGCGTCTCATCCTTGGCGCCACGATCCGGCATCGCGTTCAGAAAGGGGATCTGATGCCAGTTGCGAAAGCCCGAAACACCGCGCGCAGTCCCAATCCCGGCGGGGCCGTACCAGTTGAAACGCGGATGCCAGAAACGCTCCATCTGCATGACCTCCGGGCCACCCTGCGCCGGGTGGCGCGTCAGATGGGCCAGCATATCCACGATATGGTCACAGGACGCTGTCGCCCTATCCCGGTCCCATGGTCCGGGGACAAACCCGTCCTGCGTCGCGGGGCCGGGGACAAAAAATTCCCGCCCGAGTGAGGGCGCCATGGGCCAGGCACCGGCCTGCATAATCAGCTCCGGGATGTCCCAGATCGCCTGCATCTCAACGATTTTCCCATCTGAGATGCGATAGAATTCATGGTACCGCATATGGCCGATGTGGCCGGTTGGAGGAATATCCAGCCAAGGTGCCACGAAGGTTCCGATATAATGCCCGCCAGCCCCCAGCCATTGCTCTCCTTTGGCGGTTTCGCCGGCCATAACGATCCAGTCGCGCCGTTCCAGATCCGGCATGGCGCGCAGCAAGGGGGCGTAAGCTGTCCGATAAAGCGCATCCGGGCCGGTCATATCGCCAAGGGGGTGGCAAAGATGGATTTCAGCTTTGGCTGAAAAAAGGGCTGTCATCGCGCTCTGCACCGGGTCCGCCGAAAAATCGCGCATCGCCGAGAATAGTTGAGATAACAGAGCCTTATGGGCGCTAGGATGGTCCATCATTGGTCCGAATGAGTAGGAGGTATATTGATGCCGGGCAGGATACCCCCCGCCCGGCAGATCGTGGATATTTATTCAGCGGCGTCGCGGTAAGGGGCGCCCTCACCATAGGGCACGTTGATCCCGCCATAGCGACGGACCCGGATGTTGCATTGCTCGGCATGGCCCACGAAGCCTTCCAGCATACACAGCCGCGAGCCGTATTCGCCGATCAGCGTTGCAGCCTCATCGCTGGTGACCTTCTGATAGGAGTGGGTTTTCAGGAACTTACCCACCCAGAGACCACCGGTGTAGCGCCCGGCCTTCTTTGTCGGCAGCGTGTGGTTGGTGCCGATCACCTTGTCACCATTGGCAACATTGGTGCGCGGGCCCAGGAACAGCGCGCCGTAACAGGTCATGTTGTCGAGGAACCAATCATCGCGGTCGGTCATGACCTGAACATGTTCCGATGCAATTTCATCGGCCACCGCAAGCATTTCGTCATAGGTATCGCACAGGATCACTTCGCCGTAGTCCTCCCAGCTGACGCGGGCGGTACCTGCGGTGGGCAGGATGGTGAGGATCCGGTCGATCTCCTTCAGCGTGTCCTCGGCAAGGGTTCGGCTGTTGGTGACCAGAACGGCGGGGCTGTTGTAGCCATGTTCGGCCTGCCCCAGAAGGTCGGTCGCGCAGAGTTCGGCGTCAACCGTGTCATCGGCGATGACCATGGTTTCGGTCGGACCGGCAAAGAGATCAATGCCCACGCGGCCAAACAGCTGTCGTTTGGCTTCGGCAACAAACGCGTTGCCGGGGCCGACCAGAAGATGCACCGGGGCGATGCTCTCAGTGCCGATGGCCATGGCGCCCACCGCCTGAATGCCGCCGAGCACATAGATCTCATGTGCGCCGCCGAGGTGCATCGCCGCGATTACGGCGGGGTTCGGCTCACCGTTGAACGGCGGGGTGCAGGCCACGATGCGGGGCACGCCTGCGACCTTTGCGGTGGCCACAGACATATGTGCAGAGGCGACCATCGGGAATTTGCCACCCGGCACATAGCAGCCGACGGATTGCACCGGGATATTCTTGTGGCCGAGGATCACGCCGGGCATCGGCTCCACCTCGATATCAAGCATGGAGTCACGCTGCGCCTGCGCGAATTTGGTCACCTGGTCCTGTGCGAATTGGATGTCTGCCATCTCGCGGGGGGAAACCTTGGCGATGATCGCCTCGATCTCCGCCTCGCTCAGCCGGTAGCTGTCGCGGTCGTAGTTGTCGAACTTGCAGGCCAACTCACGCACAGCTGCATCGCCACGCGCCTCGATATCCTTCAGCGTTGAGGCCACTACCGAGGCGGTCTTGGCGTCGTCTTCGGCCCGGTCTGCTTCGGGTTTGCCGCGTTTGAGATAGTCAATCGCCATCGTATTTATCCTTTGTTGTCGGGTCGCGGCGGTTGCTTTTCGCCACGATCAAATGCTTCCCAGCCTTCGCCGTTGAACAGATCGACGCCAAGCTGAGCGGCGACATGGGCAAAATCGACGTTGACCCAATTGTCCACGATCTTGCCGTCAACGACTTTCCAGAAGTCCATGTAACGGATCTCCACCCGTTTGCCGGTGGGGGCGATGCCAAGGAAGGTGCCGCTGTGGGTGGCTTCCTGGCGACCAAAGGCCGCAGCCCATTCGCCCATGTAGAGGCGGGCCTCGTCGATGCAGACCTTGTCGGAGAAGGCAGCCTGAAACGGACGCTGCCAGTTGTCCTGAAATTCCTTCAGCCCGGTTTTGGTGCCGCATCCCTGATTGCCCATCCAGCGAAAACCATCGGAGAAAAACTCGCCAATGTCGCCGATGCGGTGGTCGTTCAGCCCATCCACCATCTCTTCGATGACGCGGCGGGTGTCGTCTGTCTTGCTCATATCCGTGTCTTTGGTCAGCACGGCTTGTTCTGGGCGAGAGCCTTTCATTGGTCTTATCCTTTTCAGTCTACCAAGGGAAAATCTGTGATGGGGGGAGGAGATCCCGCACACAGAAAATCCCTTGGCATCCTGTTCAGCGCCGGATGGCGGCCGAGGGCGTTATCACGGAAAGAGGCGCTCATCCTTTGACCGCGCCTGCGGTCAAGCCGCTCACGATCTGACGCTGAAAGAACATCACCAGCACAAAAAGCGGGGCTGTGGCAGAGACCACGGCGGCCACGGCAAACATCACGTTGCCTTCGGTCTGGGTGGTGCCCATGAAGCTGGCGATCTTCGGGATCATGGTCTGATTGTCCTTGCTCAGCAGTATCGATGTGACGGCAAAATCATTGTAGGCCAGCAGGAAGGAGAACAGGCCGGTGGTGATGACGCCGGGCCACATCACCGGGATGATCACGTGGCGGAAAGCCTGAAGCTGGGTGCAACCATCGACCTTGGCGCTTTCGTCCAGTTCTTTCGGGATCGACTGGAAGAACGAGTGCAGCATCCACAGGGTGAAAGGCTGGTTGATCGCCACCAGAACAATGACCGTCGTTGCGAGATGTCCCCAGAGGTTCCATTCAAAAAACGGCAGCAGGTACCCGGCAACCAGGGTGATTGGTGGCATCGCCCGGAAAATCAGCGCGGCGATCAGCAGCCAGAAAGTATAGCGATAGCCGGAGCGGGACAGCGCATAGCCGCCCAGTGTCCCGATTGTCAGAGAAGTCATGACCACGAAGATACAAACCAGCGTGGTGTTGATACCTGCTTTCCAGAATTCCTCCTGGATCCAGGCTCCTTTATAACCGGCACCGGTCACGGATGAGCCATGCGTCGCCTTGGTGAGCGTGCCGGTCAGCGCGTTTGTCCAGTCAGCGATAGAGAAGAAATCAAGCTCGACCTTGAAGGAACCCCAGAAAGTCCAGAGAAACGGAAAGGCGGCGAGAGTGAGCCAGAACAGGATGAAACCATTGACCAGCAGGCGAAGGCCCAATGGGCGGCGGGTGGCGGCGGAACTGCTCATGTTAAGTCTTCCCCTTGAAATCCTGCCAGGTCCGGATCAGCACCGGGGTCAGCAGTACGGCAACGCCGAGAATGGTAAGGACGGATGTGGTCGCGGCCGAGGACAACAGCCGGGTTTCACCGCCCATGTCGTTGAAGATGATCCAGCTGAATGAGGTCGCATGCGCCTCAGCGTTAAAGCCGATGATAGGTTCGAAAACGCGGAAATTGTCCATCAACTGAATGAGCGCGACAAATGTCACCAGAGGCATCAGATGCGGTATGACAACATAGCGGATGCGTTGCCAGCGCGTAGCACCGTCGATCTGCGCGCTTTCCAACTGGTCCTGTGGCAGGGTTTGCAGACCTGCGTAGAATACCACAAAGGCAAAGGGAGCTGAGTTCCAGACGCCATAGACGATCAGCATGATCCAGGTCAGCCCGGTCGAGGCCTTGAGCGATAGTGTCGGGTCATCGGCCAAATACTGCAGCGCGGATCCGAGCACACCGCGGCTGTCGATCATCCAGAACAGGATCAGTGAGCCAATCAGCGGCGTAACGATCATCGGCAGCAGTGAAAAGAATATCACCAGACCTTTGAGATGTCGGTTGAGCGAGTTCACAGCAAGCGCGATCATCAGACCGAGCACAATCAGCAACGGTGTCACCGTGAAGGTATAGGTCAAAGTGAAGGCCATCGCGCGATAGAAGGGCAAATCATTGATTTCGGATAAAAAGCCACTGATGCTGTCGGTGCTTCGCCACGCTTCTGCAACCTCGCTCACGGCCAGATGGCCCCGGTCAAAATAGATTTGGAGGCCGACAAATTTGCCCAGTGGCTCTGCATCGCGCAGGGCACGTGTGGCCTCCTGGTCGATGGTGGTTTCTTCCTTGCAGCCAAAGGGGCCGCAGTTTTCAACCGTCACCAGAACGGCATCATGTGGCGTATGAACGGACTGGAACAACACCGACACGATGGGTAGGGCGATAAATAGCAGCATCGCAAGCCCAGTGGGTAGGAAGAACCAGAAAAAGGTGCGGTGTTTCATGACAAACCGATGTCCAGAGTTCAGGTGGCGGCAGAGGGGAGGCCCCCCTCTGCCGGTTGGGGCTCAACTTAGTTGAGGAACCCCTTTTCCTTGGCAGCAGCGGTATAGGCAGCTTCGGTATCTGCGAGAGCCTGCGCGGCGCTTTCCTTGCCTTGCATGAAATCGCTCAGCTCAGCACCCAGCGCGGTGTGCAGCAACCCCATGTAGGGCAGCATCGGGTAGGGGCTGGTGCTCATCTGCACGGCCTCAAAGACACCTTGCGCGGCATCGGTGGGCTCATAGCCGTCGATCAGCCAGACTGCCTGAGGGGCGGTTTCTTCGTTCAGCATCTCGGGGCGGATGCCATGGGTCAGCGCGATGAAGGTTGCTTCAGCTTCGGCGTCTGGAATGTTCTTGGCTACGGTCCAGCCGTCCCACCACAGAGTGGAGGCCGCATCAGATCCACCGGCGACGGTCAGCGGACCGGAGATGGCCATGTGATCCTTTACCTCCTGCACAACGCCGTCGGCATCGGCCAGAGTTGCAGCACGGCTACCCCACATGTTCATCAGTGCCACGTTGCCAGCGCGGAACTCAGTGTTGGTGGCATTGGAATCGTGGGTCAGGAAGTCGGGGTTCATATATTCCGACAGCGACTTCATCATTTCCAGCGCCGCGACGCCCTGCTCATTGTTGATCGAGACCTTGGCGCTGCCCGGCTCAAAGAAGCTGCCGCCATGGCCCAGATACATGTTGTTGAATTCCTGAGCCAGGTTCCAGCCGGCCTTGTAAGCGCCGCCAACCGGGTTTTCCATAATGCCCTTTTCGCGGATCATCTTGGCGGCGGCCAACAGGTCTTCGTAGCTCTTGGGAGGTTCGACACCAATTTCTTCCAGCACGTCGGCGCGATAGACCAAATGCTGGGCATTTGCCATGAAGGCCACGGCCATGATCTTGCCATCAATGGTGATCAGCTGGGTTTTCTGCAGCCCATCCCCGTGTTTGGCAACCAGGTCATCCAGCGGGCGAATGACGTCTTCGTTCATAAGGGCCACGATGGAAGAGTTTGCAATGATGGCAGAGGTGTATTCCGCCGGATTGCCGGTCATGCCCGCCACGTTGATCTTCTGGTGATCTGCGGTCAGGTTCGCTTTGACCTCGCCGCCGGTGCACTCTTTGGCCGCATCGGCGACTGAGTGGATGGCGGGGAATTCATTGCCTACGATATTGACCCGTGCCGAAATTTCGCAGGCAGAACCTGCGGTTGCGGCAAAGGCCAGAACCGAGCTGGCAAGTGCAATATGTGTGAATTTCATGGTAGTCTCCCTGTTATGGGGGAGCCGTCCGGACAGCATCCCCGTCTTTGCCCCCGTCGCATGCACGAAGGCGGCGGTGGTGGGGGATTACCCCCCCAGCCGCGCACCTGTTTGTGTGTCAAACAGGTGGCAGTGATCGGTGGGCACATGGATCGACACCATATCGTCAATCTCTGCGCGGAAGGTCTTGTCTGCCTTGACCGAAACCAGGACGCCGCCAATGCGGACCGTGACCATGGTCGCATCGCCCAAGAGCTCCATCGTGTAGATCGGGGCGTTGATCTGGCCGCCGCTCTCCACAACGCTTGCATCCTCGGCGCGAAAGCCCAATGTGACCGGGCCATCCGGGCCGGACAGCCCCGCAATATCCGTGTGCTGTGCGGTGAACCGTCCGCCGGAGAGACCGCCCTCCATCAGATTCATCGCAGGCGAGCCGATGAAGCTTGCGACAAAGGCATTGGCGGGGCGGTCGTAGATCTCTGTCGGGCTGCCGACCTGCTGGACGACACCTTTGTTCATGACCACCACGCGGTCGGCGAGCGTCATAGCCTCGATTTGGTCGTGGGTCACATAGATCGTTGTCACGGCCAGTTCGTGGCTGAGATTTTTGATCTGCGCGCGGGTAGAGACCCGCAATTTGGCATCCAGGTTCGACAGCGGTTCGTCCATCAAGAACACGTTTGGTTCGCGAACGATGGCCCGGGCCAAAGCCACTCGCTGGCGCTGGCCACCTGACAGTTCTGCCGGTTTGCGATGCAGGAACTCGTCCAGCTCAACCATGGCACTGGCCCGACGGACTTTCTCGTCATGGACCTTGGCGTCAACACCGCGCACCTTCAACGGGAAGCGGATGTTTTCGTAGACGTTCATGTTTGGATAGAGCGCGTAGCTTTGGAACACCATAGCAACGTCCCGGTCCTTCGGCTCAAGCTCGTTGACGCGGTTGCCATCCACCAGGATATCGCCATCGCTGGCGCTCTCTAGCCCGGCAATCATTCGCATCGTCGTGGTCTTGCCACAGCCCGACGGCCCCAAGAGGACCAGAAACTCTTTGTCTGCGATGGTCAGGTCGAAATTATCAACCCCGACAAAGCTGCCCCAACGCTTGCTGATATTACGCAGCTCTATCTGTGCCATATGGGTCCGCCTCCCAGCGAAATCTATTTTGCATACGATTGCAAAAAGGTTAGTCTTTGCTGCGTTAATTTGGCAAGGTAATTTTGCAATCGTATGCAATATGGCGTGAAGCGCCTGTAAAATAGGGAAAGAAATGAACGATCTTCAGGCAGCAAAAGCCGTCGTGCGGGCCTTCTACGCCGATCTGGACGCTCCGGATACGAATCTTGAAGCGGCTCTGATTCGACATACATCAGCCGATTACCTGTGGCGCGGGTTCCACCCGTTCAATGAGGTGACTGAGGCTGCTGAGGTCGCCCGCCAGTTCTGGACGCCATTGCGCAAAAGCCTCACATCGTTGCAGCGGCGTGAGGATATTTTCTTTGCCGGGCGCAATCAGATGGACGATTTCCAAGGCATCTGGGTGGTGTCCATGGGGCATTTGATGGGGCTGTTTGACACGCCATTTGTTGGCATTCCGCCCACGGGCAAGATTGCGATGCTGCGCTATTGCGAGTTTCACCGGGTTGAAAACGGCAAGATTGCCCAGACCGCGATGTATTTTGATCTCCCGCATCTGATGGCGCAGGCTGGTCTCACAGCTTTTCCCGGTCAGACTGCCGCGCAGTTGGTCCAGCCGGGGCCAATGACGCATGACGGCCTGCTGTTTGACGCGCAACCAGACCACGAAGGTGAGGTGACACTGGCCGTGATCAACCGCATGATCGGTGAACTGGGGCAGTGGGACAACAAACTCAGTCTTGAGGATGAGTTGCGCCAGACCTGGTGTGAAGACATGTTGTGGTGGGGGCCGACCGGCATCGGCGCGACCTACACCATCGCGCGCTATGCTCAGCAGCATTCCGGCCCGTTTCGCGCGGCCTTCTCGGACAGATCCAAGACTGCTCATACAGCGCGTCTCGCCGAAGGTACCTATGGCGGCTTTGCCGGTTGGCCAAATTTCACCGCGCGCCTAAGCGGCGACTTCATGGGCCGCAATGCGACCAATGAACGGGGCGAATTCCGAGTGATTGATATTTACCGGCGTAGCGGTGACAAACTTGCAGAAAACTGGATCTTCATCGATCTGCTGCATTTCTGGAAGGGGCAGGGATATGATGTCCTGCAACAGCTCAGCGACGGGACCCTTGCATGATTGACGCGCATCATCATCTTTGGGATCTGACAGCGGTGCACTACCCTTGGCTGGCTGCTAAGGGGGTGTCGCGGTTCTTTGGTGATCCAAGTCCGATCCAGCGCGACTATCTGTTGCCGGAATTTCGCGCAGAGGCCGCTGCCTTGGGGGTCACCGGATCTGTTCACATTCAGGTCGGCGCCGAAGATCCGCTGGCGGAGGCGCAGTGGGTGCAGACCATCATTGATGCGAACCGGGATTGGCCGATGGTGCAGGTGGTTCATTGCGATCTGACAGCGCCGGATCTGGCGCAGCAACTCGACGTCTTCCAAGCGTTGCCGTCGGTCCGGGGCGTGCGCCAGATCGTCGGTCGCGCCCCAGGCGAGGATGCGCAGACCGGCACCAATGCGCTTTTGGATGATCCGCGTTTTCTGGAGGGGCTTATGCTCGTTGGAGACCGCGGGCTGTCCTTTGATCTGCAGCTTATCCCTGAGCTGATGGGGAAGACCGCGGGCGTTCTGGCACAGGCTCCTAGAACAAATGTAGCCCTGTGCCATGCGGGCAGCCCCCATGACCGAAGCCCCGAGGGATTAACCGCGTGGAGACAGCAGCTCAAGCAGCTTTCGCAGCTCCCACATGTGTGGTGTAAACTCTCAGGTCTGGGGATGTTTCAGCACCGCTGGACCGTTGAGGATTTCAGGCCGATCATTGAGACGTGCCTTGATCAGTTTGGCGCTGACCGCTGTATGTTTGGCTCCAACTTTCCGGTGGATAGCCTTTATTCAGACTATGAGACTCTGTTCCGGGCACATGAGAGTTTGGTTCCGGATAGCCTTAGATCACAGGTCATTGGGGAAACCGCAGCACGTTTTTACAGGTTCTGACATCAGTCGCTGCTGGTTGGTGCAAGAATGCCTGTGCAACAGAAGTCCACTTACGTCGCCTGTGTTCGGCGAGGAAGTTGGCCAGGCTGTCGTTGCAGGCTTTCCCTACCACCCGTTCTACACACATAAATCCTATCGCATGGGTTCTCCCGGCCGCGTGTGGGATACCCGGAGAAGCGGGTCGCGTCTCGATAAAGTGCGAACAGGCGGCCGCACCTCAATCTGCTTTGGCGTCCTGATTTCAAGCTGCGCGGTCAATGCCTGATCAGGCCATGATGTAGGTCGTCCGCAACATAGCCAAGGCAACAGGTGCATCGAACTGACCGTAGCTTCTGTATCGAGGAGGATTCTCTGATATCCGCACATGTAATCACTTCGGCGGTGCGAGCAGCTTTCGCCATGGGCCGCCGCGTCCGTGTCTGGTCAAAGACACGGGCCATCAGTTCAAAGACGTGCAGACTGCGATAGGATGGGCTCGGGTGGCTGCTTTCGATGACAACGTCAGCACCGAATACAATGACCCCTTTTGACCGCCGCAGCCAGGTACGGACGTTGGCTAGTCTCGAGGATCAAAATCCACGCTCTTGTTATCAAGACCAGTGCGATACAGCCCGGATGTCTGCATTATCAGAGCTGGAGAGGCCAATATTTGTAAGCAGATAGCCCCGATCTCCCCTGGTTTGCACTGGGGTATGACGACTGGGGCCGCGCCGCTATTGCGGTTTTCCGCTCTTACATTGCAACAAAACCATCATTGATTATGCTTGCAATAACGTGCCACTCCGCCAAAATTGCTCCTGTAGTAGCCATTGCGTCTGGGCTCGGATGGCGGGGTTATCCTTGAAAACTCAGCCCGACGATTCCCAAAATCGTCACTGGCACGAACAAAAACCCTTGCGGAATGTCCTTGTAGCGCTGACCATTCAGAACCGGCAGGACGAGCCCCCAGATGGCGTAGGCAGCGGCCAGGCCAGTGGCGAGGATCGCAGCGATTTCGGCCTCGCCTGACCATGCAGGCCAGAGGAAAAAGGCCGCCACAGCCGCCAGATTTATGCTCACGAGATGCCAGCAGTAATAATTGACGTAGCGCACCTCCGCGGACAGGTCGCGGGCGTCCAGCAGGGGGCGTGCGACGCTGGGGCCGCCGGCAAAAATATGCAATAGAGTGTTGATGACAGACAGGCCACCAGCGGCCAAGAGCCAGATATTCATGCGCGTTCGTACTCCAAATGGTTCGACAGTCTCTTCAGCGCTGAAAATGTCGGGCCCTTCGCAGCGGGGCAATGGGGCAGGCTGCCATCGCGACAATACGCGCCTGACCCAAGAGGCCGTCATCAAGTCATGATGCGGGCCAACTCGGTCCATTGGGTGCGGCTGACCGCATCTTGCCCAGCGATCATCCAATAGGTGGCGTGATGGTCAAGCTGGTCCTGACCCATCCGCACCAGCCGCCCGGCTGCCAGATCCTGATGGCAGAGCGGCAGAGATCCCAGCAGCACGCCAGTGCCGGCACGGGCCGCCCCCAGAGCGGACAGAAACGTATCAAAGCGCAGGTGTGGGACCGGCGTTGATCCACCGCCATGGCAGGCCACCCAATCCGGCCACCCCGGCCGGGGTCCAGAGCAGGCGATCCGCGGCCACTCGCTCCAGTGGCCGTCTCTGCGGCCAATCAACTCCGGGGAAACCATGGGGGCGATCCCTTCGGAATAGAGCGGTAGCTTGTAGGGATGCGGCCAGTCGCCAACGCCGTAGCGGATGCGGACCACCTCGTCCTCTACCGCATCATGGGCGCCCAGGACCATGGTCCGTATCGCCAACTGACCGCCTGCGATGTCGCTCAGGGCGGCCAGCCGCGGGGTGAGCCACAAATCAATGACCGATTGGCTTGCGGAAATCGTCAGCTGTCGTCGTCCGGTGCCAAACAGCGCTTCGGAGCTGTCGCGCATCGTATCCAAGGCCGATTGGATGTGTGGTAACCAGGCTTCGCCCTCCACGGTCAGTGTGATGGCGCGGGGGTGGCGGTGAAACAGCGCGGTGCCCAGCCGTTTCTCCAGCTGGGCGATCCGCTGTGAAATGGCAGATTGAGTGATCCCCGTTTCCGCAGCCGCCGCGGTAAAGCTGCCGCAGCGTGCCGCCGCCTCAAAGGCGCGGATCCATTCCAGGGGTGGCAGGGTGGGGCGCTGCTGTTGCATTAGCTGACCTTGGCCTTAGTGCGGAAATTCCTAATTTGAGATTATGTAGGGGCAATGGCAACATGCGCGCAAGAGTCATCTTCCGCGTTGCGGACCATCATTGAGGATACCATGCCGACAGTCACGATTGCCCCGGCGGGCGACTACCTTACCCTATCTCTTGGAACGTCTGAGCCGCGCTTTCACGCGATCTGGTTGCGCGACAATGCCAGCGATCCGGAGACCCGCGCCGAAGCCAACGGCCAGCGCCTGATTGCGTTGCGGGATATCCCGGCAGACACCACGATTGCGGAGGCCACGCTGGAGGGTGGCAGCCTCGAGGTACAGTTTGCGCCCGAAAACAAGAACGTGGCCTATGATCTTTCGTGGCTGGAGGCCCACGCATACGACCGCGCCGCCTGTGATGATGCTGGGTGGCTTGCCGACGGGGTTGAGACCTGGGACGCAGGGTTGATGGACGGCGTGCCCACTGGCGACTTTGCGGCGCTGGAAGCCGGCGGTGCAGCGCTGGGCGACTGGCTGGGCGCTGTGACGCGCTATGGCTTTGGCAAGGTCGTCAACGGGCCGATCGAAGAAGGCGCGTTGTTCCGCGTGGTCGACCTCTTCGGGCACGTCCGTGAGACCAACTACGGACGTCATTTTGAGGTGCGCACCGAAGTGAACCCGACCAACCTGGCCTTCACCGGTCTGGGCTTGCAGGCGCATACCGACAATCCATATCGCGATCCGGTGCCGACCATTCAGGTGCTCTACTGCCTCGAAAGCTCGGCTGCCGGGGGTGAAAATATGGTCGTGGACGGTTTTGCCGCCGCGCTGCGCCTCAAGGCAGAGAATGAGGCCTATTTCAATGTGCTGGCAGAACACTGTGCGCGATTTGAATACGCGGGCGAGGCCGGGGTCTGCCTGACCTCTCGTCGCCCAATGATCGAGCTGGCCCCCGATGGGGAGTTGATCGGGGTGCGTTTCAACAATCGATCACTGGCCGCGGTGCAGGATGTCCCGTTCGAGAAGATGGCGCTCTATTATGCGGCCTATCGCCGATTGGGCGAGATCATCGACGATACGGCGATGGAGGTCACGTTCCGTCTTAATCCCGGCGAGGCCTTTGTGGTCGACAACACCCGCGTCTTGCACGCGCGCAAGGGTTACTCGGGTGAGGGGACGCGGTGGTTGCAGGGCTGTTATGCTGACAAGGACGGGCTGCGGTCGGCTCATGAGGCGCGCCGACGTCAGGCGCTGGCGGAGGCGGCCGAATGACCAGCAGCCAGCCACTGCCAGCAGCCGCGCACGTGCCACCAGCGACGTTGGACCGGGAAACAATTGTCGCCTTCCTCGGCTCCATCTTCGACCGGCGCGGCGGGGAGGAATATCTGGGCGAGCCGGTGACCATGGGCGAACATATGCTACAGGGCGCCACCATCGCCGAGCAGAATGGTCAGCCTGAGGAGATCATCGTCGGCGCGCTGTTGCATGACATCGGGCATTTCACCTCGGAGTTTGGCACCTATCATCCCGATGATACCGAGGATCGCCATCATGAGGACGCGGGCGCGGAGGTATTGGAGCGGTTCTTTCCCAGTGTGATCACGGATTGCTGCCGCTACCACGTTGCGGCCAAACGGTATCTCTGCGCAACGAAGCCCGAGTATTTCAAACGGCTGTCCCCGGCGTCCGTCCATACGCTGGAGCTGCAGGGCGGGCCGATGAACCCTGAAGAGGTTGCAGCGTTTGAGGCCAATCCAAACCTGAAAGAGATTATCGCGGTGCGCTATCTCGATGAGGCAGGCAAACGGGCAGGCATGGAAACCCCTGATTTCTGGCATTTCGCGCCAATGGTGCAGCGGATGGTGGACCGTCACTGCGGTGTATCTGACTAAGTTTTGAGCCGACGATAGCACTGCAAGAAACTGCGGCCCCTCTCAGCTTGGAGAGGGGCCGCAGTCTTAAGGTACCCTATGCTGCGTCAAAGACGCGCCGGGTCATCTATGTGCTGCGCTGCGCCGGGGGCGGAACAGGCGCAGCCGCAGGATCATTGCAGATATGATCTGCGTGGATCACATGGCATCCTTGAACAGCTGGGTGAGATTGGCCTCGTCAAGAACGACAGGGTTGCCGCCGCAGGAGGGATCAATCAGCGCACCCTTCACCAGGTCGGGGATGGCCGCCTCCGTGACGCCCAACTCTGAGAGACCACGTGGAATGCCGAGACTGTCGTTCAGCTCCTGCACATAGGCGCAGACGCCATCAAAGCCGCCGTCGATGCCCAAATAGGCTGCTGCAGTCTCGAATCGGTCGGCGATCTCAGGTGCATTGAAGGCCAGCACCGCGGGCATGCAGACGGCATTGGTGGTGCCGTGGTGAGTGTTGAAGAGCGCGCCGATCGGATGGCTCATGGCGTGGATCGCACCCAACCCTTTCTGGAAGGCGGTGGCGCCCATCGCGGCGGCGGACATCATATGGGCACGGGCCTCAATGTCGGTGCCATCCGCATAGGCGCGTGGCAGATAGTCCTTGACCAGGCGCATGCCTTCCAGCGCGATACCCTGGGACATCGGGTGATAATGGGGGGAGGAGAACGCCTCGACACAATGCGCGAAGGCGTCCAGACCGGTGCCTGCGGTGATGAACTTGGGCATGCCGACGGTCAGTTCAGGGTCGCAGATCACCACGGTTGGCAGCACCTTGGGGTGGAAGATGATCTTTTTCTGATGGGTCACACTGTCGGTGATCACAGAGGCGCGGCCAACCTCGGAACCGGTGCCCGCTGTGGTCGGCACCGCGATGATCGGCGCGATGGCATTGGCGTCAGCACGGGTCCACCAGTCGCCGATATCTTCAAAATCCCACACCGGCCGGGTCTGGCCGCACATGAAGGCGACCATCTTGCCCAGATCAAGACCGGAGCCGCCGCCAAAGGCGATCACCCCGTCATGATCGCCTGCCTTATAGGCGGCCACACCGGCCTCAAGGTTCTTCTCGTTCGGGTTGGGATCAACCTCTGAGAACATCGCCCGACCGAGGCCCGCGGCCTCCAGGATATCGAGCGTGGATTGGGTGACCGGCAGATCGGCCAGGCCTTTGTCGGTGACCAGCAGCGGCTTTTTCATGCCCGCTGCGGCGCAGGCCTCGGCCAGCTCCTTGATCCGGCCAGCGCCAAACTTGATTGCGGTCGGATAAGACCAGTTTCCAACAAGAGTCATAGGTGTGTTCCTGTGATGAAGCCGGGGAGGGGGCGCTGCCCCCGCTTGCCTCGCGGCAAGCCCCCGGGAGTATTTTTCGGAAAGATGACGGGGCTCAGCCCGTGACCTTTTTCAGATGATAGGATTTCGGGCGGGTGAGGTTATGATAGCCGATGACAGAGAGGCCGCCCCCGCGCCCGGTGTTTTTGCAGCCGGTCCAGCACAGACCGGGGTCCAGATAATCGGCGCGGTTCATGAAGACGGTGCCGGTTTCGATCTGATCCCCAACACGGGTCGCACGCTCGACATCGCGCGTCCACAGCGAGGCCGTGAGGCCAAATTCGCTGTCATTCATCAGCTCGATGGCCTCCGCGTCGGAGGAGACTTTCATGATGCCCACCACGGGGCCAAAGCTCTCCTCGCGCATCACCCGCATGTCATGGGTCACATTGGTCAGGATCTGCGGTGTCAGATAGGCGCCACCGTCGTCTTCGGCAAATGTTTCGACATGAGCCACGGCGCCTGCCTCAATGGCCTCAGCAATCTGGCTGCGAACCTCAGCCGCAAAGCGCACATTGGCCATCGGGCCGATGGTGGTCTCCTGCTCCAACGGATTACCCAGTTTGTAGCCCTTGACGATGGCCACAGCCTTTTCGACGAAGGCGTCATAAAGGCTTTCATGCACGTAGATCCGCTCGATCCCGCAGCAGCACTGACCGGAATTGAACATGGCGCCATCGATCAGCGTGTCCACTGCCGCGTTCAGATCGGCGTCTTCCATCACATAGCCCGGATCCTTGCCGCCTAGCTCGGTGCCGACACCGGTAAAGGTTCCCGCCGCTGCGCGCTCCATCGCCTGACCGCCACCGACGGAGCCGGTGAAGTTCACGAAGTCAAACGCGCGGTCTGCGATTAGTGCCGATGTAGAGTCATGATCGAGGAAGACATTCTGGAACACATCCGCCGGAATGCCAGCCGACTGGAAGGCCTGCGCCATGCGCTCACCCACCAGAAGCGTCTGGGTGGCGTGTTTCAGCACCACGGCATTGCCCGCAATCAGGGCCGGCGCGACGGTGTTGATGGCGGTCATGTAGGGGTAGTTCCAAGGCGCCACCACCAGCACCACGCCATGGGGAACATGTTTGATGTAGCGCTTGAAGGTCGCGTCCTCGCCGACCTCGATATCGGCCAGCGCTTCCTCGGCGATCTGCGCCATATGGCTGGCCCGCTCGTTGAAACCGCCAAATTCACCGCCATAGCGCACCGGGCGCCCCATCATATGGGCCAGTTCCGGTACGATTTCATCGTTCATCGCGCCTACAGCCGCCACACCGGCCATCACCAGATCAACCCGCTCTTGCAGGGGGCGGGCAGCCCAGGCCGTCTGGGCCGTGCGGGCTGCGGTCACGCGCTCCGCTGCGGCCTCCGGTGACAGCGTCTCACGCTCGGCATAGACCGATCCGTCGATCGGTGAGATACATTTCAGGGTCTGGCCCATGGTCTTCCTCATGTGGTTTGACGGGGGCACGCCCCCATTGTCATCTTTCCAAAAATACTCTCGCCGAAGGCTCTGCGCGCCTCAGGCGCGCTCGAACCCGCGGGCAATCTCGTAATCGGTCACGATCCGCTCGAAATCCTCGATTTCCACTTCGGCGGCGCGCACGTAGTGATCCACCACGTCATCGCCCATTGCCGCCCGCAACATGGCCGAGCCTTTGAGTGCCACAGCCGCATCCCGCAGCGTGCTTGGGATCATGCCGGTGTCGCCCTGATAGACATCGCCCTTGGTGGGGGCCTGCAGCTCCAGGCCTTCCTCGATGCCCGCAATGCCCGCAGCCAGCATGCCTGCGATGGCCAGATAGGGGTTCATGTCCGAGCCCGGAATGCGGCATTCGACGCGGATGGCCTTGCTGCCGACACCGCAAAGACGATAGCCCGCTGTGCGGTTGTCCACCGACCAGATGATCCGGGTCGGGGCAAAGGTGCCCTTCATGAAGCGTTTGTAGCTGTTGATATAGGGCGCCATGAAGGCGGTGTAATCGGGTGCGTATTTCAGCAATCCCGCCATGTAATTCTTCATCAGCGCCGACATGCCCAGCTCATCGCTCTCGTCAAAGAAGGCGGGTTTGCCGTCCTGCCACAGCGACTGATGCACATGGGAGGAGGAGCCGACCTTGTCGTGGCTCCATTTCGGCAGGAAGGTCACCGCATGACCCTGTTGCTGGGCGATTTCCTTCACCGCATGTTTGGCGATGGTGTGATAGGCGGCGGTGTCCATCGCCGCGGCGTATTTGATGTTCAGCTCTTCCTGACCGGTCTCGGCCTCGCCCTTGGAGTTTTCGATTGGCAGGCCCGCGTCCCACAGATGGTTGCGGATCGGGCGCAGCACATGCTCCTCGCGGGAGGTCTGCAGGATGCTGTAATCCTCATTATAGCCCGAGATCGGCTCCAGATCGCGGAAGCCTGATTTGCGGATCGCATCGAAGCTCTTCTCGAACAGGAAGAACTCCAGCTCGGTGGCGCACATCGCGTCAAACCCCATCTCCTTGAGACGGTTCACCTGACGCTTCAGGATGGCGCGGGGGGAATGGGGGACCTCTTCGTGGGTGTGGTGATCCAGCACATCGCAAAGCACCATCACGGTGCCTTCGAGCCAAGGCACCGGGCGCAAGGTCGCCAGATCCGGCTTCATGACGTAGTCGCCATAGCCGTTTTCCCAGTTGGTCGAAGCATAGCCATCCGGTGTCGCCATCGCCAGATCGGTGGCCAGAAGATAGTTGCAGCAATGGGTCTCTTCCCAGGCGCCATTCACAAAATGCTTGGCGTGGAAACGCTTGCCCATCAGCCGCCCCTGCATGTCCACAAGGCAGACCAGAACAGTGTCAACGCTGCCAGCAGAAACTTGGTCAGCAAGAGTGTCGAAGGAGAGCATGAGCAGCCCTTTGCGTTTTGAGGCCAGAACTTTTTGACAAAAAGTCTGGCAAATTCCTTTGAAAGGAGTTTGGCCCACCGCATGCGGGCCAAACTCCGGTTTTTTAGACGGTAGACTTAGCCGTAGCGGTAGGGGCGTCCGGCTTTCTGCATGTCCGCGTTGTACTTTTTGATGATTTCGACAACGCGGGCCTTGGTCGGGCTTTCGGCTGCGATTTCATCCCAGAACTTATAGGCGGCTTCCTCAACCGTTGCCCATTCTTCATCTGGGATTGAGGTCAGCTCCATCTTCGGGCCGTTGACACGCAGGTCTGCTTCGCCGCCCCAATACCACCACTGGCGGTAATAATGCGACTGGTCACAGCAGACGCGGAACAGAGTCTGCAGATCTTCCGGCAGCTCGTTCCAGCGGCCCTGATTGGCAAAGAAGGACCCAGCCCAGGCACCGGAGATGTTGTTGGTCAGGAAGTAGTTGGTCACATCTGCCCAGCCGACGGTGTAATCCTCGGTGATGCCGGACCATGCGATCCCGTCAAGTTCACCGGTCTGCATGGCGACTTCGATGTCTTCCCACGGCAGGGTGACAGGCACCACGCCGAACTGGCTGAGGAAGCGGCCAGCGGTCGGGAAGGTAAAGACGCGCTTGCCTTTCAGATCGGCAAGGCTGCGGATTGGATCCTTGGTGGCAAAGTGGCAGGGATCCCAGGCGCCGGCAGAGATGTGCTTGACGCCGACCTTGGAGTATTCTTCGTCCCAGATCTCATTCAGCCCATATTTGTTGAACAGGACCGGCACGTCGAGCGAGTAGCGCGAGGCAAAGGGGAAATAACCGCCAAAGACCGTCACATCGGTCGGGGAGGCCATCGAGTCATCATCAGACTGCACCGCATCAATGGTGCCACGCTGCATGGCGCGGAACAATTCGCCGGTGGGGACCAGCTGATCGGCATAATAAAGCTCGATCTGCATACGGTCGCCTGCGATTTTGTTGAACATGTCGATGGCGGGTTTTACCACATGTTCGGCCAGCGCCGCACCGGCGTAGGTCTGCATACGCCATGTGATTTTGGACTGGGCCAGTGCAGGGGTGGCCAGCGGAGCCGCGAGGGCACCGACACCGGCAGTCTGAATAAACTTACGTCTTGTCGTCATATCTCTTCTCCATGTTGAAATTCCGGCCCCCTTGCGGGGCTCTTCTGAGGGTTATTTTCCGTAAACATATTCTGGCAGCCACAGGGCGATCTGCGGGAAGATCATCACCAAAGCCAGGGCCACGACCATCACGGCCGCAAAGGGGATGATTGAGACATAAATATCCTTGAGCCCGATTTCCGGCGGCGCCATCGCCCGCATCAGGAACAGGTTATAGCCGAAGGGCGGCGTCATATAGGCGATCTGGGTGGTGATGGTATAGAGCACACCGTACCAGATCAGATCGAACCCCAGCGCGCCCACCAGCGGCACGTAAAGTGGCGCCACAATTACCAGCATCGCCGTGTCATCAAGGAATGTACCCATCACGATGAAGCTCAGCTGCATCAGGATCAGGATCATCCAGGGCGACAGCCCCAGCTGCGTGGTGAACAGATCCTCGATCGCCTTCACCGCACCCAGACCATCAAAGATCGCGCCAAAGCCAAGGGCGGCCAGGATGATCCACATGAACATGCAGGAGATGCCGAGTGTGGAGCGCACAGAGGTTTCAAACACCTCCTTGTTCATGCGCCCCTTGAGGATCGCGGCGATAAAGGCGGTCATGGCTCCGATGGCAGAGCTTTCCACCAGCGAGGTCCAGCCGTTGACAAAGGGCACCATCATCGCGGCAAAAATCGCCAGCGGCAGCACGCCGGAGAACAGCAGGCGATATTTTTCACGCATGAAGACATCGTGATAGAAGGCAGGAATGCTGCGGGTCACAAAGGCCAGAACAGACCCGACCAGCGCCACGCCGATTGCGGGCTTTGCCTCGATGACACCCAGTTTTACCACCAGCGGCACCAGCACCAGCAGTGCCAGCACGACATAGTTCAGCCGCAGCGGATGATCGCTGATGCGTTCATATTCGGCGAGATCTTCCGGGCTCATCGCCGGGCCAAGCTCGGGCTGCATGCGGGCGCGCAGATAGATGTAGATGATGAACATCGTCGCCATCAGAAGCCCCGGCACCACACCGGCAAGCCAGAGCTGCCCGACAGGCTGGCGCGCGATCATCGCATAAAGAACCAGCACCACCGAAGGAGGCACCAGAATGCCCAGGGAGGATCCGGCCTGAATGGTGCCGGTCACAAGGGTTTTGTCATAGCCCCGGCGCAACAGTTCGGGCAGCGCAATGGTGGCACCGATTGCCATACCTGCCACCGACAGGCCGTTCATCGCGGAAATCAAGACCATCAGACCGATGGTGCCAATAGCAAGCCCGCCTTTGACGGGTCCCATCCACACGTGGAACATCCGGTAGAGATCATCGGCAATCTTGGATTCCGACAGCACATAGCCCATGAAAATAAACATCGGCAGTGTCAGCAGCGGATACCACTTCATCAGTTTCATGGCTGCTGAAAACGGAATTTCGCTGCCGCCGGTACCCCAGAGCAGGAGACCCGCAACGGCGCCGACAAATCCGATGGCGCCAAACACGCGCTGACCGGTCATCAGCATCAGCATCATGCCGGCAAACATCATAATGGCGATGAGTTCATAGGACATTAGAAGTCGTCTCCGCGAAGGCGTCCGAGATCACGGAACAATTCAGCAAGGCATTGCAGCAGCATCAGAAAGACGCCGAAACAGAGGATGGTTTTGATGGGCCACATGAAGGGGCGCCAGGCGGTAGAGCTGCGTTCCAGATAGCCGAGCTTAGCACTGGCAGCATCCAGACCTTCCGTCACAAGGGTCATCAGAAGGTCGCCAAAGAACTGGAAGGGTTCGAGCCCGAAATAGCCCAGCGAATAGGCGGTGGAGCTGATGGCCCCGTAAAAGAGCACGCTCAGATAGACCATCAGGAACAGCACGGTGAAGGCGTCCACCCATGCTTTGGTCTTCAGCGACCAGGACCCGTAGAATAGGTCCATGCGGACGTTGCTGCCCATCTGGATCGAGTAAGGCCCGCCCAGAATATAATAGGCAACCATGACAAACTGCGCGGTCTCCAACGTCCAGAGCGAGGGGTTGAAGAAGGTCTTGGAGATCGACGACCACAGCAAAACGCCCACCAGCACAAAGATCAGATACATGGCAAAGCGGCCAATCAGCCGGTTCATCGCATCAATGGCGCGCACGTAGCTTTTGATGGCTCTAGGCATTGGCGGCCCCCTTGGTGACGAGGGTCGCCAGCGCCGGGCGCAGCAGGCACAGTAACTCTTCGGTCATGGTGGTTTCCTGTTCGGGGGTGCGCAGCAGATCGTTGCGGATCTCGATCATCACATTTGCCAGACCGTTGTCTTGGCCATGCAGCACCAGGGAATGGGTGACGCCGTCCTGCGGGCCATAGGGCGCGTTACGCTCAACCTGACGGTGGGGCAGCGCAGGTGCCGCACCCAGCATCGCGTCCGCCAGACGGGTGTCATCATCGTGCAGAATGCCGATTTCGACACTGCGCGGGCTGCCGTAGTAGACCGGGGTGAAGCTGTGAACGGTGACCAGCATCGTCTCACGACCAGCAGCCTTGCGATCTGCAATCACCTTGGCCACAGCCGCGCAGAAAGGGTCGTAGACGGTTGCAACCCGTTCTGCCCGCGCCGCTGCATCCAGATCGCGGTTGCCCGGCACCTCAATCAGTTCCGATTTGGCGGGCATGGCGCTCGGGGCTTCGGGGGGGCGGTTGCAGTCATAGACCAATCGCGACACGCAGCTTGCAACCAATGGCGCGTCCAGCGCCGCCGACAGGCCCTTGGCTACTGCCAATGCACCGGGATCCCAGGCCGCGTGACTGCTGCGATCTTCCTCTGACAGGCCAAGCCCCTCATATCGGGCCGGGATGTGGTTGCTGGCATGTTCGCACAGCACCAGCACCGCGCCGGTTCCAGTCGCATTCCAGACCTCCACCGCCCGGTTGGGCAGATCTGGCGAGGCGGCAGATGGAGCGTTGGAATCGCTCAGTGACATTGGGTACTCCCTGATTTTGGAAAAATGTTTTCACGTACAACTTTTTGTGTCAATATCTTTTCAGCACCAGTTTGACGACCTGCGATTTGAATGGCTCTTGTTTCGGAGCTGTGCTTAAATTGCAGGCAAAGCAGAGGGATAGCCGGACTGTGACAAAACCGCCCGCCACCGTGCGTGAACTCATCCGGGAGCAATATGCGAGTCTGACGCAGGCGGAACGCAAATTTGCCAACGCCTTGCTGGCGAATTACCCAGCCGCTGGTCTGGCCTCTATCACCATCGTCGCCTCCAATGCGGAGGTGTCCACGCCGACCGTGGCGCGGATGGTGCAAAAGCTTGGTTTCAAAGGGTATCCCCAGTTTCATCAGGCCTTGCTGAAGGAGTTGGAGGCCAAAGGATCCGGGCCAACCCAACGCCGGGCGAACTGGGCGTCTGAGGCGCCGGAAGGGCATCTGCTGAACAGATTTGCACAGGCGGTCACCGACAACCTCAGTCAGACGTTTTCCAATGTCGACTCAGAGCAATTTGATGCCGCCGTCCGCCAGCTGGCCGATACTGAAGGGCGGCTTTATGTGGTTGGCGGACGCATCACGCGGGCGCTTGCGGATTACGCGTTTACCCATTTTCAGGCGATCCGACAGCGGGTCACGCATATGACGTCCTCATCGGCAACCTGGCCCCATTATGTCCTGGATATGGTCGAAGGCGACACGCTGCTGATGTTCGATGTGCGCCGCTATGAGACCAATCTGCAACGGTTGGCTGAACTGGCTTCGGAACGGGGCGTGCAGGTGATCTTGATCACCGATCAATGGTCGAGCCCGATCGTGTCGGTGGCGGCACAGACGTTCAACTGCTGGGTGGAAATCCCGTCAGCCTGGGATTCCAACATCTCGACAATGATGCTGCTGGAGGCGATGATCTCTTCCGCGCAGGAGGAGCGCTGGGACGAGACCCGCGCCCGCTACGAGAAGCTGGATACAATTTTCGACACCACGCGGCTGTTTCGAAAGTTCACTTGATCGCCATCGCGCTGCCGCTGGTCGCCGAGATCTGACAAAACAGAAAAAGGGAGGCAGTTGGCCCCCCTTTTTCTCAATCTCATAGTGCGGTAGCTCAGTAGCGGTTGCGCATAGCCATACCAATCAGTACGCCCACACCTAGCGCGCCAGCGACCGCAAGGGCCGGGTTCTTCTTCACGAAGTCCTCACTCTGCGCAGCGAGGTCACTCATTGCCTGCGATGTGTTCACAGCACCCTCACGGGCAATCTCGCGGAGAGCTTGGGCGTTACGCGTGGCCATATCCTCCAGCTGTTCGCCTACTTCCTTCACCTTCTCGGCGATGGGTTGGGCTTCCTCGGCTTTGTTGTCCTCTGCGCGTCGTGCAGGGGTCGATTTCTTGGTCTCACTCTGTGTCTGGGTCGCGGCCATGATAAATTCTCCTTTCCACCACTCAACGTCACAACGCGCCGAAGGTTCCATGGAACTATCGCCCCGCGCGTAGAGTTAGGCAGGTATCACAGCGCAACACGACACGAAGGAGACGATCATGCTCTATTGGGCACTGGTATTCCTCGTCGTCGCAGCCATCGCCGGCCTGTTTGGCTTTGGTGGGGTTGCGTCGGCCTCTGCAGGGGTTGCTCAGATCCTGTTCTTTATATTCCTTATCCTCTTCGCCCTCGCGATGGTGGTACGGGTGGTCAAAGGCAGGTGACATGCAATCGCTAATCCAAACCAGAGGCGGGCGGAAGCGCAGACTTCCGCCCGTTTTGTGTTCAGCTTGTCGTATCGGTCGACCGGTGGTCGGCCCGCCTGACAGAAAATAGGGAACCTCCGCTATCGACACACGTTGGGACAGCGATAACAACTCAGACATAGGAGACGATGAGATGAGCGAAGCGCTCTCAGTTGTGCCCAGCCGTGATGATGTTGCCACCGGCGTTCGCGACACTTCCGTAATTGCCAGCGGCATTGCAGACGTGCTGGCCGACACTTACCGGCTTGTTTTCAAGACCCACGCCTACCACTGGAATGTGGAAGGCCCGGCGTTTTTCTCGGTTCATAAGCTGACCGAAGCACAATACGAAAACATGTTTGCCGCAACCGATGAACTGGCTGAACGCATTCGCGCCTTGGGCCACCTGGCTCCCTCCAGCCTTGCTGATATCGTCAGCCGGTCCAATTTGGAAGACAAAGCCGGCGGGCTGACCGCAGCAGAGATGGTGGAGGATCTGGCGCATAGTCATGAACGGGTGGCGCATCGTTTGCATGCTCTCGCTGAACTGGCCGGAGAGCGCAAAGACATCGTAACGGAAGATCTGGCTACCGCGCGCTCCGCCTTTCACGAGCAGGCAGCCTGGATGTTGCGCGCCATCGCCAAGAGCTGAGGCGGCCTAGCGTGACAGCGAGCGGCTCGTCGTCTTTCCATAGATGCTCAATAATAATAGCCGCCTGTTTCCAGGCGGCTATTTAAATTGCGATCTTTGGCACCGATTAGGCTTTGAGTGTTTCGGTGGATGAGAAGAACATCGCCTGGCTGACAGCCGACCGCACCTGATCCTCGGTGTAGGGCTTTGAGATCAGGAACGCAGGTTCTGGGCCTTCGCCAGTCAACAGCCGCTCTGGGAAGGCGGTAATAAAGATCACCGGACAGTCAAAATGCGCAGCCAGAATTTTGTTTACCGCATCAATTCCGCTGGAGTTATCCGCCAGTTGAATATCTGACAGGATTAGATCAGGCGTTTCCTCCTGCGCCAGCTTCAGCGCGGCATCCTCGGTACGGGCGATGCCTGTAACGCGGTGGCCCATGTCTGAAACGATGCCTTCTAGATCCATAGAGATGATTGCTTCATCCTCGATGATCATGATCCGACCGGAGGTGGATTTTGACATTTCGTGATAGGCGATCTTAACCAGTTCGCCCGCTTCCTCGGCGCCGATACTCATGATCTGTCCTACCTCGGCGATGCTGAAATCTTCAATCGTGTGAAGCAAAAGTGCCTCGCGAGTGTTGGGCGTGAGCCTGCTCAGATGCTTCTGTGCCTGCGTCTCCAGCCCGCTGTCGGGCTTATCGAACTCTACCGGGGCGCCGCTGGAGCTCCAGATTACATGGAAGGCGCGAAATAGGGCAACCTTTGCCTTCAGCTCCGGCTCAAAACGATCGGGCTCGGCAAGGATCGCCTCCAAAGTTGCAAGGGCATAGGTGTCACCGCTTGTCTGGCTCCCTGTCAGCGCGCGGGCGTAACGACGCAGAAATGGCAGGTTAGACCCAATCTGATTAGCAAGAACTTCTCCCGTCGGGGCGGTCATTTGATATGTCCCTTTTTTTCTGAATACATATGGAACCATACGCTTGGTGACTGCGTTTGGTTCCCGAGCCTACGTAAAAAAATAGTTGGATCGTATGGAAAAGCACAAGTCCACAGAAAAACGCAGCGATGCGGTCGAGCGCGAGATCGACAGCAATCTTAAAAAAGCTTTCGACACACTGGCGTCCGAACCAATCCCAGACCGCTTTGCTGACCTGCTGGATCAGCTGAAAGCAAAGGGAGCGACGCCAATAACGTCCTCTGGCAATGGCACAGGTGATACCAATGAGTGATCCAAGAGACGAGTTGGTCAATCATCTCGGCGCCATGCGCGCTTTTGCCATCAGCCTGACACGCAATACCGCGATGGCTGATGATTTGGTACAGGACACCTTGGTAAAGGCCTGGACCAACATCGAAAAATTCGAGGAGGGCTCCAATATGCGGGCCTGGCTCTTCACGATCCTGCGCAACACCTACTACTCTTTGCGCCGGAAACGTCGCCGTGAAGTCGAAGATGCCGACGGGGTTCTGTCCGAACAGCTGTCGCAGAAGCCGGACCATGACGGGCGCCTCAATTTGCGCGATTTCAACGCAGCCTTTGCGCAATTGAACGATGAACAGCGCGAGGCGTTGGTGCTGGTGGGCGCGGGCGGCTTCTCCTACGAAGAAGCGGCGGAGACCTGCGGGGTCAAGGTGGGAACCATCAAGAGCCGCGTCAACCGCGGGCGCGCGCGTCTGGCTGAGCTGATGAACCTTGACGAGGACGAGCCGATGGAGCTGACGGATACAGTCACCGCCGGCATCGTGTCACAGCAAAGCGTGGCATAATATGAGGTTGGGGCGGGCACTGGCCGGCGGTTTGTTTCTTAGGCTTGCCGCTCTCATGACCTTGGCACTGTTGCCGCTGGGCATGATTGCCATCTATCAGACTTATTCGGTGATAGACGAGGCGGATCGCTTATCGCGCGTTGCCATTTTGGCGCGCGCGGAGCAGGCGGCTTTGGCAGAGCGCGAACTCCTGCAGCGTACAAACGGCGCTGCAGAGGCGCTAAGCGCGGTGACGCTCCCCCTGCGTGATCAGCCCGACGTCTGCAATGCGATGATGTCATCATTTGTGGCAGAGCAATCGGCCTATTCGTTCGCGGGCCTGGTTGACCCCGACGGACGGATTGTATGCAGCTCCAGCGGAGGTCAGGGCAGCATCGCCAATACCCCTATTTTCAAACGTGCGCTGTCTCGGAGGGCGCCGACTTATGGGGTCGGACGCAATCTCGATGGCAGCGATGGGTTCGAATTATCCCTGACACTCCCTGTGGATACGGAGGGCGGCACGGTCGGCTATCTCGTGCTGGCGATTCCCAATCGGCTGACGAGCAGCTTTTTCACCGATGACTGGAGGCTGGAAGGTATCCGCTTTGCCACGATCAACGAACAGGGCGAGATCTTGTCTGCGTCCGAACCCCTGTCGCAGGCTGGGTTAATTCTACCGCAGACATCGGAGCGCAGAGATTTGATGGCACGATCGGGCGAGACCTTCTTTGCGGTTTCAAATTCGGGAGAAAAGCGCTTCTTTGCCGTGAGTGATATCATCCCAGGCCAGATTGCAGTGGTCGGGAGTTGGCCTGCCACACAGGCCAAGGTGGCCACCGGCGCGGGTGGCTGGGTTTTTACGCTAGCCTTTCCGGTGTTGATGTGGCTTGCAGGAATGGGTGTTGGTGTCTTCGGCCTGCATCGTTTGGTGATCCGTCACCTGAGCGATCTGCGCACGGCGATGCGGCGATATGCCTTGGGGGAGCGCGAGCAGGCGCAGCTGGAACTCACCAACCCGCCTCGTGAATTTGCCGAGGCACAGCAGTCGTTCAACCGGATGGTCCTGATCCTTAGCAAGGCAGAAGAGCGCCGTGAAATCGATCTGCGCGAGAAAACAATCCTCCTGCGCGAGATTCATCACCGGGTGAAGAACAATCTCCAACTGATTGCCTCTATCATGAATATGCAGGCCCGTGCGGCACGCTCGGATGAGGCTCGCACGGTGCTGGCACAACTTCAGCGCAGGGTTCGTGGACTGGCGGCGATTCACCGATCCCTAAACACGAACCCCGACGTGACGACCGTTGATGCCGCGGAGTTGATCACGGCTCTGGCAAGGGAGGTCGCGGCGATGTCGCAAGGCTCTGATGAGGCTGTGACAATTGAAACCAAGTTGGAAAGAGTTCCGCTCAACCAAGATGACGCGGTAAACCTCTCCATGTTGGTTGCCGAGGCATTGACCAACGCGGCCAGATACGCTGCCGCGACCGAAGATGGACGGAGGGTTGTCCAGGTCTACTTTGAGGTAGAGCAGGGCGGGTTCTGCCGCCTTGAAATTCATAATGCTCTGGATCCGCGGTGCGGCGTGGCTCATGAAGAGCGTCATTTTACCAGCGGGCTCGGAGCGCAGCTTATCAAAGCGTTCGTCGCGCAACTCAACGGTGAAGCCAAAACCACGGAAACCAAGACCAAGTTTACTTACGAAGTTATTTTCCCGCATAGCGATGATACCGCAGCGGAGAGGCTTGCGGAACAAAAGGGTGTAGATGGCGATGCGGACCTCCGACATACCGGATGACACGACCGCTCCAGAGGTTTTTGAGGTTCTGGTAACGGCGGCGCAGGCGTGGCCCGCGTTCGAACGCGCGGTTCTAGGTGCTAGAAAAGAGGTGCGTGCCAGTTTCCGTATTTTCGATTTCTCGACCGCTCTGCTCAGTCCAGAGGCGCGTGCCATAGGTCAAACATGGGCTGATCTGGTCGAACATGTGGTGGCTCGAGGCGTGGATTTCCATTTGGTGATCAGTGATTTCGATCCGGTCATGGGGCCGGAACTGCACCGGAAGACCAAGCGCAGTGTGGCGCAGGCGCAGGAGATTGCAGCACGGTTGGCACGGCGTGCCACCGATGACCCGGTTGGACAACTGCAGGTCGAGGGCGCGATGCACCCGGCGCGCGCCGGCCTCCTGCCGCGCCTTGCCTTTGGCCCGTTTGTTAAGATGAGGCAGTCCCAGATCCCTGACAGGAGCAAAACCCCTTCTTCAAAGGCTGCTCCAGGCGATGAGGTCCTCCCGGAGGTCCGGCCGGTTACTCATCACCAGAAACTCGCGGTGATTGATGAGCGTCTCCTGTATGTTGGTGGATTGGATCTCAACGATCGGCGCCGGGACACGCTGAAACATGATATGCCGTCGCAAGAAACCTGGGCGGATGTGCAATTACTGGTCAGCGGACCCGAGGCGCGGGAGGCCGCACATTATCTGCGCAATTTCCAACGCTACGTCGCTGGAAAGGAAACGCCGCCGGAAGGAAAGTACATCCGATGCACGATCTCTGCTCCGCGCCGCTTTGGGTTCTGGGCGGTGTCGCCCCGTACGGTATCGCGCGAGATAGAGGAGGATTACTTGGCGGCCTTCGAACGGGCAGAACATCTGATATATCTGGAGACCCAGTTTCTGCGTTCTAGCGTATTGGCCGATGGGTTGGCCGCCGCGGCCAAGCGCAACCCCAATCTCTCGCTGATATTGGTTTTGCCAGCGCTACCAGATGATGTGGCGTTCGAGGGCAACCGCGATCTTGATGCACGCTATGGAATGGCGTTGCAGAGTCAGGCTCTTGAGACGGTGCAGGCGGCCTTTGGCGCGCGGGCCACAATCGCAAGCCCCGTTCAGCCATTTCTGGCGGACCGCGAAGCGCCATCTGTGCTGGCAGGATCTCCCGTGATTTATGTGCACAGCAAGGTTTTGATTGCAGACGATAATTTCGCAATGATCGGATCTGCAAACATGAATGGTCGGTCCATGCGTTGGGATACGGAAGTGGCGCTGCGGATTACTCATCAACAGCGCGTCGCCAAGGCTTGGCAGGCGATGTGTTCCCATTGGTGGCACCAGGACCAGATGCCGGAGGAGGCCCGCGCAGTCGAAACTGCGGCTAACTGGTGGCATCGTGAAGTCCAACTCAACGGTGTCCGTCTGCCGCAGTCGCGCAGCGGTTTTCTGGTGCCACATGATCCGCAGAAGATGGCGGATCTGCAGCAACCGCTGCCGGGCGCTACCGAAGATGTGGTGTGAGAGCGGCGACGGAACTCGGCGATCACTGTCATGTTGAAACGGTTCAGCCGACCTCGTTTTTGCCGCCTGACGACATGCGTGCTTCCGCCGAAGAGCGTAGTAATTGCCCGATCCAGAGTAGCACAGGCAGGGCCACGATCGCCCCGACCGGCCCCCAGATCCACAGTCCGAACACAATGGCAAGAAACACCACCAACGGGCTCAGATGCAGCTGATGACCGACAAAGGCGGGCGTCACAAATTGTGCTTCTATCAGGTTGAGAGTCAAAAATAGCGCGGGGGGCATCAGCGCAGCTGCACCACCGAATTGCGTCATACCAACAAAGGTCAGCCCTGCGATCATCATCAGCGGGCCCAAATAGAGGATAAAATTCAACAGCATTGCCGCGAGCCCCCATATCAGCGGGCTATCAATCCCTAGTGCGGCGAGCCCAATTGCAGTGGCGACACCTAAACCGGCGTTCACCAAGGTCACGGCGGCAAAGTATCGCGCGACCTCATGTTCCGCGCGATAAAGCCGTTGGCCTAGCGATCCGGCGGCTGCATAGATATCGGTCCGTGTCAGTACGAAGAAGAAAAGGGTGCCAATAAAAATGAACACCTGCGCACCAAAGTTGGGCGCCACCCAGAGCGCATCCATCAGTGTCGGAAATCCGGTAGTGACATCGGCGCTCGCAGCACCCGTGCCCACCGTTTGCTCGATCTCTTCGCTTATTGCCTCAATACCGCGCAACAGGCCCGACAACATGTAGACCCAGCTTTTGATCTCGCGCTTGATCTTTGGCAACTCTTCAACCACGCCTGAGATCAGCGGCTCAAGCGATAAAAATAGCAGGACAATGATAGCGCAGGAAAACAGCAGCAGGCTGGCTGCGACGATAACGCGTGCGATGCCAACCCCTTGCAGCCGGTCTGCAAGCGGAGAAACCACGATACCGACGACCATCGCAAAAATTGCAGGCGCAAGAACAGATTTGGAAACGAATAGCGCAAGGCCAAGGGCGAGGGCTGTCAGAATGAGCAACATGATACGTGCGGCTCGGTCAGAGAGCATGGAATTCAACATCAGCAATGGCCTTGTGCAAAATGACCCCCTCCGACCCGGAGGGGGAAGGGGTCACGTCGGGATCAGTTGAGCGAGGCGTGCAAGGCGTCCCGCCCCTTGCTGACTTGATCGTGCAGAGCCGTTTCGCCCTTGTCGGCAAGTTTGCGCATCTCTTGCTGCATGATGTCGCGGGCCTCGGCCATCAGCGCGTCGCGTTTCTCGCCCAGTAGCGCGTCTTCTTGTCGGGTTTGAGGCAGCAGGGCCGCCGCAATAGCTCCAAGACCGAAGGCAAGTCCGCCGGCCACGAAAGGTTGAGCAGTAATTCCTTTCTGCGAAGCGTGGCTGAGCCTTGCTGCGCGGCGTTCCAGATCCTCTTGGATCTGGAGTGCAGTCAGACGCGCTTTGCGGACCTGCTTACGCGCTTTTGGGGGGAGCTTGTCGAGCCCGTAATCCAGTGCAGCACCTAGGCGCTTGGCGCTCGGACCTGTGCTGGCAACTGCGTGTTCCGCTGACACGACGCGCGGATGGGCAGGCGTTGGCTGCTGTGGGACACCGCCAGCCGCACGGCGCTGACCGGTGCCGGACATCAGAAGTGCGATACCCGTACCTACCAGTGCCAGTGCGGCCGGATTTGCCCGTGCAGTTGACCATAGCTGTTGCGAAATTTCTCCGCCGTAGTGGGACGCGGTGGCGGAGACCTGCGCTGCAATGCGATCAGGCGACAGGCTGACGGCCAGTGTATCAAGGGATTTGGACAGGGCCACGCGGTCGCGTGCCACATCAGTTTCAAGGTCGGTCAGATCGGGTGCATCAGGCATGGCGAGTTGTCTCCTTTAGTGTCTTCAAATCGCGCTGCACATTGCGCAGGCTTCGGTCCGGCATCAGCGCGGACGGGGACAGGCGATTGACGCCCAGCATGACAAGGCCCACGGCCAGTGCGATCAGTGGTCCACCGACAATTAGTGCGGCGGTGCCGACGCTCAGGCCAAGGGCAGCAATGGCCGCGACCAGAGCAGCGGCCAGCACGTGTAGGCCCACGATGGCCAGTACGGCGCCAACAGCGATCATCGTGAGCGCGAGCCCTGCGCGTGATAGATTTCGGGACATCTCGGCTCGCATCAGGCGAACCTCATCCTGCATCAATTGAGACATCTGCTTCAGCACGGTCACAATAATACCCGGCGTCTCAGACGGGCTGGCCGCTGTGTTCTGCTCTTCCATCACGACACCCTCCGCGTGGTACCCGGCACATTGCCGCGACCAGCTTCGCCTGTCATGGCGCTGTCAGCGTCATAGGCTCCCCACGGATCCCCGGAATAATCGTCTTCTTGGGCTGGGTTGTAGTTCCCGTCCGAGGCAGTAGCCTTCAGGAACCGGGTGGCGGCGAAGCCAAGCAGGGCGGCCCCACCAAGAAACAGCATCGGATTTCTACGCGCAAAATCGCTGGTGTCGCGCAGAACTTTGTCGAGATCGGCAGTTCGAACCTTGTCGGCGAACTGTTCAAGACCCTGGGCCAATTGCTGAGCGGCTTCGGCCTGCAGGGATCCTTCTGGCAGCTCGGAAGCCGCCGCATCTGCGGCGCGGGCCACGGCAGCGGCTTCACCGGCTGCCTGCGCCTGTGCCTCCTCAGCGCGGGCGCGCACCTCAGTCTGCAGAGTATCCTGTGCCTGTTCGGCCAGTTCGCTAGCGTGGTGCTTTGCTCGTTCGATGTGGGACGAGGTATTGCTGTTGTCGGTCATCTGCCTCTCCTGTTCTGTCTGGATGGCTCATGCTCTCAACGCCGACCAAGGCGGTTGGTTCCCGATCGTATCAACTGCCAGCTAGAGGGCCCTCCACAGCAGGGAAAAGATGAGGCGAGCTGTGGGCTGAGCGCAGCGGGCGAGCAAAATTTTCGGGAACCATGCTGATATCGACACGTTGGTCTGGCGATGAGACAGAAAGGACAGGAGCAGAAAATGAACGAAGAGCAAATCAAAGGCAATTGGGCGACACTGAAGGGGAAATTCCACGAGGCCTACGGCGAGTTCACAGACGACGAGCTTGAGAAGGCCAGGGGAGATCGGGAACAGCTGGTCGGCCTGTTGCAAAGCAAATATGGTAAGGCCCGCGAAGAAGCTGAGCGCGAATTCGACAAGTTTTTTGCCTCGGTCTGACCGCACGCTCGCCTGACGCCAGAAACAACCACTGCAAGATCTGGCAGCAGCGTAGGGGGGGGCGGGTCAGCACCTGCCACCCTGCGCATGTCTATTGGCAGATGCAAGTTTATGAAAAGAGGATTTCACCCGTGGCACGACAGACCGAGACGAAAGACGACGCGATTTCTCAACTCTGGCACCAACTGGAAAAACGCCGCACCTCTATGCTGGCGGTGCGCGACAGTAATCAACACCCACAGCCGATGACTCATTTCGCCGACGTAGAGAACGGCGCGATCTGGTTCATCAGCTCATCCGACAGCGATCTGGTCAAGGCAACCGGCCTAGGCGCTGACGCGCAGCTGACCTTTGTGTCGGATGGCCAAGACTATCACGCCAGCGTGCGCGGCCCGATTGAGGTCACCAATGACCCTGATAAGCTGGATGAGCTGTGGAGCTTTGCAGTTGGTGCATGGTTCGAGAAGGGGCGCGATGATCCAAAGGTCACGCTATTGAGAATGACCCCGCGGGAGGCGGCGGTCTGGGCCTCGCAGGGCAACGCGGTTCTGGTCGGTCTGAAACTGCTGCGCGCCAGCATGAGCGAGACCGAAGGCCACCCGGACGTCGGCGTACACCATGTGCTTCAGCTCAATACCTGAGGTCGTTGCGGGCCTCCCGAACATGTAAAACAAACAGCGCCGTCTCGCAAAAGACGGCGCTGTTTTTGTATCATCGAATTAAAGCGCAGCGGTTAGCGCGCGCGCGGACCGAAAAGCAGCCAGCAGATGAACCCAAATATGGGCAGGATCAGAACAAAAACCACCCAGATGACCTTTTTGCCGGTGCTGGCGTTGGATCCGACAATTGATACGATTGCCCAGATCGATAACAGCAGGACAATAAGCCCGCCAATTCCAGCATATTCTACCATCTATCACGTCTCCTGGTTGAAAGGGGTTAGAGACCGCGCAGCGCGGGCCTGACCGTGTCAGCCGTTGCGCAAAGCCTTAATCAGTTCGTCTTTGTTCATGGTCGAACGCCCCTCAACCTCAAGCTCGCGGGCGCGCTCCATCAACTCATCCTTGGTCCAATCCTCATATGGGGGCGCTTTGCCGCCTTTTTCAGAGGGGGCCATATTGTCGTTGGCCTGGGCATTGGCGATCGCTGCGGCCTTGGACTTGCTATAGCCCTTGTCGCGCAGGGCATCATAGGTGCTGTCATTTTTAACGGAGGGGCTGTGGGTTTTTGCCATGGGATGCTCCTTTGTCTCTGGGGCAACGCAGAGACATCAGCGATTGTTCCGCAGAAACATCGGCCCACACGGTTGCGTTGTGCGAGGTTTATTCCGCTTTCTGACCCTCACTCAGCAGATCGCCACCGCCGTCGGGGGCGTTGCGTTCACGGGTGGCAGCTTCCTCATTGGCGTCTTCAACCCGCGCCGGATCAGCGGCTGCCGGAAGCGGAGTCTCTGCCGCAGTTGGTGCAGCCTGCGGCGACGGATCGGCGGCGGCGTCACGCGGTTGATCAGCGATCGGCAACAGGCTGGCCGCTGCATTGGCATCCACGCGGAGGCGGTAGATCGGTTCCGGCAGGCCAAATCCGTTGCTCTCCAGGGCGGTCTTGGCGGTGCGGATCGCCTCGCCGCGGGCCTTCAAGAAGCTGCTGCGGGTCTGGTCCACCCAGCCGGTGAAGGTCAAGATCACGTTGGAATCGCCTACTTCCTTGACCCAGGCCCCGACCGACGGATCGCGCAGCACGAAGGGCAGCGATTGCAACGCATCAACCGCGGTTGACAGCGCCCCCGCCAGATCGGCATCCGCATCTACCCCCAGCTCAAACTCAAACCGCCGGTTGGCGTCCCGTGTGTAATTCACAATCCGGCCCTTAAATACGGTCGCATTGGGGATGCGGATATGGTTGCCCTCCGGTGAGATCAGAATGGTTGCACGCGAGGTCAGCCGGGCCACGGTGCCCATATCGCCTGCGATCTCGACAAAATCATTCGGTCGGAAGGGTTGCCGCAGGCTCAGCAGGATTGAGGCGATGAAATTCTCCACCGTGTCGCGCACCGCAAAACCAACGGCCAGCCCCGCCACACCCGCAGCCCCCAGAACCGCGCCCAGTAGCGCGGTTGCGTTGAGGATATCCAATGCCACCACCAGCCCCAATATGATGAAGGCGATGCGGGCAACCGCGCTGTAGACCTCTGCGATAAAGGAATTGGGTGCCAGACGCTGCCAGATCCGCAGCCGGGTGGTGACCAGCCAACCAAAGGTGGAGATCATCACGAAGACCAGCATCGCAACAAAGAAGATCGGCGCATTGGCGATGATATTGCGGGTCCGCTCTTTCAGTCTTGAAAAGGCGGAATCCAGCCGCTCGTCCAGCCGACCGTTGACCAGGGTCTGGTTCTCAATCGCTACAACGCCGTCAATCCGCTCAATCATGGTGGTAAGTTGGGTCTGGCGCGCATTGTCCAGCACCTCGCCCGCAAGGGTCACCACACCATTGGAGACTGAGACATCGACCTTATCAAACCCGTCGATTTCCCCCAGAAGTTCGACAATCCGGCGACGGATCTGCGCATCCGGAGCCGCTTTGCCGTCCAGTTGGATGGCACTGTCCGTCTGAACCGGTTCGCTGCTGGTCTGGGCCGTCGCCAGAACCGGCATCAGCAAGGATATCATCAGGGTTACTAATGCCAGACCGTGCAGCAGCATCTGCAGCGCGCGCTGGGGGCAGATGATGCATGCCATGGTAGGGCGCGCGCCCAATACAGCGATGACTGGGCGGCGGGCAGGGAAGTCTGGCATGGGCATCCTCGGTCTGGGGCGCAGATGTGAAATTTCGGCAGCGGATCGAAATCAAGGCGGGCTGCCGCACCGCAATGGTTCTGTGACTTCAGGGCTAGGTCAACCGTAGACGGGTGTAGATGTCACGACAAAATTCGCACGCTCACCTCAAATACAAAAACACCCCGCCAGAACGTATCTGACGGGGTGTTCGGGCGCAGTTGGTTTACTGCGCTTCCTGAGATTCTTCGGTAATGGCATCGCCAAGATCTGAGACGTCGCGGCCGAACCCTTCGGTGGTTTCGCAAGCGGCCAGACCGGCCAGAGCAAGAGCAGCAATGAAAAGTCGCATATCAATTTCCTTTCGTTTCGCGGCGCTGAGGCCGTGTCCAATCCGGAATGTTTCCCGGTCTTATGCGCGCCAGTCTGCGACCAGCGGAAGGGTGGGGCGCGGGGAGATTCCCGGTCGCAGCCACGTTTTGACTCCGATCATACAGAGCCCGTCCCGTCTCATCACGGGGTTGCGCTGGGCTAACGCCCTGCATGAGGAAACGGTTCCCGCGGGGCCGCGGGCTGCCTTGAAAAAACACAGCCGGGATTGGCGCTGGAGGTTGTTATACTGGCTTGGTTCGGCGGGTTGCGGCGCGGACACGACGGAACCACGGCGGCTTGAACACGTTTTGCCCGTATATCCGACGCGCGCCGCAAATAGGAGCTGCACAGAATGACCGCCGAAAACCAACCCGTTGCCGAGATGATCGACGCCACAACAGAGCTGCTCGAGGAAGACAGCATCAGCGTTGCGGACGTTGTGGAGGATCTGGGCCACTCATCGATGTCGGCGACCCTGCTGCTCCCTGCAATGGCGGTCGTGTCCCCTCTCAGCGGGGTGCCGCTATTCTCCACAATCTGCGGGATGCTGATCTTCCTGATTGCAGGTCAGATGGCATTAGGTCGCGATCATCTCTGGTTGCCGGATTGGCTTCGAAGGCAGCGGGTCTCCTCTGACCGTGCGCGAAAGGTCCTGGGTCCGATGCGTCGCATGGCGCGATTTCTGGATCGTCACACGGAGGCCCGCGTCAAGGTTTTGCTGCGGCAGCCTTTTCTGACAATCCCACGGGTCATCTGCGCGCTTTGCGGGCTGGCTATGCCCATACTGGAACTGGTGCCATTCAGTTCTTCCACGCTGGGAATTGTGGTCAGCAGCCTCGCCGTTGCGATGTTGACCCGCGACGGGTTGGTGATGCTGGTGGCCCTGCTGTTACTGGCCGTGGCGGCGGTCGGCCTGCCGTATCTACTGCTCTGAAGTCAGGTCATCCGGGCCGTTGATGACGTCGCCGCACCTGTGCCGGGCGGCCGGGGATGGACAGAGCCGCATCGCCGCGCGCGCTTCGGCTGATCACCTTGCCGCGTGAAATCACCGCAAGGCGCGCAGGCCGCAGACGCAGCGCCTCGGTCGGGGTGGCCGCATCCAGCACCACCAGCGATGCACGGTCACCTTTCTTCAGCCCATAGCCCTCCAGCCCCATGATGGCGGCATTGCTGTCGGTCACCATGGTGAAGCAATGGGCCATCTCATCCGGGTGGGTCATCTGCGCCACATGCATCCCCATGAAGGCCACATCCAGCATGTCTCCGGTGCCAAGGCTGTACCAGGGATCCAGCACGCAATCCTGCCCCCAGCCCACCGTGACACCTGCCTCCAGCAGTTCCTTCACCCGCGTCAACCCGCGTCGTTTGGGGAAACTGTCGTGCCGTCCCTGCAACACGATATTGATCAGCGGATTGGGAATGGCCGCAATCTCAGCCTCGGCGATCAGCGGCAGCAGCTTGGAGACGTAGTAGTTGTCCATCGAATGCATGGAGGTGAGGTGACTGCCCGCAACGCGTCCCTGTAACCCGTGCCGCAGGGTTTCCTGCGCCAGGGTCTCAATATGACGCGACAGGGGGTCATCGGTCTCGTCGCAGTGGATATCAACCTGCAAACCCCGATCCGCCGCGATTTTGCAAAGGTCACGCAGCGAGTCCGCGCCATCCTGCATGCTGCGTTCGAAATGTGGGATGCCACCGACTACATCGACCCCCATATCCAGCGCGCGGATCAGGTTTTCGCGCCCGTTTTCAGCCCGGTACAACCCATCCTGTGGGAAGGCGACGAGTTGTAGGTCGATATACTCCTTCACGGCCTCGCGGACCTCCAGCATCGCGGTCACGCCCCGCAGGTGATCAGGGGTGGTATCCACATGGGTGCGGATCGCCAGCAACCCCATGCTGGCGGCCCAGTCGCAATAGGTCAGCGCGCGGCTGACCATATCGTCGACACTGGCCTCCTCGCGCAGCTCCCCCCAGAGACTGATCCCCTCCAGGAGCGTGCCAGAGGCGTTGAGCCGCGGCAGCCCATAGGACAGCGTCGCATCCATGTGGAAATGCGGATCGACAAATGGTGGCGCGACCAGATCGCCGCTGGCATCAATGACTTCCGTCGCCTCGGCTGTGATGGAGGCCGCAACCTCGCTGATCCGATCGCCGGTGATGCCGATATCCGCGACAGAACCGTCGGGCAGGGTGCCGCCCTTGATCAACAGGTCCAACATCATCTCTCTCCCTTGTTGAATGGCACCATCAGCGCAGCAGGCACCTCGGCACGGCGCGACATCACGACCAGCGCCAGTATCGACAGAATATAGGGCAGCATCAGGAACAACTGATAGGGCACCACCGCGCCGATCCCGGTTTGTTGCAGGCGGATCTGCAGCGCATCAAAGGCGGCAAAAAGGATCGCACCCAGCACCGCCTTGCCCGGTCTCCACGCGCCAAAAACCACCAGCGCAATGCAGATCCAGCCGCGCCCGTTCACCATATCGAAGAAAAAACTGTCAAAGGCCGAGAGCGTCAGAAACGCGCCGCCCACCGCCATAAACCCGCTGCCGACAATCACCGCGCCCATGCGGATCGCGGTCACTGACAGCCCCTGTGCGGCCACTGCCGACGGGTTCTCGCCTGCGGCCCGCACTGCAAGACCCAGCGGCGTCCGATACAGCGTATAGGCGCACAGCCCGGCCAGCACAAAGGCGGCATAGGTCAGTGGTGTCTGGGAAAACAGCGCCGGGCCAAGTAGTGGCAGATCCGCCAGAAGTGGGATTTCATAGGGCTGGAAGGCGTCGATCTTGGGGGGTGAGGACACCTCCGGCAGCACCACGCGGTAGGTGTAGAAGGTCAGGGAGGTGGCCAGAAGTGTCAGCCCGATGCCGACCACATGCTGCGACAGCCCAAAGGGCACGCTGAGCGTGGCATGCAGCAGGCCAAAACCCATGCCGGTCAGCAGCGCCACACCAACCCCGCCCCAGAGCGGCAGTCCGGCCCAGACGGCAATCCAACCGGAGAAGGCGCCAGCCACCATGATCCCCTCAATCCCGAGGTTCAGCACACCGGCGCGTTCGCAGATCAGTTCTCCCAATGTGGCGAAAATCAGTGGGGAGGCGATGCGGATGGCGGCGGCCCAGAAACTGGCGGAAAACAGGATTTCGAGGATGTCCATCTCAGTCCCTCCGCAGCCGGAATTTGCTCAAAAGGATCGCCAGCACCATCAGCAGCAGAGCAGAGGCCAACATGATATCGGCCAGATAACTCGGCACCCCGGCAGCACGGCTCATACTGTCCGCCCCGACGAAAATCGCCGCAACAAACAGCGCTGCAAACACCACGCCAAGGGGATGCAGCAGCGCCAGCATGGCGACAACGATGCCCGTGTAGCCAAAACCGGGGCTGAGATCGAGCGTCAGCGCCCCTTTCAGACCCGCCACCTCGGAATAGCCCGCCAACCCGGCCAGCCCCCCTGATAGCAGCGCGGTTTTCAGGATCACCCGCGTCACCGGAATACCAGCAAATCGAGCGGCCTCGGCGTTTTGGCCAACCGCGCGCATCTCATAGCCCAGCGTGGTGCGTGTATTGATCACCCAGATCGCGACCGCCGAAATCAGCGCCAGCGCAAACCCCCAGTGCAGCCGCAGCCCGTCAACCACACGCGGCAGCCGTGCCTCGGGGCTCAGCCGTGGCGATTTCGGCCAGCCCATCCCCATCGGATCCTTCAGCGGCCCTTCCAGCAGGTAGGAGACAAACAGTAGAAAAATGAAGTTGAACAAGAGCGTGGTGACCACCTCATCCACCCCCAGCCGCGTTTTCAGCAGCGCAGGCCCCAGCAATAGCGCCGCCCCGGCGACCATCGCGGCCAGACCCAGAAGCGGCAGCAGCAGCGGGGCAGGCAGGGATAGCGCGCCGGTGCCCAGCACGACTGTGATCACCGCCCCGGCATAAAGCTGCGCCTCAGCGCCGATATTCCACAGCTTGGCGCGAAAGGCGACGGCAATGGCGAGGCCAGTAAAAATCAGCGGCGTTGCCCGGTTCAGCGTCTCAAGCAGCGCAAATTTCGACCCGAACGCGCCGGTCAGGATCAGGCCAAAGATCGACAGCGGCTCCCCGCCCGCGATCTGCGCCAGCAGCGCGGCGATGGCAAAGGTCGCCAACAGCGCCAGCGCAGGCGGCATCAGCCGCCGCTGCCAGCTGGGCGCGGCAATCGGTTCAAGCCGCATGGCCATCCTCCGTCTGTGGCGTATCAAAGCCATGACCGGCCATCCAAGCCCCCAGGTCTTCTGGCTGTTTAGAGCCTCGGGCAAACCCGGGGCTTAGACGCCCTTCGCTGATCACATGGATCACATCAGAAAGCTGCATGATTTCATCCAGATCCTCAGATATCAGCAGAACCGCCGCACCCCGGGCGCAGGCTTTGGCCAGCTGTTCATGCACATAGGTGACGGCACCGATATCCAGCCCGCGCACCGGCTGATTGGCGAGGATGATCTGCGGGGCCTGCTCCAACACGCGGCCAAGGATCAGCTTCTGCATATTGCCACCGGACAGCAGCCGGATGCGGGTGTCCGGGCCGGGGCAGCGGACATCATAGCCCGCGATCACGGTCTTCGCGAAGTCGCGCGCGGCCCGCCAGTCAAGCCAGCCCCGGTGGCTGAAACGGGTGGCGTAGGTTTCAAGGATTGCATTCTCCGTCAGATCGAAATCCGCGATTGTCCCGGTTTTGTGACGATCTTCGGGGATGCGGGCGATACCGGCGGTGATGGCTTTGCGTGGTGTCCAGTTGGCAATATCGCCGCCATTCAGAACCAAGCTGCCAGATTGCGGCGAGATCAGGCCTGAGATCAAATCCGACAGTGCCGCCTGTCCATTGCCAGAAACCCCGGCCAGCCCTGTGATTTGCCCTGCCGCCAGATCCAGCGAGACCCGCTGCAATCCGGGGGCAGCGCCGATGGTGGGGGTGGTGACGTCGCGCAACTGCAACAGGGCAGGGCCGGGTGTGTTGGCGGCAAAATTCGCCGGCACCACATCGGCCCCGACCATCAGCGCAGCCAGTTCGTCACTGTCAGTGTCAGCGGTCATTCGTTCTGCCACCAGTCTGCCATGGCGCAGCACCAGAACCCGATCTGAAATCGCCATCACCTCATGCAGTTTATGCGAGATGAAGATCACGGACAGCCCCAGGCTGATCGCTTCGCGCAGGGTCGCAAAGAGCGCATCGGCCTCCTGTGGAGTCAGGACCGCTGTCGGCTCGTCCAGGATGAGGATCCGGGCGTCCCGGTAGAGCGCCTTCAGGATCTCAACCCGCTGCCGTTCACCCACGGTGAGCCGGGACACCTTTGCGTTGGGATCGACCTTCAGGTGAAACTGTTCGGCCAGCGCGCGGATGCGGGCCTTGGCCGGTCCGGCCCGCAGGCCGAAACCCAGCAACGGTTCTACACCAATGGTGATGTTTTCCCAGACCGTCAGGTTGTCCGCCAGCGTGAAATGTTGATGCACCATGCCGACGCCGCCATCCAGCGCTGCGCGCGGCGCACCGGGCGGCAGGGGGGCGCCAAACAGCTCCACGCCGCCGCCATCCGCTGTGTACTGACCAAACAGAATGTTCATCAGCGTGGTCTTGCCCGCCCCGTTTTCCCCAAGCAGGGCAATAACTTCGCCCGGAAACAGATCAAAGCTCACGTCATCGTTTGCGGTGACATTGCCAAAGCGTTTGGTGATGTTCTGCAGGCGCAACACCGGGGCGTTGCCCGGTGCCGCCGCCATTTTATCCGACGCCATGCGCGGCCCCCTGTCAGGAGGACGCGGGCTCAGCGTCGTTGATTTCCACCTCGTAGGAGCCATCCTTGATGGCCGCCGTGCGGCTGGCGATCAGGTCCAGTGCCTTCTGGGGGATCTTGCCTTCAAAGGTGCCAAATGGGGCCAGCGAGGCGCCACCCTCCTTCATGAAGGAATAGACGCCATAGTCCGCCGCGGTGAAGCTGCCGTCACGCACCTTGGCAATTGCGGCATCTAACGTTGGCTCAAAATGCCACAGGGCCGAGGCCGCCACCGTGCTGGGGTAGTCGCCCTGCGTGTCGATCACATTGCCGATGGCCAGAACGCCCTTTTCCTTGGCAGCATCCGACACCCCGAAGCGCTCCGCATAAAGCATATCAGCCCCGTTTTCGATCATTGCAAAGGCTGTTTCTTTGGCCTTTGGCGGATCAAACCAGCTGCCGATGAAGGAGACCTGGAATGTGATATCGGGATTCATCTCCCGCGCGCCCGCCATAAAGGCATGCATCAAGCGGTTCACCTCAGGAATGGGAAAGCCGCCAACCATGCCGATATTTCCGCTCTCGGACATGGCACCAGCTACGATACCCGACAGGTAGGACGCATCCTGAATATAATTGTCGAACACCGCCAGATTGGGCAGGGCGGGATCTTCCTTGAAAGAGCTTCCCATCAGGAAGGCCACATCGGGGTAATCTGCGGCCACTTCGCGGGCCTCGGCCTCGACGCCGAAAATCTCACCGATGATCAGTTTGTGACCCTGTTCGGCATACTCCCGCATCACGCGCGGGTAATCGGTGTTCGAGGTGTTCTCGGAGAACGTATAGGTGATATCACCGCGATCCTTTGCAGCGAGGGCGGCAACGTGGATGCGGCTGACCCACTGTTGCTCGACGGGCACCGTGTAAATGCCGGCAACCTTGATCGGTTCTGCGGCCTGTGCCTGCCCAGCCAGCGAGAGTCCAAACCCAACGGTTAGCGCGCCAGCGGCACAGCTGAGCAGAAACTGGCGGCGCGACATCCGCGCGCGGGTCTTGGTCGATGTCATGTCATTTCCCCCTGTCGATGGCCCTGCGGTGTTGCAGGCTCTTTTGGAACGTCGCCGGTCAAGCCCGCGTGTTGTCGACGCTAGGGGCTCGGTCGTGAGCCCGGCAATACGCGCCATATGTTCCGCTGGGAAAACTATAGGGGTGCGCTTCTCTTTTCGGCAAGGACGAATTCAAATATCAAAATTTGTGCGTTATTTGAACGACTTGCTAGGGGTGAATTGCTGGCGGCTGAGGTTCGTCTCAGGGTCCATTGCCATGCCAAGGCCGGACCGATATCCCTGATGCAGACCCGCCCTCCGGCGTGGCCGTCACCGAACGAGGAACATATGACACAGATCGAACGCAGCCATATCGGCCCCCGCATGAGCCAGATCGTCAAACATGGCGAGACCATTTATCTGGCCGGTCAGGTCGGCACCGCAGGCGCCAGCGTTGCTCAGCAGACGCAGGATTGCCTCGACAAGATCGACACGCTCCTGGCCGAGGCAGGCAGCGACAAATCCCGTATCCTGCAATGCACGATCTGGCTCTCGGATATGGCCGATTTTGCGGCGATGAACGCGGTCTGGGACGCTTGGGTCCCCGAAGGGCAGACCCCGGCGCGGGCCTGCGGCGAGGCAAAGCTGGCGCGGCCCGACTTCTTGGTTGAAATGATCGTGGTTGCCGCGGCCTGAGCTCCGCAATTGCAAAAGGCCCCCGATGCGCCGGGGGCCTTGGCTGTCTGTTGTCGCAGCAGACCTAGCGTCGCCGCAGCAGCCAGATGAAGAACACACCGCCCACCAGTCCAGTGACCAGTCCAATCGGCATATCCTCCGGCGCCATCAGGGTGCGGGCGGCAATATCGGCGGCGACCAGAAACAACCCGCCAAACAGTGCGGACACCGGCAGCACCCGGCGGTGATCTCCGCCGACGATCAGCCGGGCCACATGCGGAACGATCAATCCGACAAAGCCAATCATGCCGGAGAATGCGACCATCACCCCGGTGATCAGCGCGCCGACGCAGAAAGTCATCAGGCGAAACCGCGCCACCGGGATGCCCAGCGTCGTGGCTGTCTCGTCCCCGACTGTCATTGCATTCAGATCGCCAGAGCGGGACCAGAGCCAGCCGCCGCAGAGCACAAGCACCACCAGAGGATAGGCCAAATGGCTCCACTGGGCGAGGCCAAGCCCTCCCAGCATCCAGAAGACCACGGTATGGGTTGCGCGCGGATCTCCTAGGAAAATCAGCACATTGGCCCCTGCCATAACGACAAAGGACACCGCCACACCCACCAACACCAGCCGGTCTGCGGTGGTCGCCTCGGCAAAGCGGGAAACAGCCAGCACCAGCGCCGTGGCCGCAAGGGCGCCGACAAACGCCAGCAGGGGCACCGTCAGCAATCCCAGAAACAAACCGGTATGCAGCAGCGCCAGAATCGCACCAAAGGCGCCGCCGGCCGAGATGCCCAGCAGATGCGGATCGGCCAGCGGGTTGCGGGTCACCGCCTGCAGGCTGGCCCCCACCATGGCAAGCCCGGCGCCGACCATCATCGCCAGCAGGGCGCGGGGAAACCGGATGTCCCAGACAATTGCCGCCTGTCCCTTGCTCCAGCTCACATCAAATACACCGTCTGCCGCAAGTGCTGATCCGTGGGTCAGCTTGTGGGCGACGATACCCCAGACGGAGGTCAGCGGAATGCCAACCGCGCCCACAGAAACGGCAATCGATAGGGTCAGGGCCGTCAGAACGGCCCCACCCAGAATCCAGGCCAGCCGCCCGCGCAGGCGCCGCCGGGCGCGCGCGCTGAGGCGCGGCTCAGATGCGGGATGTGCGTGGGCGGTAGGCATATCAGTTGCTTACCGCATCCGTGCGCGCCGCGTCAAAGCTGGTCGCCAACGTCTTGATCGCGCGGATGTTGCGCGGACCTGGTGTGGCTTCGACATACTCAAGGGTCACAAAACGGTCGTTCTTCACCGCGTCGATTTCTGCAAAGGCCGGGTTGCTCCGCATGAAAGCGCGCTTCTCTTCAGCCGTGACCGACCCGTAATTCACGATCACGATCACCTCGGGATTGCGCTCCACCACGGCCTCCCACGTCACGGTGGCCCAGCTTTTCTCCAGATCATCCATGATGTTGCTGCCGCCGGCCGCCTCGATCAGCGCGGTGGGCATGGCGTATTTGCCTGCGGTGAACGGCGTGTCCTCGCCGCTGTCATAGACAAAGACGCGCAGCGGGTCGCTGGCCTCGGCACGATCCTTGGCAAAGGCTGCCAACTCGTCCTTGTACCCCGCAACCAATGCCTTGGCGGTGTCTTCGACGGCAAAGATCCGGCCGAGGTTCAGCAGGTCATTATACATGTCATCCATGCTGACCTTGGCCTTCTCGCCGATGTGAATGCAGCTTTCGGTCAGTTCATAGACCTTGATGTCAAAGGGCGCGAGGGTCTCCGGCGTGACTTCACCGCCGACCTTCATGCCGTAGTTCCAGCCGGCAAAGAAGAAATCGGCATCGGCGCCGATCAGCACCTCCTTTGAGGGGTATTTCGCCGACAGCTCCGGCAATTCCGCCACGCCTGCGCGCATCACCGGATCCAATGTCTTCCAGCCGGAAATCCCGGTGTAGCCCACCATCCGGTCGGCCAGCCCCAGCGCCAGCATCATCTCGGTCAGGTTAACGTCATTGGAGATGGCACGCTGCGGCGGGGCATCAAATGTCACGCTGCGGTTACAGCTCTCTACCGTGGTCTCTGCCTGCGCCATGGGGGCGAGGGAGGCAGCCATAACACCGGCGGCGAGCAGCTGCGTCACTGTGGAAAAACGGGCAGTCATAGTCAGGGGTATCCTTATGAAACAGGGAGGTGAAAGGTCAGGTGATCCTGCCCGGAGGGGGTCAGGGTTTCGCGTTTGGCAGCGACGTTGAAGACCCGGCTAACGGTGTCCTCGCTCAGCACGTCCTGCGGCGCACCAAAGGCCAGCTGGCGGCCCTCGGACATCAACAGGATTTCGTCACAGGCGCCGGCTGCGATGTTCAGATCATGCAGGCTGGTGACAATGGTCACATCCAGATCCCGGATCAGGTCCAGCACATCCAGCTGATGGCGGATATCCAGATGGTTGGTCGGCTCATCCAGCACCAGAAGTGCGGGTTCCTGCGCCAGTGCCCGCGCCACCATGACCCGCTGACGTTCGCCACCCGAGAGGGTGCCAAAGGCCCGGTCAGCCATGCTGTATAGGTCGAGACGATCCAGCATCCCCTCAATGATCGCCGCATCGCGCGCGCCCGGCGTTGCAAACCCGGAGCGATAGGGCGCCCGTCCCAGGGCAACGATCTCCGCCACGGTCAGGGCAAAATCGGTGGGTTGTTCCTGCAGCACGGCAGCAACGCGCTGCGCGGCAGCTTTTGGGGGCAAGGCCCAGATATCACTGTCACCAACCTCAACCGTGCCGCTGCGCGGCTGGTTGAAGCGGTAGATCACCCGCAGCAGGCTGGATTTTCCGGCACCATTGGGGCCAACCACACCCAGCACACGGCCCGCATCCAGATGAAAGCTGACCGGATGCAGGATCAGCGGTGCCGTACGGCCCGGCCCCCAGCTGACGTCTGTCACAGTGAGCGCGGCTGCGGTCATTCGGCAGGCTCCATCGGCGCGGTTGTTTTTGCCATGTCGGCTTTTGTCGGGGCGGCGGGGAACAGGGCCGGGATGCGCGACAGGGTGGAGCGGCGCAGTTTTCCGGGGCGGTCAACCGAACTGCACCAACCGTCCGCGAGCACCTTGTAGAGATCGGCAAAATGCAGAATGTCCGCCAGATCGTCCTGAAGGTTAAGATCGCCAAACACATAGCTGGCCTTGCCCTCGGCCTGAAATCCGACAGTGCAGGGATGGCTGCATCCGGCCATACAGGCCACGCCCGCCACCTCCACCACGGTATCGCCGCGCCGGTCAAGTTCGATGCGCAAGGCGTCAATCAATTGCGGCCCCGGACGGGTGCCGGGGTCTGTCCCTTTGCAGGATGTACACACCAGAATGCGGTGCCGTGCTGTCCCGTCCATAGCGCCCTCCGCGCAATCCGGTCAGGGGACAAAGGGGGAAGGGGACCAGCCACGCCAAAGCGTCGTGCCGCATCACCCTGCCCGCCGGAACACCCCGTCCGGTTCAATAGGTTTCCTGTGGATGGCAGGTCTCCTGACTTGCGGGTTGCTGCGGGCCTCGGCCTTCCCGGCCCAAAGGCCAGTGGTCTATCGAGGTCGCTCACCGCTCACAGTTGCGGGGGCAGTCGTGGATTTGGCGCCTTTTGGCTACACCACACCACGTTCCCTTTTCATCCCGTGACCGCTTTGGGGCCGTGGGAACCATCTGCGACTTTGGGTAGATTTCTCGCCAAGGTTTGTAAAGAAAAATCATCACCGCTGCACCGTCGGGCGCAAGCGGGGCTGTCTTTCAGGGGGCGTCGGCCGCGATCAGCTCACCATTTGGGCTGAGCCGGGGGCGCGGCAGGTGCCGCAACAGCGATGCGACACGCTGTCGGCAGTGTTCTCCGGCCCAGTCCTTGGGATGAAAGCGGGGCGGCAAATCCGGATGCCGCAATACCACACGGCGCCAGCGATGCACGATCAGGGTGCGCAGCGTGGCGATCTGTGCCGGGTCAAGGGCATTTGCATCCGCATCAAGCTCCGGCGGTTTGACGCCGCATAAGGTGCTGTCGAGCCGGGCACAGGCCAGTTTCAGATCTTCTGGAAACAACCGCTGGCGCAGCCAGTCAGGCACCGCCAGATCCGGTTGATCGATCACCAGAAATCGGTCCCTTTCCCGTGGCAGGGGGCCATGGCCCAGCACGGTAGAGCGGTTGACCGCGACGTAATTTGGCTGCTGCAACAGCGCATCCAGCGCGCCGCCTTGCCCGTCCTGTGCAATCAGCAGATGCCAGTCATCGGGGGTGGGTGTCGCCGGAGCATAGATGCGCGGGGTGACAGCAGCGGACTGGCTGCGGCCCATCGGGGTCAGGAAATGCACCGACGCGCGGCCTGAGCGCGTGCTGTCGATCCAGCCGTCCTTGCGCAGCCGGTGCAAGGCAACGCGGATTGCCTCAGGCTTGATCCCCATCGGAGTGATGATCCGGGTGAGGGCGCTGCCGCCAATCTGGTCCCCGTCCCGCTGCGCCAGATCGCCAAAAAGCGAGACGATAATCGACCAGACCCGCTGGTTCTGCGGATCGCTCAGGGCAGCTACGGTGGTGTCGAACCAAGAGATCTGTGCGTCGGTCATATATAATAGATAAGTCGCCCAGCCCGGATAGGCCAGACCGGACGACCGTCTGATGACAGGGGCCGATCAGAACGCGTTCATGGTCAGCAGGTCATATTCGGCGGCAATTTCATCATCCTGATTGGTCAGGGTGACATGCCAGCGCACCTCGCCGTATTCCTCGTTACGAGGGGTCTTCTTCTTGACGGTCAGGCGCACCTTGATGCTGTCGCCCGCGGAAACAGGCTTCATGAACCGCAGATTGTCGAGCCCGGTATTTGCCAGCACTGGCCCCTCATCTGGTTGTACAAACAGCCCGGCGGCAAAACTGATCAACAGATATCCATGGGCCACACGACCGGGGAAGAACGGGTTCCGCGCGGCAGCTTCGTCATCCATATGGGCATAGAAGGTATCGCCGGTGAAATGGGCAAAGGTCTCGATGTCCTCCAGCGTGATCTGGCGCGCAGCGCTGTGCAGGGTTTCTCCCAACTGCAGATCACCGAATTTGCGGGTAAAGGGATGCACCTTGGCGGCGATCTCTGTGCCACCCGGCACCCATTGTTCGCCAATCGCTGACAAGATGTCGGGGGAGCCCTGAATGGCGGTGCGCTGCATGTAATGTTTGACACCGCGCACGCCGCCCAGTTCCTCGCCGCCGCCAGCACGACCTGGCCCGCCATGCACCATATGGGGCAAGGGGGAGCCATGGCCCGTCGATTCCTTCATCGAGTCGCGGTTGTTGAAGTAAAGCCGCCCGTGATAGGCGCCCGCCCCCAGCGCGACCTCGCGGGCCACCTCTGTATCATGGGTGATGACGGAGGCCACCAGTGACCCTTCGCCGCGATTGGCCAGTGTGATGGCGTGGCCCAGTTCGCGGTAGCCCATGATGGTTGAGACCGGGCCGAAGGCTTCGGTGTCATGGACGCGCTGTGCCGTGTCCGGATCAGCGCAGTGGAACAGCATCGGCGGCACAAAGGCGCCTTTCTCAGCATCGACGCCCACAACCTCAAATCCGTCAGGATCGCCATAAACGCGGGTCGCCTCCTGGCCGATGATCGCGGCCTTTTCCAGCACGTCACGCTTCTGGCCGCTGGAAACCAGCGCCCCCATGCGGGTTCCCTCAAGACGCGGATCGCCGATTTGCGTCTTTGCCAGCCGCGCTGACAGGGCGTCGATCACCGCCTCCACCTGGGCCTCCGGCGCGATGATCCGGCGGATTGCGGTACATTTCTGACCCGCCTTGGTGGTCATCTCGCGGCAGACCTCCTTGACGAATAAATCAAATTCTGGCGTTCCCGGCTGCGCGTCGGGGCCAAGAATAGACGCGTTGAGGCTGTCCTGTTCGGCCACAAACCGCACGGAGTTTTCCAGGATCACCGGGTTGGCACGCAGCTTCAGCGCGGTATCGGCGGAGCCGGTGAAACTGACCACATCCTGCATGCCAAGATGGTCGAGCATGTCGCCAAGGCCACCGGACACCAGTTGCAGCGCGCCCTCGGGTAGAATGCCGGACTCCAGCATCAACCGCACCGCCAGTTCGGTGACATAGCAGGTGGCGGTGGCTGGTTTCACAATGGCCGGAACACCGGCAAGCAGGGTCGGAGCCAGTTTTTCCAACATCCCCCAGACCGGGAAGTTGAAGGCGTTGATATGCACCGCAACCCCTTGCAATGGCGTGCAGATATGCTGGCCAAGGAAGGTGCCATTGCGTGACAGCTGCTCAACATCACCGTCCAGATAGACATGGGCATCCGGCATCTCGCGTCGTCCCTTGGAGGCGAAAACGAACATGGTGCCGATGCCGCCGTCAATATCGATCATATGGTCGGCCTGCGTGGCGCCAGTATCGAATGACAGATCATAAAGCGCTTGTTTGTGCTGGTTCAGATGCCCCGCCAGCGCCTTCAGCATCCGGGCGCGGTCATGGAAGGTCAGTTTGCGCAAAGAGGGGCCGCCCACCGTGCGGGCATAATCCAGCATCCCCTGCACATCCAGCGCGTCATTGCCCGCCTGCGCAAGCGGCGCACCTGTGATTGCACTGGCAATGTTGCGCGCGCCTGCACCCGGTTCAATCCACTGGCCAGCGGCAAAACTGGAAACATCAAGAAGGCTCATGGGCGGGTTCCTTTGCGTCTGGACCGGGGGCTGCACGGTCTGAATATGAGAAGTCGCAAATATATTGACCAACCGGTCGGTTTATGCAAGGTCTTTGTCAACAACTGCACGAAGGGAGGCGCGGCAATGTCTGAAACGCTGTTGGTGGAGGACCACGGGACATGGGTGGAAATCACCCTGAACCGTCCGGACCGGTTGAACAGTTTCACCGAGGAGATGCACCACGCCCTGCGCGCAGCCCTTGAGGCGGCCCGTGATGGCGGTGCCCGTGCGGTGCTGCTGACCGGGGCCGGACGCGGCTTTTGCGCCGGGCAGGATCTGGGCGACCGCGATCCGCGCAAGATGGACGGACCGCCTGATCTGGGCCACACCGTCCGCACCTTCTATGCGCCGCTGGTGAACCTTATTCGCTCGCTCAACTTTCCGGTCATTTGTGCCGTGAACGGCGTCGCCGCCGGGGCAGGGGCCAATCTGGCGCTGGCTTGCGATGTGGTCCTCGCGGCGGAGAGCGCCAAGTTCATCCAGTCGTTTTCCAAGGTCGGCCTGATCCCGGACACCGGCGGCAGCTGGCATCTGCCGCGGCTGCTGGGCGAGGCCCGCGCCAAGGGGCTGGCACTGACTGCCGAACCTCTGCCTGCCAAGACAGCCGAAGACTGGGGTCTGATCTGGAAGGCGCTGCCGGAGGCCGATTTGATGACCGAGGCCCGCGCCATGGCCGAGAAATTCGCAAACGGCCCGACCTTGGGGCTGGGCCTCACCAAGCAGACCATCCAATCGGCGGCGGTCAACACGCTGTCCGATCAGCTGGAGATCGAGGCTGACGCAATGAAGACCTGCGGTGAAAGCGCGGATTATGCCGAAGGTGTCGCGAGCTTCCTCGAAAAGCGCGCGCCGGTCTTCAAGGGAGAATGAGGATGACCCCGAAAGAGCGCGCCGAAAAATCCGCCGCCGCCATGTGGGCGGATGACCATGCCTCCAAATGGGCGGGGATGGAGATCACCCATGTGGACGAGGGCGAGGCCACGCTGGAGCTGACCGTTGCCCAGCACCACTGCAACGGCCATGGCATCTGCCATGGCGGGGTGACGTTCATGCTGGCCGACAGTGCCTTTGCCTTTGCCTGCAACAGCCGCAATCAATCGACCGTGGCGCAGCATAATGTGATTAGCTTCACCGCGCCAGGTCGGCTGGGTGATCGGTTGATTGCCACGGCGCGCGAAATTTCCCTGACCGGGCGAAGCGGTATCTATGACGTGACAGTGACCAATCACGACGGCCAGCAGATCGCTGAGTTCCGGGGTTTTTCCCGGGCGGTCAAAGGCCAGTTGTTCGACGAATAAGATGTGGAGGATGCCATGGAAGACCTGAGCCCTCAAAAGGGTGAATTGGACCCGATCGAGATCGCCTCGATTGACGAAATCCGCGCCCTGCAGCTGGAGCGGCTGAAATGGTCGCTGCGCCATGCCTATGACAATGTGCCGATGTACACGCAGCGCTTTGATGAGGCGGGGGTGCATCCCGATGACCTGCAACAGCTCTCCGATCTGTCGAAGTTCCCATTTACCTATAAAAATGACCTGCGGGACAACTACCCCTTTGGCCTGTTTGCTGTTCCACGCAGTGAGATCATGCGCCTGCATGCGTCCTCCGGCACCACAGGCAAGCCGACCGTGGTGGGTTACACCGCCAATGACATCAGCAATTGGGCCGATCTGGTGGCACGCAGCCTGCGCGCCTCCGGCCTGCGCAAGGGCGATATGGTGCATAACGCCTATGGCTACGGGTTGTTCACCGGCGGTCTTGGCGCGCATTACGGGATCGAACGGCTGGGCGCCACTGTCGTTCCGATGTCGGGTGGCCAAACCGAGAAGCAGGTGGGCCTGATCACTGATTTCAAACCCGACGGCATCATGGTGACGCCCTCCTACATGCTCAACATTCTGGAGCAGTACCACAAGGTCGGCATGGACCCGCGCGACTGCTCGCTGAAGGTGGGCATCTTTGGCGCTGAACCCTGGACCGATGCGATGCGTCGCGAGGTTGAAGAGGCCTTCAATATGCACGCGGTTGATATCTACGGCCTGTCCGAGATCATGGGGCCGGGTGTCGCCAATGAATGTGTTGAGACCAAAGACGGCCCGGTGATCTGGGAGGACCACTTCCTGCCCGAAATCATCGACCCGCAGACCGGCGAGGTGCTGCCGGATGGAGAGCTGGGCGAGCTGGTCTTTACCACCCTCACCAAAGAAGGCCTGCCAATGGTGCGTTACCGCACCCGCGACCTGACCCGACTGCTGCCGGGTACCGCGCGTTCCATGCGGCGGATGGAGAAGATCACCGGCCGCAGCGATGACATGATCATCCTGCGCGGCGTCAACGTCTTCCCCAGCCAGGTCGAGGAGCAGCTGCTGGCGACCGGTGGCCTGGCGCCGTATTACCAGATCGAACTCTACAAATCGGGCCGCATGGATGCGATGCGGGTGTTTGTGGAGGCGACTCCGGACGCCACAGATGAGCTGAGCAAGACCGCAGCGGCGCGCATGCTGACCAAGCGGATCAAAGATATAGTTGGCGTCTCGACCGAAATCATCGTCGGCGAGCCGGGATCGGTGGAGCGCAGCCACGGCAAGGCCAAGCGCGTTGTCGACAACCGCAGCAAGGAGTAACACGGCTTGGCCCGCACCATTGCAAAAGACCACGACGAGAAACGCGCCCAGATCCTGAAATCTGCGGCCAAAGTCTTTGCCGAGCAGGGATTTGACCGCGCGTCGATGACCCAGCTGGCGCGGGAATGCGGGATCTCCAAGGCCAATATCTACCACTATTATGATAGCAAGGATGCCGTATTGTTCGGCGTCCTTGATACCTATCTGAGCGATCTGCGCGATCGGGTCTGCGGTGTGGACGTCAGCGCGCTTTCCCCTGATCAGCGGCTACGCCGCATCGTCTCGGAAATCCTGCTGGCCTATCAGGGGGCCGACCACGAGCATCAGGTGCAGATCAGCGCCATGGGAGCCCTGCCGGAAGAGCAGCAGAAACTGCTGCGCGCCTATCAGCGTGAATTGGTGCACCTTGTCAGTGACGCGCTTGCCGGGGTCGCGGCCGAGGGCGTCGCCAAGGATCCGGCGAAGCTGCGCGCCGCCACGATGTCGGTCTTCGGGATGCTGAACTGGTATTACATGTGGAATTCGGGCGCCGGATCTGAGGCGCGTGAAGATTACGCGCAGATGGTGGCGGATCTGACCATGAACGGTATCCGATCGCTGTAGCTGGCTGACCGGGTCAGTCCGGTGGTGGCGCTCTCCAGCGCCGATAAAATAATTTGCCCCAGACATGCAAAAGGCCGCCTGAAACGGGCGGCCTTAGGGTGATTCTATCCACAGATTTCCGTGGTCAGAATGTCTTTAGATGGATGGGCGCGGAAACTCCGCGCCGCGATCCTTACAGCAGTTCCAGCGAACCTGCGGACTGCTTGCCGTCACGACCAGTTTCCAGCTCGTAGGAAACTTTTTGGTTGTCGTTCAAACCATTAAGGCCCGAGCGTTCAACCGCAGAGATGTGTACAAACACGTCCTTGCCGCCAGACTCAGGCTCGATAAAGCCGTAGCCTTTTGTTGCGTTGAACCATTTCACGGTGCCATTGGCCATCCGAATTCTCCAGTATCTATCTCCCCGCAGGGTGCGGGATCGTAAGGCCTGATATCACAGAGTGACCGGCGCCACCATGCCCACAATGTCATAAGTTTTGCGAAGGATGGGGGCTGTGATCTCTCGGGCACGCTCTGATCCGCGTGCAAGAATCTTGTCGATCTCGTCCTGATGCTGCATCAGCCGGGCCATTTCGGTGGTGATCGGGCTCATTTTTGCAACCGACAAGTCGGCCAGCATCGGTTTGAACTCCGAAAACGCCTTGCCACCCACATCCGCCAGCACCTGTTCGACCGATTGCTCGGCCATGGCGGCGTAGATGTTGACCAGATTGCGCGCCTCAGGCCGCCCGTCCAGCCCCTCAACCTCGGAGGGCAGGGCGTCAGGGTCAGTCTTGGCCTTGCGGATCTTCTTGGCGATGGTGTCGGCATCATCGGTCAGATTGATGCGGCTGGCATCAGACGCATCCGATTTCGACATCTTCTTCGATCCGTCCCGCAGCGACATCACGCGTGTGGCCGCGCCCTCAATCACCGGTTCGGTCAGCGGAAAGAAGTCGACCCCGTAGTCGTGATTGAACTTGGCCGCAATGTCGCGGGTCAGTTCCAGATGTTGCTTCTGATCTTCGCCCACAGGCACATGGGTGGCGTGGTAGACCAGAATGTCTGCCGCCATCAGCGCCGGATAAGCAAACAGTCCAAGCGAGGCGTTCTGCGCGTTCTTACCGGCCTTGTCCTTCCACTGGGTCATTCGCTGCATCCAGCCCATGCGGGCCACGCAGTTGAAGATCCACGCCAGCTGCGCGTGTTCGGGCACCTGGCTCTGGTTGATCAGGATCGACTGTTCCGGATCCAGGCCAGCGGCAATGAACCCGGCGCAAAGCTCGCGGGTGGATTTCTTCAGATCCGTCGGATCCTGCCAGACGGTGATCGCGTGCATGTCCACCATGCAATAGATGCTCTCTACGTCCTTGGCCTGCCAGTCCACGAACCGCTTCAGCGCGCCAAGATAGTTGCCAAGGTGCAGATTGCCCGATGGCTGGATGCCGGAAAACACGCGTGGCGTGAATGTGGTCTCGGTCATCAAGAAACTCCCGTCTGGAATTAGGATCCTCGCTGGCTTAACCATGGCGGGAACCATCGTCAACCGCGCGCGGATCAACCGGGCTGCGGGGCAGGGCGGCAGAGCAGGCAAGCAGGAGCAAGATCACAATGGACTACCAAAAAGAACCGTCTCCGGTGAATCCGCTGCCGCCGGTTGTGGTGGCGCTTGTGCTGATCATTATGGCGATCGAAGCCGGGTTTTCGCTTGGCGCGCGCGGGATCTTTGGCGGGCCTGAGGCGGTGGGCTGGCGGCTGGAGGCGATCCAGACCTATGCCTTCTCCTCGGAGGTGCTTTGGTGGATGTGGGACACGGGGCAATGGCCGACGGAGCATCTGATCCGCTTTGTCTCCTATCCCTTTGTGCATGTCGCCTTCACCCAGACGCTGTTTGTCTGCGTCTTCGTCCTCGCCATGGGCAAGATGGTGGGCGAGATCTTTGGCGATCTGGCCATGGTGCTGGTCTTTCTGGTCTCCGGCGTTGGCGGTGCTGTGGGCTATGCGCTGCTGACCCAGTCATCGGTGCCGCTGATCGGTGGCTTTCCCGCCGTCTACGGGCTGATCGGGGCCTTCACCTATATTCTGTGGCGGCAATTGTCGCTTGTCGGCGCCCAGCAAAGCCGTGCCTTCACGCTGATTGCCTTTCTGATGGGGATCCAGCTGCTGTTTGGCCTGTTGTTCGGCGGCACGCTTGACTGGGTCGCTGACCTTTGCGGCTTTGCCACCGGCTTTGGCCTGTCCTTCTTCCTCGCCCCGGGCGGCTGGGCCCGCATCCGCAACCGCATCCGCCGGGAGTGAGCCGTCGGTCCCTTAGTGGTGTGTTCAATCGCCTCTGTTGTCTTACCGGGTTGGGGGCTTACCTCGCCGCACAGCACGTCTCAGATCTCCCAGGCGCACCGCGCCGATGATCTGGCCAACGCCGAAATAGACGGCTGCGCCCAGCACGATCAGCCCCAACAGCGCGAGGTAGCGCCAGCTGGGCAGGTAGAACAGCCAGCCAAACTGCTGCACCAGGCCAAAGAGCGCAGCGCCCATGATGGCGGAGGCGATGAGAATGCGCAGGCTCCGGTCGTAGAACCGCTGGTCGAACCGCGCGACCTCGCCCATGCGGCGGGCGCCCAGCCACAGGCAGGCCACCATGGCCCAGCCCGCAATAGTAGCCGCGATGGCAGGGGCGATCCAGCCGACATAGGGTTTCAGACCAAAGGCCAGCACCGCATTGATCACCATCGCCACCAGCGCGTAGCGGAACGGTGACCGCGTATCCTCGCGGGCGAAAAACAGCGGTTGCAGCACCTTTTGCAGCACGAATGCCGGCAGGCCCGCGCCATAGATCGCAACTGCCAAAGCAATGGCGGCCACATCCTCCGCCCCGGTTGCGCCGCGCTCATAAAGAACGGAGACCAGCACCACAGGCACCGCCAGAAACGCGGCGGTTGAGGGCAGGGTAAGCAGCAAAGAGAACTCCCCAGCACGGGAGAATGCATCACGGGCCCCCGCATCATCGCCCGCCCGCAGGCGGCGCGACAGATCCGGCAGCAGCACAATCCCGATGGCAATCCCGACAACCCCGAGCGGCAGCTGATACAGCCGGTCCGCCACAAACAGCCAGCTCACCGCGTTTTCAATGTCAGAGGCCACCTGCTGCCCGACCACCAGATTGATCTGCGTGACCCCCATCGCCAGCGCTGCCGGCAGTGCCACCCGCACGAGGTTTTTCATCTGAGGTGTCCAGCGCGGCATGCCGGGGCGCAGGCGAATGCCAGCATGACCGGCGGCGATCCAGACCAGCGCCAGCTGCGCGACACCGGCCACCGGGATGGTCCAGACCAGCCAACTTATGACCTCGCCACCCAAAACAGCGCCTGCCACCATGGCGGCGCAGGCAAAGATATTGAGCAAGACAGGCGCCGCCGCCGCCGCCGCAAAACGGCCGGTGGCATTCAGCACACCTGAAAACAGCGCCGCCAGCGACATGAACAGGATATAGGGAAAGACGATCTGACCATAGCCCACCGCCAGATCAAACCGCGCGTCGCCAACAAAACCGCCCGCCGTGGCCCAGACCAGTGCGGGCATGAACACCATGCCAAGCCCGACCAGCAGCAGAACCGTGATGGTCAGCAGGTTGAACGCCTCCTGCGCAAAGCCCTGCGGGTCGTCACCGCTTTCCAACCGCTTGGCAAACATCGGCACAAAGGCCGCGTTAAACGCCCCCTCGGCAAAGAAGCGGCGGAACATATTGGGCAGGCGGAAGGCCGCCACAAAGGCATCCATCAAGGGACCGGGGCCGATATAGGCGGTGATCAGGATTTCGCGCAGAAACCCCAGGATGCGGCTTGCCAACGTCCAGAACCCGACGGTGAGAAAGCCTGACAGCAGTTTGATCGGCTTCATGATCCGGCCCGCTTTGCCCCTTCGGCGATGGCGCTGCGCAGCTTGGCTTCCAGCGATTTCTGCTTGGCCTCGGAGTAGTATTTCAAGCCGAACATATCCTTCACATAGAAGGCATCGACCACCTGCTCGCCATAGGTCGCGATCACCGCGTTGGCGATATAGATATTCGCCCCCGCCAGCGTGCGCGCCAAATCATAAAGCAGGCCGGGCCGGTCGCGCGTGTCCACTTCGATGATGGTGTAAATCTCAGATCCATCGTTGTCGAAGGTGATATGCGTGGGCACGTTAAACGCCCGCTCGCGCTTCTTGATCTTGTCACGTGATTTCAGCGCCTCACCCGTGATCACCTCGCCCCGCAGGGTCTTGTGGATCATCTCGCGCAGTCGCGGCAGGCGCTCCGCCTCATAGGGGTGGCCTTCGGAATCCTGGATCCAGAAGGCATCGGTCACATAGCCGTCCTTGGTCGTATAGGACCGCGCATCAACGACATTGGCCCCGACCAGTGCCAGCGCGCCGGCAATGCGAGCAAAGATGCCGGGGTGATCGGCCATGCAGAAACAGGCCCGCGTCGCATCGCGGTCTTCGTCGGGGTGCAGGCGGACAATCATGCCTCCCGGATCATCCAGATCGGTCAGCTCCCGCAGCATCTCGGCGAAATCAATATGCGCGGTCACATGCAGGCCCTGCCAATAGGGATCATAGTGTCGCGCGGTCTCCACCTTCAGCTCCGCCTTGGTCCAGTCGGGCAGGGCGGCGCGCAGGGCTTTCTTGGCCTCGGTGCCGCGATGGGCACGGTTCAGCGCCTCCATGCCGTTTTCCAGTGCCTCGCGGGTCTGGTTATAGAGCGCGCGCAGCAGCGCTGCCTTCCAGTTGTTCCAGGTGTCTGGCCCGACGCCGCGAATGTCGCAGACCGTCAGCAGCAGCAGCAGGTCCAGCCGCTTGATCGTCTTCACCGCCTTGGCGAAATCACGCACCGTGCGCGGATCGGCGATATCGCGTTTCTGCGCCATATCCGACATCAACAGATGATAGCGCACCAGCCATTCCACGGTTTCGCTGTCGCTCTTGTTGAGGCCCAGCCGGGGCGCCACCCGCCGTGCAATCTGCGCGCCAAGGATCGAATGGTCCTGCTCGCGCCCCTTGCCGATGTCATGCAGCAGCATCGCCACCAACAGCACCTTGCGGCTCAACCCTTTGCGCAGGATTTCCGAGGACAGCGGCAGCTCGTCTTCCAGCTCTCCCCGTTCAATCGCCGCGAAGTTGGCGATCACCTGAATGGTATGCTCATCCACGGTGTAGGAGTGGTACATATTGAACTGCATCATCGCCACGATCGGCTCGAACTCCGGCACAAAGGCGCTGAGCACCCCCAGTTCGTTCATCCGCCGCAGGGCGCGTTCTGGATTGCCGTGTTTCAGCAGCAGATCAAGGAAAATACGCCGCGCTTCCTTGTCATTGCGCATCTCGTCATCCACCAGATGCAGGCTGGCAGTGACGAGCCGCATGGCATCAGGGTGGATCAGCATCCCCGTGCGCAGCGCCTCTTCAAAGATCCGCAACAGGTTTAGCTTATCAGCGCAGAAGGCATCGGGATCAGCGACATCCAGACGGTTATGGACCACCACGTAACCGGGCTTCACCCTTGGGCGACGGCGGAAAATCCGTTCCAGCAGCGGCTCGCTTTTCTGGTGGGTGGCCTCCAGCTTGGTCAGGAAAATTCGGGTCACATCGCCGACTTTGGTGGCGTGGCGGAAATACTCCTGCATGAAGACCTCAACCGCCCGGCGCCCGGCGCGATCCTCATAGCCCATGCGGGCGGCGACCTCGACCTGAAGGTCAAAATTCAGCTGCTCGGTGGCGCGTTTGGTCAGCAGATGCAGATGGGCGCGTACCGCCCAGAGGAAGTTTTCAGCCTTGGCAAAGGAGTCCAGCTCTTCCGGGCTGAACAGCCCCATGGGCACCAGTTCGGCCACATCCTGCACCTGATAGAGATATTTCGCGATCCAGTAGAGCGACTGCAGATCGCGCAGGCCGCCTTTGCCTTCCTTGACGTTGGGTTCTACCACATAGCGCTCGCCCTGTTTCAGATGGCGGGCGTCGCGTTCGGCCAGTTTGGCTTCGACAAAGTCGCGGGCGTCCTTGGAAAACAGCTCCGCAGTCAGGCGCCGGTCCAGATCTGCGGCGAGCCCGGCGTCCCCATCCAGAAACCGCTGTTCCAGCATGGCAGTGCGGATGGTGAAATCCTCACCCCCCAGCCGGATGCAATCGCGGATGGTGCGGCTGGAATGGCCCACCTTCAGACGCAGATCCCACAGGATATAGAGCATCGATTCAATCGCACTCTCGGCCCAGGCGGTGATCTTGTAAGGCGTCAGAAACAGCAGATCCACGTCGGACTGCGGCGCCATCTCACCCCGGCCATAGCCTCCAACAGCAATCACCGCGATCCGTTCGCCTTGGGTGGGATTCGACAGCGGGTGCAGCAGGCTGGTGGCGGTAAAATATGCGGCGGTGACCAGCCCATCCGTGAGATAGGCGTAAGAGCGCGTCAGCGCCCGCGCCGCAAAGGGTTCCTCGGCAAAGGCTGCCGCGATGGCGGCGCGCCCGGCGAGATTGGCCTCGCGCAGGATTTTAACAACGCCAGCGCGCAGCTCCGCCGCCGAGCAATCCCGCGACAGGGCAGTGATGGCAGCGCGTACGGCAACGGCGTCAAAAATTTTGCCGGGGTCGCAGATCAGCGGCCCCAGCAAAGGTGGGAGATGGACGGTGTCCGGCAGCGCTGGATCAGAATCCGGCACCGGCGAAGCTGCTGGGAGCTGGGTCAATAACCACAACCTTCTGTTCTTGGATTGTCGCAACCGCAAGGCCGCGTTCATTGGTACCATCCGGGCGCAGGCGGAAAATGCCGCCAGTGCCCTGGAATCCATTGCCACGGGTCAGGGCCGCGCCGGTCAGCGCGTCGGATTTTCCTGCACTCACCAATGCGCCAATCGCGGCGATCCCGTCATAGGCAAGCCCACCAATGGGGTGCGGCGCGGCGCCATAGCTGGCCTGATAGCGGCTGCGGAATTGCTGCGACCGGTTGGTGTCGGGCATTGCAAACCAGCCGCCCTGCACACCCGGCAGGGCCAGCGTCTGTGCCGGGATGTCCCAGCGCGTGAGGCCGATATACTGTGTCGCGGCAGGATCCACGCCCGCCTCCGGCATCAGTTGGGTCAGCAGGGGCAGGGCGCCGGCGGTATTCGCGGTCAGGAACACCGATTGCGCACCGCTGCTGGCCACGGTTGAGCGGATTGTTGGAATGGCATTGATCACGCCCTGCTGCGACAGCTCATAGCTGACCGCCCCACTGATGCTGGAACCATTGCCTGCCGCCGCGCGCTCAATCGCCACACGACCGGCCTGACCTGCGGGATCGCTGCCGCTGACAACCACCATATTGCCCTTGCCCTGACGGGCGGCATAGCTGGTCAGACGGCGCGCTGTATTGTCAAACGTCGGGCCCAGAATGAAGACATTGCCACCGGCAATGGCGCTGTTGTTGGAAAAGGCCAGAACGTTGACATTGCGCTGTGCGGCAACCAGACCGGCAGCATTGGCGGCCTCGGCGTAGACCGGCCCCAGAATGATCCGCGCGCCATCGTTGATTGCAGTGGTCGCGGCGGTTGCAGCCTGCTGCGGCGCGCCTGCGGTGTCATAGATTCGCAGATCGATCTGCGCCCCGTTCAGATCCGCAATCGCCATCCGGGCAGCGTTCTCAAGACTTTTGGCCAGCAGCGCATCACCGGGCTGGGCCGACCCGCGCGGCACCAGCAGGGCCACGGGCACGGGCTTGGTTGTGTTGATCGACGGGCCGCCACCGGTTGGCAAGGTGTCACAGGCGGCCAGTGCCAGCGTCGAAACCACGGTTGCAGCGGCCATTGCCGCCTTGCGGGCGTGTTGAAAAACAGCAAACATAATGGACTTGAAACTCCCTTGTCCGGCGGCGTACGCCGTGTTGGTACCTGAGGGATCATAAACGACCAACAAGGCGGGTCCAGCGTGAATCACAAGATCGTCCATTTGCCATCCGGCCTCTACTTTGTTGCGACGCCCATCGGCACCGCGCGCGACATCACTTTGCGGGCGCTGGATGTGCTGGCCTCCGCCGATCTGATCGCTGCCGAGGACACCCGCTCCCTGCGCAAGCTGATGGAAATCCACGGGGTTCCGCTGAACGGGCGGCAGATTGTGGCCTATCATGATCACAGCGGTGCAGGGGCCCGCGCACGCCTGCTGACCGCGCTGGAGGCGGGGCAATCGGTGGCCTATGCCTCCGAGGCGGGTATGCCACTTATCGCCGATCCGGGCTACGATCTCAGCCGCGCCGCTGCTGAGGCCGGACATCTGGTGACCGTTGCACCGGGCGCCTCTGCGGCGCTGGCGGCGCTGACATTGGCGGGTCTGCCAACGGATGCGTTTTTCTTTGCAGGCTTTCTGCCCAATGCCAGCGGTGCCCGCCGCAAGCGGCTGGAAGAGCTGACAGCGGTGCCCGGCACGCTGGTATTCTACGAATCGCCGAAGCGGATTGCCGCCTCCCTGCGCGATATGGCGGCGGTTCTCGGGGATCGCCCTGCCGCGCTCTGCCGCGAAATCACCAAGAAATTCGAGGAGGTGCGCCGCGACAGCCTGCTGACCCTCGCCGAAGGTCTGGATCAGGCCCCCGTGAAGGGCGAAATCGTGGTGCTGGTGGATCGCGCCCGCGGTGCCAGTGTCAGCGACGGCGATCTCGACAGCGATCTGCGCGCCGCGCTGAAGGACAATTCCGTGAAAGACGCCGCCTCCATCGTGGCGGAGATGCACAATCTGCCCCGTCGGAAGATCTACCAACTGGCGCTTGATATGGCCAAGGACGAAGGCTGAGCATGGCTGGGCGGCAGGACACCCCGCCCAAGCGCGCCTCTGCCCGTGGGCTACGTGGCGCAAAATCCCATCACGCCGGACAGGCGGCGGAGGAGTTGGTGGCGCGTTTCTATGAGCGGCAGGGCTATCAGATCGCGGCACGCCGTTGGCGCGGCGGCGGCGCCGAAATCGATCTCATCCTGCGGCTTGGCGCGATGGTGGTGTTTGTCGAGGTCAAACACAGCGCCACCCGCGATCAGGCGATGGCGCGCATCAATGCCGCGCAGATGCAACGCATGATGGCCAGTGCGGCGCAGTTTCTGGCGGGGGAACCGGCGGGCCAGCTGACCGAGTCAAGGCTGGACGTGGCTGTGGTCAATGGCACCGGCAGGGTTGAGGTGCTGGAAAACGCTTATGGTCAGGGTTGATCAGTTCAGCCATTGAACCCGCCGCCAAGCTGGGCCATGTATTCGATGTGGGCGGTTTTGCCCATGTCATTTTGCCCAGGTCATGAGGGACTGACATAATGAAAATCGCCTTCCAAATGGATCCGATCACCGACGTTGACATCAACGCCGACAGCAGCTTCCGCATCGCGGAGGAGGCGCAGGCGCGCGGGCATGAGCTGTTTTTCTACAGTCCCGACCAGCTCGCCTATCAGGAAGGGCGGATCACCGCGCGCGGCCATGATATGACGGTCCAGCGCGTTGCTGGCAGCCCGGCGGAACTCGGCCCACGCCGCGAAGTGGATCTGAGCGACTTTGACGTGGTCTGGCTGCGTCAGGACCCGCCCTTTGACATGCATTACATCACCTCGACCCATCTGCTGGACCGCCTGAAAGGCCAGGCGCTGGTGGTGAATGATCCGTTCTGGGTCCGCAACTACCCGGAAAAACTGCTGGTTCTGGACTTCCCTGAATTGACGCCGCCGACCACTGTCGCCCGCGATCTGGAGACCATCAAGGCGTTCAAGGAAAAACACGGCGACATCATTCTGAAGCCGCTCTATGGCAATGGCGGGGCCGGGGTGTTCCGGCTCGACGCCAATGACCGCAACCTGACCTCGCTGCATGAGCTGTTCACCGGCTTCAGCCGCGAGCCGCTGATCGTGCAGAAATTTCTGCCCGACGTGTCCAACGGCGACAAGCGGGTGATCCTTGTCGATGGCGAACCCGTCGGGGCCATCAATCGCGTGCCAGCAGCGGGCGAGACCCGCTCCAACATGCATGTGGGTGGCCGGCCCGAAAAAATCAGCCTCAGCGACCGCGATCGTGAGATTTGTGCCGCCATCGGTCCGTTGCTGCGCGAGAAGGGCCAGATCTTTGTCGGCATTGATGTGATCGGCGACTATCTGACTGAGATCAACGTGACCTCCCCCACCGGCATTCAGGAGCTGGAGCGCTTTGACGGGGTGAATATCGCCGAAAAAATCTGGCAGGCGATCGAGGCCAAGCTTTGAGCCACGGGCGCCGAAATCCCGCCTAGGCAGCAATCCGAAAACTGATCGCTTCGGCGATATGGGGGCGGCGGACATCCGGCGCCCCATCCAGATCCGCGATGGTGCGGGCCACCCGCAATACCCGGTGATACCCGCGCGCGGTCAGGCCGAACCGGTCGGCAGCCTGTAGCAACAGCGCGCGGCTCTCGGCATCGGGGGTCGCCACATCTTCCAGCAATTGCCCCTCCGCATCGGCGTTCTGGCGCAGGCCGGGATGATCGCGGTAGCGGCTGGTCTGGATTTCACGCGCGATGGCGACCCGCATCGCCACATCTGCTGATGGTTCGCTGTCGCCCGGCATGTCCAGATCGGCAAATGCCACTGGCGGTACATCCACCCGCAGGTCAAACCGGTCCATCAATGGCCCGGAGATACGGCCGAGATAATCCGCCGAACATTGCGGCGCCCGCGCACAGGCCCGGCTGGCATCGCTCAGCGCACCGCATTTGCAGGGGTTGGCCGCTGCCACCAGCATGAAGCGGCTGGGGTAGCTGACATGGGCATTGGCGCGCGCCACATTCACTTGGCCGGTCTCCAACGGCTGGCGCAGGGTTTCCAGTACCGCGCGGCTGAACTCCGGCAGCTCATCAAGAAACAGAACCCCGTTGTGGGCCAGGCTGATCTCCCCCGGCTGCGCCCGCCGACCGCCGCCGACAATCGCCGCCATTGACGCAGTGTGATGGGGTTCGCGGTACGGGCGTTCGCGGCGAATGCCACCGTCGTCGATCAACCCGCAAAGCGACTGGATCATGGATGTCTCCAGCGCCTCAGCCGCCGTGAGGGGCGGCAGGATGGAGGACAGCCGCGCCGCCAACATGGATTTCCCCGATCCCGGTGATCCCACCATGAACAGATGATGCCGTCCGGCGGCGGCGATTTCCAATGCGCGTTTGGCCCGTTCCTGACCTTTCACATCGCGCAGATCCTTACCTATGGGGCCCTCAATGACGTCACCGGGTTCTGCCGGGGGGATCACCATCTGCCCGGTAAAATGCCGCACCACATCTGATAACCCGCTGGCGCCAATCACCGTTGCATCACTGACCCAGGCGGCCTCCGCGCCAGAGGCCTTGGGACAAAGCAGGCGCCGTCCTTCACTGGCGGCCGCCATGGCGGCAGGCAGCGCGCCCACCACGGGCACCAGACTGCCATCGAGCGACAATTCCCCCAGCGCGATGGTCTCGGAGGCGGCTTCCGGCGGCACAATCTCGATGGCGGCCAGCAGCGCCAGCGCGATGGGGAGGTCGAAATGGCTGCCCTCCTTGGGCAGATCTGCTGGCGACAGGTTGACGGTGATCCGGCGCGAGGGCAGGGCAATCGACATGGTCGCAAGGGCGGAGCGTACCCGTTCGCGCGCCTCGCTCACGGCCTTGTCGGGCAGACCCACGATGGAGAAGGCAGGCAGGCCGGCTGCGACGGCGCATTGCACCTCCACCGGGCGGGCCTCTATGCCTTGAAAGGCCACGGTATACGCGCGCGAAATCATCTCTCCCCTTTCCGCTGTGGGTGGGAAAGATGCTTTGGCAACGTGGTTTCGGAGTCGTTAATGCGCGTGCGAAACCCTTGGGGTTTTACGTATTATTTACCTTGAGGGCCGACCGGAGGCTCAGCTCAGCTGCCAGGGTTTGCGCGGCAGATCAATCGGATAGGGGTCACTGGCATAGCTCACCTCATCCATCCGGTCCCGCCAACGGCGCAACACAGGGTCAGAAAGCGTGACCCGGCAATAGGCGCGCATCGCCTCCGAAACAGGCAGATCAAAGCCAACAATGCGCGCCGCCACCGGCGCATAAAAGGCATCCGCGATGGAATAGTTGCCAAAGAGCCAGCCTTCCGCACAACCAGAGACCCTCCGCGCATGGTCGAACAGCGCCTCAATGCGCCGCAGATCCGCCAGAACCGCGTCAGAGGGTTCAAACCCCTGATAGACATGGGCCAATTGCATCGGACAGGCGCTGCGCAGCGCGCCAAAGCCGGAGGCCATCTCCGCCACCAACCAGCGGGCCGTTGCGCGCTGGCGCGGATCCTCGGGCCACATGCCAGCCTCGGGGTGGCGCTCCGCCAGCGTTTCGGCAATGGCGACGGTTTCGCCAATCACGGTCCCATCGGGGAGTTGCAGCGTGGGCAGCAGCCGCGCAGGCGCCAGCGCCGCCATCTGCGCTTTCATGGTGCCCGAAAACATCTCAATCAAGGAGACCTCATGGGGCAGGTTGAATTTTTCCAGCATCAGCCAGCCGCGCAACGACCAGCTGGAATACTTGCGATCACCGATATAAAGTTGATATGTCATGGCGCGAAGCTAGCGCGTCACAAGTCATTCCCAAAGGTAATATTTGTGCGCACATCCATCACGGATTGTGATTGATTTTCCCGCAGCCCCAGCCTTGCTCCCAATCGGTTCCCTGATGGGTGAGTTCCGTGATCGACAGATTGTCGATCCGGTGAGAGAAGGCCTCCTCGGCAGTCAGCCGCTCGGCCCGCTGGATTTGTGTCAGGATCTGGCCGAAATGGCCCACCACAATCAGATCGCGCCCACGATGGGTGTCGATCAGCCCGTTGATGGCGCCATTTACCCGCGCGCAGACCTGATTCCAGCTCTCGCCGCCAGGCGGGGTCACATCGCCGGGGGTTTCCCAATAGGCGCGGATGCGTTCGGGGTCTTCGGCGTCAATCTCCCGCCAGCTGCGCAGCTCCCAGGCGCCGAAATGAATCTCGCGCAACTCCCGATGATCCGCCAGCCGCTGCCGGTCGCGGCCGATGGCGGTGGCGGTATCGCGCGCCCGGCTCAGATCGGAGGAGACCACCAGCGCCTGTTCCGGCAGGTAGCCATGCAGCCGGTCCAGCGCGGCAGTGTCCGACAGATCCGCGGGCAGATCGGACCAGCCGACCATGGATTTGGCATGGGTGGGACCGTGGCGGACCAGAAACAGCCGTGTGATGGCATCGTTGTTCATAGCGTTCCTTTCAGCAGCTGCGGCAGTCCGGCGGTGACCAGCACGGCCCGGTCGGCCATTCCGGCCAATGCGATATTGAGCCGCCCTTGCGCCTCACGGAAGGCGCGCGCCAACGCATTGTCCGGCACAATGCCGTGGCCCACCTCGTTGGAGACGACAACCACCTCAGCCGCGCAGCGCCCCAGCGCCTCCAGCAGGTCGCGCTGAGCGGCCTCCAGATTCGCCTCCGCCAGCATCTGATTGCTGAGCCACATGGTGGCGCAATCCACGAGGCAGATCTGATCTGCCGTTAGCGAGTCGAGCACCGGCGCAAGGTCCATTGGCGCCTCATGGGTGGTCCAGCCGGTGCCCCGCTGATGGAGGTGGCGATCAATTTTCGCCCGCATCTCATCGTCAAACACTTGTGAAGTGGCGAGATAAACCCTGTCTTTACCAGAGTTTAGGCAGAGGTTTTCGGCAAAATCAGACTTGCCCGACGCTGCGCCGCCCAGAATGAATGTGACTTTAGACGGCACTTTTATTACCCTGATTGCATCGAGTGTTGCGTGACTGGGTAGCCACGGGTGCGATGCAGCACAAGATGTGTTGACCACAAGAGCGCGTCAACCTGCCGAGGGTGGCGCCACATTTCAGACGTTGATTGCACCCCAGACCGGCCCGATGCGGCGGCGCTTTTAGGCGTTTTTCTCCACGCCCCATCCGGCCGCGAAGAACCGTCCCGACCCTATTTTCGGGAAATTGCCAATTGTGAAGTGATCCAAATCCGCGCAGCGCGCGTAATCAGATCAAAATTCATCTACGGGGAAGAAAAATGGCACTTGATACCATGATCGAAAACCCGTTGCCCAAGCGGGCAATGAAGGCGGAATTGCTGGACGCGGAAACAGAGCTGCAACTGGCCTATGCTTGGCGGGATGAACGTGATGTGCAGGCGCTGCACCGCTTGATCAACGCCTATATGCGACTGGCCATTTCGATGGCGTCCAAATTCCGCCGCTACGGCGCACCTATGAACGACCTTATTCAGGAGGCGGGTCTGGGCCTGATGAAGGCGGCGGATAAGTTTGACCCGGATCGGGGTGTGCGGTTCTCCACCTATGCGGTCTGGTGGATCAAGGCCTCCATTCAGGACTATGTGATGCGCAACTGGTCGATGGTGCGGACCGGCTCGACCTCTTCGCAGAAATCGCTGTTCTTCAATATGCGCCGGGTGCAGGCTCAGCTGGAGCGTCAGGCCCAGTCGGAGGGCTCACGTCTGGATCAGCATCAGCTGCACCAGCAGATTGCCACCGAAATCGGCGTGCCGCTGCGGGATGTTCAGATGATGGACGGGCGGCTGGCGGGCGCGGATTTCTCGCTAAACGCTGTCCAGTCAGCCGAGGAAGAGGGGCGCGAGTGGATCGAGGCGCTGGAAGATGACAGCGCTCAGGCCGCCGAGCTGGTCGAGGAGAGCCATGACACTCAGCAACTGCGGACCTGGCTGGTGGAGGCGATGCAGGCGCTGAATGATCGCGAACGCTTCATCATTACGGAGCGCAAACTGCGGGACAAGCCCCGCACATTGGAGAGCCTCGGAACCGAGCTGGGCTTGTCCAAGGAGCGTGTTCGCCAGCTGGAGGCAGGCGCCTTCCAAAAGATGCGCAAATCGCTTGAAACCTGCTCACGGGAAGTTCAAAACTTCCTCCTATGACAAACCATAGTAATTTTATCGACAAAGGCGCGACCCACATCGGACGCGCCTTTTTCATCTGCGCGGCGGCGCTGCGCCCCATGGCCCTCGGCGGCCTTGTCTCTGCCGCTGCAATCATCGGTACTGCCCGCGCAGATCAATCGGTCAGCCAGACCGCCCAGACAGCGACGGCAGCGACCTCCGTTCCCGACGTGGTGCCACGGCTCACGGATGCGGATGTGGTGTTTCTGGGAGAGGTGCATGACAATCCCGCCCACCATACAGCGCAGGCGGAGATTATCGCCGCGCTAGCGCCTGCCGCCGTGATTTGGGAAATGATCACCCCGGCGCAGGCTGCCGGTCTGACCCCGGAACTGTTACAGGATGGTCCTGCATTGGCGGAGGCGCTGGACTGGGCGCAGTCCGGCTGGCCGGATTTCGCACTCTACCAGCCGGTTTTTGCGGCGGGCCACGGGGCCGCGCAGGTTGGAGCCTTGGTGCCCCGCGCCGAGACCCGCCGCGCGATGGAGCAGGGGGTGGCGCGTTTTTTCGGCGCGGAGCCGGCCGCATATGGTTTGACCGAACCGCTGCCAGAGGCCGAACAGGCCGCGCGGGAGGCCGACCAGCTGGCAAATCACTGCAACGCAATGCCCGCAGAGATGCTGCCGGTTCTGGTCGACCTGCAACGGCTGCGGGATGCCGCACTGGCGCGTGGTGTTGTGACGGCGTTGGACCAGCTGACAGATGGGATCGCCGACCAACCGCGTCCGCAGGTGGTTGTCATCACCGGCAATGGCCATGCCCGGCTGGACCGAGGAGCGCCTGTGGCCTTGCGATTGGCCCGGCCTGATCTCAAAATTGTCGCCCTTGGCCAGTCGGAGGGCGGGCAAATCGACGGTGTGTTTGACGTGCTGCTGGATGCGCCGCCGGTTTCGCGGCCCGACCCCTGCCTTGCGTTCCAGTAAAGGGGGAGCAGTTCAGCCGGGGGACGACCACTTGATCATGGACCCCGTGGAAAACCGTTTCACACTGGCGACAGGGCGCAGTAGAGTTTGCCGGGATCTGCGGCAAGGATAGGCAAATGCTGGCGAACAAACGTATTCTCCTGATCATCGGTGGCGGAATTGCCGCCTATAAATCGCTGGAGCTGATCCGCCGTCTGCAGGATCAGGGCGCTGAGGTGGTGCCGGTTTTGACCAAGGCGGGCGAGGAATTTGTCACCCCCTTGTCGGTTTCTGCGCTGGCCGGGCAGGCGGTGCATCGCGATCTCTTTGATCTCACGACCGAGGCTGAGATGGGCCATATCCAACTGTCGCGCAGTGCGGATCTTCTGGTGGTGGCCCCGGCGACGGCGGACCTGATGGCCAAGATGGCCAATGGTCACGCCAATGATCTGGCCTCCACCCTGCTGCTGGCGACAGATACGCCGGTGCTGCTGGCGCCTGCGATGAATGTCCGCATGTGGCAGCACTCCGCAACGCAGCGCAATCTGGCCACACTGCTGGCGGATGGCATCACCTGCGTCGGCCCCGATGAGGGCGGCATGGCCTGCGGTGAATTTGGCCCAGGTCGTCTGGCTGAACCGGACGCGATTGTTGCCGCCATTGCCGCCAAACTCACCGACGGGCCGCTGAAGGGACGCCGCGTTGTCCTGACCTCCGGCCCCACCCATGAGCCGATCGATCCGGTGCGCTATATCGCCAACCGCTCCTCCGGGGCGCAGGGGACTGCGCTGGCCCGTGCTCTGCGCGATCTGGGCGCTGAGGTGGTCTTCATCACGGGCCCGGCCAGCGTCGCGCCGCCCGAGGGGGTGGAGGTGGTGGCCATTGAAACCGCGCAAGAGATGGCTGACGCGGTGTCCGCCGCCCTGCCTGCGGATGCCGGTGTCTTTGCCGCAGCGGTGGCCGACTGGCGCGTCACCAGCGCCTCGGACCGCAAGCTGAAAAAATCAAAGGACGGGCTGCCGGTGATGGAATTTGCCGAAAACCCCGACATCCTCAAAACCGTGTCGCATCTGAAAGCAGGACGACCGGGGCTGGTTGTGGGCTTTGCCGCAGAAACCAATGACGTGGTGGATAACGCCACCGCCAAACGCCTGCGCAAGGGCTGCGACTGGATTGTGGCCAATGACGTCTCCCCGGCGACGGGCATCATGGGTGGCAGCGAAAACGCGGTGATCCTGATCTCCGATGCAGGCGCCGAAAGCTGGCCGCGCATGGACAAGGGCGCAGTCGCGCGCCGGTTGGCCGATCGCATTGCAGAGGCGCTGACCGATAGGGGCTGAGGTGCCCGAATAGGAACAAACGAATAAGGATAAGGCACGGGAATGGTCGAGATCCGCATTACATATGACGAGGGCGCAGACAGGGATGTGCCGCTGCCCGCTTATCAGACGGCCGAAGCCGCAGGTGCCGATCTGCGCGCCAATCTGCCGGATCGTGCGCGCCTGACTCTTGTCCCCGGTGCCCGCGCGCTGGTGCCGACCGGGCTGCGGCTGGAAATCCCGGAAGGGTACGAGGTGCAGATCCGTCCCCGCTCCGGCCTAGCGCTGAAACATGGCATCACCCTGCCCAACGCGCCCGGCACCGTCGATAGCGATTATCGCGGCCCGCTGGGGGTGATTGTGATGAACGCAGGTGATGCCCCGTTTGAGATCGCACATGGCGACCGCATCGCGCAGATGGTGGTGGCGCCGGTACTGCAGGCGCGATTTCAACTGGTCAACAGCCTGAGCGACAGCGCGCGCGGCAGCGGTGGCTTTGGCTCCACGGGGCAGCACTGATGCTGTCGATTGTTGTTCTTGCCGCTCTGATCTGGTGGGGCGGGCGGGTGCTCGGGCTGGGGCGCAACCTGCGTCTGGGCCTGCTTGGAGTGCTGTATCTCGCTATTCTGGCGGTGCATCTGACCCTGCCTGAAACGGCACCGCTGCGCGTGGGCACCGGTGGATCTGTGGCACCCTGGCTGGTGCTGGCCGGTATGGTGGCTCTGGTGCTGGCCTATCGCCATGTGCTGCGCCGCCTGCGCAGCCGCGCGCAGCCGGAGGCGGAAGCACAGGAGGGCGCCCAACCCCGCCCGGACAAATTTTCGGAGAGCGAGCTGGACCGCTACGCCCGACATATTGTCCTGCGCGAGCTGGGCGGACCGGGGCAAAAGAAACTCCGCAAGGCGCGCGTTTTGGTGATTGGAGCCGGGGGATTGGGCGCGCCCGCGCTGCAATATCTTGCCGCCGCCGGGGTCGGTACCATCGGGGTGATCGATGATGATCTGGTGGAAAACGCCAATCTGCAGCGGCAGGTGATCTACCGCGATCATGACATTGGCATTCCAAAGGTGTTCTCGGCGCAGGCCGCGATGGAGGCGCAGAACCCCTATGTCACCGTGCGCCCCTACCACCGTCGCCTGGATGCGGAGATCGCCGCCGATCTGTTTGGCGATTATGATCTGATCCTGGATGGCACGGACAATTTCGAGACGCGCTATCTGGCCAATCGGACCGCTGTGGCACTGGGCAAGCCGCTGATTTCAGGCGCACTGTCGCAATGGGAGGGGCAGATTTCGCTGTTTCACCCCACCGCAGGCGGCCCCTGCTATCAGTGCATCTTTCCCGAGGCGCCGGCAGCAGGCCTTGCCCCCAGCTGTTCTGAGGCGGGGGTCGTGGGCCCATTGCCCGGCGTGGTTGGCGCGATGATGGCACTTGAGGCGATCAAAGCCATCACCGGCGCAGGTCAAACCCTGCAGGGCGAGATGCTGATTTACGACGGGCTTTATTCCGAGAGCCGCAAGATCACCCTCAGCCAACGCCGCGATTGCCCGATTTGCGCGGGCGGAGCGGAAGCCGGAGAAGACAGCAGCAAAGAGGCAGGCGCGCCGCGCTCCGATGCGGAGGCCACCTGAGACACTCTGACGACTCAATCACATCACCAAAGGGGAGGATAAGATGACATTCACATGGACTGGGACGGCGCTGAATACAGCGGCCGCAACCGCAGGCGCGGCCTTGCTGGCAAGCGCAGCTATCGCGGCGGATTTGCCGGATCTTGAGGGGCGCGAAGTGGTCGTGTCGGTGGAAAACGCCTATCCGCCACTGCAATTTGTTGAACCCTCCAGCGGCAAGGCAATCGGCTGGGAATATGACGCGATGGCGGAGATCGCGGAGCGGATCAACATCACCGTCGTCTATGAGACGACGAGCTGGGACGCGATGATTCCTGCCGTCAGCGATGGCCAGTATGACATGGGCATGACCGGCATCACCATCCGCGACGATCGTAAGGAAAAAGTCGATTTTTCAGACAAATACCTGACCTCGCAGATGCGCATGATCGTGGCCGGGGATGAGAGCCGGTTTGATGATGCTGCAGGTTTTGCCGCGGATGCGGATCTGCTGGCAGGCGCGCAGCCCGGCACCACACCGTTTTACGTGACAGTTTACGATATCCTTGACGGCGATGAGGCGAACCCGCGTATCAAGCTGTTTGAAACCTTTGGCGCGGCCATTCAGGCGCTGCGCACGGGCGATGTGGATCTGGCATTGTCTGACAGCACCGCCGCAAATGGCTATGTGCAGGCTTCGGAGGGTGCGCTGAAAATCGTGGGTGAGCCGCTGGGGACCGAGGATTTCGGCTTCATCTTCCCCAAGGGCAGCGATCTGGTGGCACCGATCAATGCAGCCATCGCCGCAATGGAGGCAGACGGCACGCTGGATGCGCTGAACACCAAATGGTTCCTTGAGTATAAGCTCGGCGGGTAACCCTGCACAGACAACGACCAATCCCCGGCCCAGGCGCCGGGGATTTCTACATCAAGGGGCAGATATGAGCGCACAACAACCAAAGCCGCGCAGGGCGGACGGCAAGAAAGACGATTTTCCCTGGTGGCTGGCGGCGGTGCTTCTGATTGGCGGGACGCTGATCTGGCGGGTGGCCTCGGATGATCTCTATCTCACCATTCTCAGCACGTTGATGCGCGGTGTCCAGCTGACCATCTTCGTGACGCTGATCAGTTTTTTTCTCGCATCACTCCTGGGCCTTGGGCTGGCGCTTGCGGCGGGGTCACGCTGGCTGGTGATCCGTCAGAGCGCGCGGTTCTACATAGAGGTGGTGCGCGGCATTCCGATCATTGTGCTGCTGCTCTACGTCGCCTTTGTCTTGGCCCCGGCGCTGGTGGAGCTGCGCAACTGGATCGGCGCGCATCTGGGGCTGGACCCGATCCGCACCCGCAATTTTCCGCTGTTGTGGCGGGCCATTATTGCGCTGATGATTGCCTATTCCGCCTTCATCTCCGAGGTGTTTCGTGCGGGCCTGCAATCGGTGGATGAGGGCCAGATTGAGGCGGCGAAGGCGCTAGGCCTCAGCCGCTGGCATCGCTTCCGCTTCATCGTGTTTCCACAGGCAATCCGCACCATCCTGCCGCCGCTGGGCAATGATTTTGTCGCCTTGGTCAAAGACAGTTCGCTGGTATCGGTGCTGGGCGTTGCGGATGTCACGCAGCTGGGCAAGCTGACGGCGGTGGGCAATTTTCGCTATTTCGAGACCTACAATGTGGTGGCGCTGATCTATCTGACGCTGACAATTGGTCTGTCGCTGCTGCTCAGACGGTTTGAAAAACACCTGCGCCGCCGTGAGGAGCGCCGGTAGCGGTGGTCCCTCGGCGCTGATTGGTGAAATTCTCTTGGCTGCGCCTCTGGACGGCGGGCGAGGGCAGGCATAGCTTCCTCTCAAAGGAGATTTGCCATGACCAATCCGCTGCTGTCCACTTGGGACACGCCGTTTGAAATTGCCCCCTTCGACCAGATCAAGGACAGCGATTTTGCCCCCGCGCTGGAGGAGGCCTTGGCTGCGCATAAGGCGCAGATTGATGCAATTGCCAGCTCAGATGAGGCGCCGACATTTGCCAATGTGATCGAGGCGCTGGAAACCCCCTGCCGCGAGCTGGAGCAGGTGTTGTCAGTGTTCTACAGTGTGGCTGGGGCCGACAGTAATCCCGAGCGCGAGGCGTTGCAGCGGGCGTTTTCGCCGAAACTGGCGGCGCATTTTTCCGCGATCACCGCGAACAAGGCCCTTTATGCCCGTGTCAAAGCCGTGTGGGACGAGCGGGACACGCTGGATCTGAGCGAGGAGCAACAGCGCGTTCTGATGTTGACCCATCGTGGATTTGTGCGGGGTGGTGCGGCGCTAGAAGGCGCGGATGACACCCGCATGCAGGAGATCAAATCCCGTCTGGCAACGCTTGGGACGGAGTTTACGCAAAACCTGCTGGCAGATGAGCGCGACTGGTTCATGGCGCTGAGCGAAGAAGATCTGACCGGTCTGCCGCAGTTTGTCGTCGATGCCGCCCGCGCCGCGGGTAAGGACAAGGGGCTGGATGGTCCGGCGGTGACGTTGTCGCGCTCGCTCATCACGCCGTTTTTGCAGTTCTCGCCCCGCCGCGATCTGCGCAAACGCGCCTTTGAGGCCTGGGCTGCGCGCGGAGCCAATGGTGGTGAGAGCGATAATCGCGAAATCGCTGCCGAAATTTTGGCCCTGCGCGAAGAACGCGCCAAACTGCTGGGCTATGAAAACTTCGCGGCCTACAAACTGGAAACCGAGATGGCCAAGACCCCGGCTGCGGTGCGCGATTTGCTGATGCAGGTCTGGGAGCCGGCCAAGGGGCAGGCGGAGGCGGATGCCTGGGTGCTGACAAAAATGATGCAGGACGATGGCATCAACGGCGAGTTGGAGCCCTGGGACTGGCGCTACTATGCGGAGAAACGGCGCAAAGCGGAGCATGATCTGGATGAGGCGGAGCTAAAGCCCTATTTCCAGCTGGACCGCATGATCGAGGCGTCGTTTGACTGCGCAACCCGCCTGTTTGGGCTTGAGTTTACCCCCTTGGATGTGCCGCTTTACCACGAAGACTGCCGCGCCTGGGAGGTGACCCGCAATGGCGCGCATGTGGCTGTGTTCATTGGCGATTATTTTGCCCGCTCGTCCAAACGTTCCGGCGCGTGGTGTTCGGCGATGCGCAGTCAGGCGAAGTTCCCGGAGGCGCAGACCCCGATCGTGATCAACGTCTGCAACTTTGCCAAGGGGGAGCCTGCGCTGCTGTCTTATGATGATGCGCGTACGTTGTTCCATGAGTTTGGCCATGCGCTGCATCAGATGCTGTCGGATGTGACCTATGAGAGCATCTCTGGCACCTCGGTGGCGCGCGACTTTGTGGAGCTGCCCTCGCAGCTATATGAACACTGGCTGGATGTGCCGGAGGTTCTGGGCAAATTCGCAACCCATGCCGACACCGGCAAGCCGATGCCGGTCGAGATGCGTGACCGGGTGCTGGCGGCCTCGACCTTTGATATGGGGTTCCAGACGGTGGAATATGTGGCGTCAGCGCTGGTGGATCTGGCGTTTCATGATGGGCCTGCACCGAAGGATCCGATGGCCAAACAGGCTGAGGTTCTGGCAGAGATCGGCATGCCTTCTGCCATTATCATGCGCCACGCAACGCCGCATTTTGCGCATGTGTTCTCGGGCGACGGCTATTCGTCGGGTTACTATAGCTACATGTGGTCCGAGGTGATGGACGCAGACGCCTTTGCTGCCTTTGAGGAGGCGGGCGGCGCCTTTGATCCTGAGCGTGCCCAAGCATTGGAAGCGCATATCCTCTCCACCGGTGGCTCCCGCGATCCGGCTGAGTTGTACACCGCGTTCCGGGGGCGCCTGCCGGGCGTTGATGCGTTGCTGAAAGGACGCGGACTGGCGGCGAAATAATCCACGTCGACCGTTGGAATGGAAACCGTTGGAATGAAAGAGGGCAGGCGCCATGCGTCTGCCCTCTTTCATTGGTGAACTGTTTGAGCGTTCGCCCGTGATCCTAGAACAGTTGCAGATCTTTCTGGCCGTTCTCGATTTCGCTGAAGCTGGGCATGTTCTGGATCATGCAGGGCACCGCCTCAGCACATGGCATCGGCACCGTTGGCTTCATTGCGGCCGCCATGCCAAAGCCGGGCTGATCCAACTCGCCGCGAATATCACGCAGCAGGGTTTTGTGATCGGGCATGGATTTGAGGATCTGCGCCAGATCCACCTTCGCGCCTTTCCACCACTGGAACCAGATCGGTTTCTTCAGCGGGCGCAGCCGGTCCCGGATGCCGGGGCCATAGCCCGTATCGTAGACCTGTTTGCCCAGAAGCACGGTCTGATAGACGCGGTAGTCAAACAGGGTTGCGAACTCAATATCATGGGGCATCGGTAGGCGGTGCTGCCAGAGTTCCAGGTTCTCGGCCAGACGATCCGGGATCTTCATTTCAGTGCGGGCGTCGATCCAATACTGGTTGTCGGTGCGGTTGCCCAACCGGTAATGCAGGCAGATAAACTCCAGCACCTCGTCGTAGAGCTTGTCCATCTGCCGGTTGTATCGGCTGCGCAGGGACGGGGCGATGTCGCGCGTGGGCATATGTTCGGTGAGCCAGCGCACCGCGTGATCAATCATATGGATCGCGGTGCTTTCCAGCGGCTCGATGAAGCCACCGGCCAGACCGATGGCCACACAGTTCTTTACCCAGGCATTGCGCACCCGCCCGATCCGCATTGGAATAATGCGCGGGGTCGCCCCTTTGCCGCTGTCGCCCAGCCATTCAAGGTACTCATCCGCTGCCTGATCATCGGTGCGATGGGCCGAGGAGAACACATAGCCGGTGCCGACCCGGTTATAGAGCGGCACCCGCCAGGTCCAACCGGCCCCAAGGGCGGTGGAGCGGGTGAGGCTTTCGATCTTTTCCGGGTCCGGGTGGTCGATCTGCAGCGCCATCGCGCGGTCATTGGGCAGATAGTCAGAGTAATCCATAAACGGCTCACCTAGCGCCTGATTGATAATCAGCCCGCGGAAACCGGTGCAGTCGATGACCATCTCAACATCGTGGCGACCGCGCTGCTCCAGCATCAGATGGCTGACATTGCCCTGCTCATCCAGTTCAACCGATGTCACCTCATCCTGAATATGTTCCACGCCATGTTTGGTGCAGACCTTGGTGAGCATGCCGGCAAATTTCACCGCGTCCAGATGATAGGCATAGCCAAAGCGTTGCTCAAACTCCGGCTGACCAAGCGGGCGGGCGCCCTTGCACAGGCGGCCCAGATCATCATGGGGGGAGATGGACTGAGTATAGTCCCGATCCCCATTGCCAAAGCGCAGGAAGTATTCGGCAGGCTCCAGCCCCTCCAGCAGCTGGCCATGGGCAAAGGGGTTCACGTAGTCGATGCGATTGCCCTTGGCGTCGGTGTTCCAGTTGCAGAATTTCACGCCCAGTTTGAACGAGGCGTTGGTCTCACGGAAAAAGGCGCGCTCTGAAATGCCAGCCTGGCGGAGGGTTTTGGGCATCCGCGGCACGGTGGCCTCGCCCACTCCGACGGTGGCGATATTCGGGCTTTCGATCAGGCAGATTTTTGGCCGGTCCTTGGGCGCTGACGTGCGGGAGAGTTCTGTCTCGAGAATCAGTGCCGTCATCCACCCCGCCGTGCCGCCGCCGACGATGGTGATCTTCCTTAAGCGATTGTTCATGTGTTCCATCCCTGTTTTATAGTTTTTTCAAGGACCGTAGCGCAGCTGTCCGGCGTCTGGCTAGCAACAATTCCGCGAAATGCCGTGCCGGAAGCGTTTGCAGGCCGTTCCATGTGAAGGGGCCGGTGTTGTGCAGCCGCGCAGGCCAGCCGCGCCAATCTTCAAGTTTTGAAATCTACCGAAATAGGGCGGCTTTGCCGGGGTGTGTGGAGGGCGCTGGGGAGTGGGTTTGCAAGACGCGCGAAACTGCCGGTGCAGCCTGTGGCTGTCCGGGTTTACTCCGGGGCTGTTCATATCTTTCAGTTGTTGTTCAATGCCTTGGTCTGCAACCAGATGGTTGCGGCATAAAGTGGACGGCGCCGCCACGGAGGGCGGAGGAGGGCGGGTTGATGGCCCGCGTGCTCAAATTCTCTGCACGCCCCCAGAAGTTGGGGCCCGGTTCCTGGTCGGAGCCGGGGTGCCAGCCCCGGATCCTGCAATCGCGATTGGGGCCAGTCTGGCACAGCGGTCTGAACCAATCCTGAGCGCGGCGTGCGCTGGGTTTGCTGATCGTTAAGTCCTATCCGCTGAGTATCTGGCCCTAATACCCAAGCCTGCGATCCACCTGATGCAGGAAGACGTCATCAGCCTCACCCCGGCGGATATTCTCAGCAATGACGCGGGCGGCGGTGAGGGGGCGTGTCTCTGCCGCGATATGCGGTGTCACGGTTACATTGGGATGGGTCCAGTAGCGGTGCTCCATCGGCAGTGGCTCAACGCGGAAGACATCAAGCGTTGCATGGCCAATCTGCCCCCTGTCGAGCGCGGCCAGAAGGGCGTCATCGTCGATCAGGGGGCCGCGACCAGGGTTGATGATCCGCGCGCCCTTGGGCAGCAGGGCGAGGGTGTCGCGGTTGAGGGTGTTTTCCGTCGCCGGGGTATCTGGCAGCAGCAGCACAACGATCTGTGCCATCGCCAGCGCGTCCCGCAGGCCTGCATCGCCATGGCGACAGGTGATGCCGTCTATGGATTTCTCAGATCGCGACCAGCCGGTGACCGGAAAGCCCAGTGTCGCCAGCATCTGCGCACAGGTCTGCCCTAGCGCGCCAAGACCCAGAACCGTCACCGGGCGTTCCTCGGCAAGCGGGGGGACCACCGGGGCCCAGCGGTCCTGCGTGTGGATCGTGCGGTCGATATCGAGGTGATAGCGCAGCACATGACCGGTGACCCATTCCACCATGCCCGCGGTCAGACCGGGGTCGACCATCCGGCAGAGCGGCATCGTCAGGGTCTGATTGCCCACGATCTTCTCTACTCCGGCCCAGAGGCTGAGCACCGCCTTGCAGCGGGTATAGGGTGTGAAATCCTGCAGGTTCGAATTGGGGGCATAGACCACGTAATCCACATCAGCCGGGGCGTGATCAAGACGCAGATCGACCTCCAGCCCGGCCTCCGCAAAGGCGGCGCGCAAAGGCGCCTCATAGGTGGCCCAGCGTTCAGGCAGGGCGGCGAACTGGACGTTGATCATGTGGCGAACACTCCGGCCATATCGGCAAATCCCTTGATTTCAATCGGGTTGCCTGCGGGATCGTGAAAGAACATCGTGCTTTGCTCACCCGGCTCGCCCGCAAACCGGGTGGTGGGAGCGATGGTGAACTCCAGCCCCGCCTGTTCCAGCCGATCCGCCAGCAGGCGCCAGGCGTCCTGCGGCAAGATCACACCCAGATGGGGCATCGGCACCATGTGATCGCCGACCTTGCCGGTGTTGGCGGTGGCAAAAACCGGCCCGAGATGGAGCGAGATCTGATGACCGAAGAAGTTGAAATCGACCCAGGTCTCTGTGCTGCGCCCCTCCTGACAGCCCAGCAGGCCGCCATAAAAGCCGCGTGCCTGATCAAGGTCATCGACGTGATAGGCGAGGTGAAAAATGCTCATCGCTCTGCTCCCTGTAATCTGTGGCCTTAGGGATAGAAGGGGGCGATGAAAAAGGGTAGCTTGTTTTTCTATATTCAAACATAAGAGAAACTATGGATACACGGTTCCTCTCCAGCCTCGTCACCACGATAGAGGAGGGATCCCTGGCGGCGGCGGCGCGCCGGGAGGGGATCACCGCATCGGCGATTTCGCAACGGATCGCGGCGCTGGAGGCCGATGTTGGTGTGGGGCTTTTGTGCCGCGCCGGGCGCGTCATGCAGCCCACGGCGGAGTGTCGTCGCCTGTTGCCAAAGATGCGAGAGGTTCTGCGGGCTGAGGCAGAGCTGCGAGGGCAGCTGCGCGGGGCCAGCCTCAGCGGCACGCTGCGGCTGGGGGCGGTGTCGACGGCCATGGGGGATTACGCGGGAGTGATCCTTCGGCACCTGAGGGGGGCCGCGCCGGAGGTTGCCTTGCAGCTGGTGCCGGGCACGTCAGAAGGGCTTTATGCTTCGATGCAACAGGGGCAGGTGGACGCGGCACTGCTGATTGAGCCACCGTTTGCGCTCCCCAAAGCCTATGTATTCAAAGAGGTCGCCCGCCAGCCCATTGGCCTGTTGCAGGCAGAAGGGGGCGGTGAGGGGCTATCTGATGGGGCGCTGCCGTTCCTGATCTACAGCCGCGAGGCCTGGGGTGGGGCGCGCTGTTGGCAGGCGCTGACACAGCGGGTTGATACGCTGGACATTCTGGCGGAACTGGATGCGCTGGAGCTGATCGCGCAGATGGTGGCAGAGGGCACCGCACAGGCCGTCGTGCCGCTTTGGGAGGGGCTGCGCAGGCATGCTGGCCTGCGGTTCACCCCGTTTGACGGGGAGGCCCGGCGGTTGGGGGTTCTGCTGCACCAACGCGATGCCGACAGTGCGCTGACACGGGTGCTTCTGGCGGCCTTAACCGGCGCTTAGCGCGGGCGGTGGATATTCGCGCTTTGCACGAGGCCAAAGGCGCCCATCAGAACCAGCATCACCGAGCCACCGTAGGACACCATCGGCAGCGGCACCCCCACCACCGGGGCGAGGCCCATCACCATCGACATGTTCACGGCAAAGAACAGGAAGAAGCTGATCGCAATCCCCAATGTGACCAACGATGCAAAGCGGTCCTTGGTGGCGAGCGCGGTGGCGATGCAGAAGGTGATCACCAGCATATAAATGAACAGCAGGGTAAAACCGCCTATGAAGCCGAATTCCTCGGCCAGGGTGGTGAAGATGAAATCGGTGTGTTTTTCCGGCAGGAAGTTCAGCCGCGACTGGGTGCCCTGCATGAAGCCGCGCCCTGACCAGCCGCCGGAGCCGAGCGCGATCTTTGACTGGGTGATGTGGTAACCCGCCCCAAGTGGATCCTGTGACGGATCCAGGAAGGTGTCGATGCGGCGGAACTGGTAGTCCTTCAGCAGTTGCCAGTCGGTGCCCCGGCTTTTGAACACGGTCGCCACAAGCCCGACCCCGGCCCCGATGACAGCGGCGAAATAGGCCCAGTGGACGCCTGCGAGGAACATCACACCGCCACCGGCCGCCATCAGCAGGATGGAGGTGCCAAGGTCCGGCTGGCGCAGCACCAGAAAGGTGGGCAGCAGGATCAGGATGACCGGCAGGATTACCCATTGCGGACGCGAGCAGCGTTCCGGCGGCAGCCAGTCGTAATAGGCCGCCAGCAGCATCACCAGGGTGATCTTCATCAGCTCAGACGGTTGCAGCCGCATGAAACCGATATCGATCCAGCGCTGCGCGCCCATGCCGACGGTGCCGAAAAACTCCACCGCCACCAGCAGCAGGACTGAGACCAAATAGGCCAGAACAGAAATATTGCGCCAGAACCAGATCGGGATCATGGCGACGACCAGCATTACCGACAGTCCCAGAACGAAGCGTTTGACCTGCGGCTCGACCCAAGGGGAGAAACTGCCCCCCGCCACCGAGTAGAGCATCAGAAAGCCGACGCTGGCGACGCTGGCCAGTAGCAGGACCAAGGGCCAGTTTAGATAGAGGATCTTGCGCAGGCCGGTGGGAACCGATTGTGCGTTATTGGCGAGATAGCTCATGCGGGTCCTCTATGCCTGGTCTCTGCCGCTGTTGCGCTGGAAGCGCTCACGTTCCAGACGCTCCTGCTGCGCTTTGATGCGGCTGCGGTCCTTCTTGGGATAGGCTTCCAACGGTGGTGTGCCATCATAGAGTGCTTGCAGCAGCACGTCGCGCGCGATAGGGGCGGCTGCCTTGGAGCCGCCGCCACCATGTTCCACCACCACCGCCACGGCGAATTTCGGATCGTCAGCCGGTGCATAGGCCACGAACAGCGCATGGTCGCGGCGATCCCAAGGGAGATCCTCGTTGCGGATCACCCCGGCGGCGCGTTCTGCGGCGGTAATATTGCGGACCTGACTGGTGCCGCTTTTGCCGGCCATGCGCATACCGTCGGCGATGATCCGGGAGCGATAGCCGGTGCCGCGCCGCTCATTGCTGACAGAATACATGCCCCGGCGGATGGTGCGCAGGTTGTTTTCATTGACGCCGATTGGTTCCCCCGCGCCGCTGGGCTGTTCTACCCCGTCGATGGATTTCAGCAGGCGCGGCGTGACCGACCGGCCAGTGGCCAGACGCGCGGTCATCACCGCCAGCTGCATCGGCGAGGCCAAGAGATAGCCCTGCCCGATGGAGGAGTTCACGGTGTCGCCGACCAGCCAGTCCTGACCGTAGGTCTTTGACTTCCATTCCTTGTTCGGGGCGATCCCCTTGGCCACGGCGGACATCGGCAGATCATGGCGCACGCCAAGGCCGAAGCGTTTCGCCATGGCGGAAATCTTGTCGATGCCAACCTTGATGGCGAGGTCGTAATAATAGACGTCGCAGGAGCTTTTGAGCGAGGTGTTGAGATCCACATGGCCGTGGCCTGCACGTTTCCAGCAGTGGAAGCGGCGACCCGAGACCTCCAGATGGCCGGGACACCAGACGGTGTCTTCGGTGCCGATCAAGCCTTCCTCCAGCGCGGCGAGGGCGGTGATCATCTTGAAGGTGGATCCCGGCGGATAGGTGCCCTGCACCGATTTATTGGCCAGCGGGCGATAGGGGTCTTCGGTCAGCATCCGGTAATCGGCGACCGAAATGCCGCGCACAAACAGATTGGGATCAAAGCTGGGGGAGGAGGCGATGGCGCGCACATCGCCGCTCTCGCAGTCGATCACCACGGCGCTGGCGCTTTCCTTCCCCAAACGGGCCTGAGTGTAATATTGCAAATCCGCATCAACGGTCAGCTGCATATCCGCACCGGCCTCACCCTCGCGGCGGTCCAGCTCGCGCATGACCCGTCCGGTGGCGTTGACCTCAACCCGCTTGGCGCCGGCCTTGCCGCGCAAGACGTCCTCACGCTTGGCCTCGAACCCGACCTTGCCGATCTGGAAGCGCGGGATCATCAGTACCGGCTCGGGGTCCTCCATCTTGCTGAGGTCATAGTCGGAGACCGGACCGACGTAACCGACCACATGGGCAAAGTCCTCCTGCTGGGGATAGACACGGGTCAGGCCAACCTCGGGCGTGATGCCGGGCAGGGCAGGGGCGTTCACGGCAACTTTGGAGATATCGTCCCAACTGATCTGATCGGCCAGGGTGATCGGCAGGAACGGCGGTGAACGGCGCATCTCGGCCATGGCGCGTTCGATGTCTTCGGGGTCCAGCGTCAGCAGGCGCGACAGCTTGTCGATGACGTCACCCACGTCACCTGCGTCCTCCGGCACCACAGTGATCCGGTAGGATTGGGAGTTCTGCGCCAAAATGGTGCCGTTGCGGTCATAGATCTGCCCGCGGGCGGGCGGGATCAGGCGCAGGTTGATCCGGTTTTCCTCCGCCAGCAGGCGGAACTGATCGGCTTGATCGACCTGAAGGTGGCGCATGCGCATCGCAAGACCACCAGCAAAGGCCAGCTGCAACCCGCCCAAAAGCAGGGCGCGGCGGCTGAGTTTGCGATGTGTGGCTTCGACGTCTTTGACGTTGCGTTTCATCAGCGGCTTCCCAGGGCTTCTGCCTCTGCGGGGGAGAGTTTGCGCACCCCTAGCAGGCTTTGGCTGGCTAGCGCGACCAGCGGATAGATCAACAATGTTGCCACCATCTGGATCAGAATCAACCCCAGCGACGGCTGCACCACCCCCAGAACCGCGAGGATCAGCCGGTTGAGCAGGGTCACGGCGGTGATGGTCATGGCCACGGTGACCCATTCCCCGATGAAGGCGGTTTCGCGGTGCGGCTGGACCTGTGACTTCAGAAAGCTGCAGGCGAGAACGACCAGCAGCGCCATCAGCCCCGGTGGCCGTTGAAACAACAGATCCGCCAGCAGGAGGGTCAGCGCAATCAGCACGGTCGGCACATAGTCAGGGCGGCGCATCGACCAGGCCATGACCAACGCCAGCAGCAGATCCGGCGGTGCCCAGCGGGAGGGCAGCGTGTCCAGCGGCAGCAGATGAAAGAACATGATCACCAGCGCCAAGGCGGGAAAGGCCGCCCGCATGACCCAGATCCGCGCCGGGGCGTTATTCGCCATTGCCGGCCTCCGCTGCGGCTTCATCGCCCAGACCTTCGGGGCGGGGCTGTGGGATATTGATGCCCGGTGCAGGCACCACCAGCCCGCCGGGGTCCTTGATCACCTCAGAGCCATGGTGGCGCAGCACCCGCAGAAACTCGAGCCGCTCAAAATCCGCCGAGAGACGTACCCGCAGGCGGCCAAACCGGTCTTGCGTGACCTGCCCGATCAGCAGGCCCGCCGGAAACACATTGCCATCGCCCGAGGTCACCACCCGGTCACCGGGGCGCACCAGATCGGGGTTTTCAAGGAAGTCGATCACCGGTGCGGGGCTGTTGTCACCGGCCACCAGCGTGCTCTGCCCCGAAGGCTGGATCAGGGCGGGCACGGCACTGGCCGCATCGGTCAGCAGGATCACCCGCGCTGTGTCCTGCCCGGTGCCGGAGATCCGCCCGACAAGGCCGATGCCATCCATCGCCGCCCAGCCATCGCGCACCCCGTCGCGGGCGCCTACATTCAGGATCACCGACTGGCGAAACGGAGACCCGCTGTCGGCCATCACCACGCCGGTCACATAGGTAAGACGCGGGTCAAGCCGGACATTGTTGAGATCCAGCAGACGGGCGTTTTCCTGCTCCAGCTGCAACGCGGCCTCTTTCCAGGCGCGCATCTGGCGCAATTCGCTGCGCAATTCCCGGTTCTGTTCGGCAAGTCGCTGATAACTCTGAAAATCGCGGAACAGGTTGATTGCGCCCTCGACCGGGATCATCGCCCAATCCATGCTGGGGACGACGGCGTCAACCACCTGCGCGCGGAACCGTTCAACCCGTGGGCTGTCGATGCGCCAGACCAGAAAAATACCCAGCAGGCACAGGCAGACAACCCCGGTCAGCAGGCGGCGCAGCGGGGCGGTGTAGTCATCGCGCTGGGACCGATCTTTGGCCAAGGTGTTCCTTCCCGGCGCCGGGCGTCCACCATCTTAGCGATGGTTTGACCGCTCAGCTGTCGTAATCAATGGCATGTGCCAGCTGTTTTTCGTATTCCAGTGCCTTACCGGTGCCAAGCGCCACGCAGTTCAGGCTCTCATCGGCGATGGAGACGGCCAGACCTGTCTGTTCCCGCAGAGCCAGATCCAGATCGCCCAGCAGCGCGCCGCCGCCAGTGAGCATGACGCCCCGGTCGACGATATCTGCCGCCAGATCCGGCGGGGTGGTTTCCAGCGCGGTCATCACCGCTTCGCAGATCTGCTGCACCGGTTCGGCCAGCGCCTCGGCGACCTGGGCCTGGCTGACTTCGATCTCTTTCGGCACGCCGTTCAGCAGGTCGCGTCCGCGAATTTGCATCGACTGGCCACGACCGTCATCGGGCATGCGCGCGGTGCCGATGGAGGTTTTCACGCGCTCAGCGGTGGATTCTCCGATCAGAAGGTTCTGCTGGCGCCGCAGATAGGAGATGATCGCCTCATCCATCCGGTCACCACCAACGCGAACGGAGCGGGCATAGACGATGTCACCCAGCGACAGGACCGCAACCTCGGTCGTGCCGCCACCGATATCCACAACCATGTTGCCAGTGGGATCGGTGATCGGCATGCCGGCACCAATGGCTGCGGCGATGGGCTCTGCAATCAGGCCAGCACGGCGCGCTCCCGCGGACAAAACCGACTGGCGGATCGCACGTTTTTCAACCGGGGTGGCCCCATGCGGGACGCAGACGATGATCTTGGGCTTAGAGAAGGTGGAGCGTTTATGGACCTTGCGGATGAAGTGTTTGATCATCTCTTCGGCAGTATCAAAATCCGCAATCACCCCTTCGCGCATCGGGCGGATCGCCTCGATCGAGCCGGGGGTCCGGCCCAGCATCAGCTTGGCGTCTTCGCCAACCGCCAGCACTTTCTTGACGCCATCTTTCACGTGATAGGCCACAACCGACGGCTCTGACAGGATGACACCGCGACCTTTGACATAGACAAGCGTGTTCGCCGTGCCGAGGTCAATTGCCATATCAGACGTGAACAACCCGCCAAGACTTCCGAAGATCGACATATATTAAGACCCTGTAAAACTGCCACCTGTCCCGCGACTCTGCTGAGAGCGGGCTTTATGTCTTATAAGCAGCGCTGAGAGGTGGCGAAAGGGCGGATTCGGACCAAAAGGCGCCTTTTCGCCACCACCGCAAGGGTGCCCCTTGGGAAAGGTCGAGTCAGGATCCCACCGGCAGGGGGAATGCGTCGCTTCTCTTGTTTGGACGGGCTTGATAAACTTCTTCATAACGGGCGTGTGATCGACGGAGGGAACGGCGATGAAGCGGCGGAATTTCTTACTGGCTGGTGGGGCTGTCGGCATGGCAAATCTGATCACGGGACCAAACGCAATTGCCGGGTCGGGATTTTTTGTTCCACCGGAGGAGGCGCCACACCAGCGCAGCTTCATGCAATGGCCGGTCAGCCGGAAGGTCCATCCCGATCCCGTGTTCCTCGACATGGCACAGCAGACGATTGCAGATATCGCAAATGCGATTGCGGCTTTTGAACCTGTCACAGTGCTTGCGGCGGCAGCGGACCATGCCCGGGCGCGCGCCAAGTTGTCTGCAGATGTTGAGCTGTGGGATATCCCGACCGAGGATCTGTGGTGCCGCGATTCCGGGCCTATTTTTGTCGTTGATGGCGCAGGCCGCATGGCCATCAGCCATATCCAATTTAATGGCTGGGGTGAAAAGCAGGTCAACCGGCGGGACAGCCAGGTCGCAGAACGGGTGGCTGAGCGTTTGGGGCTGCCGCTGTTGACAACTGGTTTGCGGGGCGAGGCAGGCGGCGTAGAACAGGATGGGCACGGGCTGCTGATGGCGCATGAAAGCAGCTGGGTGAATAAGAACCGCAATCCCGGCCTGTCGCGCGCCCAGATAGAACAGCGATTGCTGGACGCGTATGGTGCCGATCGGATGATCTGGGGGAAGGGGGTCCGGGGCGAGGACATCACCGACTATCATATTGATAGCCTCGCACGGTACACCGGGCCGGGGCGTGTTCTTATGAACCTGCCTGATACCCCTGATAGGGCCGATCCGTTCCATATGGCCGCGTTGGATACGCATGACCGGTTGATAGCGGCGGGACTGGCGGTGGAGGTTATCCCCGAACCACATATCCGCCGGGTCAACAGCTACGACTTTGTCGCCTCCTACGCCAATTTCTACGTCTGTAACGGCGCGGTGATTGCGGCGGAATTCGGGGATCGCGACACCGATGAGATCGCGCGGGAGGCGCTGGCGCGGCATTATCCGGGACGGGAGATTGTCACGCTGGACGTGGACCCGCTGGGCGAATTGGGCGGCGGCATTCACTGTGCAACACAGCAGATGCCAGCGGTCTGAGCCGTCGGATCCAACGCACTCCGCTGTGGCAAGGGGCTTTTGTCCGGGGCGGTTTGGCGCTAGAGGGCAGGGATGCTGTCATATCAACATATCTACCACGCCGGAAATCTGGCCGATGTTCAAAAACATGCGCTGCTGGCGCGAATGCTGGCCTATCTGACCCAGAAGGACAAACCGCTCAGCTATATGGAGACCCACGCAGGGCGTGGCCTCTATCAGCTGGACGCCGCAGAGGCGGTGAAGACCGGAGAGGCCGCGGCAGGGATCAACCGCCTGCTGGACGGGGCGATGCTGGATGTGGACCATCCGCTGGCAGAGGCCATCACCCGAACCCGCAGCGCCGCTGGCGGGAACGCCTATCCCGGCTCACCCCTGATTGCAGCGCATCTCCTGCGGGCAGAGGACAGTCTGCATTTCGCAGAGCTGCACCCGCGGGAGAACGCGGCTCTGCGGGAGGCGCTTTGGCCGCATGGGCTGGGACGGCGCGTTCATGTGCATCAGCAGGATGGGTTCGAGCTGGCGCAATCACTGGCGCCGCCAACCCCGCGCCGTGGGCTGATGCTGATTGACCCGAGCTATGAGGTGAAACGCGACTATGCACAGATCCCCGGCCATATCGCCAAGCTGCACCGCAAATGGAACGTCGGGGTGATTGCGCTGTGGTACCCGATCCTGACCGATGGGACCCATAAGCCGATGCTGACCGCACTAGCGGCCCAAAACCTGCCGGGTGCGCTGCGCCACGAGGTGCGGTTTCCGCCCGCCCGCGAGGGCCACCGTATGGTCGGCTCCGGCATGTTCATCGTGAATGCCCCCTACGGCACCGCGGATGAGGCACAGCGGCTGACAAGGCTGTTCGCAAAGCTGGGGTAAGTGTATCTAGGCGGTTTCCGCGTCGCGCGTCTGCCAGTCATTGATCCAGTCCCACCCGCCGAGCGCCTCGATCAGCGGCGCGAGTTCGCGTTCGTAGGGGCGCCATTTGTCCAAGCCGGAGCGATTAAGCCCCTTTGGAATTTGATTGATCGATGCGGTTTGGATCAGTCTTTCGCCATCCTCCGGGAACAGGCAGGCGGGATCCCAATCCAAATCAAGATGAGTGAGAATTGCTCTCAACTGCTTTTCAGGTTGGTCCACCAGTTTGCGATATGATTGAAACCTTATACGCCCGGGCAGCTTTTGTGCGTAGTCATCGACAGAGGTGTAGGCACAGCGAATTCGATGACCGATCCATTCCTGACGTTTGGAATAGCTGTGGCCTCCGCTGAAGTTGTTAGACAACAGTGACAGGCCCACGTCGAGCGGATGTCGCATCATAAAAATAAACCGTGACTCCGGCAGGATGAGATGCGCAAACCCAAATTCGAAGTGGTTTTGAGGCAACTTGTCGATGCAGACTTTCGCGCAGTTATCGTAGTTGGCGGGAAAGTGGTCGAGATAACAGCGCCTGCCAGCGTGCGCCAGTTCCTGACTGACCTCGTCGCACCATCGCCATTTGTCGAACGGAATCTCAGGTTGCTGCACAGGCTGTGTGACGGCATTCATGCTCCTGAGCAGGCCTTTGCTTTCACCGATGGTGGTGGCCCGTGGATGCTGGATCAGCATGTTTTCAAGCAATGTTGTGCCTGAGCGCGGCAACCCTGTTAGGAAGACTGGCACGGGGTATTGATCCGTCTGCTGAACAGACAGAAGATTTTTGGGTAGGTACCGCGAAATCTGGTCTGAGATTTCCTGCTCTTCGATCTCTGGAACATAGGTGCCGTTCATCCAGCTCTTGCTTTGTTCGAAATAGCCGATGGCTTCCTTTGGAGAACCGGCTTTGGCTGCGATTCGACCAAGGGTATTGTTCGCAGTGGCCTTCTCTGCTTCGGTCAGAAGCGGGGTCTCCAACAGAGATCTGAGGTGGCGTGCATAAGGGCTTTCGGCGCCGAAGGGCGCGGCAAGGTGAAGCGTTGCAAGTGCGGTGACAGAGTCGGGGTCCATCGCAAGGTAGCTGCGAAGGGCTTCAGCTGCGCGTTCTTTGCTGCCAATCTGGAGATGCCTCGCGCCCAGTTTTCCAAGAGCGGCCTTGTTATCCGGCCAGGTGCTTACGATAGCTTCCAAAACTTGAATGCCAGTTGTCGGCTGATCCAGGCCAAAATAACAATCCGCGACAAGATCCAGTACTTCCGGGTCCGGAGCGTCCTCTGACACGAGTGGGCGCAACGCGATAAGAGCGTTATGATAGTCTTTTCGGTCCAGGAGTGGCTGTATGACTGTGCGAACAGAAGGTGCAGCGAAATTCGGTGTGGACTGCATTGCTCCGCCGTGCTTTTGGAAAAGATCACCTGCAGTCTACCTGAACGTGCTTAACGATAGATGAGCCCCCGCTGCACTGCTGCAGCGGGGGCGAGAATAATACAGAGGTAGGTGCTGACTTAGGTGATATCCTTGTAGGAAATCTCACGCGTGTCGGCGCCTGCGCCCATCTTGTCGCGGCGGATGATCAGACGGTTCAGTGCGCCGATATAGGCTGCGGCAGAGGCGACAACCGTGTCGGTGTTGGCGCTTTCGCCGGTGGCGATCACGCCGTTTTCTTCCAGCCGGACAGAGACCGTGGCCTGCGCATCGGTGCCTTCGGTCACCGCATGGACCTGATAGAGCTGCAGATGCGCCGAGTTCGGATGGATTTTGCGGATCGCCCTGAAGGCTGCATCAACCGGGCCGTCGCCTTCTGCGGTCTCAGACACATCCTTGCCTTCGACTTCCATCTCAAGGGTTGCCTCAGCCGGGCCGCCGGTGCCGCAGACCACCTTCATAGAGACCAGTTTGAGGTGATCATCCTCATCGCCGCTGGTGCGCATCAGGGCGATGATGTCGTCGTCGAACACCTCTTTTTTGCGGTCGGCGAGTTCCTTGAAACGGACAAAGAGATCCTTCAGCTGGTTGTCGCCCACCTCAAAGCCGAGCTGGCTCAGCTTGTCGCGCAAGGCTGCACGGCCGGAGTGTTTGCCCAAGGGCAGGGAGGTGCCGGCAATGCCCACATCTTCGGGCCGCATGATCTCAAAGGTTTCCTTGTTCTTCAGCATGCCATCCTGATGGATGCCGCTTTCATGGGCAAAGGCGTTTTTGCCAACAATCGCCTTGTTCGGCTGCACGACAAAGCCGGAAACCGTGGAGACCCGGCGGGATATATGCATGATCTTCTGGGTGTCGATGCCAGTGGTGAAGGGCATGATGTCGTTGCGCACCTTCAGTGCCATGACGACCTCTTCCAGCGCGGTATTGCCAGCGCGTTCGCCCAGACCATTGATGGTGCATTCGATCTGCCGCGCACCGCCCGCTACCGCCGCCAGCGAGTTGGCCGTCGCCATGCCAAGGTCGTTGTGACAATGGGTGGCAAAGATCACGTCATCGGCACCCGGTACGGTTTCGATCAGGCGCTTGATCAGATCGGCGCTTTCGACCGGGGCGGTATAGCCCACGGTATCGGGGATATTGATGGTGGTGGCGCCTGCCTTGATCGCAATCTCGATCACCCGGCAGAGGTAATCCCATTCGGTGCGCGTCGCATCCATCGGCGACCACTGCACATTGTCCACCAGGTTGCGGGCATGGGTGACCGTCTCGTGGATCTTCTCGGCCATCTCATCCTTGGTGAGGTTGGGGATGGCGCGGTGCAGGGGCGAGGTACCGATAAAGGTGTGGATGCGCGGCTGGGCGGCGCGTTTCACCGCTTCGGCACAGCGGTCGATATCTTTGAAATTGGCGCGTGCCAGGCCGCAGATCCGGGAGTTTTTGGAGCGTTCTGCAATCTCGCTCACGGCTTTGAAGTCACCTTCGGAAGCAATGGGGAAGCCCGCTTCGATGATGTCCACGCCCATATCGTCAAGCAGCTCGGCAATCTCAAGCTTTTCGTCATGGGTCATGGTTGCGCCGGGGCTCTGCTCGCCATCGCGCAGGGTGGTGTCGAAGATCAAAACGCGATCTTTGTCAGCTGCAGTCGTCATGTCGGTATCTTTCTTGTCTGTCCTAAAATCCAATCCTTGGCGCGCATGCCTTCTCCTCTGAGCGGGCGCGCCGGATGGCACGCTCAGAGGCGGATTAGGATCAGTAGGGCGCGCAGATCTGCACCGCGAAACGCGGTGGCGGAGCGAAGGATATCTGCACGCATGGTCATGACGCAGAGTTATACAGAGCCAATGACGAATGGGAAGACAGAATTTATCTGCACAGGGCCAAAGCTTGCGACTGTCGCCCATGCGCCCATGTCAGAGGGGGCCAAATCAGAAACGACCCCTCGGATCAGTTGCTGGCACCGTCACCGGCTTCGGAAGTTGCACTGTCGCTGGCCTGATCTTCGGCGGCCTGATCGTCGCTGGCAGCGTCCTCACTGGCCTGCGTGGCGCCGCCGGTGGTTTTCAGGGCACCGTTTTCCCAGGTGCCTTCGGCCTCCTGACCGCTGGCGTAACGCATCACGCCGGGCCCTTGCCGTTTGGAGTTGAGGAAGCTGCCCTCATAGACGTCGCCATTGGCATAGGTGGCCACGCCCTTGCCGCTGATCTTGCCCTCAGTCCAGTCGCCCTCATAGCTGAAGCCATCGGTCATCACGATCTTGCCGGTGCCATGACGCTGGCTGTTGGCGAAACTGCCGGTGTAGACCGAGCCGTCAGGGTAGGTGACGACCGCATCACCGTGGCGTTGGCCGTCTTTCCAGCCGCCTTCGTAGCGGTAGCCGTCGGGATATGTCATCACGCCCTGACCGTGGTTCTTCGCGTTCTTGAACTCGCCGGTATAGACCAACCCGTTGGGGTAGGTGGTGGTGCCGGTGCCTTCAATCACGCCGGCCACCCAGTCGCCTTCGTAGGTGGAGCCATCTGGATAGGTGATTTTCCCGACCCCATCCGCGAGATCATCACGGAACTGACCTTCGTAAACCGAACCGTCGGGATAGGTGACGCGGCCCTTGCCTTCGATCTGTCCCGCCAGCCATTCGCCGGTGTAGACATAGCCGTCGGTCTTGGTGAAGGTGCCCTCGCCGTGGCGCAGGTCATCCTCGAAATTGCCGATATAGACATCGCCATTGGCATGGATCTGCTTGCCCTCACCCTGACGGCGCCCGGCCACCAGCGGGCCTTCGTAGATGTCGCCATTGGGCTGGGTCAGCACCCCGGTGCCATCCATCTGGTTCGCAGCCCAGTCGCCCTCATAGATCAGACCGTCGGGCATAATCAGCTTGCCGGTGCCCGCCAGTTGGCCGTTGCGGATGTCGCCCTCGTAGGTGGCGCCGTCGGGGTATGTGATCTTGCCGGTGCCATCCTTCAGGCCATCGACCCAGTCGCCCTCATATTGATAGCCGCCGGGGTTGCGCATCAGGCCCTTGCCGTGGTGCTTGGCATCGCGAAACCCGCCCTCGTAGCGGGCGCCGTTGGCATAGACCGCGACGCCCTGACCGTTGATCACCCCGTCTGACCACTCCCCCTCGTAGGTGCCGCCATCGGCAAAGGTGATTTTGCCCACGCCCTCCGGTTTGCCCTTGGCGAATTCGCCCTCGTAGACGGAGCCGTTGGGGAAACGCGCCACGCCGCGTCCGCGCACCTCACCATCGACCCAATCGCCGGTATATTCATAGCCGTTGGGCAGGGTGTAGGTGCCGGTGCCATGCTGCAACCCGCCGCGAAAGGTGCCCTCATAGATGCCGCCGATTTCGTCCTGTGTGGTCAGGACCTTGCCATCGTCCTGCGCCAGAGCCGGACGGATACCCCCGGCAGCGCCAAGCGCCAGGGCAGAGGTCAAAAGAGCGGCGGTGGTGAAACGGGTCATGGAATATCTGCTTGCCATAAGGAGAGCCGCGGTGCGGGCCTGTTGATCTGTTTGACAGGAAACTATGCCACAGCCGCCGCCGTCGCAATGTCTTTTGCCGCTGTGGTCTTTCCCTCGGGGCGCGATCTGTTTAATGGCAGAAGGCAGGATTATCGAAGGACGCAAGCAGGATGGCTGATCGTTTTCGCGTGACACTGGCCCAATTGAACCCCACCGTCGGGGATCTGGCGGGCAATGCAAACAAGGCCCGCGAGGCCTGGGCCGCAGGCCGTGACGCCGGGGCGGATCTGGTCGCTTTGCCGGAAATGTTCATCACCGGCTACAACACGCAGGACTTGGTGCGAAAACCGGTTTTCCATCAGGCCGCCATCGCCGAGGTTGAGCGGTTGGCCGCCGATTGCGCCGATGGACCGGCACTCGCCATTGGCAGCCCTTGGGTCGCGGATGGCAAATTGTTCAACGCCTATCTGATCCTGAAGGGGGGCAAGATCACCACGCAGGTGCTGAAGCACCATCTGCCCAATGCCACCGTGTTTGACGAGGTGCGGATCTTTGATGCCGGCCCTCTGGGGGGGCCATATGCGGTTGGCGACACCCGGATCGGCAGCCCGATTTGCGAGGATGGCTGGTATGAGGATGTGGCCGAGACCTTGGCCGAAACCGGCGCTGAGTTCCTGCTGATCCCCAATGGGTCGCCTTATTTTCGCAACAAGATGGATGTGCGGTTCAACCACATGGTGGCCCGCGCTGTCGAAACCGATTTGCCGGTGATCTACCTCAACATGGTGGGCGGGCAGGACGATCAGGTTTTCGATGGCGGCTCCTTTGTGCTGAACCCGGGCGGCGCGCTGGCGCTGCAGATGCCGGTCTTTGACGAGGCGATACAGCATCTCGATCTGGAGCGTACTGCCGAGGGTTGGCGCGCCGTTGACGGCCCCAAGGCCTCATTGCCGGATGAGTGGGAGCAGGACTATCACGTCATGACGCTGTCGCTGCGCGATTACATGCGCAAGACCGGCTTCAAGAAGGTGCTGCTGGGTCTCTCAGGCGGGGTGGATTCCGCCATTGTGGCCACCATTGCAGTTGATGCCTTGGGGGCGGAGAATGTCCGCTGCGTGATGCTGCCGTCCGAATATACCTCGCAAGAGTCCCTTGACGATGCTGAGGCCGTGGCCAAGGCGCTGGGCGTGCATTACGATTACGTCCCGATTGCCGAGGGACGCGCCGCCATCACCAATACGCTGGCGCCGTTGTTTGCCGGTCTGGACGCGGGGCTGACGGAGGAAAACATCCAGTCCCGCCTGCGGGGCCTTCTGCTGATGGCAATGTCGAACAAATTTGGCGAGATGCTGCTGACCACCGGCAATAAATCCGAGGTCGCCGTGGGCTATGCGACGATCTATGGCGATATGGCGGGGGGCTATAATCCGATCAAGGATCTCTATAAGACCCGCGTGTTTGAGACCTGCCGCTGGCGCAACGCCAATCACCGTGACTGGATGATGGGGCCGGAGGGCGAGGTGATCCGTCCGAATGTGATCGACAAACCGCCCAGTGCCGAACTGCGCGACGATCAGAAGGACAGCGACAGCCTGCCGGATTACCCGGAACTGGATGCGCTGCTGGAGATCCTGGTGGACCGCGATGGGTCGATTGCCGATTGTGTCGCGGCAGGCTTCTCGCGGGAGAATGCCAAACGTGTGGAGCACCTGATTTATATCAGCGAATACAAGCGGTTTCAGTCTGCGCCCGGTGCGCGTCTGACGCCGCGTGCGTTCTGGCTGGACCGGCGTTATCCCATCGTGAACCATTGGCGCGACCCAAGCTGAGGCAAGGACGGCCTGAGGCAAGGGCGGCGGGGTGGTGCAGTCCCTGCACAGCTGCGTCTGCGGTCGCCCGCTGCACCTGTGCCGATGGGTGCTGACGGTCTTATGACCCTGAAAACGGACCTTCCGCCGGGTCGGCCTTCTGGCAATCCACCACGCAATTGCGGCCTGCGTCCTTCGCGGCATAAAGCGCGCGATCCGCGGCATGCATCAGATCCTGTGGCAGCAGCCCATCTTCGGGGTAGCTGGCCACCCCGATGGAGATGGTGACCCGTGGTAGGGTGCCGGATCCATAGCGCAGGGTGATATCCTCGATTGCAGCGCGCAGCGCCTCGCCCACCTCCATGGTCTGTTCCTTATCGGTATCGGGCAGGAACACTGCAAATTCCTCGCCGCCCATCCGGCAACAGACCTCTCCGTTGTGAAACAGCTCCTTCAGCGTGTCGCCAATGGCGCGCAGCACCATGTCGCCCGCATCATGGCCATGGGTGTCATTGAACGTCTTGAACCGATCCGCATCAAAGCTGAGCACCCCCAGCTGGCTGGCGCGCCGGTCGGCCAGGGCCACCGCATTGCGCAGCTCTCCCAGGAAATAGCGCCGGTTATAGACGCCGGTCAGCGGATCGCGGGTGGATTGATCGTGCAATTCGTCGCGCAGCCGCACATTGGCCACCGCCAGCGAGATGTGCTCACCGCAGCGCAGCGCCAGACGATGCAGCGCCACCTTGCGTTTGGCATCCTCTTCCGGCGCAAATTTCACGTGCAACAGACCCACGGTATTGCCATGGGCGACGACCGGGAAGCAGACGTAATCCTCATGCTCGCTGGTGCTGGGCTGCTCTTCCACATGGGCGCAGGCAAAGGCAATCTTGTCGGCGGAATAGAGATATTGCCGCCCCCGTCGCAGCGCCCAGCAGGCATCGGGGAAGATGTGGTCATGCGCCTCGCCGCCACCCCAGTGGCATTTGCCGTCCAGAACATCGCGTGAGTTGGAATAAATATACAGCTCCCCCCGGGATTGCGGAAACAGCTGCGCCATGAAGGCGCTGACGATGCGAAACAGCTCTTCCTGAGATTTGCAGGAGTGTAGCCATTCATCCAGCTGGGACAACAGCTTGGCTTCCTCGCGCCAGGATTGCTCTGCCGCGAGCGTCTTCAGGGCGGTCAGCTCGGCCTCCTCGGCGGCCTGTCGCGCCTGGGTCAGGTCCCGCGCGCTGCGCTCAATCTGGGTGACATCCGTGTAGCAGGTGACAAACCCTCCGGTGGACAGCCGTCGCGTATCAATCTGTAGCCGCCGTCCGGAGGGCATTCTGCGGGTCGCCGAAAACCGCTGTTTGTCAGAGCTGAAATCCTGCTCCGCCTGTTTGGCGCTCTCCTCGGTCACATGGCCGAGTTTGACGGCGGTGGCAAAAAATGCCGCGCGGGAATAGCCGGGGAATACATCCCCGTTCTGCAGCTCCAGAAGGGTGAGGAGACGTTCGTTGAAAACCTGGCAGTGCCCGTCCTCAGTCCAGACCATCACCCCCTGATCCAATTTGTTCAACACATCCATGAGCCGGGCATGAGAGGGCTCTGGCAGGCTCTGCCCCTGTAACGTCTCGCGCGGGATCACTTTGTTCATGGGAAACCCAGTTACTTCTTACCATCACTACGGTGTGTGCTGCGGCAGACTGACACGGGAGTCTGAACGAAACCTGAGGTGTAATTCAAAAAACACCAACACTTTGAAACGACTTTGGATCAACTTCGACGTGCCGCCCGACAACTGGACAAAACGGCGTCCATGTGACATGGGGCAGGGCAACAGGAGACTTGTGATGACAACCACCCGATTTGCCCCGTCGCCGACCGGCTATATCCACGTTGGCAACCTGCGCACCGCGCTGATGAATTATCTGATCGCCCGCAAGGCCGGCGGCAGCTTCATCCTGCGTATCGACGATACCGACCCGGAGCGGTCAAAGGAAGAATATGTCGACGCGATCAAACAGGATCTCGAATGGCTGGGCCTCACTTGGGATCGGGTGGAGCGGCAGTCCGAGCGGCTGGAGCGCTATGTTGCTGCGGCGGACAAACTGCGCGAGATCGGCCGGTTTTATGAGGCATTTGAGACGCCGGTCGAACTGGACCTCAAGCGCAAGAAACAGCTGAACATGGGCAAGCCGCCGGTTTATGACCGCGCAGCGCTGGCCCTGTCCGATGAGGAAAAGGCTGCCCTGCGTGCCGAGCGTGGCGATGGTGTGTGGCGGTTCAAACTGGATCACCAGCGCATTGAATGGGCTGACGGCATTCTGGGCGATATCTCCATTGATGCGGCTTCGGTCTCCGATCCGGTGCTGATCCGTGGCGACGGTCAGTTCCTCTACACGCTGGCCTCCGTGGTCGACGACACCGAAATGGGCGTGACCCATGTGGTGCGTGGTTCTGACCATGTGACCAACACCGCGACCCAGATCCAGATCATCGAGGCGCTGGGCGGCACTGTGCCCTCCTTTGCGCATCACTCGCTGCTGACCGGCCCACAGGGCGAGGCACTGTCCAAGCGTCTGGGCACGCTGGCGCTGCGGGACCTGCGCGAGGCAGGCGTCCAGCCAATGGCGTTGCTGTCCTTGATGGCGCGGCTGGGGTCCTCCGATCCGGTCGAGATCCGCAGTGAGATGGCAGAGCTGATCGACGGCTTTGACATCAACCGCTTTGGCGCGGCGCCGACTAAATTCGATGTGGAGGATGTCTACCCGCTGACGGCGCGCTACCTGCAGTCGCTGGCGCTGGCGGATGTGCAGACCCATGTGGACGCGCTGGGGGTTCCGGCCGAGAAACAGGCGGCGTTCTGGGATGTGGCCAAGGAAAACATCACCACGCTCAAGGATCTCGCCGGTTGGTGGGAGCTGTGCCGCGATGGCGCCGAGCCGCTGATCGCGGACGAGGACAAAGAGTTCATCGCAGAGGCGATGGCGCTGCTGCCCGAGGGGCCTTACGACAGCGAAAGCTGGGGCAAGTGGACCGCCGCTGTGAAAGAGGCCACCGGTCGCAAGGGCAAAGGCCTGTTTATGCCGCTGCGCAAAGCTGTCACTGGCATGGAACGCGGACCCGATATGTCGGCCCTGCTGGCGCTGATGGAGACGGTGCGCGCTCGCGGCTGAACGCAGCCAATATTGTTTTGAAAAGGCGGCTCCGGGTGGGCCGCCTTTTTGTTTGGACCGGGAGCGTCAGCTCCCCCATGTGTCAGGTCTCAGCGATCAGAGCGCTGCGCCCGCATCTTTGTGGCGGCTTTGGCCATGGCCGGGTTAGGATGGTGCCCCAGCGCCGTGAGGGCTTTGTCCATCCAGTCAATTACCGCCGGGTCATCCCCTCCGGCGTGGGCAATGGGCGGGAAGGCGCAGGACAGAAGATGCCGGGCGGATATGGCAGGCATGAGTACCCGGTCAAAGGATGGATCCCGCCCGGTCTGCGCGTCCTCATCCGGGGTATTCTCCCACAGCAGCCGTTCCAATCGCCCCATGACCTCCAGCGCGGTGCCGGGGTCATTGACCCCGGGGGAGAGCGCCCGTTGGGCGGTTTCCGCAAGCAAGGTCAGCCCAAATGAGGGATCTTGATCAAAACTGCGCACATCGCCGATTTCGATGCAGCGGCTGGCGGCCTTGCACAGGTCCTCATCCCCGGATTTCGCATAGGCCACGGGCCGCCCGCGCAGCACGAATTCTCCCGGCGTGCGATGGATCGCAATCTGGGTGTCGGCCTCTTCTGCCAATGTCTGCAGCTGCGCGACATCCACAAATCGCACGAAACCCGACGCCTGCGCCGGGATAGCTGTGCCGTCTGCCTGAAACCGGGTGTCATCCTCGGCGCGTTGCGCGTCCAGACAGGGGGCATCGGCGCGCTGGCGCAGGCTGGTGCGGCTGCGCTCCTCGATCAGGCGCAGGGTGTGATCCATGCTGCCAAGCCCCGATAGGTGATCAATCCAGCGCAAAATCGCCCCGACGATAAGCGCCACAACTCCGACCGTGATGGCAAAGACCACGATGGCCGCATCCTCGCTGTAGAACCCGGCCCGAAACAGGATCACCGCGCTCAGGCTGAACACAAATCCGCCGACGAAGGTGGCCAGCACGCTCTGGGTGATCGTGTCCTCCAGCAGCAGGCGGTACACCCGCGGGGTCGCGGTGGCGGCGGCGGTGCGATAGGCAGAGACCATAACATTCAGCGAAAATGTGGTCACGGCCAACATGCCGGAGGCGAGGATATTCAGCACCGGTAGGGCGGCCTCGCGTCCGAACCGCTCTCCCAGATCCTCGGGGATAAACGGTGTGAGCCAGGGCGCGATGGCCAGTGCCAGCAGGGAACAGGCCGAGATCAGCACCACGCGGAACCACAGCTGCCGGGTGATCCGCCGAATGTAGAGAAGCGTGCGTGAGATCACTGATCCGCCTCGATCAGTTGTGCACCCAGCGCAGTCAGGTGATGATCCACCAGATCACGTTCATCCGTGGTCAGCACCTGTGCCCGGGGATAGCTGGGGGCGGCGCGGTCATTCAGAATTGGTGTGTCCCAGCCATCGGTCGTGCGGATGAAATCGGCAACGCCTTCGGTGCCAAAGACATCGAGATAGCCTTGGATCACCACATCAAGGTAGCTCAGCAGGATCGGATGGCGCAGGCTGGCTGCACGCTGACTGTTGGCGGGGATCGCATAGACGGCAACCTCAGTCTCCGGCGCCAGATCATGCTGCACCGAGTCCCGCGCCGCCAGACGATCATAGCCGAACTCGCGGTCATCCAGGGCCGCCCAATCCGCGCCGGGGACTTCGGCGACCAGCCCGTCGATGCGGCTATCGGCGCAGGGCACCGCAGAGAGATAGGCCACCTGGCGCAGATCGGTCTGCACCCAGGCCCGCCGCCAGCCGCTGAGCCGGGCCGGACGGGCCTGCCCATAGGCATGGGTGCGCGTGTTCACCAAGCTGCCGTAGCCAAAGAAATAGGGGGCTGGGGGAAGGGGGGCGGGCATTCAGATCTCCTGTCAGCAATGTCTCAATCGGCAATATCTGCGCAGTGTGCCGGATCGGGGCAAGGCGGCTGGCCTTTGCCCTGACGGCGGTGTCGGCGGTGGTGCACCCCGGCGACGGCAAACATCCGCACAGAGCTATAGCAGCTTTGATACATGTCAAAGTGGCCTTTGCGCAGCCATGTCATGATCCGGCGATCGAGGCACCTTGGAGGGGCGATCATGCGGATCACAAAACGGACAAATATTGCAGTGCGGCTGTTGATGTACTGTGCGGCCCATGCGGACCGCCTGGTCACCAAATCGGAAATTGCGGCGCGCTGCAATATCTCCGAGAACCATTTGGCGCAGGTGATCAACCAATTGGCGCAATTGGGATATCTGCATACCCAACGGGGCCGCAATGGCGGCATGTCACTGGGCAAGCCTGCGGTAGAAATTGGCATTGGCGATGTGTTCCGCGATGTCGAGGGCACGGTGCCGATGGTTGAGTGTTTTGCCGATGCCGACAATACCTGCCCGCTGGTGTCGGCCTGCCGGTTGCGCCTTGCCTTGTCGGAGGCCGCGCAGGCCTTCTACCAGTCGTTGGATGGCATCACGCTGGAGGCGCTGATCTGTGACAATGACGACCTGTTTGCGCTGTTTCAGCCGCCCGTCACCGCCAGCTGCGCGCGCTATGTGAATTAGGTCGGCCCAGCAGCTCTGTAAAAGACACCAGCCTGTCGCAGCTGGTGTCCGATGTGTTTGCCTTTTCCGCGCCAAAGCGGTGTGCGGGTCTAGTCGCGCGCCCGCAGGATCCGTGCAGGGCGCACCTGAAGCGGCCCCCAGGCAAAGGCAAGCCCGGCCAGCAGCGTGGTCAGGATGCCACCGCTGATGATCGCCAGCGCGTTGCCCCAGATCACCTGATAGTCGCTCTCGAACACATAGGTGTTGATCGCCCAGGCACCGCTCATTCCCGCAATCAGCGCCACCAATCCGGCGCCTGCTCCCAGAAATACCGACCTGAGGGCGAAGCTGATCAGAATGCGGCGTCTGGATGCACCCAGTGTTTTCAGCACAGCGGCCTCATAGCGGCGGGCCGGTTCCCCGGCCGCGGCGGTGCCGATCAGAACCATGAACCCGGTAAGTAGGGTGGCTGCCGCTCCATAAGCGGTGGCGGAGGCCAGCTGCCGCAGGATGTCTGACACGCGGTCCAGCGCATCCCGCACCCGGACGGCGGTAATATTCGGCATTGCCTTGGCCAGATCCCTCAGGATCTGCGCCTCGGCCTCCTGCTCGGCATAAACCGTGGCGATATAGCTGTGCGGCGCTCCTGCCAGGGCGCTTTCGTTCAGCACCATGACAAACCCCATGCCGGCGGTGGAGAAATCCACCTCGCGCAGGCTGGTGATTGTCGCAGTGATGTCGCGGCCCAGCACGTTGATCGTTAGCGTGTCTCCCAGATCCAGCCCCAGTTCCTCGGCCTCCTCGCGGGCAAAGCTGACCTGTGGCGGACCTGTGTAATCCTCAGGCCACCATGCGCCAGCCACGATCTGCGTTGTTTCGGGCTGTTTCGCGGCATAGGTGATGCCGCGATCGCCGCGCACCACCCAGTGATCGCCGGCCACCTCGGTCGCGGGCTGATCGTTGATGTTGGTGAGCACCCCGCGCAGCATCGGCGCGCTCTGCACTCGCTCCACAGCCGGATCGCCCTCAACGCGGGTGAGGAAGTCCGGCATCTGGTCTCGCTGGATATCAACAAAGAAGTAGGAGGGGGCCACATCGGGCAGGTTGCCCTCAATCGCACGGCGCATATTGCCATCGACCTGACCGATGGCCGCCAGCACCGTCAGGCCAAGCCCCAGCGCCAGCACCGTTGGCACGGCGCCATCGCGGGAAGTCCCGATCGCGGAGAGCGCCCAACGCAGCGCCGGGTTGCCACGGGCCAAGGGCGCGGAGCGGCGCGCGATCCAGCTCAGCACCAGTGCCGCCAGCAAGAGCACTGCCAGCGCACCAATCAGCCCGCCCGCAGTCCAGAGCGTCAGCTCAACCGCGCCGCTGAACAGGGCCGCTGCGCCGATCAGCACCGCGACAGCAATAGCGGTGGCCAGAATATACCGGGGCGCGGGCCAGCGGCTGCGGCTGTCCAGCGCATCGCGAAACAGCGCCGCCGCCCGGATCCGTTCCGCCCGGGCCAGCGGCCAGAGCGCAAAGACAAAGGCCGTCAGCAAACCATAGAGGGCTGCCTCGCTGAGGGCGGGAACCGAGATGCCAAAGACCGCAGGAAACGGCAGCTGCGCCGCAATCAGCGGTCCCAGCAGCACCGGAGCCAGCCCGCCGATCAGAAGGCCAATCGCGATGCCCAACAGCGCCAGCGCACCGATTTGCAGAAAATACGTCAGGAAGATCGTCCGGCGGTCGGCGCCAAGCGTGCGTAGGGTGGCGATGGTCGCGGTTTTGCCCGCCAGATAGGCGCGCACCGCGGCGGAGACGCCAATCCCGCCCACCGCCAGCCCGGAGAGGCCAACCAGCACCAGAAACCCGGCCAGCCGCTCGACAAAGGTGGCAATGCCCGGCGCGCCATTACGGGCATCGGTCCAGCGCATGCCGCTGTTGTCATACTCTGCCTCGGCATGAATTTTCAGCTGCTCCAGATCGGTATCCGGGGGCAGGGTCAGCCGGTATTTGCTGGAAAACAACGTGCCGGGCTGCAAGAGGCCGGATTGCGCCAGGTCCTCTGTGCGCACAAGCGTCCGCGGCCCAAGAGTGAAGCCTGCGCTGGCCGCATCAGGTTCAGTCTCCAATAGCGCCGTCAGAGCAAATCGCTGGCTGCCAAGGGTGAATTCATCGCCAACCGACAGGCCGAGCCGATCCGCCAGAACCCGCTGCATCACACCGCCGGGTAAATCCCCTGTTCCTGCCAGCGCGGTCTCCAGCGGCATTTCGGGTGAGAGGGTCACTGTGCCCACCAGCGGATAGGCGTCATCCACGGCCTTTACCTGCGTCAGCGCGCGTTCGTCGCCCACTGTCGCCATGGACCGGAAATCAATGATTTCAGACCGGGCGAGGGCGCGGGCCTCCATCCAGGCCTGTTCCTCAGTGGTGGCGCGCCGATAGGTAAAGCCCAGCTCGGCGTCGCCGCCCAGCAGCACCGCGCCTTCCTCGCTCAGCCCGGTCTGGATCGCCGAGCGCAGGGAGCCGATCCCGGCTATCACCGCAACCCCCAGCGCCAGACAGATCAGGAAAACACGAAACCCAGACAGACCACCGCGCAGCTCGCGCTTGGCAAACCGCGTGGCCAGCGACAGGGCAGAGGGGCTCATTCAGCGGCCTCACGCGCGGCGTCCTGATCCAGTCGCCCGTCGCGCAGCCGGATCACCCGGTCACAGCGCGCCGCCAGTTCCGGCGCATGGGTCACCATGATCAGCGTCGCCCCATAGCGGTCGCGCAGGTCAAACAGCAGGTCCATGATCGCATCGCCATTGGTCGCATCCAGATTGCCGGTCGGCTCATCCGCCAGCAGGATGCGGGGGCGGGTGACCAGAGCGCGGGCCAGCGCCACGCGCTGCTGTTCGCCTCCGGACATCTGCGCCGGGAAATGGCCCGCGCGATGGCCCAGTCCGACCGCCTCCAGTTCAGCTTGCGCGCGATCAAAGGCATCCTTGTGACCGGCAAGCTCCAGCGGTGTGGCCACATTTTCCAGCGCGGTCATGGTCGGGATCAGGTGAAAGCTCTGAAAAACGACGCCCATATTGTCACGGCGAAAGCGCGCCAGCGCATCTTCATCCATCGCCGTCAGATCCTGTCCCAGCGCCGAGACGGTGCCGCCGGTGGCCTGCTCCAGCCCCCCCATCACCATCAGGAGAGAGGATTTGCCAGAGCCGGAGGGGCCGATCAGGCCCAGGGTTTCTCCGCTCTCCACCGCCAATGAGATATCATGTAGAATTTCGACAGGTCCGGTATTGCCAACCAGTGACAAAGACGCATGTTGGAGGTTCAGAATGGGATCGGATGAGGGGATCGTGCTGGACTGCATGTGATATCGCGCCTGTTTTGGGACCACTCTGGATATGGAGCCTTTGTAGCAATGCGCAAGATGATAGCAGGACTGATTTTTATGTTAACTGCGGCAATTGCGCAGGCAGATCCGGTGCGCGTTGCAGCGCTGGGGGACAGTCTGGTGCAGGGCTATGGCCTGCCGCAGGGGCAGGGCTGGGTGCCGCAGCTGCAACGCTGGCTGGGGGAAAAAGGGGCCGAGGTGCGGCTGATCAATGCCGGGGTTTCTGGCGATACCACCGCAGGCGGCGCCGCCCGGATTGACTGGACGCTGGCGGACGGACCGGATGCGCTGATCGTGGCCCTTGGGGGCAATGATCTGCTGCGCGGCCTTGCGCCATCCGAAAGCCGTGCCAATCTCACCCGCATTCTGGAGGTCGCAGAGGCCAATGCGGTTCCGGTGCTGCTGGTTGGCATACAGGCACCGGGCAATTACGGCGCGGATTTCAAGGCTGAGTTCGACGCGATCTTTCCAGATCTCGCGCGGGATTATGACACGTTGCTTCACGCAGACAGCCTCGCCGGTATTCGGGCCGCAACCGGGGATGATATTCAGGCTGCTGCGCAATATCTGCAGGAGGACGGGATTCACCCCAATGCCGAAGGCGTGGCGTTGAATGTGGCCGCCATCGGTCCGAAGGTACTGGAACTGATCGAGTTGGCAAAGCAGTAGGCGTCTCGCCAGGCGGGGCTGATCCGGTGGTTGCAGTTCTCAAAGCCTGTTCAGCCCGGAAAACCGACGCCACAACAAAAGACGGCCCCGATGAAGGGGCCGACAGCTGATCTTATTGTCGTTCTGGCCGATCAGGCCAGTTCGATATTCACCGCAGACTCGCGGCCATCACGGCCCGGTTGCAGCTCATAGGTGACTTTCTGATTGTCGGCGAGGCCGGTCAGCCCGGACCGCTCTACCGCAGAAATATGTACAAATACATCGCTGCCACCCGCATCGGGTGCGATGAAACCGTAGCCTTTGGTGGTGTTGAACCATTTGACGGTGCCTGTGGCCATCGTCTTCTTCTCCCAGTCTTTACTCAAATCCCTGTCCGCGACATGCGACAGCCCGGCAATGTCATTGCGTATTCATGACCGAGCCTCCTAGGACAGCGATGAGTTCTGCGTAACCTTGCGGTAACAATCTTGTCGCCAAAGGTCTTTCGGCGCAAGTGTTATAGCGGGGGGGTGCCTGTCAGTTGGGTAGCGCAGGGGCGCGACGGCGCGCTGATCGGCAAAGCTCAGCGCGCAGGCAGGCAAGCTGGCGCCGAAGCGACGCCAGATCACACGTCGTCGCTCCGGTCTAATGTTGGTCAGAGCACCGTCACCACGGTTCCCAATGGCACCCGCTCATAGAGATCGACAATATGCTCATTCGTCATGCGGATACAGCCGTTGGAGACAGAATGCCCGATGGTCTGCGGCTGATTGGTGCCGTGAATGCGGAAATAGGTGTCGATGCCGTTCTGAAACAGGTAAAGCGCGCGCGCGCCCAGCGGATTGTCGGTGCCACCGGGCTGAATGTATTTATTATCGACAAAGCGGGCATAGCTGCGTGGATCGCGCTCGATCATCTCGGGCGTGGGACGCCAGGTCGGCCATTCTTTCTTGGCCTGAATAACGGCGGTGCCGGTGAATTCGAGACCCGCGCGACCAACCCCAACCCCGTAACGTCGCGCCCGTCGCGGCTCCGTCACATAATAAAGGTAATAGGATCGCGGCAGCACAAGGATCTGCCCGGGGGCGAATTGCTTCTTGATGCGGACCTCTTGCGGGGTCGGATCAAAGACCGTTTCGGCTGACCCGATCTGGGGCCAGAGCGAGGCTGCGGCGGAGCTGGCCAGAAAGGCGCGGCGTGACAACATGCGGGGCTCTTTCAGTTTTGGAACAGATGCAGCCAGTCTGCGGGGTGGGAACAATCCGGTCAATAGGTGGCCCGGTGCGGGTCGGTTGCACCATGGCCTGCGCGACGTCGGTGCAACAGCTGTCCGCAGTCAGGCCGTTGTCTCCTTGGCAGATCAGGCTTCGTCAGATCACGAAGCTGTGATACCCTGTGATCGGATCGCGTTTCTGATCCACCGCCAGTTTCGGCGGATTTCAGTGATTGGCGACAGTATTTCTGGCGCGGCTGCGGGGGCAGTTCCACCGGCTTGGTCGCACGGGGGTATGCGTTATTTCTAACGGTTCGGTGTTGGGCCTGATTAGCTTGCAATCGGACTGACCCTGTCTGAAATCGGCCGGGTGTTGTGCGCAGCACGGCTGGCGGTCTGTCGGGGGTCATATACTGGAGTAACGATTGTGACTGTTTCATTTGGTGCGCGCGCGGTATTGGCCGCGCTGACGATGGCTGTGGGCATGACCGCAGCCCACACGAGTAAGGCGCAGGAGGGGGGTGGGTTACTCGCAACCTCGCTGCGCTATTCAGAACGGATGCTGGACCGGCAGGAGGATGTGACCAATAAGGTCGCGATTGCCCTGCGTGCACGGCAGTCCGGGCAGCTGGGCATCAACAAGATCACCTTTGGCGGGCGCTTCTTAGGCACGGTGATCTATGAGAACACCAATACGCCTGGCAAATTTCCGATCCTGTCGCGCCTGCCGCCCACCCACACCAGCGGCACCTCTGATACCTATGGGGTGATCAATGATATCTCGCTCATCGCTACGGCCACGGCACCTTTCCTGACAGCGGTGGTGCAGGGCGAATATACCGAGATCGAGTATCCCGGTCAGAATGATATCCAGCTGCGCAAGGCCTGGCTGGCCATCGGCGATTTGGACCGCTCTCCTTTCTATGTGGCGGTGGGGCGCAAGACCGTGAACTTTGGCAATTTTGCCAGCTACGCGCCCTTCACCCACACCCATAGCAGCCATTACTTCTGGGCCCAGACCAAGGATCCGCTGATTGAGATCGGCTATATCACCGACCGGACCGAGCTGGCCCTGTCGATCATCCGCAACCATCGCGGCAACCGGGTGGTCAGCAGTCCGAAGAACGATGATCACTACACCAACTACGCGCTGAACGCGGCCCATCGTATCCCGCTGGCCAATGGGCTGGGGCTGAAACTCGGCGCGGGCTTCCTGCGGGGCACCATCTACGACAGCACCATCGCCCATCATCCGCCGAGCAGCGGCATTGATCGCGGCTGGAACGGAGCCTGGGATGTCCACGCCACTCTCAGCGGAGCGCGGTTTGACGTCATGGCCGAATTCACCCAGACCACCGACCGCTGGCCCGCCACCGACCACAAGGTCAGCGCGCTGACGCTGCAGGGGCGCTACCGGAATGAGTTTCTGGGGCGCCCTGCGGTCTATTCGCTGTCGGCCAGTCACGGGCGGCAGGGGGCATCGGGCACCGAATGGGAATCGATGTCGCAGGTCATTCTGGGGATGGAGGTAGCGGTGGCCCCGAATGTCACATTGGGCGCAGAATACCTATTCAACGATGGGTTCGTGCCGCTGATCTTGCCCCGGCGTACCGGCGACGCCAGCGTGCGGTCCCATAGCGTCATTCTGGGGGCAAAGCTCACCTTCTAGGCGCAGGCAGGCCGCAGGGGCGCGCGGCGGCAGGCCCTTGTCCCGCGCGCTGTCTTCCGTATATCGGGAAGGAGGTCGCACCAGCGGCCTGCTGCAAGGAGTGATCGCGACATGGGCGCCAAAACCCTGACCTGCCTCAGCTGTGCGCAGCTGAACCGTGTGCCGGAGGACCGTCTGGCCGCGGATCCCAAATGCGGCACCTGTGGCGCGGCGCTGATCCCGGCGGGGCCGGTGGATGTCGATCCGGCAACCCTGCAAAAGGCTGCGGCACAGGATGATCTGCCACTGGTGGTGGATTTCTGGGCGCCTTGGTGTGGCCCTTGCAAGATGATGGCGCCGGATTTTGCCAAGGCGGCAAAATCGCTGAAGGGCCAAGTGCGGCTGGTCAAGCTGAACACCCAGACCCATCAGTCCACTGGCGCGCGCTATCGTATCAAGGGGATCCCGACACTGGTGCGCTTTGCCCGTGGCAAGGAGCAGAAACGACAAGCCGGCGCCATGCGGGCAGGGCAGATCATCAGCTGGGCCAAGGGGTAGATGTAAGGGGTGTCACAGTGCGGGAAGATGCCTGCCAGGGGCGCCGTCTCAGGCCGTGCGGTGTGTCTCATCCCGGTGCGGCTGCGCCATTGGGCGTAATCCGGGTGGCAGGTGAACCATAACCAAAATCGTCAAAATCGCACTTGTTGTCCCGACGGTGGGATAGAGCATCAGGCTGTACCAGAGGGGCAAGGCATATAGGGTATAGGCCGCCACAGCAGAGAAAACCCCTGCAAAAGTGCCCACAATGATCCCGATCCACGCCATAGTTCTACCCTTTGGGTTGAGTTGCATTTAATCTACAATTTTTTTGGCGGATCGCAACGCTCTGATATCCACAAGAATAGTTCAAATTTTCTATAGATCTGGTTAACGGACGGTGGGGTCTTACGGGCGCGCGCCGTGTAGGATCCGTTAGGTCATTGTTTTGAAATGAAATTTAGAGGGTGCCTCTTGCCAGTAAAGGGTTGGGGCGCCATGGAATTGACTAATCCTGCGAATTTTTTGCTGATACACTGCGCGAGAACCCGCCGTTTTTGACCATCAGGAACACCGTGAGTGCCAGTCCAGATGTGCCTCCAAGGCAGGAATAGAGCAGGAACAGGCCCCAGATCGGCAGGTCGTAGGCCACATGCCCAATCACGGTGACCAGCATTGTCACCCCTGCACTCGTCAACATCGCCAACCAAGCCATCGCAACCTCACCCAAATAGAGGTAAACCTGTCCCAAAGTAGGCTGTGCAATCAATACGTCTTACGGTCAGACAGGCAGTATGTTGGTGTCTGTTGCAGCTTATTTGTGAACTATGGCAAGAACAGCACAGAGTTGTACGTATACCGCGCGCGCATCTTTGGATTGTTCATCTGTCGAGGAAGCCAATCAGGCGCGAGCAGGTTTCCTCGATAGCCCTTGGTGCGCAGCCGGTCCCAGATTGTCGAGGGTTTCTCTGGTAAAGGCATCACGGGCCGCTTTCTGTGCCCAAAGCAGCAGGATTGCCAGCATCGCCGAGGGCACCCCGAACAGAGGATAAAGTAGCAAGCTCATCCCGAAGGACAGGCCGATCAGCGTATAGCCCAGAATGGCTGCATTCAGCCCGCCAATGACGCCTACCAGAATACCAATCCCTGCCATGCTCCGCCCTTTCTCCGGCCCTATCCCCAAGCGGTTCTCGCCGGGGGCATCGTGAGAGTATGGTTAAAGACTAGCGATGATTTTGTTCAAATTATGCCGATCAGGTGGCGGAGTAGGGAATGGAGAAAAGGGGAGGCTGTGCACCTCGGCACACTCGTTGGGCCAGCCGGGTGTCATGCGACGACGCGCGTAGGCGAACCGCGATCTGTTTTGCGGCATTTTCTCAACAGCAGACACACAGAGGATGAAGGGCCCGGCACAGGGCGGCGCTTCCACTACCGCACGTCAAAAATCGACGCTGGAACAATATTGGCTATGGCCTGTCCGTCCCAAGCTTGAAGGAGGCCGATGTGGGCCTCCTTCTTCACGCAAGATACTCATGTTTTGGAGTGGGGTCGCAGCGATGGGCAGATTTGCACGACCGCTGCGACTTTAAAGCCCAAACCAAGGGCTCTCTACCGGGAGAGCACCTCACTCACCGCACAAACTTCTTGTGCTTCAACCGCTTGGGCTCCAGTGCATCAGGGCCCAGACGGCGTTTCTTGTCCTCTTCGTAGTCCTCGAAGTTGCCCTCGAACCACTCCACATGGGCGTCACCCTCAAACGCTAGGATATGCGTACAGATCCGGTCGAGGAAGAAACGGTCGTGCGAAATCACCACGGCGCAGCCCGCGAAATCCACCAGCGCGTCTTCCAACGCCCGCAGGGTTTCCACGTCCAGGTCGTTGGTCGGTTCGTCGAGCAGGAGAACGTTGCCGCCCTCTTTCAGCAGGCGCGCCATGTGAACGCGGTTGCGCTCACCACCGGACAGGAGGCTCAATTTTTTCTGTTGATCGCCGCCCTTGAAGTTAAACGAAGAGCAATAGGCGCGTGAATTGACCTGCGCGTCGCCCAGTTCGATGATTTCAGCACCGCCGGAAATCGCTTCCCAGACGGTTTCGTTGTCATCCAGATCGTCGCGCGACTGATCCACATAGGACAGCTTCACGGTGTCGCCGTAGCTGACATTGCCCTCATCGGGCTGTTCCTGACCGGTCAGCATGCGGAACAGGGTTGATTTACCCGCGCCGTTGGGGCCGATCACACCGACGATGCCGCCGGGGGGCAGGTCAAAAGACAGCCCCTCAACCAGTTGCTTGTCGCCGTAGTGTTTGGAAATGCCTTCAACCTCGATCACCTTGGAGCCAAGACGCGGGCCATTGGGGATGACGATCTGGGCGCGGGTCAGCTTCTCCCGCTCGGACTGGCTGGCCAGATCGTTATAGGCGTTGATCCGGGCCTTGGACTTGGCCTGACGGGCCTTCGCGCCCTGACGCATCCACTCCAGCTCGCGTTCCAGCGTCTTCTGCTTGGATTTGTCTTCGCGCGCTTCCTGCTCCAGACGTTTGGCCTTCTGTTCCAGCCAGGCGGAGTAGTTGCCCTCATAAGGAATGCCCCGGCCACGGTCCAGTTCGAGGATCCAGCCAGTGATATCATCGAGGAAATAGCGGTCGTGGGTAACGCAGAGGATGGTGCCTTTGTAGTCGATCAGATGCTGCTGCAGCCAGGCGATGGTTTCCGCATCAAGGTGGTTGGTCGGTTCGTCAAGAAGCAGCATATCGGGCGCTTCAAGGAGCAGTTTGCACAGCGCCACCCGGCGGCGTTCACCGCCCGAGAGGTTGGCGATTTCCGCATCATCCGGCGGGCAGCGCAGCGCCTCCATCGAGACGTCGATCTGGCTGTCCAGATCCCAGAGGTTCTCGGCGTCGATCTTGTCCTGCAGTTCGGCCATCTCCTCGGCGGTCTCGTCCGAGTAGTTCATCGCCAGCTCGTTGTAGCGGTCCAGGATCGCCTTCTTCCCAGCCACGCCCAGCATGACGTTTTCACGCACGGTGAGGCTTTCGTCCAGCTTCGGCTCCTGTGGCAGATAGCCAACCTTGGCGCCCTCAGCCGCCCAGGCTTCGCCGGTGAAATCGGTATCCAGACCGGCCATGATTTTCATCAGCGTCGATTTACCAGCGCCGTTGACGCCGACAACACCGATTTTCACACCGGGGAGAAAGGACAGGTGAATGTTTTCAAAGCATTTCTTGCCACCGGGATAGGTCTTGGAGACCCCCTGCATGTGGTAGACGTATTGATAGGCGGCCATGTGACTGCTCCGTGATGGGGGAATTTCGCTGGCTGGTGTGATAACGGATGGGGCGGGCCGGGGCAATGCGGGATGAGCGCGGCGGCTCTTGCAGTTTCCATCGGGGTAGGGCGCCCCGCAGCACGCCTCACGCCTGGCCTGTCCTGCGGGACGGCCTGTCAGGCCTTTTGTCGCCGGGGCTTTGCCCCGGACCCCAGAGTATTTACTGGAAAGATGACAGGTGATTTACGCTTTCACCTTTCTTCAAATACTCCGGGGTGAGGCCAAAAGGCCGAGGGGCAGCGCCCCTGTCTGTCTGGGCTGCAGGGCTACTCGGTGAAACAGGAAAAGGAAGTGGTTTAAGGCTACGTGCATATGTCCTCGCTGCGCGCCCCGCAGATTTCCAGGCTGGACTGCCACGAGGTGTCGCTTCAGGCAGGCGAGTAGGTGTGAGAAACGCAACCTGTTCTTCGGTAAGCCCACAACACCTGATTGATCTCTCTTCTAACTCTGTGCATCAAGGCGGGTATGACGCATCGCCTGCCCCATATCCCGCCCGGAACCACTGTTGGTCTGTTGGGCGGTTCCTTTGATCCGCCGCACGAGGGGCACCGGGCGATCTCGCTTGCCGCGTTGAAGCGGTTCGGGCTGGATCAGCTGGTCTGGCTGGTCTCCCCCGGCAATCCGCTGAAGGCGCATCCGCCAGCCCCCTTGGCGCGGCGGATTGTGGCGGCGCAGGACCTGATGGATCACCCCCGGGTGCAGATCAGCGGGATCGAAGCCGATTTTGGCACCTGCTACACCGCCGAAACTCTGCGCATGCTGCGCAAACGCCACCCCGGCGTGCGGTTTGTTTGGTTGATGGGGGCGGATAATCTGGCGGATTTTCATCGCTGGAAGGATTGGCAGCAGATCCTTGAGACGGTGCCGGTGGGGGTGCTGGCACGGCCCGGAGACCGGATTTCGGCGCGACTGTCACCGGCGGCGCGGCTTTATGCGCCCTACCGGCTGAAGGGCGGGCAAAGCCGCCTGTTGGCAAAGGCCTGCGCACCGGCCTGGTGTTTTGTGAATGTACCAATGGTCAACGCCAGCTCAAGCGAGATCCGGGCGCGGGGCGATTGGTCAGCGACGCAGCCGCGCTGAGAGAAGCCCGGCGCCGATCACCACCGCAAGCCCAGCCCAGGTCAGCGGGTCGGGCCATTGCGCAAACACCCACCATCCAAGCGACACCGCTGCGATCAGCTGGAAATAAACCAGCGGCGCCAGACGCGATGCAGGCGCCTGCGCATAGGCAAACAGCAGCAGAAGATTGCCCAGCATCGAAAACCCGGCGCTGCCAAAGGTCAGTGCGGCGGTGCTCAGGCTGGGGGCAGGCAGGGCTGCCAGCCCCAGTGGCAGGGTCAGCAATGCGCTGATCGACAGCTGTGTCAGGCTCAGCTGCAACGGGGTGCCCAGATGTGACAGCCAGCGCGAGCTGGTGAGGAAACCACCATAGCAGACGCCAGCGACTGCGGCCCAGATCAGATTGGCCGAGCCGCCAAGACCGGGGCGCACAACCAGCAGCACGCCACAGAACCCCACCGCCATCAACAGGCTACGCGCCAGCGTCACCGGTTCACGCAGCAGCAGCACCGATAGACCATAGCTGACAATCGGCCCGACAAAGAAGGCCGCAAAAACATTGGCCAGCGGCTCCGTCTTGAGAGCGATCTGAATGGACAGGATGCCACCGCTCAGCAGGGCGGCCCGCAGCCACAGCCGCCAGTCGCCAAACAGCGGCCACGCCCCGCGACAGGCAAAGGGCAGCACCAATACGGTGCCGATTGCAAACCGTGACCACGCCACAAATCCCGGTGTCGCCAGACCGCCCGATGTGAGCAGTTTCCCGCAAAGGTCCCCGGCAGGGATCATTGACATGGCGACAAACATGATCATCACTGCCCGTACCATCGCGCCAGCGGTAACAGGCATCCACCTCCGGGGAAAGCGGCCAGATCTCCGCGGCCCCGCGACATAAAAGCCTGTGGCGCGTTTGCAGAATTGTAGGGGTTTTGAGTAGACTATTGCTAATATGATTTCGCGACGTTTTTTCCTGACCTCCGGCCTTGCCTCTGTGGCGGCGAATACTGCGCTGGCCAATGCGCCTGCGGTCTCTCTGCGCCCAGTGGCGCGCGATCCGGCCAGTCTGATCAGCGCGGGTGGCGGGCTGAAGGGGCTGTTGTCCCGGGCCGGCCTCTCGGGGGAGGTCGCCTGCGCGGTGGCAGATGTGAAAACCGGTCTGCGGCTGGAAGCCGAAGGGGCAGGTTCGGGTTTGCCGCCCGCCAGTGTCGCCAAGGCGCTGACCGCGCTTTATGCGTTGGATGTGCTGGGGGCAGATCATCGCTTTACTACGCAGATTGTCGCGACCGGCGGCATCAGCGGCGGTGTGGTGGCAGGCGATCTGGTGCTGGTGGGCGGCGGCGATCCGATGCTGAACACCGACACTCTGGCGCAGCTGGCCAAGGCGCTCAAAGCAGCGGGCATCCGCGAGGTGCGCGGCGCCTTCCGCGTCTGGGAGGGCGCGCTGCCGCAGATCAAGTCGATTGATCCCGGCCAGCCCGATCACGTGGGGTACAGCCCGGCGATTTCAGGGCTGGCGCTCAATTACAACCGGGTCCATTTCGAGTGGAAGCGTGCGGGCCAGGGCTGGGCCGTGACCATGGATGCTCGGACCAAGAAATATCGCCCCGAAGTCTCTGTTGCGACGATGAAAATCGCCCAGCGCAGCCTGCCGGTCTATAGCTACTCCGAGGGCAAGGATACTGACCGCTGGACGGTCGCCAGCAAGGCGTTGGGCAAAGGCGGCGCGCGCTGGCTGCCGGTGCGCCATCCGGGCGCTTATGCGGCGGATGTCTTCCGCACCATGGCGCGTGCCAATGGCATCAAACTCCCAGCGCCAAAGATCGCCAGATCGCGCCCCTCGGGGCAGGTGGTGGCCCATCACAACAGCCCGCCGCTGGATCTGATGCTGAAAGCGACGCTGAAATATTCCAACAATCTGATGGCCGAAATGATCGGTCTGGCAGCCACGCAGGCCCGCGGCGGACGGCCCCGCACGCTGAAGGACTCTGCCGTGGCGATGAACCGCTGGGCGCAGGCCACCTATGGCATGGCCAACACCCGGCTGGTGGATCACTCCGGCCTGGGCGAGGCTTCGCGGGTGACCCCCGATGATATGGTCAGCGCGCTGGTGGCCTCCTATCGGGATGGGCGGTTGAAACCTTTGCTGAAATCCTTCCCCATGCGCGACAGCAAGGGCCGTATCCTGAAGGGCCATCCGATCAAGGTCGCGGCCAAAACCGGTACGCTCAACTTCGTATCTGGTCTTGGCGGGTTCATGACTGCCACCGATGGCACCGTGCTGGCCTTTGCCATTTTCAGTGCCGATCAGAAGGCGCGCTCCCGCATCTCACGGGCGGAGCGCGAACGCCCGCAAGGGGCAAGATCCTGGAACCGCCGCGCCAAGCAGGTGCAGCAAAAGCTGATTGAGCGCTGGGGGCGGGTTTACGGCAGCTGATCCGGTGCAAGACCAGACGCGCGGCTCTATCGGTCTGTGCGCGCGTCTGCCCCGCCCTGTTCTCTGTCCGGGCTACAGCTCCTGCCAGCTGCGCTAACCGCCCGCCATGGCGTGGACCCAGATCTCTGCCTGTGGCTCATGCGGGGCGCGGGTGCCGTCGGTGACAGCCCCCAGCCGCCTCGCCACTGCCTGCGACCGTAGATTGTCGTGATCAATATAGCTGTAGAGGTGATCCAGCCCCAGATCCTCGGAAGCCCATGTCCTGACCGCTATGGCGGCTTCGGTCGCAAAACCCTGTCCCTCGGCGCCCTCAAACAGATGCCAGGCCAGCTCAATCTCCGGCCAGTTGGAGTGTTTGATCAGACCGACGCGACCGACGGGTTCGCCGCTCGCCCGCGATGTGACAGTAAAGAAGCCAAAACCATGCCACTGCCAGTGGCCAACCCCGGTCAGAAACCCAAACCAGGCCTGATCTGCGGTGATCGTCTCACCCTGTGCAACCATCGAAGGCGCGCTGGTCATAAAACGGGTATAGGCGGGCAGATCGTCGCGCTCAGGCCCGCGCAGGACCAAACGCGCAGTTGTCAGCCGGGGGGCGGTGGTGAGCGCTGTCATACCCGCCTGTCCCTGTCTGCCCGCACCTCTGCCACATCAGACCATATGCCGGGCGCGGGCGCCGCGTTCGATGGCGGCGGCGTGCAGCCGGTCGATGTTCAGCTCATAACGGATCTCTTCCAAAAGCCGCAGTTCGGACTCCGCCAGGCTGCCATCGGCGGCAGCCACATCGCAGGCCAGCGCATAAGCGGTCTCAAACAGGCGCTCCGGCAGATCCTCACGGATCAGCCCAAACAGCGCGTCCAGCCCGTCTTCCTGCTCAAACAGGTCAAACACCGTCTGCGAGGTGCGATTGACCCGGTCAATGTCGTAATCTGCAAACACGGGCAGCATATTCACCGCCGACTGGATTTTCACCAGTTCAGCGGTGCGGATGTTCTCATCCGAGGCCGACACCGCCACCATCAGCGCAACAAGGCAATCCTGCGGGGTAAAGGGATGGGCGGTTTGGGTGTTCATTATGAAATCCAGTAAATTGGCATGTGTTCTGCATAGAAGAATAGGCATCGTGTCGACCCCGATCAACGGGACAATGCGTCATCGTGCATATTCCGCCGCAGGCACCGGCACGGTATGGGCGTCAGGGCTGCTGTTTCTTGACTCATTTCGCCTGCCGCCATAGGTGAGGCCGACCGGGTGCATGGGGTGCCCGGCAGTGGTTTGTCGCCCGCAATATCGCCGCCCATAGCGGCATCACCCGTGGCGGCAGGCAGCCCGACCGGAGCAGTGCCCGGTTGCCGATGGAGAAAACAATGTCTGATCTGCGCGAAGAAGCTCTGAAGAGCAAAGCCTGGCCGTTTGAAGAAGCCCGCCGGGTTCTCAAACGTTATGCCAAGGGCGCGCCGGAGAAGGGCTATGTTCTGTTTGAAACCGGCTATGGCCCCTCCGGTCTGCCGCATATCGGCACCTTCGGCGAGGTTGCCCGCACCACGATGATCAAAACCGCCTTTGAGGTGATTTCCGACATCCCGACGAAGCTGATCTGCTTCTCGGATGATCTCGATGGTATGCGCAAGGTGCCGGGCAATGTCCCCAACCCAGAGAGCCTGCAGGACCATCTGCAAAAGCCGCTGACCAGCGTTCCGGATCCCTTCGGCACGCATGAGAGCTTTGGCCATCACAACAACGCCATGCTGCGCCGGTTCCTGGACACCTTTGGTTTTGAGTATGACTTCTACTCGGCCAAAGAATTCTATGAATCCGGCCAGTTCGACGAGGTGCTGAAGCGCGCGGTTGATAAGTATGACGACGTCATGGCGATCATGCTGAAGTCCTTGCGCGAAGAGCGCCGCCAGACCTATTCGATCTTCCTGCCGATCCACCCGGAAACCGGCCGCGTCCTTTATGTGCCGATGAAGAAGGTCTGCGCCGAAACCTACACCGTCACCTTTGACGATGAAGACGGCAAAGAATGGACGCTGCCGGTGACCGGCGGCAATGTGAAACTGCAGTGGAAGCCCGACTTCGGCGCCCGCTGGGCCGCACTGGGTGTCGATTTTGAGATGTACGGCAAAGACCATTCCACCAATACGCCGATCTACGACGGCATCTGCCGGGTGCTGGGCCACCGCGCGCCGGAGCATTTCACCTATGAGCTGTTTCTGGATGCCAACGGTCAGAAGATCTCCAAAACCTCCGGCAACGGCATCTCGATCGACGAATGGCTGACCTATGCCTCGACCGAGAGCCTGGCCTATTTCATGTACCAGAAGCCGAAGACCGCCAAGCGGATGCATTTCGATGTGATCCCCAAGGCGGTGGACGAATACCACCAGCAGCTGCGCGCCTATCATGGCCAGGACCTGAAGGCACAGCTCAATAACCCGGTCTGGCACATCCACGGCGGTGACGTGCCACAGTCCGATATGGTGGTGCCCTTCTCGATGCTGCTCAATCTGGCCTCCGCCTCCAGCGCCGAGGACAAGGCCACCATGTGGGGCTTCATCAACAAATACGCGCCTGATGCGACGCCCGAAAGCAACCCGACAATGGATCAGGCCGCAGGCTTCGCGGTGGCCTATTTCAACGATTTCGTGAAACCGGAGAAAACCTACCGTCTGCCCACCGATCAGGAGCGCGCGGCGCTTCAGGATCTGGCAGATGCGCTGAAATCGTCTGAGGCGGCCCTCGCTGCGATCGCCAAGAAGAATGAACTCGCAGGCAACACCGATCCGCTGCCCGAGGCGGATTTCGCGGATGAGGAGTTCCTGCAATCCGTCGTCTTTGCCATTGGCAAGATCCACGGGTTCGAGCCGCTGCGGGCCTGGTTCTCGGCCATCTACGAGGTGCTGCTGGGCGCCAGCCAGGGTCCGCGCTTTGGCGGGTTCATCGCCCTTTACGGGGTCGAGGACACCATCAAGCTGATTGATCAGGCGCTGGCAGGTGAGCTGGTCTAACCGGCTGTCAGACCACAGAAAAACATCGGAAAAGGGCGCCCCGACGGGTGCCCTTTTTCCGTTGCGGGGCAGGTTTTGTCAGGTTGGCGTGAATTGACGGGTGCAAGCGGCGGCCTAGCTGATCTCTCATCAAGGGAGATGTTTTATGCGCAAGTTTATGTTGATGAGTATCTGCGTCGCCATGATGGCGCTGCCTGTTTCCGCCTCTGCTGAGGGGCGCGATACGGCCATTACCGGGGTGATCAGCGATCAGATCGCGGCCTTTCTGCGCGGCGATGCGGAGGCTGCCTTTGCCCATGCGTCTCCGATGATCCAGGGATTGTTTGGCAGCTCTGAGCGGTTTGCGACCATGGTACAGTCCGGCTACCCCATGGTCTGGCAACCCGATGAGGTACGCTATCTGGATCTGCGCAATGTTGCGGGCGGCCTGTGGCAGCGGGTGATGATCACCGACCCCGAGGGGCGCGTGCACCTCCTTGATTATCAGATGGTTGAGACTGCGGCGGGCTGGAAAATCAACGCGGTCCAGCTGCTGACTGCGGACGCCCCGACTGCTTGACCCGCCCACTCGATGACCAATCGACCGCCCCCTTCTACAACGGGGGTGGTGCATACCCTGCGAACGCCCCTCTGACAGCGCGTTAAATCCCGCCCGGTATAACCCTTTCCCTGATTGAACCGGGCTGCGGCCTGCGGTGCCGGAAACGGCGGTTTTGGAAAGGGTGACTGATGAACATAGCGATCACTGACGGCGTAGAGCTGATGCCCCCGGCCTTTGCTGAGGGGCTGGCCAACTGGTCTAGCGGCAATGGCACACCGGGATCGGACACCTATCAGGGGGCGGCCAATGCGGCCTTTGTCGCGGCGGACCCCGATTTCGGTGGCTGTCTGGAGCTGCAAAAAACCACCTCGGTGCAAAAACTGCGCAATATGACCCGCACCATGCTGACGCCGGGCTGCTATCTGCAGATCACCGCAAAGGTGAAGGCGATCAGCGGCGCCCTGCCCACAGTGCGCATCGCGGCCTGGGCCGGACAGTCCGGCGGCGGCCATCTGGACGGCGTGGTGGAAACCGGGCCGGGCACCAGCCTCTCCACCTACGGCGAGGTGGTTGAGGTCACGGCCATTGTCGGCACCGGCAGCCGCAATGGCGTCGATATGCCCTGGGGCCGTGCCGCGCGCTTTGCCCATGTGGGGCTGGATCTGATCGGGGCAAACGGCGGCGTGGTGCGAATCGAGGATATCGCGGTGCGCGATGTCACCGGCGTGTTCCTGCGCGACATGATCAGCCTTGTGGATGTCACCGATTATGGCGCCGTCGGCGATGGCAGCACCGACAATACTGCCGCCTTTGAGGCCGCAGATGCCGCCGCCGCAGGCCGCCGTGTGCTGGTTCCGGCGGGGGAGTTCTTCCTCGCCAGCACGGTCTCTATGAACCATGAGGTCCGGTTTGAGGGCACCGTCCGCATGCCCACCAACCGGATGCTGCTGCTCACCCGCAACTTTGATTTCCCCAGCTACGCTGCCGCCTTCGGGGATGAGGAACTGGGCTTCAAGAAGGCGTTTCAGGCGCTTTTGAACAACGCCGACCATGAATCGCTGGATCTCTGCGGGCGCAAGGTCACCCTGCGCGGGCCGGTCGATATGCAGGCGGCGGTGCCCAACAAAACCAGCTATGCCACCCGCCGGGTGATCCGAAATGGCCAGTTGGAGGCCGCCGCCAATGCCGCCTGGGACACCGACACGGTGACTGCACAGGCGACTTACAGCACCAGCGACGCGCGCAAGCTGACCAATGTCGCCAATATCGCCAATATCCCCGTCGGCGCCTTGGTCGAAGGCAGCGGCGTCGGGCGCGAGATCTATGTCCGGGCCAAAAACGTGGGCGCGCGGGAACTGACCCTGACCGCGCCGCTTTACGATGCGGTCGGCACGCAGCAATTCACCTTCCGCGACTTCAAATACATGCTGGATTTCAGCGGTTTCAGCGCGCTCAGCAAATTCGGCATGACCGAGGTGGAAATCCAATGCGCGGGCCGTTGTAGCGGGATCCGTCTTGCGCCTGCCGGCACGGTGTTCAGTCTGGATCACTGTTTCATCTCGCGTCCGCTCAATCGCGGCCTCACCTCCATCGGGTCGGGCTGTCAGGGCATTCTGGTGGACAATTGCCAGTTCCTCTCCGATGAGGAGCCGCTGAATGTCTCCGCGCGCCAGTCCATCGCGCTGAATGTGAATGCCAATGACGCCAAGCTGCGCAACAACCGTGCGACCAAGTTCCGCCATTTCGCCCTCCTGGGCGGGCAGAACCAGACCGTGACCGGCAACCACTTCTTTCAGGGCGATACCGTCGCCGATGGCAGTCGCACCGCCGGGCTGATCCTGACCAGCACCAATTGCGCTTCCACCGTGTCGGACAATTACATCGACAACTGCTTTGTGGAATGGACCAATGAACGCGATGCGCGGCCGGATTTCAGCAGCGGCTTTTCCTTCAGCGCGCTGTCAATCACTGACAATGTGTTCCTCTCCGGTGATGTGGCCCGCTGGTTCAGCTACATCGTGGTCAAACCCTATGGCAGCGGCCATTTCCTCAATGGGATGACGGTGTCGGGGAATAAATTCCGCTCCATCAATGGCTCCATCGACCGGGCGGAACGGGTGGATACCAGCTTTGCGGATCTCGATTTCAGTCGCTCCAAGAGCATCTTTTACGAGGGCAACACCTATCACAATGTCTCAGCCGCCGTGGCCAATCCGCTGCGGATTGAACATGTGCAGGGCAGTACGGCCAAGACCTGGACGGTCGACACTGATGATATGCTGCCGTTCCGCGGGCAGGCGCGGGGGGTCGACAGCGTCATCGCGATTGGCCCGGTGGAGGTCAGTGGCGGCGCAGACCGCCACGCCATGCCGCACACCAAACTGCGGGTTGGCAGCCGTCGCGATCAGGTGCAGCTGATCTGGCCCGAGGCGGTGCGCGGCACTGTGCAGGTGACCGTCCGGGTGGACAAGTGACCCTCGCCTTGAGATGCGCGGACGGGGTCAGAACCGGTGCCAGATCGCCAGTTTGATCCCCAGCGACCGGGTCTCGGTCCGCTTGTGTTGTAGGCCAATCACCAGCTCTGGCGCGTCCTTGCCGAAGCGACGCGCCAGTGGCACCCGCAGACTGGGGGTGACCGCAACGGAGAGCGAGGCCCCAGCCGTTTTACTGGTTTCCACCTGCAACAGCGGCGCCAGTTTGCCGGGGCGGTTCAGCCCGAATGTGGCATCCAGTTTCCAGGTCTGCTCCAGCCCCTTGCTGCGCCATTCATGGCCCAGATCCAGCGCCACCCATCCCGAAAGCGGCCGGTCGCGCCACCGGGTGTCAAACCCGCGCCCGTATGACAGCGTCAGTCGCTGCATTGGCGCCCAGACCGCGCTGCTCTGGTTCAGCCCCAACGCCAGTTCCACCGCCGTATTGGCGTGCCCCAGCTGGGGCAGGGGATGGCGCACGAACAGCAGCGCATGGGCAGAGCTGCCCCGGCTCAGGTTCAGATCCACCCCCACGGTCCAGCGCGGGTGCAGCCCGTATTCACCGTAATAGCCAACCTCAGCCGGGATGCGCTGTCCTGCGTCCAGCCCCTTTATCGCGGCCAGATCCCGCCGCAGGGTCAGGCTGGTTGCGCTGAACCCCTGTCCTTTTTGCTGTAACCACGCCCCGGCAAAGACCGGTGCCGAAGGCATCAGACAGGCCAGGATCAGTGCCAGAAGACGGGCGAAGTGATGAGACATGAAAACATCTTAAAGTTGTTTTCACTTTTGACCACTCTTTTTGTGGAACATCAGGTTGGCCGCCCGGTGTGGCAAAAATCTCTGCCGGATTTTCCCAAACCGGCGTAGGCTGGACCCGGACAACGGAGGAAGCCATGCCGACGATCGCGACCAATACCGAAACCCAAACCGTCATCACCACATTCGAGATGACACCGGGCACCTGCCAGGACCTTCTGGACGCCCTGACTGAGGCCTATGCCGAGTTTATTTCCCATCAGCCGGGGTTCATTTCCGCCGGGTTGCATGTGAACGATGCTCAGACGCGGATTGCCAATTATTCCCAGTGGCGTCGGCGCGAGGATTTTATGGCCATGTTGCGCAGCGCCGAGATGCGCAACCGCAATCGCAAGATCAATGAGCTTTGCCGCAGCTTTGAGCCGGTGATGTATGAGGTCGCCGCAACCTTTTGATCTGTGGCGCGTTTCCCATCTGTGGGCAGCTGATCTTGATCAAGGCAGGCGCTTCGGGCCTGCCCCATGATAGGCCTGTCCCATGATGCGGTCACAGACAGAGGAAAGCGCAGATGTACAGCCATATTCTTGTCCCGATTTCATTCGACCCGGATCGCGATGTCAGCGGCCCACTGAAACTCGCGGGGCTGCTGGCCACGCCGGAGGCGAAGATCACGCTTTTGCATGTGGTCGAACAGGTGCCGGCCTATGCGATTTCCTACATGCCGGTTGATTACCTCGATGCGGCGCGCAAGGCGTTGCAAGCAGAGTTGGACGGGCTGGCCAAAACCCTGCCGAATGCCAGCGGCCTGCTGATCGACGGCCATTCCGGCCGCGCCATCCTCGACTGGGCCGAAGACAATTCTCCCGATCTCATCATCATCGCGTCACACCGTCCCGGAATGCAGGATCTGTTGCTCGGCTCAACCGCCACCCAGGTGGTGCGACACGCGTCCTGTGCGGTACATGTCGTACGCTGAGGCTTGCGCTGTTTTGACGCCGGGCGCGCAATATTGCGCCGCCAGACTTGTCGTGCGGCAAAAGCGACCCCACTTGCAATGCAATCATGTTTTGTGAGGAGAAAACGATGCAATGTCCAATTGATGGCACACAGCTGGTCATGACCGACCGGGCCGGAGTGGAAATCGATTACTGTCCGCAATGCCGGGGTGTCTGGCTGGATCGTGGTGAATTGGACAAGATCATTGAACGATCCGCGCCGCAGCAACCCACGCCGCCGCGTGACAGCTACCGCCCCGAGAAACGCGATTCAGATCGGCATTATTCCAAAAAACGCTACAAGAAAAAACGTGGTGGGTTTCTCGAAGATCTTTTTGATTTTTAAGAACGACATGCCCGGACGTCAGGTATCGCCAACTAAAGACAGCGCATTAAACCGATGTCCAGGCCTTTGCCTGCTGCGCCCCTGATCGCGCAGGTCATCAAAAAAAATGCCCCGATACCATCGTCTGGTATCGGGGCATTTTTCTTCATAACATATTGTTAGATGCGTGCTTTGTCGCCGCGTGGGCCAGCGATCAGCCATGCGATCAGACCAATGACAGGCAGGACCAGAATGACGAGGGTCCAGACCACCTTGGCCGCGGTCGAGGCGCCTGAGGTCAGAACCTGATAAATCGCATAGAGATCGGCAATTAGAATGATCAGACCAAGAAGACTGTAACCCATTTTCTCTCTCCAATGATTGTGTTCTGTGATCCCAACCATGCAAAGGCTCAGAATGTTCCGATAAAAATTTTTGGAACCAATTCACCGGATATCTCGTTTCCTCTCCGAACCATCACCGAGATGTATCGCAATTGGAAAGGAACCACGTTATGAAAACCACTACTGGAATTGTCCTGGGTGTTATTGCCGTCATCGCCGTTGCGATTGGTATCTACATGGTGGACGTCGACCAGACTGAAGAAGCCAGCCTGCCTGACGTTGATGTCAGCGTCGAAGGCGGCAACCTGCCTGAATTCGATGCCGAGGTGGGGTCCGTCTCCATTACCGAGGAAACCGCAACGGTGAAGGTCCCCGACGTCGATGTGACCATGGAAGAAGCTGAAATCTCGGTTCCCGGCCTGAAAGTGACCCCGCCGGAAGACGCCGCTGACGAAGTTGCCGCCGAATCCAACTAAGAGACGCAGCTGCCTGATCCGGCACAGTTTGCCCCCCGCCATCGCGGGGGGCTTTTTTCGTGTCCGGTTTGTCGGGGGGCGGGCGCTGTTGCCTCCGCTATCTTCTCGTGAACCAGCTAGCCCCGCTGAGCCTACGACGAAAACTTCTTCTGCGACTTGCCCCGATAGGCCCGTGTCCCGGCCTTGCCCGCAGTGGAACGCCCGCGTGATTTCACCGCCGCATCTGATGCGGCCTCAATCGCGGATTGCCGCGCCAGCGGATCGTCAGAGACCGCCAGATCCACCGCTTCCAGCCGCTTGACCTCGTCGCGCAGCCGCGCGGCTTCCTCGAACTCCAGGTTCTCGGCGGCCTTGCGCATCTGCTCGCGCAGCCCGGCCAGGTGGGCCTCCAGATTGGCACCATGCATCGGTTTGTCGATGGTGGCGGTGACGCGGTTCATATCCACATCGCCCTCATAGAGACCCGCCAGCACATCCTCGACGTTTTTCTTGACGGTTGCGGGGGTGATGCCGTGTTCCTCGTTATAGGCGATCTGTTTTTCGCGGCGGCGGTTGGTCTCGCCAAGGGCGCGTTCCATCGAACCCGTGATGCGGTCAGCATACATGATAACCCGGCCTTCAGCATTCCGGGCCGCGCGACCGATGGTCTGAACCAGCGAGGTTTCGGAGCGCAGGAAGCCCTCCTTGTCGGCATCCAGAATGGCGACCAGCCCGCATTCGGGGATATCCAGACCCTCACGCAACAGGTTGATGCCGATCAGCACGTCAAAGGCGCCAAGCCGCAGATCGCGCAGGATTTCGATCCGCTCCAGCGTGTCGATGTCGCTATGCATATAGCGGACTTTGATCCCCTGTTCGTGCATATATTCGGTCAGATCCTCGGCCATGCGTTTGGTGAGGGTGGTCACCAGCGTGCGGAACCCATCTGCGGTGACGCGGCGCACCTCGTCCAGCAGATCGTCGACCTGCATATCCACCGGGCGGATTTCGACCTGCGGATCCAACAGGCCAGTTGGGCGGATCACCTGTTCAGCAAAAACGCCACCCGATTGCTCAATCTCCCAGGCCGCCGGCGTTGCCGAGACAAAGACCGATTGCGGGCGCATCGCGTCCCATTCCTCAAACTTGAGGGGACGGTTATCCATGCAGGACGGCAGGCGGAAACCATGTTCGGCCAATGTGAATTTACGCCGGTGGTCACCTTTGTACATGCCGCCGATCTGCGGCACGGAAACATGGGATTCATCCGCAAAAACAATGGCATTGTCCGGGATGAATTCAAACAGGGTAGGGGGCGGCTCCCCCGGGGCGCGCCCCGTCAGATAGCGCGAGTAATTCTCGATCCCGTTGCAATGGCCGGTGGCCTCCAGCATTTCAATGTCGAAATTGGTGCGCTGCTCCAGCCGCTGTGCTTCCAGCAGCTTGCCCTCACCAACCAGCTGATCCAGCCGCATCTTCAGCTCTTCTTTGATCGAAATGACCGCCTGTTTCAGCGTCGGCTTCGGGGTCACATAGTGGGAATTTGCATAGACGCGGATCTGATCGAAGGTGCCGGTTTTCTCGCCGGTGAGCGGGTCGAATTCGGTGATGCCCTCCAGCTCCTCCCCAAAGAAGGACAGCCGCCAGGCGCGATCCTCAAGGTGGGCGGGGAAAATCTCCAGCGAATCGCCGCGCACCCGGAAGCTGCCGCGCTGAAACGCCTGATCGTTGCGTTTGTACTGCTGCGCGACCAGATCGGCCATGACCTGCCGCTGGTCATAGTCATCGCCGACCTTCAAATCCTGCGTCATCGCCGAATAGGTCTCGACCGAGCCGATACCGTAGATGCAGCTCACAGACGCGATGATGATCACATCATCCCGCTCCAACAGCGACCGGGTGGCGGAGTGGCGCATCCGGTCGATCTGTTCGTTGATCTGGCTTTCCTTCTCGATATAGGTGTCGGAGCGCGCGACATAGGCCTCTGGCTGGTAATAGTCGTAGAAGGAGACGAAGTATTCGACGGAGTTCTCCGGGAAGAAGCCTTTGAATTCGCCGTATAATTGCGCCGCCAGTGTCTTGTTTGGGGCGAGGATGATGGCCGGGCGCTGGGTCTCCTCGATCACCTTCGCCATGGTGAAGGTCTTGCCCGTACCGGTCGCCCCCAGCAGCACCTGATTGCGCTCGCCGTCCAGCACGCCTGCTGACAGCTCCTTGATTGCGGTGGGCTGGTCGCCCGCCGGATCAAACTCCGTATGCATCACAAACTCTCGCCCGCCTTCCAGCTTGGGGCGGTGCTGCGGCGCGCGGTCAGCCATCATCGGCATGGATTTGTCGGAATGGGCGTATGGCATTGTGGCTCTCTCCTGCTAGGGGCAGAGATTGGTCTGTTTTTGTTCTTATTCAAGGGGGATTTTGCCCGCGCGCATAGATGAAGGCCCCGCTTTGCGCTCAAACCTGTCGCGAAGGTCCTGAAATCCCCGGTTTTCCACCCAAACCTGCGCAATCTGCGGCATTTGCCACCTTGCCCGCCCGCAGGGTTCAGCGCATATAGGGGGCAGAGATTGACGAGGAGATATCCCATGCGAGCGCGGATTTATCGGCCAGCCAAGAACGCCATGACCTCCGGTATGGCCAAAACCCGCAAATGGGTTCTGGATTTCGTGCCGACCAGTGCGCGGGAAGTGGACCCGCTGATGGGCTGGACGTCTTCGCATGATACCCAGAGCCAAGTGCGCCTGCGCTTCGACACCAAAGAGGCCGCGCTGGAATACGCCGAGGCCAACGGCATCGACGCCGTGGTGACAGAGCCAAAGAGCCGCAAGGCCAATGTCCGCGCTGGCGGCTACGGCGAAAACTTCGCCACCAACCGCCGCGCCCCCTGGACACATTAAGGTCTCGCGCCTGTCACCTGCAGATGCTTGGGCGATATGCCCCCGCCGGTAACTACGCGTTAGGTCTGGCGAGCCGGAGGCAGAATGAACTGACGAATTCTAGACAGGGCGCCCAACGGGCGCCTTTTTCTGTATCTGCCTTCCGCCTATGTCTGATGTGCACCCTGATGGCAGAGGGTGTCTCCAGTCCGGCAACCGGAGAACTGGCCCCTTTGTCGCGGGGCAAGCTATGAGGCCTCCCAGCGCGCCACAGATACACTACCTAAGATTGATTCGATCGGTGAGGCGGCGACCAGCTGTCAATTCGCCGTTCTGCGTGGAGTTGCAGCGCTGGCATCTCTCCGCACAACTTCGCCCATTCCCCCACGTCAATGGGCCAGCTTTTGCCGAAACGAAGGAATGTTGAAAAACTCACCAGAAATAGTGAGTTGTACGATCATTCAATTCGGAAACGATCAGGGCGCGAAACCAATATATCTATAATCTCCGAGGTCGGCCAATGGCTGCCCGGGCGCTCCGCTATGCCTGCGGAGGGCTGCGGGTGAATTTTGCCCAACAGGTCGGACTACTCTGGGTTGAATGACAGGGAGGCAAACATGCCCGCAACAACCGACAGCACCACCGAGTGGTGGACCAATGATCAGACGCCGGAGAACCCCTTTGGCAAGAGCGAGGATTACGAGGGGTTTCTTGACTATCTGGGCGCGCTTGGCCGCAGCCTGACCCCGGAAATCGCCGCTGAACCCTTGGTGATCAACCTGACCGGGCTGAACGATCACCCGGCCTATAAGGACGCCGCCATCGGTGCGCTGGAGATGTGGTCCTCGGTCACGCCGTTGCAGTTCGAGATTGTCGATGATGCGCCCTATGATGCGGATCTCCATTGGATGGAGGTGGTCAGCCCCGAAATCGGCGAGCCGAGCGACGGCAGCGCCTTTTCCAGCGACCGCTATGTCAGTGTCGGCCAGCGCTTCCACGACACCGAGCCGAATATCACCGATCTTGGCGGCTATGTCTTTGACACCTTCGTGCATGAGTTTGGCCATGAATTCGGCCTGAATCATCCCGGTCTCTACAACTACAGCGGCCCCGGCGGAGTGCAGATCAACTATCTGAACAATGCCACCTGGACCTATGACCGCCAGCAGTACAGCGTCATGTCCTATTTTGATGGCATCGACGTGGGCGAGGAGACACGCTGGTCGGCGGTGACCCCGTTGATGGGCGACATCGAGGCGATCATCCGGCGTTATTATTCGACCGTCGATGATGACGGCGTGCGGACCTATCAGACCATCAACCTCAATACCGACGACAATACCTATGGTTTCAACAGCACCGACTATGGCTACCTGCTGACCGAGGACGGGCCGCAGCATGACATCGGCTTTGTGATCCATGACACCGGCGGTGATGACACCATTGATTTCTCCGGTTCCACCGCCAGCACCATTCTGGACCTGCGCGCGGGTGAGTTCTCCAGCGTCAACGGCCACAGCAACAATGTGTCGATCTTTGCGGGCCACAATGCCGACCAGACGGAATATTACATCGAGACAGGGATCGGCAGCAGCTACGACGATATCCTGATTGGCAATGATGGCGACAACGTGTTGGACGGGCGCGCGGGCAATGACCGGATGGCGGGCAATGGCGGCGATGACGTTTATTTTGTTGATTCCATTGATGATATCGTCCGCGAGGAAGAAAACGGCGGCAATGACACCGTGATCGTGGTGGCCGATGGGCTGGATCTGGGCGACATCGCCAATGTGGAGACTATCATCTACGCAGGCGGCACGCCGGGAACACCGGGCAGTGACGCGCCGGATGCGCCAAACGGCGGGCCGACTGATGCGACCGACAGCCTGATCATCGGCGATGAGAGCAGTGAAACCCTGGACGGTGGCGCAGGGGGCAACACGATCTTCGGCCTTGGCGGTGATGATCTGATCATCGGTGGTCGTGACACGCTGGCCAGCCGCGACATCAACAACACCATCGCGATTGAGGATCTGGAGGATCAGACCGAAACGGATGATGGCAATGATGCGCTTTATGGTGGCGACGGCAATGACACCATCAACGGGGGGGCCGGTGATGACCTGCTGGACGGCGGCGACGGCGATGACCTCTTGCGCGGTCAGGCCGGTCAGGATGTGTTCCGCGGTGGGGCTGGCAGTGACACCGTTGATTTCAGCCAGGAAAGCCCGTTCCAATTGCTGGTCAATCTGGAGACCAATGTGGCCAGCGGCGGCACCGCGTCGGGCGATACCTTCTACAGTATTGAAAACCTGATCGGCTCCGATGATCGCATCGACCGCTTTATCGGCACCTCCGACAACAACCACTTCTGGGGGCAGGGCGGCGGCGACGTCTTCAACGGCGGTGGCGGTGACGACACGCTGGACGGCGGCAACGACGGTGACATGCTCTATGGTGAGGACGGCGATGACGTGCTGATCGGCGGCAGCGGTCAGGATTATCTCGACGGTGGCGCAGGCGTGGACACGGTGCTCTATACCACCAGTTCCGTTGGCGTGACGGTGGATCTGGAAAACGGCACCGCCCGTGGGGGCGATGCCGATGGTCCGGTGCAGATTGTCGGGCGCGGCACCACCATTCGTCATGATATCATTGTCGATGTGGAAAATGCGACCGGCTCCTTCCACGACGATTACCTCATTGGCTCCGATGGCGACAATGCCCTGCGCGGCGGTGCGGGTGATGATGTCCTGAGCGGTGGCGGTGGGGCAGACCTGCTGGATGGCGGGATTGGTCGCGATACCGCAGATTACGCGCAGTCGGCCCGTGGCGTGAGACTGAACATGACCAATGGCAAGACCGAGGGCGACACCTATGTCTCTATCGAAAACCTGTCTGGTTCTGGTTTCAACGACCGGATGAAGGGGGATGAGGGTGCCAATGTGCTGACCGGGCAGGGCGGCGATGACACCCTGCGCGGCGCGGCCGGCGACGACATTCTACTCGGGGATTACGCCGATGCAGCGGATGCGATACCGCAGCCGGGTATGGGCACCGGCTATGCCACATTGGGGCCGGACGCCACCAACAACTCGATGGAAACCGCCTTTGATATCTCGGACAATTTCTCGCTGACCGAGGATCCGGATATCTTTGACTCCACCACCGTGCTGCACACCACGGTGAATGCCACCGGCAACGGGCAGGGGGGCTATTACAGCATTGATCTGGCGGCAGGCACCGTGCTGACCATCGACATCGACGGCATCGCCGATCCCAATGTCCACGACAGCTGGGTCCGCCTGCTGGACAGCGAGGGCAATATCGTCACCCAGAACGATGATGGCGGCGGCGATCCCGGCTCCACCAGCAACCGCGATTCCAGCACCGTCTTTGTGGTCGAGGAAACCGGCACCTATTTCATTGTCGAGGGCAGCTGGTCACCGGATGCCGCCGAAGGCTGGTCCGAAAGCGTGCCGGAAGGTTCCACCTATGAGCTGAACGTCTCGGTTGAATTCCCACCGGCACCGGCGCAACCGGGTGAGGCTGGCGCAGATGTTCTGCGAGGCGGACGTGGCAATGACCTGCTGGATGGCGGGCTGATGGACGATACGCTGATCGGTGGCAAAGGGGATGATTTCTTCCGCTTCTCCACCGAACTGGGGGCGGATAACATTGACGAGATCCGCGATTTCGATACCGCCAGCGATACGATCCTGCTGGACAGCGCCATCTTTACTGAGGTGGGAGAGGCCGGCGTGCTTGACTTCAACGCCTTCCACAGCAGCGCCTCTGGCACCGCGCTGGATGGCGCGGACCGCATTGTCTACAACTCCGACAGTGGGGCGCTCTCCTATGATGCGGACGGGATTGGCGGCGTTGATGCCATCCAGTTTGCGCAGTTGCAGTCCGGATTGCAGCTGGGCGCAGATGATTTTGTGATCATCTGATCCGGTCCAGAAATAGCCGGTAAACTTGGCACAGGGGGTCTCATCACTCCCTGTGCCTGCCTCAGGTCGACAAAGGACACACCATGCCTCGCCATCCTCACCGCCGCGCGTTGCTTCTGGGGGCTGCCGGTTTCGCACTGACGGCCCTGACGTATCGCGCCAAGGCCCAGTCGGAGGTCGTGCAGGGCAGGTTGATTTTTGCAGGGGACGCCAAGATCCCAAAAGGGCGGATCACCATTTCCCTATCAAAGCCGGATCAGCCTGGCACCTCGGATCCGGCGCTGGAGTTTGACCTGATCAGCACAGGCCGGGCCAAGCGGATCGACTTCACCCTCTCATCGGCGGCGCTGTCCGCCCTCTCCCCGACCCTGCAGGTGGTGGCGCGGCTTGAACGCGCAGATGGCTGGCTGATCGCCCGCGGCAGCACCAAACTGCCGGCAGGCTCCCCGCTCCATATCACCCTCAACCAGGTGATGTACTGACAGAACTGTCCTCACCGGCAGAAAGGGGCGCCATCCCCCTCCGTGCCCCAGTGCCCGGGCCTCTTGCCCTAAGCGGGGCATCGGCCTAACATGACACCGCTGCCGGGGGAGCCACCAGGTCCGCGGAAAGCCGTCATCGGCACCCCAAACCACATCAGACGACAGCCTTCTTCGGTATGTCTCATGCTCGCACATAGCGGACCGTCGGGCGTTGAATGAGGACACCGATGACCAAATCTCTGGACCAACTGCGCCGCGACGCAAAGGCGCTGCGCAAAGCCCATCACTCCCACGACACTATCGCCCTGCAGCGGATCGCCAGCCAGCGACCACGCGAACCTGAAACCCCGCTGAGACATGCCGACTATCTGCATGTGATCGCGCGGGAAAACGGCTTTCCCTCCTGGCCTGCCCTCAAACTCGCGGCAGAGTTGTTGGGGATGGATCTGGCCGCCAAACGCCAGCGTCTGCGGGGGGCGCTCTATGCTGGTCACTTTGCGGTTGCGGATCAGTTGCTGGCTGACACCCCGACCCTTGCGGATGGTGATTTTGGCCTCAGCCTCAGCCTGCTGCGCAAGGCCGAGGTGCTGGCGGCACTGGACCAATCCGCGCAGCATGCAACGGCGCTGATCGGCGATGTCGCCCCACCGATGACCATTCTAGCGCGCTCCCGATGGATCCACCACGCGCCGGAGCGGGAGGCGGATATGCTGGCCATCGCCGAGGCGCTTCTGGCGGCGGGCGCGGATATCAACCTTGGTGCGCCGGTGCATGACGGCAGCGACCACCGCCTGTCGCCGCTCTATTTTGCGATTGGCCATGCCGACAACATGGCGCTGGGGCAATGGCTGCTGGAGCAGGGTGCCAACCCCGATGACGGCGAGAGCCTTTATCACGCGACCGAACTGGGGCATCACGACGGCCTGCGGATGTTGCTGGCCCATGGTGCCGAGCCGGAGGGCACCAACGCGCTGCTCCGTGCCATGGATTTCCATGACCTGCAGGCGGTGCAGCTGTTGCTGGATCACGGTGCCAAAGTTGACGCCTTTGACGGGCGCCCCGTGGGCGGTGAGACGCCCTGGGTGGTGCCCGCGTTGCATCAGGCCGCCCGCCGCATGGCCGACCGGCAGATGATCACGCTGCTGCTGGACAATGGCGCGGCGCTGAACCGCCGGTTTCAGGGCGCGACCCCCTATGCCTATGCGCGTGTCTTCGGCAACCGCGATCTGGCGCAGCTCTTGGCAGAGCGGGGCGCGGACACAACCCTGACCCCAGTGGAGGAGGCCCTGGCAGCCGCCGCAGAGGGGGCGCCGCAGGGGGCTGTTCTATCGCCCGAGGCGATCCCGGAGGCCTACCGCGACATCATTCGCCAGATCCTGCATCTGCCCGGTAAGCTGGATCATATCCGGCGACTGGTTGCCATCGGCGTCGATTATGACCGCCCCGACAGCGAAGGGCTGACGCCTGTGCAGGTCGCAGGTTGGGAAGGGGCGGCGGAGGTTCTGCGCTATCTTTTGAGCCTCAAACCGGATCTCACCCATGTGAACGGCTTTGGCGGCACGCTGCTGTCGACCATTCTGCATGGCGCGGAAAACTGCCCGCAGGCCGCCGCGCGCGACCACATCGCCTGTCTGGATCTGGCACTAGGCGAAGGCATCACCCTGCCACGCCGCGCAATCGCGCTGACAGGCGTGGCAGAGGTGGCGGAATTCCTGATGGACTGGGCGGAGCGACATCCCGAGAAGGTTGTCGACGGCGGCGTTGTCTGACCCTCGGGAGACATTCATTGGCTGAGCATAGCATGGCAGCCTGTCCAACTTAACCGCGCGAACCATGCAGATCGAAGTTCTGGCGCCCTGGTTTAGGACATGTTCCACCTGCTGCTGTCATCGAAGGTCTGGGAGGTTGGGGCGCCAGTTTCGTTCAAGATATCGCGGTGTTCAAAGGACGTTCGCAGCGGCTGCACCCGGCTGGCGGGTGCCAGTCTCCCGGGCTCTCAGTCATGGAAAAGCTGATCCTTGCCGCCGCTGCATTTGTTTTTGTCCGTTTGCTGGTATCAGCTCCCTCTGGTGGACAGATCCATGCTCTGGACCATGCCAAGCACGCGACTGTCTGGATCGCCTGTGAGGTCCTGATGTCTTGGTCATCAGCCACTGGCTTTGCCCCGTTACATACTTTGTGGCGCCTCTGGCCTGGTTTGTTGCGCGATGCCCGCTGATACTGGCCTGGAAAAATGGCCAGCTCGCTGGCGACACGACCTGCTGCAGCTGCCTTTTCAGGAGGGGCTGAGGAGATTAATGTGCATATGCGGAAAGGTCGCAAGCATTTGATGATGCATAGAGACTGCGGGCCATTAGTTTGTTTGAACCTATCTGATAACACTGTTGTTTTTCGCCGCGCACCTATGTCTCATATGAGTTCAAGGGGGCGGCGGTGTTACGTAGACCGATCGCCAAAATCAGGGAGACAGAAATGTTCGATGCAGACCATGTGCAAGAGGTCACCCGGTCGCCATTGGTGGGCGCGCTTGATCTGTCGATGTTTTCTGACAAGGACATTCTCAATACGGTGTTGCAGCGCTCCGAGGTTCTCTTTGATCTGGATCGCCCCGGCCTGCCGATCCGGCAATGGTCCAAGGGAAAACCCGACGCGCTTCAGGCGGAGGTGGCCCGACGGGGCGATCTGCTGCTCAGGCGTGCGATTTCGGTTCTCTATCTCGAATATCTCGCGCTGAAACCCACCATTGCAACCCTCGCTCCGAAACATGTCGCGGACATCGGATGTGGCTACGGGTTCATTGACCTGTTCATTGCCCGGGATTTCCAGCCCGCGCTGACGCTGATTGATCTGGAAAGCAATGACGCGACGCATTTTGGGTTTCACGCCGAGGGAGCGGCCTACAGCAGCCTTGCTACGGCGCGGGCGTTCCTATTGGCCAATGGGGTGGCGGCAGAGGCCGTGACAACGCTCAACCCTGGACGCGAGGAGGCAACGCGGACCACGGAGGTCGATCTGGCGCTGTCCTTGCTCAGCTGCGGCTTTCACTACCCGGCGAATACCTATGCGCAGTTCTGGGGAAAAAGTGTCACCAAGGACGGCGCTATCATCCTTGACCTTCGGGATGCAGAGGCTGCCCGCCAGCGCGAGGAGCTGGGTCAGATCGGAGCGCTTCGCGACCTGTGGCGCGGCGAGAAATGGACCCGGGTTCTGATCGACAAGGGAGCGGGCTAGGCGCCGTGTCGGACAGAGGTCTGGGCAAGGATCGCGGCCACAGCTGATCCGCAGAAACTCTCACTCTGCTGTTGTTTTCAACCCTGATTTTGAGCTATCGGATCCGCCATCAGATGGGGTCTGGGGCGAGGTCGGCCGCGCCACGGCTTGCTGTCTTGGAAACCTGTGGGCGCCTTTTGGGGCGCCTGTCTTCTGTCCTGCCGCCGTGGAGCGTTGTTTATGACCATCACCCATCTTGTGACCCATTCCGGCGGGTTTCATGCCGATGAACTTCTGTCCTCGGTGATCCTGACCCGTCTTTTTCCCGATGCAGAGCTGATACGCTCGCGGGAGGCTGCATGGATCACGCCGGACACGGGGCGGATCATCTATGATGTGGGGCAGGCCTATGATGCCGCGGCGCAGATTTTCGACCATCATCAGCGCCCCAATCCCCTGCGCGAAGATGGCCAGCCCTACAGCTCCTTTGGCCTGATCTGGCACCATTTCGGGCGTGATTACCTTCGCAGCCTCGATGTGCCGGAGGCCGACATTGACGCCATCCACCACAGTTTTGATCAGGGCTTCGTGCTGCCGGTGGATCTGCTGGATAATGGTGCGATTGACCCCGGTGTGGCTGGGCCTCTGGCAGGGATGACGCTGCCGGTTTTGCTGGAAACGCTGAAGCCGGTGTTTGACGACCGCAGTGAAGGTGCGGATGATCGGGCCTTCTTGGCGGCGCTGCCGGTGGCGCGGGCCTTTGTCGAGGCGTCGATCCGGGGCAAGGCTGCGAAACGGCGGGCGGAAACCATGGTGCTGCAGGCGATTGAGGTCGCAGGCGCGGGCAGGGTGCTGGAGTTGCCGATGGGCATGCCCTTCCGCTCAGCGGTGGAGAAGGCGGGCGCCGATCATCTGCTGTTCGTGGTGCATCCGCGCGGCAGCGACTGGACGCTGACCACCATCCGCAAGAGCGGCGACAGTTTCGAGAGCCGCGCCGATCTGCCCGCAGCCTGGGCGGGCCTTACGGATGAGGCGCTTGTGGCTGCCTCTGGTGTTGCAGGGGCAAAATTCTGCCACAACGCCCGGTTCATCGCGGTAGCGCGCAGCCGAGAGGCGATTATGGAACTGGCGAAGCGCGCGGTTCAGGCGGTTCAGCCAATCGACGGCTAAACCGGCCGCAGGGTGATGTTTTGCCTGTCGAATGTGTCCGATGAGCCGTCGCAGGGCGGGAGCAGGTGGTGCTAGCACCGCATTCTGGGCGCGTTCTGATAGGGCCACTCATGACTGAGCGTGATACGGCGCGGTGAGCCGCGCTTTGCGGCGTTATTGCATTCTATGCTATGCAATGCTACCGGTGGCGCATGACCTTTGATCAAAATACCTCAGCCGGATATCTGATAAATCAATTGGCGCGGCTTGCCTTTGAGGGGCTGCGCAGGGAAATCGAACCGCTGGGCATTGTGCCCGGGCAGTTCCCGGCGCTGCTGGCGCTTTGGCAGCGCGATGGTCAGACCCAGCGTGAACTGGTGGCCAAAACGGATGTCGAACAGGCAACCATGGCCAATACACTGAACCGGATGGAGCGGGATGGGTTGATTGTGCGGCAGGCGCATCCTGAGGATGGGCGGGCCCGGGTGATCTATCTGACGGAGAAAGCCAAGGCGATCCGTGATCAGGCTTACCGGGCGGCCGGGGATGTAAACGGCGTAATGCTGGCCGATCTGTCGGAGGCGGAACGCCGAACATTTATCGACCTGCTTCAGCGGGTGGTCAAAACGCTCCGCGCGGGGGATTTGAACTGAGGCGCCTCGCTCCCCTTACCCCGGTAACAGTCGAGGCAAGGGGGGGCGGACCGATTTCACGTTGGTCAAAAGACCTTAGTAGCCGGTGAAGGATTCAACCCGGATATCCTGCTCTGCCACGCCGGCGGCGGTGAGCATTTTCTGCGTGGCGGTCACCATGCCCGCAGGGCCGACGCAATAGTAGATCGGCGCATTGAGATCGCTGAGGTGGCGGCGGAGCATGTCCTGATCAATCTGGCGGGTCTCACCGCGCCAGCTGTCATCGGCGTCCAGATCGGTCATCGTCGCGATCAGCTGGACGTTGGAAGTGGTCTTCTGCAGGTTCTCCAGTTCGCTCAGGAAGGCAGAGGCAGCGGGGGCGCGGTTGGAATAGAACAGTGTGATTTTATGGTCGCAGTTGGTCGCCGTGACGTCCCGCAACATCGACATGAACGGGGTAATCCCGATGCCGCCGGCAATGAAAACCGCAGGCCGGCTGGTATCTTCGTGCAGGGTGAAGGTGCCGGAAGGGCCGGCGACCGCCAGCTCTGCCCCGTCGGGCAGTGTGCTGAGGCTGCGTTTAAAGGCGCTGTCGCTCAGCCGGGTGGCCACTGTGATCTGCGGCTCATCCGGTGCGCTGACGATGGAGAGGATGCGGGACCTGGCTTTTCCATCCTCTGCGGCATTTGCGATGGTCAGGCGGATCCATTGACCCGCCTGATGCTGAAATCCCGCGGGTTTTGTCATGTGAAACGCCATTGTTCCGGTTGCGAGTGTCTCGCTGCTGGTCAGTGTGACCTGAGTGGCCGGCGCGGCCTTTCCTGACAGGCGAATGCCATCGCGCATGTTCAGCCCCATCAGGACCAGATTGGTTGCCCCCGCCAGCAGCTCGACGACCTGCAAGCTGTAGAAGGTGGCATCGAATTGTCCGGCTGCGGCCCGGGATTCGAGAAAGAAGGCCATCGGCATCAGCACCAGCAGACCGTTGGCGCCAATAACAGGCATCCGCTTCTTTTTGGCCGAAACCAGCGCCTCATTGCGCCCGCTGGCCAGCGAGAACCCGGAGCCGCCGACAATCGCCATTGCCGGGATCAGGATGAACATGCCCATCAGGATCGCTGATTTCACCGCCGCCACTGTTTCATGGGAGGCAAACAGTTCAGACAGGACAGTGGATGTCCAGAACAGCAAGATGGTCAGAAAGCCGATCGTGCCTGCGATGGCGTGGATGCGTGTTTTCATGGCGGGTCTCCATGCTGGGTCAATTACAGTGCCTGCTATTAATATAGATAGCAAACTATGTAATGGCAATCATGTTTGTCACTGTCTTCAATGGGGCGCGCTGAGCGAGCTGTTCCAGCTATGGCTACCGAGGGCGCGGTGTCAGGTCAGCGTTTCTGTCCAATTGTTTCGCGTGCGAAACATTCGGGCAGGGGTGTTGATACTTTTTCTGGGCGTTGCGCAGGGGGCGGGCGCAGATATCTGGTGACGCTGCAACAGATGTTTCGGCGGGGTTAACCGGACGCGGTCAAAGGGGGCGATGGCTGCTTTGCGATCTTATGGGGTGTGGGCGTGGTTTGCTGCGCTTGATGCGTGCGAAACCTGCGGTTTCTGCACCGGCTGCAGAGCTTTTGCAGCCGGGATTGGTATCAGGTCTTGCCAGCAGAACTCAGCCCGGCTACCCCCCAATCACCCAGCGAAAAGTCAGGCAGAACATCAACCGCAAAACAAGCGGAGACGGGACATGATTCTGCGACGCACTGCTGTGTCGACCTTTGCCCTGCTGGCCTCTGTGCCGGCAATGGCTGAAGTTGTCGAACTGGAACCAATTATTGTAACTCAGGACTCCGGGGATGCCTTCTTTGGCAAAAGCGTGTCCCTTGATACCGGCACGGTGGCCAAAACCGGGGATGCCATTGCCGAGACGCCGCGCTCGGTCACGGTGGTCACCGCTCAGGAGCTGGCGGAGCGCGGTGCCCAGAATGTCGAACAGGCGCTGCAATATTCTGCCGGGGTTGTTGGCGGCCAATGGGGGCTGGACAGCCGCGCCAACTGGTATCTGGTGCGCGGCTTTGACGCCAGTACCCTGCACGACGGGCTGCCCGCGCGGTATGGGTTTTACAATGACACCAAGCCGGAACCCTTCCTGCTGAACAGCGTCGAGGTGCTGAAAGGCCCGTCCTCCGGGCTGTATGGCAGCGGCGCAGTGGGCGGGGTGGTGAACACCACATCCAAAACCGCCGCACAGGAGGCCGAAAACCTGTTTCAGCTGCAGGTCGGATCCCATGACCGCAAACAGGCGGCGGTGGATGTCAGCGGTGATCTGAACGCGAGCGGCACCCTGCGCTATCGCTTTGTCGGTCTGCTGCGGGATGCTGAAACACAGGTCGATCATTCGCAGGATGACACGGTTGTTCTGGCGCCCTCGATCACCTGGCGGCCCAGCGACGATACAGAGCTGACCATTCTGGCCAACTACCAGAAAAGCGATGGCAGCCCGCTGATCCAGTTTGCCTCCATGGCGGGCACGCTGCTGCCTGCGACCGGGCTTGGCAATGGCGATTACCTGCCCAACAGCCTGTTTGTGGGGGAGCCGGGGTTTGACACGTTCAATACAGAACAACGGGCCATCACGGCGATGTTCAAACATCGCTTCAACGCGGTTTGGAGCCTCAACGCCAATGCGCGCTATCTGGAGAGCGACGGTGAATACCAGCATGCCTGGTGGGCCTTCGACAACTTCGGCTCAGGCCGGTACAATGCGGATGGCACCATCAACCGGACCTTCTACCGGGCTGAAAACACGCTGAAGACCTGGGGGCTTGATGCCTATGGCACGGCGGAATACCGGCTTGGTGGTTTCGACATGCGAACCATTGTCGGGGCGAGCTATACGCGCGGCCATTACGACAGCGACACAGGTTACGGCGCACAGGTTGGCCCGATTGATCCGTTCAACCCGGTTTATGTTGGTTACCCGACGGTCTCGGTGACGGATACACCGGGAACCTCCATCACTGAAACCGGCGCTTATGTGCAGCAGCGGGCCAGCTATGATGACCGGTTGTTTGTCGATTTTGGTCTGCGCTATGGCAAGATCGAGAGCGGGCCGAGTACCGGCAGCTTTGGTGCGACCAGCATCGCGGCCAGTGACAGCGAATGGACCGGCAATGCGGCGGTGATGTACCGCTTTGACAACGGCATCGCCCCCTACATCAGCTACGCCGAAAGCTTCCGTCAGGATGCGATTGGCAGCGATGTGAATGGCAAGGCGTTTGAGCCGACCCGTGGTGAGCAGTATGAACTGGGTGTGAAATTCCAGCCAGCAGGCAGTGATACGCTGCTGACGGCGGCGGTGTTCGATCTGACCAAATCCAATATGACGGTGGCGGATCCGGGCAATCCGGGCTTTCAGGTGCAGACCGGTGCCGCCTCGGCCAAGGGGTTGGAGCTGGAACTGTTCCACCGCTTTGGTGATCTGACAGTGGATGCGGCTTATACCTATCTTGATAGCGAAGATGCCGAGGGCGATTATATCGCGCAGGTGCCGAAGAATGCCGCCTCGCTGTGGCTGAACTACGCCCCCGAAGCGGGCGCCTTGCAGGGCTGGAGCTTTGGCGGCGGCGTGCGCTACAACGGCGAAGCCTGGGGGGGAACCGGGACCTATCTGACGCCGTCCTATACGCTTTATGATGCGGCTGTTTCTTACGGTCAGGACAATTGGCTGGTGTCGCTGAATGTGCAGAACCTCACCGATGAGCGTTATGTCACCACCTGTCAGGGCGGTGCCTGCTATTTTGGCGACGGGCGAAACATTGCCCTGACACTGACGTCGAAGTTCTGAGCCTTAGCCACAGCTAAGGGTGAACGGCACCTGCGTCCGCAAGACCTGCGGGCGCAGTTTTTTGTTTTGGTTTGAGCCACTTGGGTGAGTAGAAATGAAAACGGCCCGCCTGAGGATTGCGGGCCGTTTGGACATTGCCATGGACCTGACGGGCTATTTGGAGAAGGTCATCGGCAGGTTGAAGGTCATCTGGTTGAGAGACAGCTGTTTGGGGGCGGCAGGGAACTTGCGGGCGCGGGCCACGGCCTGAAGAGCGGCCTGGTCCAGCGCTGCATTGCCAGAGGATTTGGCGATGCGGTGGCTGATCAGCTGGCCGTTGCGCGCCACGGTGATGCGCACAATGACCTTGCCGTTGCCTCTGGCGCCAGAGGGGTAGCGTTTGCGCCGTTCGACGCGGGCGCGGATTTTTGCGCCCCAGATGGATTTCAGTTTTGCCTGTTGCCCGGCCTGCGCCGTCGCAGCGGCGGCGCGTCCGGCCTGACCGGCCTGCGCACCACCCCCCGACCCGACGGCGCGCTGGGCCGCGCGGCCTGCGGAGGTCTGCTTGGCCTTTTGGGCGGTCTGCGGGGTCGGTTCCTGTTTGGGGCGCGGTTTTGCGCGGGGGCGAAGATCGGGATCGGGTTGCGGCTCTGCCTTTTGCGGTGGCGGAGGCGGGGGAGGCGGTGTCGTGTCCAGTTGCAGCTTGTCGTCCGGCGTGGGCTTGGCAAGCGCGATCTGCCGCGCGGCACTGGGCGCCTGGGCCAGTTCGAACTGGGGCACCACAGGCGCTGTCGGGGCGGTCTGCGGTGGTGTCAGGGCGGTGTCGATCTGCGGTTGGGTCTGCGGCGGGCGCTCCCAGGTTTCGACCATCTCTGCGACGGTGGCGCTGGCGGCCTGCACCGAGACCATGGCATCGCTGCCCCCGCCGCTGGCCTCAGCACCGGATCTGGGCGCACTGGCAAAGAGCGCCACGTGAATCACCGTGGCGATCCCGGCAAAGACGGTGAGTTCGGCTGCACGTTTCATTGCGGGCTCACCACCAGTTCGGCGTGTCTCAGCCCGGCCTCGGCCAGCTGTCGCAGGATCCGCGCCAGTTCTGTTGCCTGCAGCCGCGCATCGGCGCGCAGCTGCACGGTTTTGCCGGGTGCGCTGGCAAGTCGGCTGAGCGCGGCGGGGCCTTCGCTGCCGTCGAAATGCAGCCGGCCCGTGGCGTCGATATAAAGCACATCGTCGGATTTGGCTTCGCCTTCCAGCCCGGCGTCGGGCGGGGTCACCTCAAACGGGTCAGGCTGGGCGAGGCGCGAGGTCATCAGGAAGAAGATCAACAGCAGGAACACGACGTTGATCATCGGCACGATGGATTCACCACGCGCGCGGCGGGGGGGATCGGTCAGCTCCATAGGGCCTCCTCACTCCACCAGAACAAAATTGGTGAACCCCGCCTGCCGCAGCAGGCTGGTCACATCGGTGATGCGTTGCAGATCGGCCTGATCGCGCCCGCGCAACACCAGCATGTCGCCGGGGCTGTCCATCAGCGGGGCCAGGGCCTCGGCCAGGTTGCTGTCGGCCACCGGCAGCCCGTTCAGGTCCAGATTGCCCGCGCCGATACCGATCAGCCGGGGCGGGCCGGTGTAGCTGCCGCCCTGACCTGCAAGCGGCAGGTCCAGCACCGCATCGGTGCCAAAGCGGGACGCCAGCATGAAAAACACCAGCAGCAGAAATACCACGTCGATCATCGGCGTCAGGCTGGGTTTGCGCCGGGGTTTCGGAGCTTGGGTGAACTGCATCGGGTTACTCAGCGGCGAGTTTCAGCGACTGGGGCTGATGGGCGACAAAGATGCGGGTGGCGCTGTCTTCGACGTCGCGGCGGATGCGGGTGATCACGGCCTCAAACCAGGTCAGCGCTGCGGAGGCTGGGATGGCTACGGCCATGCCGGCAGCGGTGGTCAAAAGCGCCTCCCAGATGCCGCCGGCCAGCAGCGCGGGATCGGCCTTGGACCCGGCGGCCTGTAATGCCTGAAAGGCGGCGATCATGCCCAGAACCGTGCCCAGAAGGCCCAGGAGCGGGGCAATTGTGGCAATCAATTCCAGCGCGCCGAGGCCAGTGCCGGCCGAGGCCAGATGCAGCTTTGCCACGCGGGCGGTTTCCTCGCGGGCGCGATCTTCGGGCAGGGTGCAGACGGAGGCCAGCGCGGAGGCGACGACTTTGGAGCGGATGCCCCGTCGGCCCCGGACGATGTCGCGGGCGCTGTCCTGTTCGCCCCTCTCAAAGGCGGCGACGGCGCGACCCGCCTTGCCCCGCGACCAGGCGCCGATCAGCGCCAGCCGCCAGATTTTCCACAGGATCAGCGCCAGCGTGATCACAGAAAGCGCCGCAATCGCCCAGATCGACGGCCCGCCGTCGCGCAGAAACTTGACCGCTTGCGCCGCCGCGTCGCTGGCGGTTTCAGCCAGCATCTCCTGCTGGGAGAGCGGTGCCTCGGGTTGGGGCGCGGGAGTTGCTGCGGACGTGTCATTGAGCGCGGGGCTGGTGTCGGCTGCGGGTGTCGTCTCGGCGCTGGGGCCTGCACCATCGGCAGTGGTGGTCGCGGGGGCGCTGGTGCCGGAGAGGCCTGGTGTTGGCGTTTCACCCGAGACGGCTCGCGCCGCAGGCGTCGATGTGCCCGCCGGGGCAGCCGGGGCAGCGGGTGCGGCGGGGGCCGTGGTGGCTGGGGCCGTGGTGGCTGGGGATTGCGTGGTGATTTGCGGCGCGGATGTGGTCGGGGCGACGGGGGCCTCCTGCGCCGCAGCCAGCGAGGGGATCAGCAACAGCGCGGCAAGGGCCGCTGGTCTGCGGATGGTCATGATTGGCTCCAATAGGCAGCGATATAGCTTTGTCCGGGGGCGGGTTTGTCCTGCTTTATCGCGGTGCGCAGGCGCTGCACGTCGGATTTTTCGCAGGCAAACCACAGGAAGTGGTCGGGGGTCCGCGCACGGGCAGTCAGGGCCAGATCGCACAGGCTCTGCTGGTCAGCGTGGCGCAGCCAGGTGACGGAGATGCCTTCTGGCGCGGTGATGGGATAGCCGCAATCGGCCCCGTCTGCGGCGAGGAAGACCGCCGCTCCGCGACTGTCACGCGGCAGGGTTTCCAGAATGCGGGCCGCTGCGGGCAGGGCGGTTTCATCGGCATAGATCAGGATTTGCGAGGTCTGCGGAATGCCACCACCGCCGGGGCCTGCAATCCGAAGCGTGTCGCCGGGTTTGGCGCCCAGAACCCAATTGGTGGCGCGGCCACCATCGTGCAGGAAGATGTCAAAGGTCATCTCTGCGGCGGCATGATCGATATCGCGGGCGGTATAGACCGGGCGGTGCAGCGCCTTGTCACCCGAGGGCCAGACAGTGGCGCCGTTTTCAGCCACATGAGGCCACGCGGGGTCGGCGCAATCCGCAGCGGGCAACAGCAGGCGGAAATGAATGGCGTCCTCCTGAAAGCTGCTGAGATCGGCCGCCTTCACCCGGACCCGCAGGAAGGCGCGGCCCACCGGGGTGATCGACATTACGGTGGTGACATGCACGTTCGGAGGCAGCGCGCCGACGGTGGCGGTGTCGGACCAGCGCAGGGTCTGGGACAGGCCGGGTTGCAGCTCTTCCAGATGTTCGGCAAAGCCATCTTTCAGCATATGCAGACGGTCGGGCAGGGCGGCAGAGACCCGGATTTCGATCCCGTCACCTTGAGCGGTGAAATGATAGTGGCCAAAGCTGGGCACCTCGACCGTGACGGCGCTGTCGCTGTCTTCGATGACCGGCAGCTCATGCTCCTGCGCCATGGCGACAAGGGGCGTGCGCAGGGTACCAAAGGCCAGCGTGGACAGGGTGGCGGTGGTCTGTAGCGGGAAGGTCGGGTTGATGGTCATGGGGTCTCACTCACTCCGGGATGACATGCGGGCTGCCGTGGACAGGATCGGCAATGATCCGGCAGGGCAAGGCGAAGACGGAGTGCAGGACGCCTTCGGTGACCACCTCCTTCGGGGGGCCTTCGCAGAAGACCTGCCCGTCTTTCAGCGCGATCATGTGACTGGCAAAGCGCGCGGCGAGATTGATGTCATGCAGCACCATGACCACGGTGCGCCCGGTGTCCCGGTTGAGCTGCTGCACCAGTTTCAGCAGTTCGATCTGATGCGGCAGATCGAGATAGGTCGTGGGTTCATCCAGCAGCAGGATGTCAGTGTCCTGCGCCAGCGACATGGCGATCCAGGCGCGTTGGCGCTGCCCACCGGAGAGCGCCTCAAGCGGGCGATCCGCGTGGGGTGTCATCTGGGTGAGGTCGAGCGCGCGGGTGACCGCCTCGGCGTCCTGTCTGGACCATTGGTGCAGCGGCGATTGATGCGGGGTGCGGCCCCGGGTGGCCAGATCGCGCACGGTCAGCCCCTCTGGGGCGGTGGGGGTCTGCGGCAGGATCGCAAGGCGCTGCGCGACGGCGCGGCTGCCCTGTCGGTGGATCGCCTTGCCATCCAACAGCACCTGACCCTTGCCCGCAGGCTGGAGCCGGGCCAGCGCCCGCAGCAGGGTGGATTTGCCACAGGCATTGGGACCGACGATCACGGTAAGCGCGCCATCGGGGAGATCTGTCGACAGCCCGTTGAGCACGGGCGTGCGGCTGTAGGACACCGAGAGATCCTCGGCGCGCAGGCGGGCGGTGGCAGCCATCACAGGGTTCCTTTTCTGAATTGGGCCAAGAGCAGACAGATCAGCACCGGGGCGCCAATCAGCGCGCTGAAGACACCGGCAGGCAGCTGGATCATCGGCACCGCGCGGGCGGCGGTATCGGCCAGCAGGGTGATCAGCGCGCCGGTGGCTGCCGCGGCCAGCAGCACGGGGCGGCCATTGGGGATCAGGCGGCGGGCGATAGGACCGGCGGCAAAGGCCACAAAGGGCAGCGGCCCGGCGGTGCTGACAGCCAATGCGGCAAGCAGGATGCCGGTGCCGGTGAGTGCAAGTCTGAGCGGTGACAGCGCCATCCCCAGCCCGGTTGCGATATCATCGGCCATGCCCAGCCGGGTGAGCGGGAAGTGCAGCCAGACCAGCGTCGGCGCCAGCAGCAGCAGGCCGCCCCAGACAAGAGCAACATCGCTCCAGCTGCGGGCGTTCAGCGTGCCGATCAGCCATTGCGCCATATCTGCGGCGGTCTGGGCATCCATGCGGCTGATCAGCAGATCGCCCAGGGCGGTCAGCACGAGGCTGGCCCCCACACCGGTCAGGATCAGCCGATAGGGCGGCAGGCCGCGCGACCAGGCCAGGAGGGTGACAACACTGGCAGTGATGAGCGCGCCGACAATGGCACCGGGCAGCACCATGCCACCGGTGAGCATCATCGCCACCAATGCGCCGCAGCTGGCCCCGGCGTTGAAGCCGATCACATCGGGAGAGGCCAGCGGGTTGCGCATCATGGTCTGGAACAGCGCACCGGAGAGGCCGAAGGCAGCCCCTGCGCCAAGTGCGGTCAGGATACGCGGCATGCGATGGTCCAACAGGATCATCTGCTGGATCGCGGTGCCGCCGCCGGTCAGGATCTCCCGCATGTCCGCAGGGCTCAGCGGGTAGCTGCCCAGGGTCAGGGCCAGCACCGCGGTCGCCAGCACCACGCTGAACAGCAGGGCCGCAGTGAGGACTGCGCGGCGCGAGATTTGCAGCGACAGGGCAGAGAGGCGGAGGGTCCAGATCATAGCTTGCGCACCCCGTTGCGGCGAACCAGCCAGATCAGCACCGGTCCGCCAATCAGCGCAGTCATCACCCCGGCCTGCATATTGCCGCCAAACAGCGCCAGCCGCCCCAGAAGATCTGCCGCGATCAGCAGCAGCGCGCCGAACATGGCAGAGAAGGCGAGCGACCAGCCAATCGCGGGACCTGCGGCCCAGCGGGCGATATGCGGCACGATCAGCCCGGCAAAGGCAATCGGCCCGGCCATGGCAACGGTTGCGCCACACAGGAGCACAATCGCGGCCCCGGCTGTGAGCCGTGTCAGCCCGGTGCGCACGCCCAGCCCCTTGGCGGTATCCTCGCCCAGCATCAGTGCGTTGAGGCCGAACCCTGCGATAATGGCCAGCAGCGCGCCCAGAATGAGAAACGGCAGCAGGGACTGGAGCGTCGCGGGCTGAATGCCGTCGAACCCGCCCAGCACCCAGAACCGATAGACATCCAGCGTCTGTCGGCTGACCAACAGCAGGGCACGGGTGAGTGCCAGGAACAGCGCGCTGACCGCAGCCCCGGCCAGGATCAGCCGCAGCGGGTTGGCCTGGCTGCCACCGCCGAGGAGGAACACCAGCACGGAGGCGGCCAGACCACCACCGAGGGCCACCCAGATGAATTCAGCCGGGTCGGTCACGCCCAGAACAAGAATGCACAGCACAACCCCAAGGGCTGCGCCACCGTTGATGCCCAGAAGGCCGGGATCGGCCAGCGGGTTGCGGGTCATCGCCTGGATCAGCGCGCCCGACATGCCAAGAGCCGCCCCCGCCAGCCCAGCACCGATCAGTCGCGGCAGGCGCATATTGCGCACCACGATATGATCGGCATTGTCCGGATCATAGTTGGTCAAAGCGCCCCAGATCTCAGCCCCGCCGGTGGCGCGGGCACCAAGGCTGAGGGCGGCAATGGACAGCAGGCCAAGCGCAAGCAACGCAGCCCCAAGCCACAGCAGCCGCAGATCGCCAGTGGGGGAGTGCCGAGGCAGCGAGAGTGTCGACGCGGTCATGTCAGGAGCCTTCCTTCGCGAGTAGCCCGGCATTTGCAGTGCTGCTCACCACGGTTGCGGGGTCGCCATCCGTCGCCGCCTCCAGCAGGGGCACCAGCTGGTCGAGCGCATAATCGAGGCTGAGCGGGCTGGAATGGGACAGCGCGGCGGACAGCAATTTGTCGGCATAGATCTCGCGCCCCTCGCGATAGGCCCGTGTGGTATGGCGCAGCGGCATCCGGGCGAGTTTTTCGACATTGCGCCCGGTATCCAGCCAGATCAGCGCATCCACATCCATCGCCGACGGGTCTTCGGCGGGGAATTCAACGTAAAATCTGTTGAGCGCATTTGGCCCGCCCGGCGCGTCCGGCACCGAAAACCCTAAGGCGGTGAGGAACTGGCCGCGAATATCGGCGCGGGTATAGGCGCGGGTGTGGCCGGCCCAGGCCATCATGGCGCTGGCGCCTTGCCATTCGGGATGGGATGCGCGCAGCTCGGCAAAACGCCCCTCAATCCGGGTGACAATCGCCTCCGCGGTGGTGCGCTTGCCGGTGGCGGTTCCCAGTCGCAGCAGCATCTGCTGCCAGGGGGTGCCATAGTCGCCATCCTCGGCGCGCGGCGGTAGGGTCGGGGCGATCTGCGACAGCAGCGCATATTGCTGTGCGGTGATGCCGGACCACTGCGCAGCGATCAGATCAGGCTCCATGGCCGCGATCCGTTCGATGTCGACCTCGCCCCGCATCACCACCGGTTGAGCCTCCCCAAGCGCATCATGCCCCCAGGGCCAGACGCCATAGGGGTCGCTGCCGTACCACTTGCGCAGCGCATAGGGGCGCTCTCCCAATGCCAGCAGAAAATCATGTCCGATGAAGCTGAGCGAGACGATGCGGGTGGGTTTGGCGGGCACCGTTGTGGTGCCGTAGCGGTGGTCGATCACTGCCGGAAAGGGATCCGCGCTGCCGGGCAGCGGCAGGAGGCCCAGCACCAGCGCGGCCAGGGGCGCTGCACAGGCCATCAGGGGGGTGCGCCAGCCTGATCCACGCCGGGCAAACCGCATCGGGCCGTGTTTTTTCCCTAGTTTCCGAGATGGTTGGGCCTGTCTCACGTGTCTCTCCAGCCAGCGGCAGGGGGTTGCCGCAGTGTTGATCATTCTGTTGATCGGGGATGGCTGGATTTCGGTGCCGCGAGAGGCGCAGAATCTTGCTGAGAGCGCCATTTCGGGCGCGTTCCGTCACCTATTTAACCTTAGTTCTTTTGTCAAGTTAAGGGGGGTGGCCTGTCGCAGAGGTCAGGCAGGCATCGTGTGAGCCGACCAGACATGGTCGGTCTGTCGCATATTGCCGAATGGTAAAGGCGTACTGGCGATCCCTGAAGGACTCGAACCCTCAACCTGCTGATTAGAAGTCAGCTGCTCTATCCAGTTGAGCTAAGGGACCGCTGGCGCCAGTTATGACAGGACGCGGGGAAGGGTCAAGTCGCGGCGGGCAGGTCGAGGCGCATAAAGAGCGACCAGGGGTCTTGGGTATAGCCTTCGAACGGCGGACATTCGACAAAACCGTAGCTCTCGTAAAGCCGTCTTGCGGCAAGAAAATCGGGTGTGGAGCCGGTTTCCAGATAGATCGCTGTTGCCTGTTCCGCGCGCGCCCTGTGCAGCAGAAATTCAAGCATCTGGCGCCCGGCGCCGCTGCCGCGGGCCTCGGCCAGGGTGTGCATGGATTTCAATTCGCGCCCGCCGCCTGACAGCGTTTTGAGAGCCCCCATTGCAATCGCTGTGCCCTCGCGCCGCAATAGAAAGAAGGCCACATCCGGGGCGTCAAGCCCGCTGCCGTCGAGCGCGTGGCAACTCTCTTCGGGGGATTGCGCGGCCATCTGGTCCAGATGACGGCGGATCAGCGACCGGGCCTCGGGCTCTGCCGGGCTGGCGCGGGTGATGGCAATCGTGGCGGGCATTGCGGGCTATCCTCTGGTCTGGCCTTACCCCGCTTTGGGGCCGGTATCGCTGCCCGCAGGGTCGCCAAAAGCCCGTCGTGGCGCAAGCGGTTCTGCGGTTCCGAGGCGACGAGGTGCTTTGCGGACAGCGCTTTGCCCAAAATTTAGGCAGGTGGCGGCGGGGCGGCTGGCCTGCCGCCCCGGTCTGTCAGAGGGCGGCCATTTCAGAGGCGAGGAAGGCCTCGGGGCTGGCGACCTCCTCCAGGCGGCGACCGCGAATCTGCCAGAACCGATTGCCAACTGCGCGCAGGAAGCTGCGATCGTGGCTCACCAGCAGACAGGCGGCACCATGGGCGACCAGCTCTGCCTCCAGCGCTTCCTGCCCTTCGATATCGAGATGGTTTGTCGGCTCATCCAGGAGATAAAAATTCGGGTGTTTGAGCCGCAAAAGCAGCATCGCCAGCCGCGCCTTCTGTCCGCCCGAGAGGGCCGCAACCGGGGTATCCTGCAGGGCGAATTTGACCCCGGCACCCGCCAGCAGGCTGCGCGCGGATTGATCGCCAACATCTGAGGCCGCCGTGACCAGCGCCAGCGGGGTTTCCGGCCCGGACAGCTGGCTGAGGTGCTGATCCGAATAGGCCGGGACAACCGAGGGCGCGCATTTGATATCCGCGCGCGTGCCGGTCAGGGCCTGCTGGATCATCCGGACCAATTGCGTCTTGCCAGTGCCATTGGCGCCCAGCAGGACGATGCGGTCACCGGGGGTGATCCATTTCTGGCCCGTGGTATAAAGCGGCCGTCCGCCCGGTGTGTCCACCGTGAGATCATCCAGTGTGATCAATGCCTTGGCGTGGGTGCCGCTGTTGCCCAGCCGGATGTCACCTGCGGAGTGTTCGCGGTGCGCCGGGGTGGCCGCAGCCTCCAGCCGGTCGGCGCGATCCGCCAGCTGCTTGGTCTTGGTCAACAGCAGGTCGGAGCCGGAGTTGGTGCCGACATTTTTCAGCTTGGCCGCCTGCTGGCGCAGCTGCTGGGCCTTCTTCAGGTCATTGCTGTGGCGGCGCGCCTCAGCGGCGTCATGGTCGTCCAGAGCGCTGCGGGCTGCGGAAAACGGCAGCTGAAACACCCGCGATCCCTCTGCTCGCAGGAACAGGGTGCGCGTGGTCGTGGCATCCAGAAAGGCGCGGTCATGGGAGGTGATCACCATCGGTAGATCGCGCGGGCGCTGCGACAGCCAGCCTTCGAGAAAGGCGATGCGTTTCAGATCCAGATGGTTGGTCGGCTCATCCAGCAGCAGGAGATCCGGCGTATTGATCCAGGCGGCAGCGAGCATGGCGGTGCGCTGCCAGCCGCCGCTGAGCGTGCCCAGCGGCTGGTGCTGGAAGTCATACGGCACCTGCAGCTCATCCAGCACCACATCAACGCGCCAGCTTTCGTAATCGGCCTGATCGACTGGCAGCGCGGCCTGCACCCAGTCGTACAGCGTGATTGGCAGCGCGTCTGCGGGCAGGCTTTGTGTCATATGGCCGATACGCAGGCCACGGGCGCGGGTGATTTCGCCTGTGGTTGGGGCCAGCTCATTGGCGAGACAGGCCAGAAGGGTTGATTTCCCGCGCCCATTGGCGGCGACCAGACCGATCCGGTCGCCTTTTGAGAGGGTCAGGGAGAGGTCGGAGAACAGCGGATCGCCAAGGGTGACACCCAGGGCATTGAGATTGATGACAGTCATGGAAAACTCAGCTCAAGAAGATATGGCCGCGGCAGCGGCAATAGGCAGACCAGTTTCTGAGACTTTCCTCTGGCCAGCCCTGCAAACGGATTTACAGGGCCAGACGGGGGCCGTGCTGAAGTCGGCGGATGATACGCATGTTCAGCTGATGCCCTCCCATTGTGTGTGTGACCGTTGCTGCAAGGCTAGAAAACTGAGCGGTGCTTGGCAAGGGGGCGGTCGCTGAGGCGTGTTGGATGTGTCGTTACGCCTTTACCAATTCTTAGACCCGCATGGAGGATAGTCCCAATCAGGTGCATTTGCCTCAAATAGGGAAAACTAAAAATTGCTAAAAATACAAACGCAGAACCCTGCTCCGCGGTCCTCTCAAACGGCGCGTGCGGATGCCGGGACATTTGTGCAGCTTGCAAAAGCGGCCTCCCTTGCGGATGGCGGGATGCAGACCTCGCAGCTGTTGGCAGAGGCGTTGCAACTGGACCCGCATCACCATGAGGCGCAGATCCTGCAGGAGCGGCTGCATCAGACGTTTGTGCCGCGTTGGCATTTTCCCATGCTGGCAGATCAGGCACGCAACCGCGCCTATGCCGAGGCGATCGCGATGAAGGTGAGGCCGGGCGATATTGTGCTGGACATCGGCTGCGGTGCGGGGCTGACGGCGATGCTGGCGGCGCGGGCCGGAGCCAAACATGTCTATACCTGCGAACAGCAGCCGCTGATCGCGGCGGCGGCCACGCAGGTGATTGCCGACAACGGTTTGAGCGACCGCATTACGGTTCTTTCGAAGTGGTCGCATGAGATTGTCATCGGCGTTGATATGCCGGAACAGGCCGATGTGGTGGTCTCTGAAATCGTTGATACGGTGCTGCTGGGGGAGGGTGCGCTGGATACGCTGAGCCATGCGATGGCTGTGCTGGCCAAGCCGGGCGCGCGGGCGGTCCCTGAAACCGGGACATTGGTGGCCCAGCTGGTTGAGAGTGAGGCGCTGCTGCAGCAGTGGCGGCCGCAGACGGCGGAGGGGTTCGACCTCAGCGCATTTCATCATCTGGCGCGGGTGGCGCAGATCACGCCAGGGGATTTTATGGCCTGCGGGCTGCGGTCGCTGGGGCCGGGCACCGATCTGTTTCAGTTTGATTTTACCCGCCCCGATGTGGCCCCGGCGCGCAGCAATGCACGGTTGAGCTGCACGCATGGCGGTGAGGCCCATGCCGTTTTTGTCAGTTTCGAGATGCAGCTGGCACCGGGGATTGCGCTGACAAACGGGCTTACGTCGGATGGGCATTGGGGGCGGACGGCGTTTCTGCTGGATGCGTCCCGGCGGCTGTCGCCCGGCGATGATTTGCAGGTGACAGCGCAGCACGACGCCGCCGCGCTGAGTGTGTCGGTCCATGATGCAGAGACTGCGGCGGATCGGGCTCAGGTCTGGCTGGAGCCTGCCTGGCGGCTGGAAGGCGAACCGTCTGCGCCGACCGCTCCGGCGGCGCTGGACTATCCGGGCTGGACGCCGACGCCCGGCCCATCGGCTGAGGCTCCGGTTCGCGCCTGTTCCTGACCCCAGGCGCGCAGCCTGTGCCAAGGCTGCGCCTGCCTGATGGGATCGGCTGCGGTGAACGCCTGTGGTGACGGCGGTTGCTGCTGCTCATGCAAAAGAAATGGGGGCGCGTCGCCGGAGGCCGCCCCCTTGTTGTTGGGGAAAAGCAACTGCACCCGCCTGACTATGCGGGTGTGGCGTAGTGGCGTGACGCCACACTTGACCAGACAGCCCAGCGGTGGGGCGGGACTTTGGGGCCGCTTCTAGAATTGCGGGCTGGCGTGAAAAATGGGACACCACGAAAAAGGCGCGCCCGATGGGGCGCGCCTTGTCATTGTGTCGACTGTAAGAGGATCAGAAATCTTCCCATCCGGCAGCGGCCTTAGCTGGGCTGGCGTCAAAGAAATCATCATCACCATGCGCCGAAGGCGCCGGGTTTGCCGCCGCTGTTGGTTCGGCGGCGGCGGTTGGCCGGGCTGGCGCCGCGGCGCTGGGGGCCATGGCCACCACATTGGCTGACGCCTTGCGGGTTTTGAACACTGATACCTGACGGGCCAGTTCATTGGCGTCGTTGCGCAGGATCTGGCTGGCTGCGGTCGATTCCTCAACCATGGCGGCGTTGTGCTGGGTCACCTGATCCAGCTGGGTGACGCCGGTGTTGATCTCGCCCAGTGTGGTGGATTGCTCCTGCGCGCCAGTGGCGATGCCGCTGACATGACCGGAGATGGTCGCGACCCGGTCGATGATCTGCTTCAGCTCCTCGCCGGCGCGACCGACTAGATCCACACCTTCGCCCACATGGCTGGTGCTTTCGCTGATCAGGGCTTTGATCTCCTGCGCGGCATCCGAGGAGCGTTGCGCCAGCGCGCGGACTTCGGATGCGACGACGGCAAAGCCACGTCCAGCCTCACCGGCGCGGGCAGCCTCAACGCCCGCATTCAGGGCCAGAAGGTTGGTCTGGAACGAAATGTCGTCGATGACGGAGATGATCTGAGAGATCTTTTCCGACGAGGTCTCGATCTTGGACATGGCATCCACGGCGCGGGTGACGACCTCGCCGCTGTTGACGGCTGTCTCTTTTGCCTCGGATACGATGCCCTCGACCTCACGCGCGCCATCGGCGGCGGATTTCACGCTGACAGTCAGCTGTTCCATCGCGGCGGCGGTCTCTTCCAGCGTAGCGGCCTGCGATTCCGTGCGCTGTGACAGATCCCCGGAGGATTGGCTGATTTCCTCGGCACTGGCGCGAATGCGCGAGGAATTTTCGATCACCGCATCAATGATGCCGACCATCTTGTCGACGGTCTTGTTGAAATTCTGGCGCAGGCTTTCGTAATCGGCCGAGAATTCTTCGTCGATGGTCTGCGACAGATCCCCTTCGGAGAGGGTATGCAGCCCATCGTTCAGGCGGTCCACAACCAACTTCTGCGCGGCCTGATCGGCATGGCGCTGTTCTTCGACGGCGCGGGCCGCGGAGAGTTGCGCTTTCAGTGCTTCGATGTGGCGCGCAATAAGGCCGATTTCATCGCCACGCGTCTGGTGTTCGGTATCGTGGTCATAATCCCCATCGGCAAGACGGTTGATGGCGGTGGCCACGTCGCCAAGAGGACGGGACATCATCGAGCGCAGAGCAACCACGGAGAGGCCGAGCATGACCACAAAGGCGGCCCCCGCAAGGAGGAAGGACAACAACTGGTTGGGGGCCACTTCGGCAAAGGCCACATCCGGCGACCAGACCATGCCGACAGCGCCCACCACAACAGTTCCTTCGGCGCCTGCTGTGGCTGGTGCGGCGACCAGATAGCCGTTCTCGCTAAACTCCATCTGATTGGAGTCCATCGCTTTTTGTGCGACGAGCGTCAGTTCCGCGATTTCGGCCTCTGTCGCCACGCCGGTGGAGGCGACCGTCTTGCCTTTGCCGTTGATCGCAATGCCGTGGCTGGCGCGACCGTTCGAAAGCTCAATCAGCGATTCAAGATCGCTCTCGAGGCGTTCGGTGTCGCCAAAGCGGATGGCGCCGCCGCTGCGCGCAGCGACGGTGACGGTCACGCCCTCTGCAAGTGTCTGCACGCCACTGTCGACGGCTTCGCCCAGGATTTTCTGGTTTTCCCAGGTCAGAAACAGGGTGACCACAAGGGTGGACGCCGCGATGAGCAGGCTACATTTGGCAAAAACAGAAAGCCTGTTCAAAGCTGCACGAGCGGGATTTCGGAATTTCATTTCAGCACCTTTCAATCGCCCTTGCGCGAGTTTGGCGCGCGGGCGGTATTTGAGTCGGACTAATACCGACAGCCCCCAATAGGCAGCCGCGCCATCGGGCTGCCTCGTTTCACGATCGGATTGACCGGAATTGGACAACCCGGAAAACCATGCCCGATTGGGGGCGGTGACATGGTGAACACAACATGGCATGCCATTGCACAAGTCTGGATGCCGGTAATCAGCAAGCGCGAAATAGCGCTGCCCCAATTGAGACAAAAAACGGTAGGATAAAATGTGGATGCCCGGCTGCACAGCTGTGACCTCCCCACCAGAGCGGACATGTGAATTGCGTATCGGAATGCCACCCGCAGCGGCGTCCGCCAAGGGCCGCTGCCATTGCATCGACCGGGACTGAACCACATGGTCAGACGGTCAGTCAGACGGTCCTCGACGTGGCGCGCAAACATCGCGATCGTGGCCTGTATCTGCGCGACAACCAACTTGAGGTCCGCCCGTCGTTCCAAGGTTCGCTCCTTCTCATAACATGTGCGTTTGCACATATTCGGCGGGTAGCATAATCAGCAGGACTTACCGGTGAATTAATGGTCTGCGCCGCAACGACGAGAGCAATGGCGCCGCGAAACTTTTCAGATGAGAGATCGGCAATCAGAGACCTGCCGCACCGCAAGGCAATGATTCAGCGACAGTTTTACGTCGCGCAGGCTATGCGGCTCTGGCGGCGGAGTGGCCCTGAGGCACCTCAATTTCCCGACGCGCCGCGTGAAATTTTCTGTCACTTAGTCTCTGCATGGCGGTATTTTATCTATATTTCTTCTTATTCGGTGTGAAATAAAATTTATCTGGAATTTTATTTTCCGCTGATTCTCCAAACTGTTGGAAGAATTTGCACCTGATGGTTCCGTTTTCTACTGCACGGACGGGTTGAAACCTAACGCGAGACATTTACTAAGGGGCGTGGTGGCGTTTTGGGGAATGAATGTCCTCGAAACACCTTGACAGCGGGTTTCACCACCATCGGAGGCTTATTTCGCCGCTGACTTAAGGAGACTATTGTTGGATACCTATTCCGGATCGCCCAAGACAGAGGCCGCTGAATCTGCGAACAAGATTGCTCCCCAAGGGGGAGAAGACGATCTGAGCGATTTCGAATTTGCCTTAATGCGGACCTTTGAGGGCTTTGCGCGCTGGCAATCGGAATGCCTGGGTCTGGTGTCGGATCTGGCGGCTTCTGGCCCCGAAATCACCCTGTTGAACGTGATCCGCATGAATGACCGGCCCAAGACGATCAAGGAATTGGCCCGCGTCACCAATCGTGATGATGTGCCGAATATTCAGTATTCGCTGCGCAAACTGGCCTCAGCGGGCCTGATCCGCAAAACCGGGTCCGGGCGTGGGGGAGTGACCTATTCGGCCACCGACAAGGGGCTAGAGATAACCGAAGCCTATGATGCGCAACGCCGCAAGCTGTTGCTGCAGGCGCTGGAACAGGTGCCGGGGGTGGAAAACCGTGTGAGCGAGGCGACGCGGGTGTTGAACATTCTGACCGGCATCTATGATGGTATTGCCCGCTCGGCAACGGCGCAGCGGCAAATCTAGGACCTGCGTAGCGCCGGTCGGTCTGCCGGTTTCCGCTGACGCCTATCGCGACCTCGACAGCGAGCGAGCTTCGGTGCAGGGTGACCTGCGTCCTTGCGTGTTCGGCCTGCTGCGTCATTGGTGACGCGCGGGCAGAGATCGGGGCGCCCCGGCAGCAGCAAGGACGTAGAGCGGTGATTGAACTCAAGGATCTGAGGTTGTTGAGCGCCCTGGCGCGCCATCGGCATTTTGCCAAGGCGGCGCAGGACAGCGGCATGTCGCAACCGGCGTTTTCCATGCGGATCCGCAATCTTGAGGACCGTCTTGGCGTGTCGATCGTGCGCCGTGGGAACCGCTTTCAGGGTCTGACCGAAGAAGGCATGATGATCGTGCGGCGGGCGCGCAGCATTCTGGATGATGCCAAGGCGTTGGAACAGGAGGTGGCGGCGGCGCGCGGGGAGGTCACCGGCACGCTGGTGCTGGGCGTGGTGCCAACGGCGACGGCGTATGCGGCGCAGCTGGTGGACCGGCTGCATCTGGCCCACCGGCGGGTGCTGGCACGGGTTGAGGTGCTCAGCTCGCTGGTGATCCAACAGCGGCTGTTTGATGGCACCATTGATGCCGGCGTGACCTATCACGACAGTCTTGGCCCGGATCAGGTGAGCATTCAGCCGCTCTATGAAGAGACATATGTGCTGGTCGCGCCGGCGGCTATGGTGGCGGAGCGTCCTGCGGGCGCCGAGGGCATCACCTGGGCGGAGGCGGCGGATCTGCCGCTGAGCCTGTTGGAGCCGCAAATGCAGAACCGGCGTATTCTGGACCGGATCTTTGCCGATCAGGGGTTGCGGCCTGAAGTGCGTTCGGAATCCAGCGGGTTCATGGCGGCGATGGTGATGGCGCGGGCGGGATCGGTTGCAACAATCCTGCCGCAGGCGCTTGTCGAGGCGCTGGGTACGCTGGACGGGACAACGGTGCTGCCGCTGACGGATCCGGCCCCAACCAAACCGATTGCCATGGTGACGCTGGACCGTCAGCCTGCCTTGACCACGGTGCAGGCCCTGCGGGCGGTGGTTGACGAATTCGTGCAATAAGCGTTCGTTATCGTACCTTCGAAATTTCCGATTTGACGATAGGCTTCTTCAATGGAATGCCGCCTTAACTGGCGACGCGAAGTGGAGGTCATTGTGGCACCTTTGGACAATAGCAAGGGCGTGTGGAAATCTGGCAAAGGCAAGGGGCGCAAAACCCCCAAAGGCCGGCAGCTGGAGGATCAGGCGCATAGCGAGGTTCTGGACCTGATTGGTGACCAGCCGCGCAATCGGGATTTGCTGATCGAATTCCTGCATCTTATTCAGGATAAATACGGCTGTCTCAGTGCGGCCCATATTCGCGCCCTCGCTGAGGAGCTGCGCACCGGGCAGGCAGAGATCTATGAGGTTGCGAGTTTCTACGCCCATTTCGATGTCGTGCGCGAAGGTGAGACACCACCACCGGCGCTGACCATCCGGGTTTGCGACTCGCTGTCCTGCGAGTTGGCGGGGGCCGAAGCGCTGCAGAAGGCGCTGGAAGACGGTCTGGACGCGTCACAAGTCCGCGTGCTGCGCGCGCCCTGCATGGGGCGCTGCGACACCGCGCCGGTGCTGGAAATCGGCCACAACCACATCGACCACGCGACACCCGAGAAGGTGCAGGCGGCGATTGCGGCAGACGACACCCACGCGCATATCCCCGCGTATGAAACCTTTGCCGCTTATGAGGCGGACGGCGGCTACGCCACGCTGAAAGACCTGCGCGCAAATGGCGACTGGGAAGCGGTTCAGGCGAAAGTCAAAGAAGCCGGTCTGCGCGGCCTGGGCGGCGCTGGATTCCCGTCCGGCACCAAATGGGGCTTTGTGCGCGCCAATGAGGGCCCGCGTTACCTTGCCGTGAATGGCGACGAGGGCGAGCCGGGTACCTTCAAGGATCGCTACTATCTGGAGCGCACGCCGCATGTCTTCCTTGAGGGGATGTTGATTGCCGCCTGGGCGGTCGAGGCCGAGAAAGCCTTCATCTATATGCGCGACGAATATCCGGCAGTTCTGGAAATTCTACGCCGCGAGATCAGCGCGCTGGAAGAGGCGGGCATCGTGGAAGCGGGCTACATTGACCTGCGCCGCGGGGCAGGGGCCTATATCTGCGGTGAAGAAAGCGCGATGATCGAGTCGATCGAAGGCAAACGCGGTGAGCCGCGCCACCGCCCGCCCTTTGTGGCGCAGGTCGGGATCTTTGGTCGTCCGACGCTGGTTCACAACGTCGAGACGCTCTACTGGGTTTGCAAGGTCAACCGCGAAGGGCCGGAGTGCCTGAACGCGGTTGAAAAGAACGGCCGCAAGGGGCTGCGCAGCTATTCGGTGTCGGGTCGTGTGAAGAACCCGGGCGTGCATCTGCTGCCCGCCGGCTCCACCATCACCGACATCATCGAAGCCTGCGGCGGGATGCTGGATGGCCACGCGTTCAAGGCGTATCAGCCGGGCGGTCCATCCTCCGGCCTTCTGCCCGCGTCGATGCATGATATCCCGCTCGATTTCGACACGTTGCAGCCGCATGGCACCTTTATTGGCTCCGCTGCTGTGGTGGTTCTGTCTGATCAGGACTCGGCCCGCGATGCGGCGCTGAACATGCTGCGCTTTTTCGAGGATGAAAGCTGCGGCCAATGCACCCCCTGCCGGGTGGGCTGTGAGAAGGCCGTCAAGCTGATGAGCGAGAAGAAATGGGATCAGGGCCTCTTGGAAGAGCTGAGTGCCGCCATGGTCGAGACCTCGATCTGCGGTCTGGGACAGGCGGCGCCTAATCCGATCCGTCTGACCATCAAACACTTCCCCGAGGAGGTATAAGCCATGAGCGATCACATTACTTTCACTCTCGATGGCGAGCAGGTCACAGCTGAGGCTGGTCTGACCATCTGGGAAGTTGCCAATGGCCGTGGTCTGAAGATCCCGCATCTGTGCCACAAGCCGCAGCCGGGCTACCGTCCGGACGGCAACTGCCGCGCCTGCATGGTGGAGATCGAGGGCGAGCGCACGCTGGCCGCCTCCTGCATCCGCGAACCTGCCGAGGGCATGGTTATCACCACCAACAACGCGCGCGCGGTAGGCGCCCGCAAGATGGTGATGGAACTGCTGGTTGCCGACCAGCCGAAGCAGGAAGAGGCGCGCGATAAGTCCTCCCATCTGTGGGATATGGCGGAGCTGAACGGGGTTTCAGAGTCGCGCTTTCCCAAGCTGGAAAAGGACCGCATCCCGCTCTTGGACGACAGCCATGTGGCGATGAAGGTCAATCTGGACGCCTGTATCTCCTGTAACCTCTGCGTGCGCGCCTGCCGCGAAGTGCAGGTGAATGACGTGATCGGCATGGCTGGACGCGGCCATGATGCCTATCCGGTGTTTGATATCGCTGACCCGATGGGCGCGTCCTCCTGTGTGGCCTGCGGTGAATGTGTGCAGGCCTGCCCGACCGGGGCGCTGATGCCTGCGACCGTGATGGACGACAATCAGGTTGGGGACAGCAAGGATTACGACAGCGAAACCGAAAGCGTCTGCCCGTTCTGCGGTGTCGGCTGCAAAGTGTCGCTGAAAGTGAAGGACGGCAAGGTCAAGCACGTCGAGGGCATCAATGGCCCGGCAAACGAGGGCCGCCTGTGTGTGAAGGGGCGCTTCGGCTTTGACTATATCCATCACCCACACCGCCTGACCAAACCGCTGATCCGCCGCGACGATGCGCCCGCCAAGGGCCTGAACGTCGATCCCGGCAACCTCTCGACCCATTTCCGCGAAGCGACCTGGGAAGAGGCGATGGATCTGGCGGGCAAAGAGCTGATGCGCTTGCGGGACGAAGACCCGAAATCGGTTGCCGGTTTCGGCTCCGCGAAATGCACCAATGAGGAGGCCTATCTTTTCCAGAAGTTCATCCGTCAGGGCTTCAAGCACAACAATGTCGATCACTGCACCCGTCTGTGCCATGCCTCGTCGGTTGCGGCGCTGATCGAAAACGTCGGCTCAGGGGCGGTGACCGCGACCTTCAACGAGATTGAGAACGCCGATGTGGCGATCGTGATCGGCTCCAACCCGATTGAGAACCACCCGGTGGCGGCGACCTATTTCAAGCAGTTCACCAAGCGCGGCGGCAAGCTCATTGTGATGGACCCGCGCGGCGTCGGCCTGCGCCGGTTTGCCACTGAAATGGTGCAGTTCCGCCCCGGTGCCGATGTGTCGATGCTGAACGCGATCATGAATGTGATCGTCGAAGAAGAGCTCTATGACAGCCAGTACATCCACCACTGGACCGAGAACTGGGAAGCCGAGAAAGAGCACCTGAAGCAGTTCACACCTGAGAAGATGTCGGAAATCTGCGGCATCAGCCCGGATCAGCTGCGCCGTGTGGCGCGGATCTTTGCCGGTGGGAATGCGGGGCTGATCTTCTGGGGCATGGGCATCTCCCAGCATATCCACGGGACGGATAATTCACGCTGCCTGATTTCGCTGGCGCTGATGACCGGCAACGTCGGCAAGCCGGGTGCGGGTCTGCACCCGCTGCGCGGTCAGAACAATGTGCAGGGCGCGTCTGACGCGGGCCTCATCCCGATGTTCCTGCCGGATTATCAGACCGTGACCTCGGATGATGTGCGCAAATCCTTCACCGATGTCTGGGGCGGCGGCGACTTCTCGAATGAGAAGGGCCTGACCGTGACCGAGATTGTCGATCAGGCTTATGCGGGCAATATCAAGGGCATGTATATCCAGGGTGAAAACCCGGCGATGTCAGACCCGGATGCCGACCACGCGCGCGAGGCCTTTGCCAAGCTGGAGTTGATGATCGTTCAGGACATCTTCCTGACCGAGACGGCGAACTATGCCGACATCATCCTGCCGGCATCGGCGCTCTATGAAAAGAACGGCACGGTGTCGAACACCAACCGCCAGGTTCAGCGGGTGCGCCCCGCTGTGGCGCCTCCGGGTGAGGCGCGTGAGGACTGGAAGGTGACGGTTGAGCTGGCGCGGCGCATTGGTCTGCCCTGGGACTATAAGGATGTCAGCGAAGTCTTTAACGAGATGAAGCTGAACATGAAGTCCCTGAACAACATCACCTGGGAGCGTCTGGAGACCGAGACCATCACCTATCCGTCGCTGCATGAGACCGACCCCGGTCAGGCGATTGTGTTCGGCGATGGCTTCCCGCGTCCCGAAGGCCGCGCCCGCTTCACCCCGGCATCGGTGATCCCGCCGGACGAGGCGCCGGATGCGGACTACCCGATGATCATGACCACGGGCCGCCAGCTGGAGCATTGGCACACCGGGTCGATGACCCGCCGGTCATTGGTGCTGGATGCGGTGGAGCCGGAGGCGAATTGCTCGCTCAACCCGCGCACGCTGAAGCTGATGGGGGTTGAGCCGGGCGAAATGGTGCGCCTGTCAACACGCCGTGGGTCGATTGAGATCATGGCGCGGGCTGACCGGGCCATCGCCGAGGACATGGTGTTTGTACCCTTCGCCTATGTGGAGGCTGCTGCCAACATCCTGACCAATCCGGCGCTGGACCCCTACGGCAAGATCCCCGAGTTCAAATTCTCGGCGGTGAAGGTTGAGAAGATCGAAGGGCAGATCGCAGCCGAGTGAACCGGCGGATCTGACTGAGACAGTAGAGCGGGCGCGGAACCAGAGGTTCCGCGCCCGTTGTCTCTCGTGGCGCCGGGCTGACGCCCGGCGCGGGCGTGGCCCGTTGCTGTGTTGGAAGCAAGAGCGGAGCAAGTGGGGCGCATGAGATGTGGCCGCGCGCGACCTGCGCCGGGCCCAAGGGGCGCGAGGCCACGCCCAACGGGAGCTGGTGGCACTGCCGCCAGCCAACGGGCGGGAGTATCTGCCTTGGGTTTTGTCAGGCCAGAAGTGTAATCGCGCTTTTGCCTGCGCGCTGGCGCAGGGTGTGCGTCTCCTGCAAATCGGGATCATTGATCCAAGCCTTGGCGGCGTCGGCATTGGCGAACTCCAGAATGACACCGATACCGGTGGCATCACGCGTACCTTCGATCACGGTTTGCTGTGGGGTGGAGACCAGCACTTTTGCCCCGTGTTTCTGCAGAGCCGCCCCGGCTTTCTCGCGGTAGGCGGCCATGGTGTCAGGGTCTTTCAGCAGGAGGTTTACATATACATAGGCCATCGTCTGTCCTTTCAGCGTTGATATGAACCTGATGCCAAGCGGTGGACCACAAGAAAACACATGCATTTGCGTATTACCCATGCGAAAACGCATGTATGCAGATCAACTGGGACGACATGCGGACCATTCTGGCGCTGGTGCGGGCCGGTTCCCTGGCGGGGGCGGCGCAGGCGCTCTCCGTCAGTTACACCACCGTTGCGCGCCGGGTGCAGCGGGCCGAGGATATGCTGGGGCGACCATTGTTTGAACGCCGCCCCGATGGCTATCTGGCCACGGCGGAGGCTGAAGACCTGGCCGCTGCGGCGCGGCGGATGGAACAGGCGGAGCAATCGGCGTTACGGAACCTCTCTGGGCGCGATCAGAGCCTGTCGGGGGAGTTGGTGCTGACGGCGCCCCAGCTGTTGATCCAGTCTCACCTGGCGCCATTTCTGGCGGAGTTCTGTGCGACCCATCCGGAGGTTGCGCTGACCGTGCGGGCAACAAACGAGGTGCTGGACCTGACCCGGCGCGAGGCGGATCTGGCGATCCGGATCAGCAAGACGCCGGGCGACACGCTGGTGGGGCTGCATCTGGCCGACCAGAAAACCGCCTGCGTGGCGCGGCCCGATCTGGTGGCACAGGCGGCCGCCGATCCAGAGGCGCCGCTCGACTGGGTGATCTACAGCGGATATGACGCGCCACCAAAAGCCGCGCTGCAGCACTATCCCAATGCCCGGATACGGGCGCGGTTTGACGATATGACCTCACTGATTGCGGCCGCCAAGGCCGGAATGGGGGCCGTCAGGATGCCGGTGTACTTGGGACGGAGTGATCCGGGTCTGGCGCCGCTGCCCGGGATTGCGCCGCAGGACTATGCGCCGATCTGGGTGCTGAGCCATCAGGATTTGCTGCAATCGGCCAAGGTCCGTCACTTCAAACGCGGGCTGAAACAGTTCTTTCGCAGCCGACAGCGAGAGTTCACCTCCTTTGATGCGGAGAGCACGCAGTAAAACGGGGCGGGCTGTGGCGATGTTGCCTTGTGTCGTCGCTGAATCCTATCGACGTCGGAAACTGACCTGACACATGTGTCCAGAGTTGTGATCATACTGGGAAACCTGAAGCCAAACAAACGGCTGTCTTGCCGCCCCAGGAGCCTGTTATGTCCAACGACCCTTTGCTGCAGCCCTATCAGCTGAAACATCTCACCCTGCGCAACCGGATCATGACCACCAGTCACGAACCAGCCTATCCGGAAGAGGGTATGCCCAAGGAACGCTATGCGGCCTATCATGCGGAACGGGCCAAGGCGGGTGTGGCGCTGGCGATGACGGCGGGCTCTGCTGCGGTATCGCGTGACAGCCCGCCGGTGTTCAACAACATCCTGGCCTATAAGGATGAGGTGGTGCCCTGGATCCGCAATCTGACCGATCAGCTGCATGAGCATGGCTGTGCGGCGATGATCCAGCTGACCCATCTGGGGCGACGCACCGGCTGGGACAAGGGGGATTGGCTGCCCTCGATCAGCTCCTCGCGCCACCGCGAACCTGCGCACCGCGCCTTTCCAAAACTGGCAGAGGATTGGGATATCACCCGCGTCATCACGGAGTTCGCCGATGCGGCAGAGCGGATGAAGGCAGGTGGCATGGATGGGATCGAACTGCAGGTCTATGGCCATCTCCTGGACCAGTTCTGGTCTCCGCTGACCAATGATCTGGATGGGCCCTACGGGGGTCAGACGCTGGACAGCCGGATGGCGCTGCCGATGGCGGTGCTGACGGCAGTGCGTGACCGGGTCGGCAGCGATTTTATCGTCGGCCTGCGGTATACGGCGGATGAGGCGCAGACGGGCGGGATCACCCCTGAGGAGGGGCTGGAGATCTCCAAACGTCTGGCCGCCAGCGGGATGGTCGATTTCCTCAATGTGATCCGGGGCCGCATCCACACGGATCCGGCAATGACCGATGTGATCCCGGTGCAGGGGATGGCCTCGGCACCGCATCTGGATTTTGCCGGTGAGGTGAAAAAGGCCACAGGCCTGCCCACCTTTCATGCCGCGCGGATCCCCGATGTGGCCACCGCGCGTCATGCCATTTCGGACGGCCTTCTGGACATGGTGGGCATGACCCGCGCCCATATGGCTGATCCGCATATTGTGCAGAAGATCACCGAGGGGCGCGAGGATGACATCCGCCCCTGTGTGGGCGCCACCTATTGTCTGGACCGGATTTATCAGGCCGGGGAGGCGCTGTGCATTCACAACGCCGCAACCGGGCGCGAGTTGACGATGCCGCATGTGATCAGCCCGGCTGAGCAGCACAAGAAGGTGGTGATCGTTGGCGCTGGCCCCGGTGGGCTGGAGGCGGCCCGCGTTGCGGCAGAACGCGGTCATGTGGTCACCGTCTTTGAGGCGGCGCCTGATCCCGGCGGACAGGTCCGGCTCACCGCGCAAAACCAGCGCCGCCGCGAGATGATGGGCATCATCGACTGGCGCATGGCGCAATGTGCCGCACGGGATGTGCAGTTCCGCTTCAACAGCTGGGCGGAGGTTGAGGATGTGACCAGGCTCTCTCCTGATGTTGTGATCATTGCAACCGGCGGGCTGCCGAATATGCAGCTATTCGAGGCGGGCGAGGAGGCCGCGCATGTTGTTTCGGCCTGGGATATCATTTCGGGGGATGTGACGCCCGGCGGGTCGGTCCTCATATATGATGAGAGCGGTGATCACCCGGCGCTTCAGGCGGCAGAGGTCGCCGCCGCGGCAGGGGCCACGGTTGAGGTGATGACCCCGGACCGTGTCTTTGCCCCCAATGTGATGGCGATGAACCTGGTTCCCTATATGCGCAGTCTGCAGGAGCGGGATGTGAGTTTCACGGTGGCCAGACGTCTGCTTGGAGTGGAGAAGGAGGGCAACCGCCTACGGGCGCTGCTGGGCACTGACTACAGTGCCCATCAATCCAGCAAGCAATATGATCAGATCGTGCTGAACTACGGCACCCTGCCGCTGGATGATCTCTATTTTGATCTGAAGCCGTTGAGCGTGAATGGCGGAGAGGTTGATTACGACGCCTTGATTGCCGGGGGGGCGCAGCCGTGTGGAGCGGCAGAGGCCGGGCAGGGGGGCTTTCAGCTCTTTCGGATCGGAGATGCGGTATCTGCCCGCAACACCCACGCCGCCATCTATGACGCGCTGCGTCTGATGAAGGATATCTGACCTGCGTTTTTCGGTGATTTTGGTTGGGTGACTCGTTTGTGTGTTGGTCGAGTCTGTGGATATGTGGGGCGAGTCTGTGGGTAAGTTGTGTTTGGGTGGATTTGGGGCTGTGTTTTGGTGGGGTTGGGGTGGATTTCGGGTCAGGTATGCTGACTTTGTTGTCGTGTAACTCTTTGATTTTGTGTGATTTCATCTTTTTCTCTGCGGAAACTTTGATTTTCTTTGATTTTGGTGTTGCGGCTTTGTGTAACTCGCCTTAGAACCCCCTTCACCGGCGGCGCTGAGGCGCTACTGAGACACACCGGACGGGACGGCGGCGACGCTGGGATGGACGGGAAACGCGGCGGAGAGACGCTGGGACGGGCTGGAGAGACGGTCGGACGCATCGGAAAGACGGTGGCATTTATGAGGGTTTGATCGGCGGGCGCGTCAGGAATTTGGCGCATCTGTTGGTTGTTGTCTCTGGATGTATGCTCTTTGACATTGATGATATCTGAAGAGATATGTGGGCGGTTTGGTTCATTCGATGGATCAACCTCTTCATATCAACGCTTTTAGCAACGCCCTGCGCTCAAGTAGCAAAGTGGTAGCGCGATGATAAAGTGTCAGCTTCACTGTTTGTCGGCTTTCTGTACCTTTGGTACTGAAGCACGAGAAACAGAGAATGTTGGATGTTCGTTTCGAGTTCCTAGCCGGGTTCGAAGCCGTGCTGTTTGAGGCCCGTCCTCAAGTAGCGTTATCGGTAGGACATTCAAAGATGTGCAGAGGTTCGAACGTCAAGGATAAGCATGTAAGTGCTTTTCAACTTGAGAGTTTGATCCTGGCTCAGAACGAACGCTGGCGGCAGGCCTAACACATGCAAGTCGAGCGCACTCTTCGGAGTGAGCGGCGGACGGGTTAGTAACGCGTGGGAACGTGCCCTTCTCTAAGGAATAGCCACTGGAAACGGTGAGTAATACCTTATACGCCCTTCGGGGGAAAGATTTATCGGAGAAGGATCGGCCCGCGTTAGATTAGATAGTTGGTGGGGTAACGGCCTACCAAGTCTACGATCTATAGCTGGTTTTAGAGGATGATCAGCAACACTGGGACTGAGACACGGCCCAGACTCCTACGGGAGGCAGCAGTGGGGAATCTTGGACAATGGGCGCAAGCCTGATCCAGCCATGCCGCGTGAGTGATGAAGGCCTTAGGGTCGTAAAGCTCTTTCGCCAGAGATGATAATGACAGTATCTGGTAAAGAAACCCCGGCTAACTCCGTGCCAGCAGCCGCGGTAATACGGAGGGGGTTAGCGTTGTTCGGAATTACTGGGCGTAAAGCGCACGTAGGCGGATCAGAAAGTTGGGGGTGAAATCCCGGGGCTCAACCCCGGAACTGCCTCCAAAACTCCTGGTCTTGAGTTCGAGAGAGGTGAGTGGAATTCCGAGTGTAGAGGTGAAATTCGTAGATATTCGGAGGAACACCAGTGGCGAAGGCGGCTCACTGGCTCGATACTGACGCTGAGGTGCGAAAGTGTGGGGAGCAAACAGGATTAGATACCCTGGTAGTCCACACCGTAAACGATGAATGCCAGTCGTCAGCAAGCATGCTTGTTGGTGACACACCTAACGGATTAAGCATTCCGCCTGGGGAGTACGGTCGCAAGATTAAAACTCAAAGGAATTGACGGGGGCCCGCACAAGCGGTGGAGCATGTGGTTTAATTCGAAGCAACGCGCAGAACCTTACCAACCCTTGACATCCTCGGACCGCCAGAGAGATCTGGCTTTCACTTCGGTGACCGAGTGACAGGTGCTGCATGGCTGTCGTCAGCTCGTGTCGTGAGATGTTCGGTTAAGTCCGGCAACGAGCGCAACCCACATCCTTAGTTGCCAGCAGTTCGGCTGGGCACTCTAGGGAAACTGCCCGTGATAAGCGGGAGGAAGGTGTGGATGACGTCAAGTCCTCATGGCCCTTACGGGTTGGGCTACACACGTGCTACAATGGCAGTGACAATGGGTTAATCCCAAAAAACTGTCTCAGTTCGGATTGGGGTCTGCAACTCGACCCCATGAAGTCGGAATCGCTAGTAATCGCGTAACAGCATGACGCGGTGAATACGTTCCCGGGCCTTGTACACACCGCCCGTCACACCATGGGAGTTGGGTTTACCCGAAGGCCGTGCGCCAACCTTTCGAGGGGGCAGCGGACCACGGTGAGCTCAGCGACTGGGGTGAAGTCGTAACAAGGTAGCCGTAGGGGAACCTGCGGCTGGATCACCTCCTTTCTAAGGATGTATCTAGCTAGATCAGAGCTTGCTCTGTCTCGTGATACACTTAGCATAAGATCAGTAATCAAAACTGATCACATCCGGACCAGGCCGTCCTCATATCTCTTCAGAACTGTCATGATCTTGCCCTGGGGCAGGATCTAGCAAGGGGCCTTAGCTCAGCTGGGAGAGCGCCTGATTTGCATTCAGGAGGTCAGGAGTTCGATCCTCCTAGGCTCCACCACTCATGCGAACGGCCCACATAGAATGGGTCGGTAGCTCAGGTGGTTAGAGCGCACGCCTGATAAGCGTGAGGTCGGAGGTTCAAGTCCTCCTCGACCCACCATTCTTCGGAATATGATTTGATCATCAAGCACTTGCTTTGAGTGTTTGATCGTCCAATCGGACCGGATCGATGTTCCTTCGGGAAGGTTGATCACATTGACATCGTTTAGAGAGATACAATCAACAACACTGTTGGTCACCCGCGTAAGGGATCGACCTCAGTTTGGTGCTGAGGACCGCTTCGGTGGTCTGATGCGAGCCTTTGCATCCGCCCTTTTCCTCGGGCGCGCGAGGGTCTGCCGGATTGAAACCACAGTGTTGTCCAAGTCAAGTACACTAACCCGGTTCATATTCCGCAAGGTTTATGAACCAATGTTCACTTCTTACGAAGTGAGCGGGAAAGTATGCTTTTGGTTCAGAATAAGGCCACAGTTTCTTACCAGCTTCTGTGGCGTGACAGTTCACTGTCTTTTTCTGGACCAGATCAAGCGCGAGAAGGGCGTTTGGTGGATGCCTTGGCAGTAAGAGGCGATGAAGGACGTGATACTCTGCGATAAGTCATGGGGAGCTGAGAATAGGCTTTGATCCATGAATTTCCGAATGGGGGAACCCACCTGACAGTTTGTTATTGTTAGCTTTGCTATCAATAATGAGCTTAATCAGGTACTTAAGACCTGAATACATAGGGTTTTAAGAGCAAACCCGGGGAACTGAAACATCTAAGTACCCGGAGGAAAGGACATCAATATGATACTCCCCTAGTAGCGGCGAGCGAACGGGGACCAGCCGAGCCTTGAGTGTGAATAGAATGTGTTGGGAAGCACAGCCAGAGTGGGTGATAGCCCCGTATATGAAGCATGATAGGACGTATTAAGTAGGGCGGGACACGTGAAATCCTGTCTGAAGATCGGAGGACCACCTTCGAAGGCTAAGTACTCCTTACTGACCGATAGCGAACCAGTACCGTGAGGGAAAGGTGAAAAGCACCCCGACGAGGGGAGTGAAACAGTACCTGAAACCGAACGCCTACAATCAGTTGGAGGCCCCTTGAGGGCTGACAGCGTACCTTTTGTATAATGGGTCATCGACTTGGTCTCACGAGCAAGCTTAAGCCGTTAGGTGTAGGCGCAGCGAAAGCGAGTCTTAATAGGGCGCATGAGTTCGTGGGATCAGACCCGAAACCGAGTGATCTAGGCATGGCCAGGTTGAAGGTGCAGTAACATGCACTGGAGGACCGAACCCACATCTGTTGAAAAAGATCGGGATGAGCTGTGCCTAGGGGTGAAAGGCCAATCAAACTCGGAGATAGCTGGTTCTCTGCGAAATCTATTTAGGTAGAGCGTCATCCGAATACCCCGGGGGGTAGAGCACTGGATGGGTAATGGGGCCCCACAGGCTTACTGATCCTAACCAAACTCCGAATACCCGGGAGTACTAGATGGCAGACACACTGCGGATGCTAACGTCCGTAGTGGAGAGGGAAACAACCCTGACCTACAGCTAAGGCCCCTAATTCATGGCTAAGTGGGAAAGCAGGTGGGATGTCCAAAACAACCAGGAGGTTGGCTTAGAAGCAGCCATCCTTTAAAGATAGCGTAACAGCTCACTGGTCTAATTAAGACGTCCTGCGGCGAAGATGTAACGGGGCTCAAGCCATGAGCCGAAGCTTAGGATGCACATAGTGCATGGTAGCAGAGCGTAGTGTGACATAGCTTCATGTCTCCTTAGTGTCCTCGGACACATCGGAGACACGAAGCTTTCGATGAAGCGGGCGCGTGAGCGATCCCGTGGAGAGATCACTAGCGAGAATGATGACATGAGTAGCGACAAAGAGTGTGAGAGACACTCTCGCCGAAAGTCCAAGGGTTCCTGCTTAAAGCTAATCTGAGCAGGGTAAGCCGGCCCCTAAGGCGAGGCCGAAAGGCGTAGCCGATGGGAACTAGGTTAATATTCCTAGGCCAGGAGGATGTGACGGATTGTGAAGGTAGTTCATCCTTATCGGATTGAATGGGCTGCTGATCAGTCCCTGGAAATAGCCCTCCATGAGACCGTACCCTAAACCGACACAGGTGGACTGGTAGAGAATACCAAGGCGCTTGAGAGAACGATGTTGAAGGAACTCGGCAAAATACCTCCGTAAGTTCGCGAGAAGGAGGCCCGGTTCCAAGGCAACTTGGAGCTGGGGGCACAAACCAGGGGGTGGCGACTGTTTATTAAAAACACAGGGCTCTGCGAAGTCGCAAGACGACGTATAGGGTCTGACGCCTGCCCGGTGCCTGAAGGTTAAAAGGAGGGGTGAGAGCTCCGAATTGAAGCCCAGGTAAACGGCGGCCGTAACTATAACGGTCCTAAGGTAGCGAAATTCCTTGTCGGGTAAGTTCCGACCTGCACGAATGGCGTAACGACTTCCCCGCTGTCTCCAACATCGACTCAGCGAAATTGAATTGCCTGTCAAGATGCAGGCTTCCCGCGGTTAGACGGAAAGACCCCGTGCACCTTTACTACAGCTTCGCACTGGCATCAGGATTGTGATGTGCAGGATAGGTGGTAGGCATCGAAACCGGAACGCTAGTTCCGGTGGAGCCTCCCTTGAGATACCACCCTTCGCACTCTTGATGTCTAACCGCGGTCCGTTATCCGGATCCGGGACCCTGCGTGGCGGGTAGTTTGACTGGGGCGGTCGCCTCCTAAAGCGTAACGGAGGCGCGCGAAGGTTGGCTCAGAGCGGTCGGAAATCGCTCGTTGAGTGCAATGGCAGAAGCCAGCCTGACTGCGAGACTGACAAGTCGAGCAGAGACGAAAGTCGGCCATAGTGATCCGGTGGTCCCAAGTGGGAGGGCCATCGCTCAACGGATAAAAGGTACGCCGGGGATAACAGGCTGATACTGCCCAAGAGTCCATATCGACGGCAGTGTTTGGCACCTCGATGTCGGCTCATCTCATCCTGGGGCTGGAGCAGGTCCCAAGGGTACGGCTGTTCGCCGTTTAAAGAGGTACGTGAGCTGGGTTTAGAACGTCGTGAGACAGTTCGGTCCCTATCTGCCGTGGGTGTAGGATACTTGAGAGGAGTTGCCCCTAGTACGAGAGGACCGGGGTGAACGATCCACTGGTGGACCTGTTGTTGCGCCAGCAGCAGTGCAGGGTAGCTATGATCGGACAGGATAACCGCTGAAGGCATCTAAGCGGGAAGCCCCCCTCAAAACAAGGTATCCCTGAGGGCCGAGGTAGACCACCTCGTCAATAGGCCGGAGATGTAAGTGCAGCAATGCATTCAGTTGACCGGTACTAATCGCCCGATAGGCTTGATCTGTTCCAGTAACAGTCAGTGACACAAGAACCAAAAGCAAAACACAAAACTTGGACTTCATGTCGATTGTATCTCCGCGACGTCTCAAAACCGAAACGTCGCGAATATGGATTTTCCTCGGTTTGGTGGTCATAGCGCAAGTGAAACACCCGGTCCCATCCCGAACCCGGAAGTTAAGCACTGTTGCGCCGATGGTACTGCGTCTTAAGGCGTGGGAGAGTAGGTCACCGCCAAACCTAGAAAAATCCATAAACATAAACGATACCAATAAAATATACCTTCAGACAAACACATCTGAAGACACAGACGCCCAGTCACAACACGCGTGATCAAGCAGCGGCAGCCTCAAGCAACAAAACGCAATGAGGCAAAACAAAAATGTCGCGGGATGGAGCAGCCCGGTAGCTCGTCAGGCTCATAACCTGAAGGTCGTAGGTTCAAATCCTACTCCCGCAACCAAATATACCAAGCAATACCAATTAATTGAACCTCGCTTCGGCGGGGTTGCTTGCGTTGCGATACTCTCGCTGGAAGCACTGTGGAAGCAATAGGGTCCGCTTGGAGGCGTGGCGAACAAGCAACGCCTGACGGAACGCATGGAAAGTCGCTGACCACGCAAAAACCATTAGATGCACACGGGGCGAGAGGGACGGGGGCGACGAAAGCTCGGCCCTTTGCGGACTTTGGCCGTCACGTGTTGAGGCTGCGATGCAGCCCGTCACTCTGGACATTGGGCCGCATTCCTATGCGGCCCTTGTTCAACGCTGGCTATAAAAAATTGTATAACTCTTTGAGCTCATCTTGCGGTGTTTTGAGGCAATGAAGCTTGAGTTGGGCGATACTGCTCAACCTCATTGGCCGACATCCAATACCACTTGCCATCGGGAGCGCGTTCCAGGTCCATCCCATAGCTCCTTGGCGACAATCCGATTTGCTTAAGAAAGTCGGCAACTAAGGCAAGGTTTTGGATTGAAGAGGCGGATTCTACTGTTTGCGCGCGTTCTCCGTTGGGGAGTTGTTCACCGAGTTTATCAAGCGAATCACTTAATCCACCAAAACTTTCTTCAAATCCGGGGCTGAGATCCAACGGGAGTGGGGCAGCAGCGAAAAACAATGAGCCAAGTTTGGCCGCTGGTGCAAGGTACCGGAGTAAGCCGAGGGACGATGTGAATTCTTTTTCAGCCACAAGCACACCACTAAGCTCCGATCTCAGCTGAACCTTCATTCTAGTCTTGCCAAGAACCTCCCAGGTTGTGATGTTTTTCCACCGTCCTTTAGCGGGCAACAAAATAATACTTCCGGGGGCAGGTCGTCTTTCTTTGTACGCAAGGTACTCGAGGAGACGATCAGCGGTTTCCTCACTACGCTTGCGATCTCGAAGTCCAAAGATAAGATCCGAAGGACGGGAAACTTGATCGCATTCGTGGCATATTGCGTTTTCCTGGTCGCGCAGCAACCATCGCTCTACGCTAGAAAGCTTAAAACTACCTGAGCAAAGGCGATTACCAACACGTTGTGGGCACAGAACCTTGTCTTCTCTTGTTGCGCCTGGCCAAAACTTTAGACACTCAGCAATTGAAGCGTCGATTTGTTGCAATAGGAAGCCTGGCTCCTCGCCGACGGCTACAATGTTCAGTTGGAAATAGTTTATCTCGCTGCTCAACTCAATTAGGGCTTCATTTCGGAAGCGTCCTTCGGCATCCCTTAAGAAGATCCCTTTTTGCCAAAACGTTCCCCGCCCATCTTCTTGGTACATGTGATAAGGCTCGAGAGCAGCGATTAGATGAGACATAAATCCATCTAACGCAGGAGCCACTTTGACTTCCATCCGCAAGTTTCTTTGGTCTGGCTCTAGGTCATTGGCATCGATCCAGGGAAGGCTAGGTGGTTCTAGCGGAACGAGTTGAGGGATGAGACTCTTCTCCCCTCCCGACGATCTAATTGGAAGTGCAACACCTTGGGCGCGCATCATTCGCATGAGCCTCGGATGATCATCCAATTCATACACCTTCCAACCATCATCTTCACGCCCGTGATGGATCCAAGCTTCCGTCAGATGATTGTGGTCTAAGATTCCGCCGGCGATCTTTGTACGTTCGTGCTGAACGATCTCCATGAATGCCATGGCGAGCCAAGATGGATCTCTAACGATGGTGTCATGCAAAAAGGCATCATTCTCCCAGTCGATACCGTACCAAACTCCGCGACCCAATCGGTGAAGAAAAGTTGCAGCTATCGAACGCACGGCTTCTGGGTCGTCTATACCTAGCTCACTGCATAGGACGCCAAACTGCTTGTAGCTCATCCAAGGAGATGCGTCCGTCGGACTCAGCGCAGCTTTACGAGCTTTGTCCCAAGTGTTGTTAATTGGACTTTTAACGCCGGGCATGCCCTGTGCATGTTTGGCAATCGCATGCTTTAGTACATCGATATTCTTTGTGGTAAAACTGTCTACGCTAATTTGTTCGACGACCATCGAACTCAAAGAGCTATCATAACGGTCAAGGTCGACGTGTGGGGAGTAGTTGCCTCCTTCCACATCTGCGTGTGTAGCAACAAGGATGACCTTAGCCTCTCCGCCTGTCCGAGCTCCAATTCTACGTAACCAATCTGCGATAAGGCATTGATCCTCACCCAACCGAGGATCCCATACAAGCAAGTACAATCCTTGATCCGAATAAAAAAACTGATGAGTAATTCTATAAACTTTCTGGCCGCCGAAATCCCAGTAATTGAATTCGATCGCCTTGTTTGGGTCGTCAGCATCCGGTAGGCTCAAAGTACCGCAATCCACTCCCCAAGTCGTTGAGTTGAGTAAGTCCCGCGCTGGATCGATCGTGCCGTCTAGGGCCATGCGTAGACAGCTTTTGCCAACTTTACCTTCCCCCGTGATCATTAGCTTTGCTTCGGATAATGTGCTTATGTTGTTCTCGTCAATCAGGCTCCTGATCTGTGACAGTAACACGCCCACTCCATCATTTTCAGCGCTCAAAAGAGAGGCTGGCAGGTCGTTTCTATTAATTCTCAGAGCCGTGAGCTCGGGCATAAAGCCAACCTCTGCCGGAATAGACTGCAATTTGTTTCCGCTCAGCTCTAGCGATTCGAGCCTATCGAGCTTTGCAACCTCTTTCGGAATCGAGGCAAGCTCATTCTCAACAACGCAAAGTCTTTTTAGGTTCACGAAGCGCGAAATCCGCTTGGGCAGACTTGTTACTTTTGACCCAAGTGTCAGAGTGTCCAGGCTTTCATAGAGTTTGAGTTGGCTGGGAAAATATCTGAATTCATTATTGTGTAGAAATAGGTGCCTCAAATTTTTCAGGTTATTAAAATTCTCCGGTAGGCGCGATAACCTGTTGTACCCTAAGTACAAAGACTCCAATGATTTCAGCTCGCAAAAGCCGTCAGGTATCTCCTCGAGTTCCATTTCGGTAAAGTTTAACAATAAAATGTTTTGCGCTCCTTTCCAATCGTTAGGCAAAGCCTTGATGGGGTTGTAAGAGATTTCAAGTCCGCGGAGAGATTCCATTGCGAATACTTCACTTGGAAACTCTTTGAACTGGTTATTTGATAGGTTCAAAAATGAAATTTCCGGTAATTCAAAAAGTTCCGATGGGAGCTTCGAAAGTCCCATTTGTGACAAGTTTAACTCGTTAGAACTTTCGCTCTTTGCTTTCCGAATTATTTCGGAGATGGATCTGGCTTTCTTAAACAGCATGGAACACCAATTTTTGCGCTAAAACTCTATTGAAGATCGCCGAGTTGTCGTTCAGTTGCAACAGACATCTAAACTACGATTCACCAAGTGCCAGATTTCTGATTCGCTGCTGAAGAGATCAATTGTGTCAAGTGCATTGAACGACCGGTTTCCTGAACAGAACGGTCTTGAAGCAGGACCAACCCGAGACGGTTGGGTCGAAGGTCCGCTTCCCGCCCGTTTTACTTGAAGCGATACCGCGCCGCTGCTTTGCTGAGGCGTTGTGGAAGGGGCGTTGGGTGTTCTTCTGATAGCCGTTTCAGAGTTTCGATGTGGCCATCCAGAAAGTCTTGGAATTCGGCTGGCTGGACCTCTGACGCGGCAGCCCGTGACACAAATAATCCAAGGATTTGCCGGTCCAGCATTCGCATGTGTTCGGCACGGTTGGTTTCGATCACCTCATTTGGCAGCACGCCTGAACAATTCTCATGCAGGTCGTTGGCGATGACGCTGCCGACCTCCTGCCAGAGGTCATGCGTGGGCCATCGGGCGCGGTTGCGGTCAGTGGTAGGGCAGGTGTAGCGGATCTTTTCGCAGAACTCGGTGTAGGCGTCGCCGACCATATCGCGTAGGTCTTGCCATGACCGCATTTCCCAGCGGTTGCGGAGTTGCTTGGATCCCATGCGCAACTCGAAGCGCCAGACTTGGCTTGCCAACCGGTCGGACAGATCCAAGGGTAGGCGGTTCAATTGGGCGCGGGCGTCGTTCCAGATGGTGAGCCAGCCCATCTTACCCTTTTGCATGACCTCTTGGCGCTTGTCGTAGATCACCAATTGCCGGTTGGCGACGGCCCCGGCGCGCAGGCCGGTGACGCGTGCGCCAGTGGCATGGGTTTCGGTTTCATCAATGCCGGTGTGTTCCTGCACGCGGGTGCCGGGGGGCACCACCAGCGCCTCGCGGTCGGGTTCAAACCATGGGGCGAGAAAGTCGATGGCATAATCCACGCGGGTCACGCGCAAGAGGTGATTGGCGTAGCGGATGCCGAAGGCGTCCATGCAATTCCGAAAGTGTTTCTCTGCGGCGTCCAGCCCACCAGTCGCCAGCAGGAAGGCCCGGAAATCCACAGTGATGCCAGGATTGTTCGCAGGGCGGTTTTCCGGGTCGAGGAAGTACCATTCGGCTCCGTATTCGCCTGTATGGGCAGAGAAGGCGGAACCGCCTGTGCGGCGCACGGAGAGGGCTACAGGGCCGAACTCTAACAGGGTCTCGGCATTGGTCTGGATTGCCAGTGCTTTGGCTTCTGCAAGCGCGGTGCGCAGCTCTGCCGGGATATCAGTTTCAACGGTGAATTTAAGCCCATCAAAGCCTGAATGCAGGATATCCGCTTCCATTTGCGCTGGCCTTCGCTTTCGTATTCGTGGAGGGGGGTGTTACAAGACCCCCCTCCCGCGCGGCCCATTTTGCCGCCGTGTCTGTCGAGATGTTGGGAAAAAGGGCGGGGGTCTTTGACCCCCTTTCTGCCTCCGGCGGGGCAGCATGTGTTTTGGGGCCGGGCATGGCCCGGCGCTGGATCATTTGGCAGATATTTGACGGCCAATCCAGATCTCGGCGCGTTCCGCGCATTTGGCCAGATTGAGAAGGTCGGAATGGTGGAAACTGCCGGTATTACGCCACTCGCCCGTATCGGTCTTGTAGCTGCGCGACAGGTCGACGGAATAGAATCCGTCATTCTGCCAGACGGTGGCCGTGAAAAGGCCGATTTTGAATTTCTGTGCAGGCTGATTTGCCATGGTGGTTTGTCCTGTATCTGAATGAAGAAAGGGCGCGAGACTGTTTCGCCCGCGCCCTGCTGGAAGCCATCCGGCCCCAAAATCCCGCGCGGCGCTGCCAACCCCAACGCGGGCAAAACTCATGCGGCGCTGTAGCTGCTGGTGCTGCCGTGGCGACGACCGTTGGCCCATTCCAAGAGGTCGCTACGACGGTAGCGCACAGACCGGCCCGATTTATAGAACTTGGGGCCATAGCCGGTGACGCGCCATTTCTGGATGGTGCGGACACTCTGGCACAAGAAATCTGCGGTGGTTTTCTCGTCAATAAAGCCGTTCAAGTAGTCTTGAGCGGCGGCGTTTGCATCGGGGGTCATTTCAGTGTTGAGCATCATTTTGTTCCGTTGTTGGATTTGATGCTCCAGTCTTCGCTCAACTGATTTCCTCTAAATACTCCTATAAAACCGTACGGGATTTATAGTTTGGAGGATTTTCTTAAGACGTTGAAAGGATTTGAAAAATGCTTCTGCATGGTTTTGTCTGAGATTTCCTCAGCTGGCACGCTGAGGTTCGGAACATTCTGTTTCAGCCATGCTCGGACCTTCGGATAGTGGGATTGTTGGGAGGCGTCGACGTCGATTTCTCCGGCCTCTTGAAGGGCTGTGAATGCGGCCTTGATAGCGGGTCCAACTGTGGGGCGGCCAGCCGCTGGAGGGGCGGTATGATCCTCATTGCTTACGTTGAGAACGGTGTCGCGTAGCTGTCGCGAGACAACACGGATTTCAATAAGCTCAAGCCCTTGAGACGACAGGCCGACCTTGTCCCATTGAATACGACCGTTCCAATAGGATGCTGGGATCTCGACGGGCTGGCTGTCCATTTTGCGGGGTGGCTCGAACCCATACCCAAACAGATTGCCCTGTTTCAGATGATACAAGATGAACTTGCGCATTCGATCATCCCATTCGGCCCGCGCGGACAGGATCTTTTGCGGTCCTTCCAGAATTTCTTGCACGACACTCGGGCCGGATCGCCCCTCTATTTTCATACTTTTCATGGATGCCGCCATCGCGTCGATGGCAGATACTTTATGCAGGCGCTGGTGTTCTTCCTTGTCGGCTTTGGGGGCGAAGGAATAGGGCGCTTGGTTCAGGCGAACGCCGCGTTGCCAAAGTGCCAGAATGGGCGTGGTCATGATGGTCTCTTACGTCTTTGTTCAAATGTCTGTCAGAGCGTTTCGGCAATAGGATACATAGGCAAATGGTCTTGGTGCGCGGCCTCATCCATCCTACGTAATGTAACGTAACGCGTGAAGCACACGGCAGGGTGGAAAATATCCCCTACGTATACGTAACGTACCATCACGACGTAACCTATGGATCGGGCGCAGGTCTCGCGTCATACGTATCGCAACGCCCAGCTAGACGGCCCGCAACCTTGGACGCACGATATCCCCAACGATGGACCCCAACCGCGCGGCGTTTTCTTCTGCGGCTTGCCGGACGGGATCATCCGCCAGATGTGCGTAACGCATTGTGGTTTGGATCTGGGTATGGCCCAGCAACCGCCCGACCATCTGGATTGGCATTCCGGCGGACACGGCATTTGATGCGTAGGTATGGCGCAGGTCGTGAATGCGAACCCCGACAAGCTCCGCCCGGTCACGAATGCGCCGCCATGGATGTTGCATGTCAGTGGCATATTGGCCGGGGAGCTTTCCTGCGATCACGTAAGGATTGCCGGGACTGCGCGGCAGGCGCGCCAACACATCCCGCGCTGGTTGGGGCAGGGGAATACGCCGCGCCCCGGTCTTACTGTCCGGCAGTTCCATGCCGTTGGCGGTGATGTAGTCCCATTTCAGGGTCTGGATTTCTCCCAACCGGCAGCCCGTCAGGATCAGAAGGCGGAAGGCGGCGACCATATGCGGCGTCTCGCTGCCTTCGCGTTCCACCTCGGACAGCACCTGCCCCAGCCGTTGCAATTCCTGCTGGCTGAGAAAGCGTTCCCGCTTCACCTCGCGATACTTCGGGACGTGACGGCAGGGATTAGAGCCATCCGGGCGCAGGCCCCAAATTTCCGCCAGATTGAACATCTTCGACAGAACGCCCAGCGTCCGATTTGCCTGATAGGGTTTGTCGCGGAACTTGTGGTGCAACTCGGCAATGTCCCGGCGCTCGACATCGACCACTTTGAAACTGCCGATGGCCGGAACAATGAAAAGGTCAATGGCGCGGCGGTATTCCTTCTGGGTGGAGGGCTTGCAGCGTTCCTTGGCGTGGGCCTCAAAGAAGCGCTCACAGAGCGCAGCGACAGTAGGAGCCTTGCGGTGCTGCGAGAGTTCCTCGGCGGGGTTCTCACCCTTGGCGACCTGCCCCATGATCTCTTTGGCCAGCTTACGGGCCTCCTCAACGGTGATCTTGCCATGCCGCCCAACCGAGACACGCCGGGTTCTGCCACCCTTGCGATATTGGGCCTGATAGGTCTTCGCGCCGGAGGGCATGACCCGGACACCAAAGCCCGCAATCTGGCTGTCCCAGAGGAAGTAATCCTTCGCCTCTGGCATCAGGGCTTCAACGGTTCGCTTGGTCAGTTTCGGCATGTCCGGTCTCCTCTCTGCTCCGCTTCCGTGGAAGCACTGTGGAAGCAAATGAACGCATATCCTGGCGTAAGAGGTAGAAGTCAGTGAAGTTTGGCGTCAATGAAAAATGAGCGATACCAATAAGATAGGGTAGGTGGGCGTAAATCTGGGCAGAGGGTGCGAGCCCCCCTAAGCGCTCTCATAACCTGAAGGTCGTAGGTTCAAATCCTACTCCCGCAACCAAATATTCCTAACATAACAAATGCTTACAGCCGCCTCCGGGCGGTGCTTTGCGGTTGGGCTGGCGGCCAGACGGAAATACGCTGCACCAAACGCGGTCTGCCTTATGACCGGGCGAGGGCCCCGATCCGGTTCCAAAGCTCCTCGGCGGAGGCCACAACACTGGCGCCACACTCGCTGTGCGAGACGACGCCTAATCCCTATGCGTTCATCGCTATCGTGTTCGACAACATTGCCTAGCAATGTGCAGATGAGGTTGAGGAAAAATGGCTGGACCATCTTGGTGGCGTCGCTATTTTCACCTTTGGTCACTGCATGCAGGTCATTTGGCACCAGCGCTTTGACTGAGGCGGCTGGGTGTTGAAACAGGCAAACCTAAGGGGCGGGCTCCGACTGTAACAGGATTGAAATCCGCCATAGTCACAGCCGTTCAGAAACCCCCAACGCGCCTTCTCGGATCCTGCCGGTGGCAGATTCAAAGAAGGCACGCACCCTTGCACCTCGTCTGATGTCAGGATGCGCGAGCAGCCAGAGGCAGGTGTCATTCTTCGCCGGAGGAGCGTGTACTTGCTGCAATTCAAGGCAAGCCTGACCGAGATAGCAGAGCAGTACCACAATCCCGCGACTGGCCCGGAGCAGTTCATACATCCCCGTGACCGAACTGGTCAGAGACACCGGAGCCGACGCGGCGTTATGCGTCGCTGTGATTCTATTCATCGGTAACTATTGCAGGCGGTCGTCAAGCTGCAGCCAGCGGTGTTGTTCCGGCGGGAGACCTTGCACGGTCTGCACGTATTCTGAAGGCGCATAGACTGCATAGGACACCGGCAACAAGTTGCGGCCGATCCAGTGTTCGGGCGGGTTCAGGATTGGTCGCAAAGCTATATCCGCATCACGCTGCATAGATTCAAGGGACGGGTGCCTGCAAGCAGCCGCAGTTCCACCTCCGGGTACGCTCGGACCAAGATGTCGCCGATCGAGATACACAGGGGCTGTCGGGCAGGGCGGTACCGGGTGTTCAAGCCCCCTGGTGCCTGACAGCATTTGTTCAAAGACAAGGCCATTCCGGCAGCGCGCTGTGGCATCTGCGCCGCTGGAATGTCTTTGCCTTTGTGAAGTGCTTTTGCAGCGGGCTTGGTTTTGTTAACGTTGGCTTAACAAAAAATCGCCATAGGCAGGCAGTCGAGCATATGCAAACAGGCTTTCGAGGCACCTACGTCATTTCGTGGGGGCAGACCGAGGTTGATGGTCTGCCAGGGGCGCCGGTATCCGCCGTCGCGACTGGTGCCAGTTGGCGATGGGGCGGAGCGCCCTTGCGCGTTGACGGGCCGGGGAACCTTCTGCAGTTGGAACGGAGCGATGGAGCGCGCGATTTGCGGCGCAGCGCCGCGCGCAGCGTGCGTCGGTTGGTGGGGCTGGCGATAGATCCCAAGGTTGAAGAAACCGGGTCGCAGGCTGTAGAGGCGTACGCCGGGACGGTGCTGCGGGACCGCCATTTTGTGGTCACGGACGGGTTGCGCAATTACACTGTCACCCTGATCGAGGTGGGGCAGGGGCAACGTCCGTTGTTGATGTTTGTGGATTGCCGGCCGCCGCAGGATACCGATCTCTGGATTGTAGATGTGCGGCTTGAGGGCTGCGACCGGGCGAACGTGACGTCCCATACCGGGGTGATCTGTTTTACGCCCGGCACGATCTTGCGGACGCCCGCAGGCGGGGTGCCGGTCGAACACTTGCAGGAAGGGGACTGGATCCAGACCCGCGACAGCGGTGCCCAGCAAATCCAGTGGATCGGTGCGCGGCGGATGACGGGCGCGCGCCTGTTTGTGGCGCCTGAGCTGCGTCCGGTGCGGATCAGGGGCGGCGCGCTTGGCATGCAGCGGCCGGATGCGGATCTTCTGGTCTCTCCCAGCCACCGCATGTTGTTGCGCGGGCCGCATGTGCAGAGCCTGTTCAACACCTCCGAGGTACTGGTTGCAGCGCGAGATCTGGTCAACGGGCGCGATATTGCCGTCGACACCCAGTTGCGCGAGGTCACTTATATCCATCTGTTGCTGTCGGATCATCAGGTGCTTTGGGCGAATGGGGTGGAGACGGAGAGTTTCCATCCGGCCCAGGCCACGCTGGGCGCGCTGCGCTGTGAAGACCGGGCGCGCCTGCTGCAGGTGTTGCCGGATCTGGAGGCGGATCCGATGCGCTATGGCGATTTTGCGCGTCGCAATCTGAGCCAGCCGGAGGCGGCCATCTTGCGCCACGCTGCCGCCTGATCCATCGTGGATCTGAGGCGGTGGCCCCTTGGATATTGCCCTGTTTTTCGGCGCAGGGCATGGCGCCCGAAAAGCTGGTTGACTCTCTCCAGCCCTCGTCTATACACGCGGCTTCATTGGTGTTGGTGGCTCCCGCAAGGGAATGCCTGTCATGCCCGAAGCGCGCGTGAGTGCAACGCGGAGCAAGAGGACAACGCCCTTCGATGCAGCCATCTGGTTGCGATATACACTGAAGGAGATCAGCCGTGACCAAACGCACGTCTGCCAAGTACAAAATTGACCGCCGTATGGGCGAAAACATCTGGGGCCGTCCGAAGTCCCCGGTGAATCGTCGTGAATACGGCCCCGGCCAGCACGGTCAGCGCCGCAAGGGCAAGCTGTCCGATTTCGGTATCCAGCTGCGCGCCAAGCAGAAGCTGAAAGGCTACTACGGCGACCTGACCGAGAAGCAGTTCCGTCGCATCTACTCTGAAGCTGAGCGTGTAAAAGGCGACACCGGTGAGAACCTCATTGGTCTGCTGGAACGCCGCCTGGACGCGGTTGTTTACCGTGCCAAGTTTGTTGCAACCGTTTTTGCGGCTCGTCAGTTCGTGAACCACGGTCACGTGCTGGTCAACGGCAAGCGCGTGAACATCCCCTCCTACCGCGTGAAGGAAGGCGATGTGATCGAAGTTCGCGAGAAGTCCAAGCAAATGACCGCGCTGCTGGAAGCTGTTCAGCTGGCAGAGCGTGACGTGCCTGACTACGTTGAAGCCGACCACTCCAAAATGACCGCCACCTTCGTGCGCGCACCGGGCCTGTCCGACGTGCCGTATCCGGTTGTCATGGAACCGAACCTGGTCGTCGAATTCTACGCCAAGAACTAAGTCCTGTCCCAACCGGACAGGACAGAAAAGGGGCTGCCATCGGGCGGCCCCTTTTTTCGTTTGAGGGCCATCGCTGCGGTTTCGGCTGTCCAACGCTCGCACCACCCGGCTTGCGCCAATGGCATTAGCGATTGTCAGCGGCCCCCTCACAGACCTATCCTGCCCCCAGAGGCCCGTTCAGAGGCCATGGAACAGGAAGGTAGACGATGAAGATGACCCGTATTCTGGGGTTGGCTGCGATGGCGGCTGTGACGGCAACATTGACATGGGCGGCCCCCCTGCGCCTGACACCGGCGGATCCGCAGCCCCGCGGGCTGAAGCCCGGCTTGTCGGTGCGCTATGCCTATCCTGATGATGTAAAAACGCTGCGCAGCGCTGCCAAGGCGCTGGAAGCCGGTGCAGAAGTTGGTCCACCGCTCAAAGGGCTGGACTATCGCGATACCAGCGTTGGGCAGAAGGCGCTGACCTCAAAACGCTCCGAGAATGTCGCGGCGGATATTCGCGGCTATGTACGATTTGATGCGCCGGGCATCTATACCATTGATTTTCTAACCAATGACGGGATGCGCGCGGTGATCGGCGGCAAGGTTGTCGGCAAGTTCGATGGTCGCCAGACCTGTCAGGAGACCTTTGCCCAGAAGGTAGAGGTGCCCAAGGCGGGCTGGTATCCGCTGCAGGTGCTGTATTTTCAGCGGTTGAACACCTCTTGCCTGCATATGCGGATGGGGCCGGAAGGCAGCCGTGTCACCTGGATGCCGAACAAGGCCTTTGGCCGGTAACAGCGGGCGGCGATCATGACGCCACCGGGGTGGTGCCCGCCGCTACAATGGCAGCGGGCGTCCTTCAGCGATGGCTTCCATCGCGAAATATGAGGTGACGCTGTCCAGCTCGACCCCTTCGATCAGGCGCTGGTAGACTTTGTCATAACTCGCCATATCTTCGGTCACCACCTTGAGCTGATAATCGTAGTCCCCGCCGATACGGTGAAAATCGACCACCTCGGGGATGGTCAGTACGTGGCGGCGGAAAGTCTGCAGCCAGTCCGCGGAATGATGCCGTGTGCGCAGCATGACAAATACCACCAGATCCAGCCCAAGCTGTTTGCGGTCCAGCCGGGCGGTGGTGCCCTGCATCAGGCCGCTTTCCCCGAGGGTTTTCAGCCGCCGCCAGCAGGCGTTCTGCGACAGGCCGACTTGTTCCGCCAGATCGCGTTGAGAGAGGCTTGCGTCACGTTGCAGCGCGCGCAGTAGGGCAAGGTCGATGTGGTCCAGCTTATGCGTCATGGCGCCATCATAGGCAGGGGGCAAACGGGAGTTCAATCGCTCAGTGTTGCGGTGCTGCCCGGAACCGGACCTCTGCAACCGAAAGCGGGACGTCTTGCCGCTTTCCCATTGCGGTCAAGGTGGTTATTACGAAGCGGCATCTAAGGAGCATCTATCATGACCCACATCGCGCCGCAGCCTGGCATTCTGGATATCGCTCTCTATGAGGGTGGGGCTGCCCATGTGAAGGGGATGAGCAATGTGACCAAGCTCTCCTCCAATGAAAACCCGCTTGGGCCAAGCCCGAAAGCCATTGAGGCAATGCAGGCGGCGGTTTCCCAGATGCATCGATATCCAAGCTCAGATCACAGTGGCCTGCGGCAGGCCATCGGGGAGGTCTACCGCCTGCCGATGGAGCAGATCATCTGCGGGGCGGGCAGTGACGAGATCATCACCTTTCTCTGTCAGGCCTATGCGGGGCCGGGCGATGAGGTTTTGTTCACCGAGCATGGCTTTGCCATGTATCGCATCAGCGCGCTTGCCGCCGGGGCGACACCAGTTGAGGTCGCCGAGCGCGACCGTGTCACAGACGTTGACGCCTTGCTGACCGGTTGCACGGAGCGCACGCGGTTGGTGTTCATCGCCAATCCGAACAATCCCACAGGCACCATGATTGGCGCCGCTGATCTGGCGCGTCTGGCGGATGGTCTGCCCAAGGGCGCGCTGCTGGTGCTGGATGGGGCCTATGCGGAATATGTCGAGGGGTATGACGCCGGTGCGGCGCTGGTGGCCAGCCGCGACAATGTCGTAATGACGCGTACCTTCTCCAAGATCTACGGACTGGGTGGCGCGCGGGTTGGCTGGGGCTATGCGCCAAAGCCGATCATCGACGTGCTGAACCGGGTGCGCGGGCCGTTCAACCTCTCTTCCACCGCGCTGGCTGGGGCCGAAGCTGCGGTGCGCGATACCGATTACACCGAACATTGCCGTCAGGAGAATGCCAAATGGCGGAGCTGGCTGGCGGAGGCACTGGCGGAACTGGGCATCCCCTCTGACACCTCTTGCGCCAACTTCATTCTGGCGCGGTTTACCAGCCCGGAAGAGGCCGGCGCCTGTGACACATTCCTGCAGTCGCGCGGGCTGATCGTACGCCGGGTTTCGGGGTATAAGCTGCCGGCAGCGCTGCGGATCACCGTTGGGGATGAGACCGCCTGCAAAGCACTGGTTAAGGCGATGAAAGCGTTCAAGGATGGCGCAGCATGAGCGCGCCGATCTACACCCGCATCGCGTTGATCGGTCTTGGCCTGATCGCCTCCTCCATGGCGCATGCCATTCGCCGTGGCGGGCTGGCGGGCGAGATCACCGGCTATGCCCGCAGCGCCGAGACCCGCGAGACCGCGCGTCGGATCAACCTGTGCGATCGGGTCTGCGATACAGCTGCGGAGGCGGTGAAGGACGCTGATCTGGTTGTGCTCTGTGTGCCTGTGGGGGCGATGGATGCCGTGATGGCGGACATTGCGCCAGTGCTGAAACCCGGTGCTACGGTTTCCGACGTGGGGTCGGTCAAACGTCATGTGATCGACGTGGTGCAACCGCATATTCCGGAGGGGGTGCATTTTGTGCCCGCGCACCCCTTGGCCGGGACGGAACATTCCGGACCAGAGGCCGGGTTTGCCGAGCTTTATGACAATCGCTGGTGCCTGCTGGTGCCGGTGGAGGGCAGTGATCGTGCGCCGGTGGACCGTTTGCGGCAGCTTTGGGAGGGGATGGGTGCCAATGTTGATGAGATGGATGCCGATCACCATGATCTTGTTCTGGCCGTCACCTCCCACGCGCCGCATCTGATCGCCTATACGATGGTAGGGGTCGCCGACGATCTGCGCCGGGTGACCGACAGTGAGGTGATCAAATATTCGGCTGCGGGGTTCCGGGACTTTACCCGGATTGCGGCCTCCGATCCGACCATGTGGCGCGATGTCTTCCTGACCAACAAGGATGCGACGCTGGAAATATTGGGTCGCTTCACGGAGGAGCTGTTTGCGCTGCAGCGGGCGATCCGCACCGGAGACGGCGAGCATCTGCACCAGTATTTCACCCGCACCCGCGCTATCCGCCGTGGCATTATCGAGGCGGGGCAAGATACTGCCGCACCAAACTTTGGCCGCGAGACCACATCATGAGACGCGGCTGGGCGGCGGGACTGCGGGCTCTCTCAATCGCAGCTGGGCTGACCGCCCTGATCGCTGCCAGCGCGGGGGCCACGGCAGCCAATGCACCGGAGCGTTCCCTACGGCCCAATGCGCGCCCCGATCTGGCGTCAGGCGCGACAGTGGCGGCTGCTGTGCTCCCTGTCACGGCAGAGCTGCGGCCTCAATCGCGCCCGCAGTCGGAGCAGGCTATCGCCCTGGCCGCGTTGAGCCTGCCGCTGATGCCCGCGGGGCCTGATGCCTCTCTGCGCCCACATTTGCGCCCCGGGGATCTGGCGGAGAAGATCCTGTTCGGCAAACGCAAACGGCGCAAGACCTCTGTCTGCGGTGATATCGACATTCAGGGCAGCAAGGTTGGCACGGTGCCCGGTCGACTGAACGGTTGCGGGGCAAAGAATGCCGTGCGCGTGCGCTCGGTCGCGGGGGTGACGCTCAGCCAGCAGTCGGTAATGACTTGTGACACCGCGCGCGCGCTCAAGAAATGGGTCGAGCGGGATGTGATCAAGGCCTTTGGCCGCCGTGACAAAGTGGTCTCCATGCGGGTGGCTGCGCATTATTCCTGCCGCACCCGCAACAACCGCCCGGGGGCCAAAATCTCCGAACACGGGCGCGGCAAGGCGATTGATATCTCAGGCTTTGTTCTGGAGAGCGGCAAGGTGATTACCGTGCTGAAAGGCTGGACCGCGCGTGCCACGCGCAAGGGGCTGCGCAAGATGTGGAAAGGCGCCTGTGGTCCATTTGGCACCGTGCTGGGGCCGCTCTCAGATCGCTACCATCTGGACCATTTCCATCTGGATGTGGCGCGCCATCGCGGCGGTTCCTATTGTCGTTAACGCAGCACCAGACGGGGCACCGGGCCAAGGGGCAGCGGCCCGAGTGCGACATAGCCGGATTTGAGCGTTAGCGGCAGATCAAGGTCCCGGTGATTTCCGCCAAGACCGGCGAAGACCTGCAGCACCTGTTCAATGCCCGCGCGAACACGGGGCGGCAGGTTGCCAGCGGTCTCTGCCATTTGCAGAATGTCCTGCCAGTTCTCGACCTGCAGCGCAAGGTCGCCCTCCGGCAGCCCGGTTTCATCAAGGCTGATATCCCCCGTGGCTTTGATCCGCATCGGTCCCCAGCGGGCTTCGGCGAGGTGGAGTGTGATATTGCGGGGTTGCGGGCGTCGCAGTTCAATCGCGTTGCGATCCCAGCGCGTGTCGAAGGTGACCGTCATATCGGCAATGACCGTTTCCAGCCGTTCGGGCAGCCCCTCTGTGGCGGCCAGACGTTGGCGCAGGAGCGGATGTGGGGTCAGGCCGGTCCCTTCTGCGCGGATCTGGTAGCGGTTTGGCGCGTCTGTCTGGGTCATCTCCAACTTAAAAACTTGCCCACCAAGATCGGTGTTGTCCTCACTCCGTACCGTCCAGGGGCCAGCGGTTATGTGTAGTTGTTCCAGTTCTCGTGCAGATCCGGGGGCCAGCCGCACATCGGCCTGCAGCCCGTCCGCCTGAAGGATCGCCGTCTCATCAAAATAGGACAACCGCTGTGATGTCTGCGGTAAAAGCAACGTCAGGGTGCCGGGCCAGAGTGCCAGACTGCGAATATCCAGCCAGTCGGCACGCCATGCGGTGCCGGTGCCGGGGTCGGCGAGGGTGGGGGTGGTGATCCGGTGATGATGATACAGCGGAAAACCCGAGGTGCGCAGCGACCCATAATCGGCCTGCCAGCCCTGTCGCTGTTGCTCGGCAAACCAACCATCAAGCCCCTGACGCAGGCCCCAGCCCGCAATGGCCCAGTAAAGGCTCCAGACGCCGGCGGCAATCAACAGCAGTTTTGTCCATCGGATCATCATTCGGCCTCTTTTCTGGACGTTGAATTTGATGTTTATAGACCGCGATCAAAAAAGGGCCAGCGTCATGACCATGTGGGTATTTGGATACGGATCTTTGTTGTGGAACCCGGGCTTTCCGGTGGCCCGCCGCGAAGTCGCGACGCTGCCGGGCTATGCCCGGTCCTTCTGCATGAAATCCATCCACCATCGCGGCAGCGAGGAGAAGCCTGGGCTGGTTCTGGCATTGGACGCGATAGATGGTGCCGCCTGCACCGGGATCGCGCTCGCGGTTGAAGCCGGCCACGAGGAACAGACATTGCAGGAGCTGCGGGCGCGGGAGCTGATCTCCTCGGCCTATGTGGAGAAAGATCTGACCGTCCAGCTGGCCAGCGGGGGGGACGTGACGGCGGTCACCTATGTGATTGACCCGGACCACAACCAATATTGCGGCGGCATCAGTCTGGAAACTCAGGCGCGGATCATTGCGGAGGCGGTGGGCGGACGTGGCCCCAATACCGAATACCTCTTCAATACCGCGGAGCATCTGGCCGAGATCGGGTTGCGCGATGCCGATTTGGATTGGCTGTCGGCGCGTGTGCGGGATCTTGCATCATAAAGCCTTGGCTCTTTTGAGGTTTTGCCTATAGGCTCCGGTTCTGCAAGAGCACCAAAAAAGTGTCAGGAGCCACAGACCATGGCGCAGCCAGACCGCGAAAGCAGGCCGCAGTTTTCCCAACCGGTACGCCAGATCATCATGATGCTGATTGCCCTTGGGCTGTCAGGGTTCGGGGCGTTTGTGGCGCTGCCGCGGGTCCTGCCGGTGTTTGAGGCCAATCCCTGGCTCAACGGGTTCATCCTGCTGGTGTTTGTCTTTGGTGTGATGGCCTGTTTCTGGCAGGTGCTGCAGCTGATCGGTTCGGTGCGCTGGATCGAAGGATTCGCCGCCGGGGTGACCAGTGACGATGATCGTCCGCCGTCGATGCTGGCGCCGCTGGCCTCCCTGCTGCGCTCACGCGGGGCGCGAATGCAGCTTGGGTCGTCTTCGACCCGGTCGATCTTGGATTCCGTTGCCACGCGGATTGATGAAGAGCGCGAAATTACGCGTTACATTGTGAACCTGCTGATTTTCCTTGGCCTTTTGGGAACATTCTACGGTCTGGCCACTACAGTGCCTGCGGTGGTTGACACTATCCGCAGCCTCGCCCCGCAGGAGGGGGAAGAGGGTATTGCAGTGTTCAATCGCCTGATGACCGGGCTTGAGGCGCAGCTGGGTGGCATGGGCGTTGCCTTTGCCTCATCGTTGCTGGGGCTGGCAGGATCGCTGATTGTCGGCTTGCTGGAGCTGTTTGCAGGCCATGGTCAGAACCGGTTCTACCGCGAGCTTGAGGAATGGCTTTCCTCCTTCACGCGGGTCAGTTTCTCCTCCGGCGAGGAGCCAGGTGGCGGTGACAACAGCGCGCTTGCCGGGGTGCTGGACAGTATGACCGAGCAAATGGATGCGCTGCAGGCGATGTTTGTCCAATCCTCCGAAGGGCGCGCCGGGGTGGATCAGAAGCTGTCCGCGCTGGTTGATGCGATCACGGATATGAACCGGCGGCAGGATCAGTCCGAAGGCACCGCGCGCGCGCTTGAACGGGTGGCTGTCGGGCAGGAAGCCCTGACCGAGCTGATGCGTGCCCAGGGGGATGTTGGGCTGGACGCCGAAAGCCGGATGCGGCTGCGCTCCATTGATGTGCAGATGCTGCGTATTCTTGAGGAAATCTCCGCCGGTCGTCAGGAAAGCCTGGCCGAGCTGCGCAAAGATATCGATCTCTTGGTCAAGGCCTTTGCCAGACCGCGTGGATTGGGCCGCAGCGCGCGCGGATCCGAGGACTAAGCGATGGCCCTGTCACGTCGCACCGGACAGCGTTTTCAGGCTTCGATCTGGCCGGGTTTCGTAGATGCGATGACCGGGTTGCTGCTGGTTCTGATGTTTCTCCTGACCATTTTCATGGTGGTTCAATTTGTCCTGCGGGAGACGATTTCCGGGCAGGAAAGCCAGCTGGATGAGCTGGCAGCGGAAGTTGGGGCGCTCGCTGATGCTCTTGGCCTCGAAGAACGCGAGAACAGCCAATTGCAGGCGCGTCTTGGGGCGCTGTCGGCCACGCTTGGAACCACCCAGGGTGCGTTGGAAACTGCAGAGGCAAACCTTGCAGCTGCGCGGGGCGAGATCAGCGATTTTGAGGCGCAGGTCGCCCAGTTGCTGCTGCAACAGCAGGACGCCAACGCTACCATTCGTGATCTGACCGCAGAGCGCGCAGCGCTGCAGGCGGCACAGAGCGATCTGGAAGGGGAGCGGGATACTCTGGCGCAGGCTCTTGCGGCCAGTCGCGATGAAATTGATGCCCAGACAGAGGCTGCGCGCCTTGCCGCAGCCAAGCGGGAGGCGCTGGAAGCGCTTGTTGCCGACCTCGAAGGGCAGGCGTCTGAGGCAAGTGCAGCAGTCTCGCAATTGGAGACGGAGCTGACCGATGCCGAGGCGGCGCGTCTTGCCGAGGCGGCTGCCGCAGAGGCGCTGCGAAATCGCTTGAAGACGGCAGACGCAGAATTGACGGCGATGACACTGGCGCTGGAAGAACAGCGTCAGGCGGCTGAAGATACGCTGACGTTGCTGGCGGCAGCGGAAACCGCCAAGGGGCAACTGGATGCGCAGCTGGCGGACGTCTTGGAGAAGCTAGACGTCGCGAAGGCCACTAACGCGGACCGTGACGCATTGGCCGAGCGACTGACCCGCGTTCTGGCGCAGTTGGAATCCACGCAGACCAGTGCGAATGCACAGGTTGCCGCGCTGCAGGCAGAGCTGGAGCAGCTGCGCGAGAGCCGCGACGCGGCAACGTCTGAGCTGGAAAGCACGGCGACAGCACAGGCTGAGACGGAACAGCGTCTGCTGGAGGCGCTGTCTAAGCTGGAACAGGCCAATGCAGCAGCTGCTGACCGGGAGGTGCTGCAACAACGCCTGCTGGCGGCGCTGACTGAGGGCGAAGAGCGGGCCGCAGAAACCGCAGATCTGGCCAGCCTCGCCGAACAGCGCACGGCCCTCTTGGCGCAGGCCCGCGAGAGCCTCAGCACGGAGCAGGCGGTTTCGGAGGAGGCGCAGCGACAGACGGCACTTCTCAACCAACAGGTTGCGGCGCTGCGAGAGCAGCTTGGCGGGTTGCAGGCGCTGTTGGATGACTACAAGGCCCGCGACGCCGCTCAATCGGTGCAGATGCAAAATCTCGGTCAGGATCTGAACGCCGCACTGGCGCGGGCCGCTGCGGAGGAACGCCGCCGTCGTCTGCTGGAAGAAAGTGAGCGCAAACGACTGGAAGCCGAAGCAGAGCAGCTGAGCAGCAAGGCCCAGGATCTGGAGCAGTACCGCTCGGAATTCTTTGGCCGCCTGCGGGATGTACTGGGCAATCAGGAGGGGGTGCGGATTGAGGGCGATCGCTTTGTCTTTGCCTCTGAGGTGTTGTTTGCCCCGGGGAGCGCGGATCTTTCACCGGCCGGGCGGGCCGAGATTGGCAAGGTCGCCGGTATCCTTCAGGCCGTTGCAGCGGCAATCCCGCCCGAGATCAATTGGATCATCCGTGTGGATGGTCACACGGATGATACGCCGCTTGGTATCCACCCGAAATTTGCCGACAACTGGGAGTTGAGCCAGGGCCGCGCCCTGTCGGTTGTGCGCTATATGGTGCAGGCGCTGGGCATCCCGCCCGAGCGCCTGTCTGCCAATGGGTTTGGCGAGTATCAGCCTGTGAACCCTGCACAGACCGCAGCGGCCCGGGCGCAGAATCGCCGGATTGAGCTGAAGTTCACCGAACGCTGACGGGGCTGTGTTATCGCCTTGGCGTTCTTCCCTCTGGTCCCGCAGTCGCGAGCGCTGAGCGTTGTTTTCGCCGTGCCGACAGGCGGGATATCAGCGCCTTCGCCTCGGTCGGTGGTTCCTGCTCAATCCGCCTGTAATCGCTGCCATCTCGCTGACGCGTCAGCAGGCCGCAGGAAATCATGGTCCGGCGCAGGGTCGCGGGGTCCTTGAACTCATGTTCTGCCAGCAGGATTCTGTTCACCTCCGTCTCGCTTAGCAACGTGTCAGGCGGGAACACCGCCCATAGACCAAAGAGCGCAAGCGTCTGTACCGCCCGTCGGGAGGGCCAGCGCAGCAGTCGTCCTGAAGCGTCAAATTGGGTGAGTGTGCGTTCAATCAGCCGGTGGTCAGCGGGGGCGGCCGTGTTGGCCTGCGCCAGACGTCCGGCAGCGGCCTGAACGGCGCGCTGGTGTTGCAGGTTCTGAAACCCGGCCGCGCGCGCCAGCATATTCATCAGCGTCAGGTGGGGTGGGCTTGCCTCCCCCAGTTGACGGGCCAGAGCGCGGGAGAAATGCGACAGGTCATCGACCTGTAAGGGAAGAGATTTGCGGGTCATATTGCATCCAATTGGCGCCCGTCCTGGTCGTTGGTCGCTGGCTTGACGACGCGGCGCCATGTGCAATGGAAACCGTTCGATTGGATGGCAGGTTTAGCTCTCCCATGCGGGAGCAGCGACGCCTCGGTGTCTGCCGACCGTGACCCTAGCCTAGCGGGTACGTCAGGCGAGGCCAAGAGGCTTTGGTCTAGTCCACCGTCATCTCCTGCTGGTGCTTATCAATGACCTCTCCGTCGCGCATCAGCGTCGCCGTGGCGATGTAGCGACCGGGGGACAACCCGGCACCTCGGATCCGCTTGCCAGATGCGCGGAACAATTGCGCTTGGGTCTTCTCCAGCCGCTCAGTCTGCTCCAGGAGGGGGCCGCCGGGCCCGTCGATCCGCAGCATCAGCTGATCGCCACTGCGCGCGCCGAAGGCATAGGCCCAAAAGACCAACGCGCCTGATCCGGCGGGCAGGGGGGCCTGATCTGCGGTCCCGGCCTTGATCGCGGCGAACTTCGGGACATGATCGGCAAACCCACTGCCGAGAAACCCGCCAGCCTGATAGGCGATGTCGTCTGCCCAAAGCGGTTCACCGATATCAGATCCGCAGCTGTTCTCCATTTGGGGGCCAAAAGGGTCGACCGTCTTGCCATCCTTGCGCACGGAAAGGTGCAGATGCGGGAACTGGGTGTTGCCGGATAGGCCGATCTCTCCCAGGGGGGTGCCTGCGGTCACCTTGTCGCCGGACTGCACAAGAATGGAGCCGCGTTTCATGTGGCAGTATTGGGTTTCCCAACCGTCGCCATGGCGCAGCAGAACCCCGTTGCCGCATTCGCGCCCTTCAATGGCCGGATCGCCGGGGCCGGTGGAATAGCGGTCTTCCATCCCGTCACGGCTGCCAACCACGGTGCCGTCTGCGGCGGCAGAGACGGTGACGCCAGCATCCATGTCACTGAGGTAGGGCAGGGCAATGTCAGTCCCTTTGTGCCCATCGTAGGTAAGCGGATTGCAGGTGAAATCCTGTGTCGCAGGCCCCAAAGCGCGGTCGACATATTGCTGGATCTGGCAGCTGTCACCCAAGGTGCAGTCGACGGGCCAATCCAGAACAAGATCGCTCGCCGCGACAGGCGCGGCGAGCGATGAGATAAATGCCAAAGGCAGGAGCCGCATGGGGTTACTCAGCCGTCAGAAGGGGCGGCTTGTCTCCAGAGATGCGCGGTTTGGCCGGGCCTTCGATCCGGAGATCCAGTTTGCCATCCTTGATGCCGACCTTGACAAGACCACCTTTTGCGAGTTTGCCAAACAGCAGCTCCTCAGCCAGCGGCTTCTTGATATGCTCCTGAATGACGCGGCCCAGTGGGCGGGCACCCATCCGGTCATCATAGCCCTTGTCCGCCAGCCATTCGGCGGCCTTGCGGGTCAGCTCGATCGAGACGTTGCGATCCATCAGCTGGGCTTCCAGCTGCAGAACGAATTTCTCGACAACCTGCAGGATCACATCCTTGGGCAGCGGTGCGAAGGAGATGACCGCGTCCAGACGGTTGCGGAATTCCGGCGTGAACGTCCGCTCAATCGCAGCGGTGTCCTCGCCCTCGCGCCGGTCACGGCCGAAGCCGATGGCAGCCTTCGCCTGCTCAGATGCGCCAGCGTTGGAGGTCATGATCAGCACCACATTGCGGAAATTCACCGTGCGACCGTTGTGGTCGGTCAGCTGGCCATTGTCCATCACCTGCAACAGGATGTTGAAGACGTCCGGGTGGGCCTTCTCGATTTCATCAAGCAGCAGTACACAATGGGGGTGCTGGTCGACGCCATCGGTCAACAGGCCGCCCTGATCAAAACCGACATAACCCGGAGGCGCGCCGATCAGGCGGGAGACCGCGTGTTTCTCCATATATTCCGACATGTCGAACCGCAGCAGCTCCACGCCAAGCGTATCTGCAAGCTGTTTGGCCACTTCTGTTTTGCCGACACCGGTGGGGCCCGCAAAGAGGTAGTTGCCAATGGGTTTTTCCGGCTCACGCAGGCCCGCCCGCGCCAGTTTGATGGCGCTGGACAGGGCATCAATTGCCGCGTCCTGACCAAACACCACCCGCTTCAGGGAGCGCTCCAGATCCTTCAGCACTTCGGCGTCATCCTTGGAGACATTCTTCGGCGGGATGCGGGCGATCTTGGCGACAACGGCCTCGATCTCCTTGACGCCGATTGTCTTGCGGCGCTTGCTTTCCACCACCAGATGCTGGGCGGCGCCGGCCTCATCAATAACGTCGATGGCCTTGTCCGGCAGTTTGCGATCATTGATGTAACGGGCCGACAGTTCGACCGCCGATTTGATCGCATCACTGGTAAAGCGGATGCCGTGATGATCCTCAAAATAGGGTTTCAACCCTTTCAGGATCTCGATGGAATCTTCAACCGAAGGTTCATTCACGTCGATTTTCTGGAACCGGCGCGACAGGGCGCGGTCTTTTTCAAAATGCTGACGGAATTCCTTGTAGGTGGTGGATCCCATGGTGCGCAGCTTGCCACCCTGAAGCGCGGGCTTCAGCAGGTTGGAGGCATCCATTGCCCCGCCGGAGGTCGCCCCGGCGCCGATCACAGTGTGGATCTCATCAATGAACAGCACTGCGTCGGGGTGATCTTCCAGCTCGGTCACCACGGCTTTCAGGCGTTCCTCAAAGTCACCGCGATAGCGGGTGCCTGCCAGCAACGCGCCCATGTCGAGCGAGTAAATGGTGGTTTCCGACAAGACCTCAGGGGTTTCACCAGCGACAATTTTGCGCGCGAGGCCTTCGGCGATGGCGGTTTTGCCAACGCCGGGATCGCCCACCAGAAGCGGATTGTTTTTGCGACGGCGGCACAGCACCTGAATACAGCGCTCAACCTCGTGGCTGCGCCCGATCAGCGGGTCAATGTCACCCTCGCGGGATTTCTCATTGAGATCGACGCAGTATTTCGCGAGCGCGCTCTCTTTCTTGTCGCCCTCGGTGGTGGGCTGGGGTTCATCCTCGACCTCCGGGGAGCCGGAGACCGGGCGGGATTCACCAAAGGCTGGATCCTTGGCCACGCCATGGGCGATGAAATTCACCGCATCATAGCGGGTCATGTCCTGATCCTGGAGGAAGTAGGCGGCGTCGCTCTCACGCTCGGCGAAGATGGCCACCAGAACATTGGCGCCTGTGACCTCGGTCCGGCCGGAGCTTTGAACGTGGATGGCGGCGCGTTGGATCACGCGCTGAAAGGCAGCGGTTGGAACCGCTTCTGAGCCGTCGATATCAGTGACCAGATTGGCGAGATCCTCATCGACAAATTCGACAAGGGTCGCGCGCAACTCGGTGAGGTCCACGCTGCAGGCGCGCATGACGCGCGACGCCTCGGGCTCGTCCAGCAGGGCAAGCAGCAGGTGTTCCAGGGTTGCGAATTCGTGACGCCGTTCGTTTGCCAGCGCAAGCGCGGCGTGAATGGCCTGTTCCAAAGTGCTCGAGAATGAAGGCACGGGCGTGCTCCTCTTGGTCTTGGGTTGGCGGTGAGGCTGCAGGGCGGATGCCTAGCCTTCCACAGTCCAACCATGTCCTGATAGTATTAGAGTTTGGTTGATACGTGCCCGGCTTCAAGTTCTTTCTTGCAATTTCTTGTCACATTTATCGTGACTGTGCCGTGAAAAGGGGCCTGGTGCGGTCAAAACTTGTCCTTTCGCGCCCGGATTTCGGCAAACACCTCAGCGGCTGAGGCTCCGGCCATGCCAATCGCCTGTTTGAGGCTGTCGAGATGCGCCCGCAGGAAAGGGTTGGTGTCCAGTTCGTCCTGCAACTGCGAGGGCACGGTTGGCAGATCGTCCGCGCGGGCGGCATCAATGGCTGTGCAGCGGCGTTGCAGCGCGGCGTTATCCGGCTCGATTGTGAGTGCGAACCGGGCATTGGACTGGGTATACTCATGGCCGGAATAGACCGTTGTGTCTCCCGGCAGGGCTGCGAGTTTCTGCAGGCTCTGCCACATCTGTTCGGGGGAGCCCTCAAACAAGCGCCCACATCCCAGCGCCATCAGACTGTCTGCGGTGAAGACTGCAGCTGCGCTGGGGATGTGAAAGGCGATATGGCCGATCGTATGCCCGGAAACATCCAGCACGCGGACGTCCTCGCCAAGGCAGGTGAAGCTGTCGCCCTCTGCCACTGCCAGATCCAGATCGGGCAGACGGTGGGCGTCAGCCTTGGCACCGACGATTTGCGGATCATAGGCGGCTTGCAGCTCCGCAACGCCATCAATGTGATCCCAGTGGTGATGCGTGAGCAGGATCTGGTCCAGCGCCCATCCGCGCCGGTCCAGTTCAGCGCGAATGGCTGCGGCTTCGGGCGCATCAACCAGTGCGGTGTGACCGGTTTCGGCATTGTGCAGCAAAAAGGCATAGTTGTCGGAGAGACAGGGCAGGGTAACGATCTCAAGGGGCATGGTCATTCGCTTCTCGATGGGTAAACTGACGGCGACTGGCCTCAGATTGGCCCAAGCAACGGACGCCCGCAATGCATCTTGATGTTCAGGATCTGAGGAATTTCTATTATCGCAGCACCCTGGGGCGGGCGGCGCAGGCGTCAATCCGTGGGCGGCTGCTGGAGTTGTGGCCCGAAGCGGCGGGACAGACCGTTGCCGGTTTTGGCTTTGCCGCGCCGCTGCTGCGCCCCTATCTGGCCGAGGCGCGGCGGGTGATTGCGCTGATGCCGGGACCGCAGGGGGTGATGCAGTGGCCTGCGGGACTGCCCAATGTCTCGGTGCTCTGCGAGGAGACCGCTTGGCCGATTGAAACCGGACATGTCGACCGGCTGGTATTGCTGCACGGGCTTGAGACCTCGGATCGGCCGTCGCATCTTCTGGAGGAATGCTGGCGGGTGCTTGGCCCCGGCGGGCGGGCGGTGTTTGTTGTGCCCAATCGCGCAGGCCTTTGGGCGCGGTCGGATGTGACACCGTTCGGGTTTGGGCGGCCCTATACGCTCAGTCAGGTAGAAAATCAGCTGCGCTTGCATCAGTTCACCGTCGAGCGGCATTCTGCGGCGCTCTACCTGCCGCCCAGCCAGCGCCGCTTCTGGCTGAAATCCGGCCCGTTGTTCGAGCGTATGGGGGACCGGTTGCCTGCGATGCTGGGGGGCGGGGTGTTTTTGGTCGAAGTGAGCAAGCAGGTGCATTCCCAGCGTGGTGAGATGACACGGCTGCGCCGACCCAGTCCGATCCGGGTGCTGGAAGGGTTGTCCAACCCGATGCCGGAACCGGCCTGAACCTGCGCGGTGTTTCAGACGTGAGCATCGGGGCGGGTGTCTGCCCCGGTTGACCAAGGGTCGCAAGCGCAGGACGCTGCGTCGCGGGCGCCCTGGGCTGGACAGGCGGCGCAAATTCGGGCGGTCTCAAATAGGCAGGTCTTAATCTTGGCGCGGCGAACAGCGTGACGTTACGGGAACCGGCGCAGGGCAGTTGGCGGCTTGATTCCCCGCTGATGGTTCAAAATCGCGCTTTCAGCGCTCATTTTCGACGGTTTGGAGGTTTTTTCACCTGCGAGGCGCGTTTTTTGCTGATTTGGAATCGCAAAATTGACCCCTAAAGTTGGTTTTTTTGACGCATGTTCTGTCGTTTCATCGGGTGTTATCGTCTAATCATTTGAAAACGCTTAGAACTTCCTTTTTTACCTTGCCGTCCAAGGCAGTTGATAGGTTGCCAACGCTCTGCTACATCCACGCTGATTTTGACGCCCCACCAAATTGTGGGGAGACCTCACGCCCCCGGACGCCGCCTGCACTAGGTCAGCCAACCGGGGCCAATATCGGAAGGGTGGACGTGTCCGAACCAGCTTCGATCTCCGCAGGCATTGCCGCGCGCTATGCCACCGCGATCTTTGAGATCGCCGAAGAGAGCAAGGCGCTTGATAGCCTTGAAACCAGCATCAATGACCTGTCTGCCGCTTTGGCGGATAGCGAAGATCTCCGCGACCTGATCACGTCACCCCTGGTGTCGCGTCAGGAGCAGGGAACAGCGATCACCGCGATTGCCAAGAAAATGGGCCTGGACCCGGTTCTGAGCAATGCGCTGACGCTGATGGCCGAAAAGCGCCGCCTGTTCGTGGTGCCTGCGCTGCTTGACGCTCTGCGCGCACGTCTGGCCGAAACCCGTGGTGAGATTACTGCCGATGTCACATCGGCCAAGGCGCTGACCAAGACCCAGAGCGAAAAACTGGCCAAAACACTGGCCGAGCGCACTGGCAAAAAGGTCGTGATCAATGCAACCGTCGATGAAAGCATCATTGGCGGTCTTGTCGTTAAAGTGGGCTCGAAGATGATCGACAACTCGATCCGCTCCAAGCTCAACTCCCTACAGAACGCAATGAAAGAGGTCGGATAAATGGGTATCCAAGCAGCAGAGATTTCTGCGATCCTGAAAGACCAGATCAAGAATTTTGGTCAAGAAGCTGAGGTGGCAGAGATTGGCCGCGTGCTGTCCGTTGGTGACGGTATCGCCCGTGTGTACGGTCTCGACAATGTCCAGGCCGGCGAGATGGTCGAATTCCCCGGCGGCATCATGGGCATGGCGCTGAACCTCGAAGCCGACAACGTCGGTATCGTTATCTTCGGCTCCGACCGTGACATCAAAGAAGGTGACACCGTCAAGCGCACCAACTCCATCGTGGACGTTCCCGCTGGCCCCGAGCTGCTGGGTCGCGTTGTTGACGGTCTGGGCAACCCGCTGGACGGCAAGGGCCCGATCAACGCTTCCGAGCGTAAAGTGGCAGACGTCAAAGCGCCGGGCATCATCCCGCGTAAGTCGGTTCACGAACCGATGGCAACCGGCCTCAAGTCCGTTGACGCGATGATCCCGATCGGCCGTGGCCAGCGAGAGCTGATCATTGGTGACCGTCAGACCGGTAAAACCGCCGTTGCTCTGGACGCGATCCTGAACCAGAAAGTCTACAACGACGCCGCTGGTGATGACGAATCCAAGAAACTGTACTGTGTTTATGTCGCTGTCGGCCAGAAGCGCTCGACCGTGGCCCAGCTGGTGAAGAAGCTGGAAGAAACCGGTGCGATGGAATATTCGATCGTGGTTGCTGCAACCGCGTCCGAACCGGCCCCGATGCAGTTCCTGGCGCCCTACGCCGCGACCGCAATGGCCGAATACTTCCGCGACAGCGGCAAGCACGCGCTGATCATCTATGATGACCTGTCCAAACAGGCTGTGGCCTATCGCCAGATGTCCCTGCTGCTGCGTCGCCCGCCGGGCCGTGAAGCTTATCCTGGTGACGTTTTCTATCTCCACTCCCGTCTGCTGGAACGTTCCGCGAAGCTGAACGAAGAATTCGGCGCAGGCTCGCTGACCGCGCTGCCCGTCATCGAAACCCAGGGCGGCGACGTGTCCGCGTTTATCCCGACCAACGTGATTTCGATCACCGACGGTCAGATCTTCCTGGAAACCGAACTGTTCTATCAGGGCATCCGTCCTGCTGTGAACACCGGTCTGTCGGTTTCGCGTGTGGGCTCCTCCGCTCAGACCAACGCGATGAAATCGGTTGCTGGTCCGGTGAAACTGGAACTGGCTCAGTACCGCGAAATGGCGGCCTTTGCGCAGTTTGGCTCCGATCTGGACGCCGCAACCCAGCAGCTGCTGAACCGTGGTGCGCGTCTGACCGAGCTGATGAAACAGCCCCAGTATGCACCGCTGACCAACGCAGAGATCGTCTGTGTGATCTTCGCAGGCACCAACGGCTACCTCGACAAAGTCGACGTAAAAGAAGTTGGCCGCTACGAGGCTGGCCTGCTGGCGCATCTGCGCAGCAAGCATCAGGACCTGCTTGACTGGATCACCACCGAAGATCCGAAGATCAAGGGTGACGCAGCCGACAAGATCAAAGCAGCTCTGGACGCGTTCGCAGCTGACTTCGCTTAAGGGGGGATCAGGCGTTGCCTAACCTTAAAGACCTTAAAAACAGGATCGCGTCGGTCAAATCGACCCGCAAGATCACCAAGGCCATGCAGATGGTCGCGGCCGCAAAACTGCGCCGCGCCCAAGAGGCTGCCGAGGATGCGCGTCCCTATGCCGAACGGTTCAACGCCGTTATGGCTGGGCTGGCCGCATCTGTCGGTGGCAGCGATTCTGCACCCAAGCTGCTTGCCGGCACCGGTAGCGACCAGGTTCATCTCCTGGTCGTACTGACCGCCGAACGCGGGCTTTGCGGGGGCTTCAATTCCAACATCGCCAAGCTGGCACGGGCCAAGGCCCAGGCGCTGGTCGCGGCGGGCAAGACTGTTAAGATCCTGACGGTTGGCAAAAAAGGCCGGGACGCGATGAAACGCGACCTTGGTGACTATTTTGTCGGTCATGTGGATCTGAGCGAAGTCAAACGCCTTGGCTACGCCAATGCGCAGGACATCGCCAAGGATGTTCTGGCCCGTTTTGATGCCGGGGATTTCGACGTTGCCACGCTCTTCTACGCGAAGTTCGTGAACGTTGTGACCCAGGTGCCGACTGCCCAGCAGGTGATCCCGGCGTCCTTTGATGCCAAGGAAGACGACGCTGCGACCAGCTCTGCCGTCTACGACTACGAGCCCAGCGAAGAGGCCATTCTGGCTGACCTGCTGCCGCGCGGTGTCGCAACGCAGATCTTTGCAGCGCTGCTGGAAAATGGGGCCTCCGAACAGGGTGCCCGGATGAGCGCGATGGACAATGCCACCCGCAACGCGGGTGAGATGATCGACAAGCTGACCATTGAGTTCAACCGCTCGCGTCAGGCCGTGATCACCAACGAGCTGATTGAAATTATTTCGGGCGCTGAGGCGCTCTAAAAGAAAACCGGAGACGAAACATGGCAAATGCAAAAGGCAAGGTGACCCAGATCATCGGCGCCGTTGTGGACGTTCAATTCGACGACCACCTGCCGGCGATCTTGAACGCGCTGACCACCGACAACAACGGTAAGACGCTGGTTCTGGAAGTTGCTCAGCACCTGGGCGAAAACACCGTCCGTACCATCGCGATGGATGCGACCGAAGGTCTGGTTCGTGGTCAGGCCGTGGCTGACACCGACGCACCGATCTCGATCCCCGTCGGCAACGCAACCCTGGGCCGCATCCTGAACGTTGTGGGTGAGCCCGTTGACGAGCAGGGCCCTGTTGTGGCTGCGGAAACCCGCGCCATCCACCAGCCCGCCCCTGAGTTCAGCGACCAGTCCACCGAATCCGAAGTGCTGGTGACCGGCATCAAGGTGATCGACCTTCTGGCCCCCTACGCCAAGGGTGGTAAAATTGGTCTGTTCGGCGGCGCCGGCGTTGGCAAAACCGTTCTCATCATGGAACTGATCAACAACATCGCAAAAGTGCACTCGGGCTTCTCCGTGTTCGCGGGTGTTGGTGAACGGACCCGTGAAGGCAACGACCTCTACCACGAGATGATCGAATCCAACGTTATCAAACCCGATAACCTGGAAGAGTCGCAGGTTGCTCTGGTCTATGGCCAGATGAACGAGCCTCCGGGTGCGCGTGCCCGTGTTGCTCTGACCGGTCTGACCCTGGCGGAACAGTTCCGTGACCAGTCCGGCACCGACGTTCTGTTCTTCGTGGACAACATCTTCCGCTTTACTCAGGCGGGTTCCGAGGTGTCCGCTCTGCTCGGCCGTATTCCTTCGGCTGTGGGCTACCAGCCGACGCTGGCGACCGACATGGGTGCGATGCAGGAACGTATTACCTCCACCAAAAACGGCTCGATCACCTCGATCCAGGCTGTGTATGTTCCCGCGGATGACCTTACCGACCCGGCACCGGCAACCACCTTTGCCCACCTGGACGCGACCACCGTTCTTAACCGTTCGATCTCCGAACTGGGCATCTACCCGGCTGTTGACCCGCTCGACTCCACGTCGCGCCTGATGGATCCCTCCATCGTTGGCGAAGAGCATTATGCCGTGGCCTCCGACGTTCAGCAGATCCTTCAGCGCTACAAGTCGCTGCAGGACATTATCGCGATCCTCGGCATGGACGAACTGTCCGAAGAGGACAAGCTGACCGTGACCCGTGCACGTAAGATCCAGCGCTTCCTCTCGCAGCCGTTCGACGTTGCGAAGGTCTTCACCGGCGCAGACGGCAAGCAGGTTCCGCTTGAGGACACCATCAAGTCGTTCAAGGCCGTTGTGGCCGGCGAATACGATCACCTGCCCGAAGGCGCCTTCTACATGGTTGGCGGCATCGATGAAGTGATCGCAAAAGCCGAGAAAATGGCTGCTGACGCGGCCTAAGGAGGGCCCTGATGGCTGATACGATGCAATTCGACCTCGTGAGCCCGGAGCGCCGCCTGGCGTCGCTCCCGGTGACCGCGGTAATGATCCCCGGCGCGGAAGGCGACATGACGGCTATGGCCAATCATGCGCCGACCATCACCACGCTGCGTCCGGGTGTCCTGCGGGTCGAAAGCCCGCAAGGCACATCGGAATATCTGGTCACCGGTGGCTTTGCTGAAATCGGCGCTGACGGTCTGTCTGTCCTTGCTGAGAAGGCAATCCCCATGGACCAGCTGACGCGCGCGCAACTGGACGAGCTGATTGAAGAGGCCCGCACGACCTACAAGGCCGTGCAGGACACCGATCAACCGCATGGCCTCGTTGAAGATGCGGCGAAGCTGCTCGCCGATATGGAAGCCCTGGGCACCCATATGAGCCTCTGATCCGTCAGAGCCATGGCACAAGAATTTAAACCGGCCCCTTGCGGGCCGGTTTTGTTTTTTGGCACTCTTGCCGCATAGATCAGACGCAGAGAAATACGGGCCGGGCGCAGCTCCGGGGGCAGGCACGCAGTATGAAACGGGTACACAGCCCCAGACTTGGGGTGGATCAGGGCGACATCGAGATTTTCTCGGAGTTTGAGAATGGCGGCACCATGTGGACCGGGGCGGGCCTCCGGGAGCGGCGGCGCAGCGTGCGGTTTTCTGAGCCCTTTGCCGAGCTGCCTGCGGTGCATCTTTCCAGTTCGCTGATGGACATTGATTCCGGCGCGGCGATCCGGGCTGAGCTGGTTGCCGATAGCATCACCACAGAGGGGTTTGATGTGGTCTTCCGCACCTGGAACGACAGCCGTATCGCGCGTATTCGCGCCGCTTGGCTAGCGATTGGCAGCTTGCCCTTTGCAGATGACTGGGACGTGCCTTAGGCGGCTCTAGTCGCCGTCTCTGTCCCTGTCGTGGCAGGCTGTGCCCGTGAACTGCGGCAACCAGTCCTCGCGGCGGCGGCACCAGACCTCATAGTCAGGCGTCAGGCCGTTTGTGTTGTCCAGGCTGCCCAGATGACACTCGATTTCATCCCCGGTTTGGGCAAAGACGGACGACCCGCAGGTACCGCAGAAATGGCGCCCCTTATAGTGGTGTGGCCTGCCTTCAACGTGGACCGCCTGCGCGGGAAAAATCGCGGCTGCGTAAAACAGTGCCCCGTGATGTCTACGGCAGTTCCGGCAGTGGCAGATCCCAACCCTGAGCGGCGGACCGGATGTGGTGATTCTGACGGCCCCGCACAGGCACCCCCCCTGATAGTGTTCCATGCCGCTCCCTTCCGCATTGCGATGTGTCGCAGTATAGCAATTCTAGGAGGGTGGAGACAGGGAGGGGAGCGCCACGAAAAACCCCACGCGCCGGGTGCCGGGCGTGGGGTCCAATTTCTCAGAGTTTGCGCGCGCGGCTTAGCCGTTGCGCGACAGCGATTCGTAGATCGGGACCAGTGTCTTATCCTCAAACAGAGAGGACACCGAGGTGCCGTGCCAAATGTTGAGGATCGCCTGAGTGAACAGGGGCGCCGTCGGCAGGATGCGGATATTTGGCGCGCCGAGAACCGCTTCGGTCGGCTGAATAGTATCGGTCAGCACCAGCGATTTCATCACCGAGTTGCTGACGCGCTCCACTGCGGGGCCACTCATGACGCCGTGGGTGATATAGGCGTGAACTTCCTTGGCGCCATTGTCGAGCAGGACCTGAGCGGCCTTGCAGAGGGTGCCGGCGGTGTCGCACATGTCGTCGATGATGAGACAGATCTTATCGGTCACATCGCCAATCACAGTCATCTCGGCCACTTCGCCTGCCTTTTCGCGGCGTTTGTCCACGATCGAGAGCGGTGCATTGATCCGCTTGGCCAGCTCGCGCGCGCGGGCCACGCCGCCGACGTCGGGCGAGACCACCATAATCTCGTCCATGCTGTCCTTGAACTGGTTTTTCACATCCAGCGCAAAGATCGGCGAGGCATAGAGATTGTCGACCGGGATATCAAAGAAACCCTGAATTTGAGCGGCATGCAGATCCATGGTCAGCACCCGTTCGATGCCCGCTCCGGTCAGCATATTGGCAACCAGCTTGGCTGAAATCGGGGTGCGCGCCTTGGTGCGGCGATCCTGACGGGCGTAGCCGAAATACGGGATCACTGCGGTGATACGCTGGGCCGAAGACCGGCGCAGTGCATCAGCGATGATCAACAGCTCCATCAGGTTATCATTGGCCGGGTTTGAGGTCGGCTGAATGATGAACATGTCCTCGCCGCGGACGTTCTCATAGACTTCGACGAAGATCTCGCCGTCATTGAACCGCTCGACCCGGGCATCAACGAGGCCCTGATCGACACCGCGGTGCATCGACATGCGGCGGGTAATGGTTTCGGCAAGCGGAAGATTGGCGTTCCCAGCAATTAGCTTGGGTTCGTTCAAGGTCGGCATTGGCTGTTATCCCCAGGCAGCAATGGCAGTGTGACAGATTCGTGATGTTGAACCCCGCTTAGCATGGGCGTACCCTCGCGCCTAGATTTAATGCGGGAGAACAGGCCCGTGGTGGCGAACGTCAGAGCAGGGGAAACCTGCTGGGGTTGCAGGGAGGAACGGCAGATAATGACGATGGTTGTGAGAGGCCTAACCGTTACAACAGCGTGGCAATGATGGGGGCGATGTCTACCGGGCTTGCGCAGCATGTCGCCAGCCGTGTTTTTGGATGTGGCCCCAGAACGGTGGTGGCCGTTCATTGTTCGCTTGCGCATTCGGGTGCCTGGCGCGGATTGGCGACCATTCTGGAAGAACAGGTGATGGTCTCCAGTTTTGACATGTTGTCCCACGGCCGAAGCCCGGACTGGGACGGCGAGGGATTGCTGCAACTGCGCAACGCCGAGGCTGGGCTGGCTCTGATTGAGGCTGAAAACCTCGCCAAAGACGGTCCGATTGATCTGATCGGCCATTCTTTTGGTGCCACGGTCGTTCTGGCAATGGCCCAGATGCGCCCGGATCTGGTGCGCTCGCTGGTGATGGTTGAGCCGGTTTTCTTCTCGCTGGTGAGCGCAGCGGAGACCACCGACCCCGAGGCGCTGGAGGCGCTGCGCAGGGATCACATGACGGTGCGCGAAACATATCTGAACGGCGACGTTGAACATGCGACACGGCTGTTCAACCGGGCGTGGGGGGCGGGCCATCCAAAATGGAACGATCTGCCCGAAAGCGCCCGGGACGCTATGGTGCGCAGTTTTCCAGCCGTGATGGCCTGCGATACACAAGTCTATGAGGATATGCTGGGGGTGCTGACACCGGAGAAGCTGGCGCGCGTGACGATGCCCTGTCTGCTGATTGATGGCGGTAAGAGCCAGCCCATTATGCATGAGGTCATTCGTGCGCTGGCTGCACGGCTGCCGGATGTGACCTGCCGCCGAATTGACAGCGCCGGACATATGCTGCCGATCACCCATCCTGCTGAAACCGCCGCGCTGCTGCAGGGGTTCTGGCCGGAGGTCATACCGGCACCCGCTGAGGTCTAAGCTATCCATCATGTCCTTTGCCGGGGCTGTCTGACCAGAGAAAGCCGAGGCGGCACTGCGCCTCGGCTTTGCGTTTCTGAGGGTCCTGTGGCGAGAGGGTGGGGTCAGATGTCGTTCACCGTGGTGACGGTTTCGCGAAAATAGTCAATTTTGCCATCTGCCTGATGCGACAGGATGAAGGTGACGCTTTCCACCATGCGGCCACGCACAGCATAGTGATAGCGTTGATGAAAGCGGGTGTTGTACCAGCCATCGCCCAGATCCTGTGAGCTTAGCCCGACAATTTTGGTGCCCTGGGGAAACACCTCCGGCCCAAGCCGGGACAGGATCACGCCGAAGCCTTCAATATCCGTGGCCTGTTGCCAGCTGACGTCGACACCGTCGCTGTCGCGGTAGTGGTCAATGCGGAAATCAATGTCCGGCGCGATAAAGCCCATCAGAGCTGGATCGCCTGCTTCAAACAGCCGGAGCAATTGCTCGATGGCAGGTTGCGATGTGGTGTCGGTACCGGCGGCGGTGGCCAGATTGGTTGCGGACATGGTGTTCTCCTGTTGGGTGTGAAGTCAGGATCGCAAATAAGTCGAGTATAGGGAATTGCTCTGCGATCTATCCTTGGTATAGTTTTGAACTATGGATGATCTCACACCGCTTCGGTACTTTCGCGCCGCCTATGAATTGGGAACCTTTAGCGCTGCAGCTCGCGCCTGCGATGTACGCCAGCCATCGGTCTCTGCCGCGATTGCCCGGCTTGAAGATCGCTATGACGGGCCACTGTTTCACCGCAGCAGGGATGGGCTGACGCCAACCGCGCTCGGCCATGAGCTGTACAGCCAGGCCGGGGGTGTTCTGGCACAGGTGAGCCAGCTTGAAGCGCGGCTGAAAGGCCATGTGGCGCGTATGGTACGTGTGTACTGCGCGCCTGATGTGATGATGGCGCCGTTTGAGACCGGGTTGGCCCGGATCCGCCGTGCGGTGCCGCGGGCGCAGTTGCAATTCACCGATGATGCGCTGCAGGCCGATCTGCAGTTTGTCGCCGAAAGCTGCCTGCCGCGTGGCTGCGGGTATCACCCGCTCTGGCAGGAGCGTTACGGCCTTGCGCTTCACTGCGCGCATCCGCTGTTGGCGAAGGCAAAGCTGACCCTCGCCGATATGGCCGGGGAGGCGCTGATTGCGCGCCCTTATTGTCCCAGCGCCGATCGCTTTCAGACTTCGCTGGCGCAGGGGGAGGCGGCATTGGCGGGGCTGCGGGTGGCGGCCAGCGCGATCCATGATGCCCAGCTGATGGATCTGGTGGCCGCCGGATTGGGGGTGGCGCTAATGCCGATGTCCCATGGTGAGGCCCATCGTGGCATTATGTTGCGTGACATTTCGGACATCGACCCGGTGTCGCGGGTGGTGGGTGTCGGTTACCGCAAGACCGGGTTTGCGGGCGACATGGCCCGGCATTTTCTCAACCGTGAGAGCGTCGTGGGCGCGATGTCTTTGGCCTCGGTCGCAGCAGTCTGAAGGCAGCCGTTGGAACCGCCGCCCTCAGGATATGATCTACAGCAGCGCCAGAAACGCGTCGATCTGATCGTCGCCGATCGACCAGTCACAGACAAAGCGCGCTGTGAGCTCTTCCTTTGCGGCGCCGTCCAGGGTTCCGTCCCAGAGATGATAGACAGCGCCCGCATCGAACAGCCGCTGATGGGTCGCGCGGGGCAGCGTGGCAAAGATCATATTGGCCTGCGGTTCATGACTGAAATGGGCCCCGGCATTGCGCAACCCTGTCGCCAGACGCGCGGCTTTTGCATTGGCGGCACGGGCGTTTCTCAGCCACAGATCGTCGGTCAGATAGGCCAGCATCTGCGCCGACAGATAGCGGTGTTTGGAGAACAGATGCGCGCCGCGTTTGCGGCGATATTCGAACTCCTGGGCCTTTGCCGGATCGAAGAAGATCACCGCCTCGACGCCCATGCAGCCGTTCTTGGTGCCGCCAAAAGAGACCGCATCGACGCCTGCTTTCCATGTCATCTCCGCCGGGGAGCAGCCGAGAGAGACCAGCGCGTTGGTAAAACGCGCCCCGTCCAGATGCATTGCTAGGCCATAGGATGTGACCACATCGCCAAGGGCCGCCAGCTCATCCACTGTGTAGACCGTGCCGAATTCCGTCACCTGGGTGATCGAGACCGGTCCGCGTTGCGGCCCGTGTACGCCACGGGTTTCCTCGCCCTCAATCGCAGCGCGCAGATTGGCGGGAGTCATCTTGTCGGCTGCTGTGACCAGCGTCAGCTTGGCGCCGCCGGTGTAGAACTCCGGCGCGTTGCATTCGTCCATATTGATATGGGCGGGGGCGCTGCAAAACAGCGTCTGCCAAGGCTGCGACAGAGTTGACAGCGCCAGCACATTGGCCGCCGTGCCGGTTGCCACCAGATAGACGGCAGCCTCCGGTGCTTCAAAGATCTCGCGAATGCGGGCCGTGACCTTGGCCATCTCCTCATCAGCGCCATAGCCCATGGCGTAGCCGGTGTTCGCGGCATTCAGCGCTGCAAGGATTTCGGGATTGGCCGGGCCAGAATTGTCAGAGGCGAAATGCATTTAGAGCGGCTCCTCGATAATATGCTCTTCCCAGTCTTCTTCAGGGGTGTCGAATTCGGAAACGGTCCAGCCGCGCACCGAGACACCCGCCTCATGCACGCTGGCCGGATCGCCGGTGATCAACGGATGCCAGTCGGGCAGGGGGTTGCCCTCCCACAGCAGGCGATAGGCGCAGGTCTGCGGCATCCAATAGGCGTGCGTGTCCAGATTGTCCGGTTTCAGCACGATACATTCTGGAACAAACTGGTGGCGGTTCTCATAGTGGGCACAGCGGCAGGTGGCATCATCCAGCAGGCGGCAGGCAACACGGGTCAGCGCAACCTCGCCGCTGTCCTCGTCCTCCAGCTTGTTGAGGCAGCACTTGCCACAGCCGTCACAAAGCGCCTCCCACTCACGGTTGTTCAGCTTCGCCAGTGGTTTCTTTTCCCAGAACCGTTTGGCCAGTCCGTTGCGATCAATACCGTCGCTCATAGGGCCGCCAAAAGGCTGCGCGCCTGTGTACAATCCGCGTCCATCTGTGCCAGCAACCCGTCGAGCCCGTCAAAGGTCATTTCCGGGCGCAGGTATTCTACCAGACCGACAGACAGCGTCGCACCATAGAGGTTGCCGGTGAAATCAAACAGGAAGGTTTCGATGTTGGGATGGCTGCCGTCAAACATCGGGCGCACACCAACAGAGGCCGCCCCGTGATAACTGCCCTGATGCGGCCCATCCAGCACGTCAACCAGCACCGCATAGACGCCAAAGGCAGGCTGATGCAGCCCGTCGATGGACATATTCGCGGTGGGATAGCCCAATTCGCGGCCGCGCTGTTCGCCGCCGATCACTTCGCCCTCAATCCGGTGCCAATGGCCCAGCATGTTGGCGGCATCCCGCGGGCGTCCGTCACTCAATGCGCAGCGAATGGCGGTGGAGGACACTGTGTCCTCGGAGTATTCCATCAGCGGGGCGATAGTCACGCCAAACCCCATATCCTCACCAAAGCGTTTGAGATCCTCGGCGGTGCCCGCACGCCCCTTGCCGAAACAGAAGTCGGAGCCGACAACCACATGCCGCAGCCCCAACCCGTCAGCGATGACCTTGCGTGCAAAAGCTTCGGGCGTGAGGCCAGACAGCGCCGCGTTGAAGTTCAGCTGATAGAGGCGCTCGACTCCCAGTTTTTCCAGCCGCGACGCGCGCGCCTCGGCTGACATCAGCCGGAACGGTGGGGCCTCCGGGGCAAAGAACTCACGTGGGTGCGGCTCAAATGTCATCACCCCCAGCGGCGCTTGCGGCTCTGCCTCGCGGGCCAGGTCGATGACCGATTGATGGCCGCGATGAACACCATCGAAATTGCCGATGGCGGCGACGGCTCCACGATCCTTTGGATCTACGAATTGAAAGTCACGGATAATGCGCATGGCCACTGCCTAGCCGCGCCGACGCGCGCTTGCAAGAGCCATGCCGCGGGTTGGTGCCGGTTGCTGCGGGGCCGCCTTGGCTCAGTCAAACTTGCGGGACGGCGCCATCACCATGGCCTCACCGACCAACACCTTCTTGCCATCGACCATGCAGCGGCAATCCAGCTTGACCCGCCGCTTGTCGATTTCGATGCCAGTGACTTCGACCTCCGCCAGAACCAGATCGCCGGGGCGCACGGGGGCGAGGAACTTCAGCGACTGGCTCATGTAGATCGTGCCATGGCCGGGCAGCTGCTCGCCGATCACCGCAGAGATCAGCCCGGCTGTCAGCATCCCATGGGCAATGCGCCCCTGAAACATGGTGTCCTGGGCGTAATCCTCGTCCAGGTGCACGGGATTATGATCGGTCGAGACTTCGGCGAACATCTCGATGTCCTTATCTGTCACCTCTTTGCGCAGATAGCGGACCATCCCCATTTCGATATCTTCAATGCAGATGGTCCCGCGTGGAAAATTGTCCAACATGTGCCTCTCCCGGTTGCCGTAGATTTGCAGTCGATTGTTTTTTTGGCGGTCCGCCTGGTGTGCATCGGAAACAATCGAGCAAATATTAACTCGTTACGGCAACTTTATTACTTCGCAACCGCAGAAAAGCAAGTGTTTTCTGGCTTAGCGCAATTTGCCTATGGAATAGGTCGGCGCGGAATTTTCCTTTTCCAAATATTGGGTTAGCGCGGTTTCATCCGGTTGGTGATCGGTTTGGGTCTCTTTTGCGGCAAGTCCACCTGTGATGAACAGTGAGTCCAGGCCCTCCCCCATGGCGCCGGCGACATCAGTATGCGGCCCATCGCCGATCGCCAGAATGTCGCGGTCGGCGATGTCCTGACCCAGTTCCGCCAGACGCCGCCGCGCCAGATCATAGATCGGCGGATGGGGTTTGCCGAAATAGAGGCTCTCACCGCCCATTTCGGTGTAAAGGCGGGCCAGCGCACCGGCGCACCACTCGCGGGTTTCGCCGCGATCGACCACGATGTCGGGGTTCGCGCAGAGCAGCTTCAACCCCATCTGCTTGGCATAGAGAAAGTCGGGACGGTTCACGTCAGGGTCCGCCTGGGTGTCAAAGGGACCGCAGCAGACGATGCCTTCAGCCTCTTTGAGCGGCACCCGGACAACGTCAATCGGATCGTCCAGCATTTTCAAGGGTTCAAAGAACCCGGCGTCGCGCTCCCATTCGCCCATGAAATAGACTTTGCTTCCGACCGCACCATTGAACATCGCGGCCCGAGCAGAGTCACCCGAGGTGGCAATGGTGTCATAGGCATCACCCGGCACACCAAAGTCGCCCAGCTGGGCCGCAACCCCGGCGCGGGGTTTGGGGGAGTTGGTCAGCAGCACAACAATGCCGCCGTCTTTACGATAGGCCTGCAGCGCTGCGACTGCTTCTGAATAAGCGGTGATTCCGTTATGAACACAGCCCCACAGATCGACGAACAGGGCTTTGTACTGCTTTGAGACCTCTGCGAGCGAGGAAATGATCTGGGTCATGAGCTGATCTTTCGCATGGGATTCCGGTAGCTCAAGCTATGGCAGAGCCGATGGTATTTGACCAGATCGGCCCTATTTCCAGTTTTTTAACAACCGACGCGTAGAACGAGAGTGAGTTTCAACCTTGAGGTGTGCTGTAATGTTACGAACTATTTCCACGAAGACCCGATTTATGATTTCGGGGGCGGTATCGGTTTTTACGATCTTGGTGCTTGCTCTGATATCTGTCTACAGCCTCTGGCAAAGCGAGCTGGAGTTGGAACGTCAGATTGATGTCACCAAAACAGTTCGGCATGAGTTGAAAGCTGACCTTCTTCATGAGGAAATACGTGCGGAAGTGATCTTCCTGGTGTTCGCAGGTGACCACGCAACCATAGAAGAGAAGAATAAACTGAGCCGCCGGGTTGTTGAGGCCAGTGAAGAGATGCGTGAAAATCTCGAGTTGTTGAAGGGGGACTCTCTGCCACCGCAGGCGCTAGCCCAAGTTGAGAGCATGGTGCCTGAGGTCGAGGCTTTTATAGAGCGGGGGACCAACATCGCTGAAGTGGCCATTGACGACCCCGTAGCGGCTGAAGCAATGCTTGATGCATTTGAGTTGAGCTATAAGGCGCTTAACAAAAAGCTCCATCCGCTAAGCGATTGGATCGAAGAGGCTGCGATTGAAACCGCGGAATCCGCACGGGCCCATGATATAGTACTCCTTTATATGCTGCTTGGAACCTCTGCGCTGTTGATTGTTGTTACCGTCTACAACGCCCGTAAAATGACCTTGAATATCGTGCGCCCGATTGGCCGTCTGCGCGAAGCCCTGCGGGAAGTGGCCGAAGGGGACTTTGGGCTAAAAGTAGAAGAACGGATGCGTGGGGATGACTTTGGCCAGATTGCCCATGACATCGACCGCGTGTCAGGACGTGTCATTGACGAACTCGACAAACAGAACGCGCTGCGCGACGAAAGCGAAAAGGTGATCGACCGGTTGCGTCGGGGCTTGCAGCGGCTTGCGGCCGGCGATTTCAGCGATCAGATCAATGAGAGCTTTGGGTCCGACTATGATCCGCTCAGGATCAACTATAATGAAACCGTGGACAAGCTGAACGAAGTAATGGCGCAAGTGGTCAACGCCAGTGCAGCGATCCAGACCCAATCCAATGAAATCCGGGGTGGTGCCGAAGATATGTCGGCCCGTACCGAAAGCCAGGCGGCCACGCTGGAAGAAACGGCCGCTGCGCTGGAGGAGATGACGGTCAGTGTCAACAACTCCGCAAATAACGCCAAAGCCGTGGAAGGCGCCGTGGACTCAGCGCGTAAAGACGTCGAGAACAGCGGCCGGGTTGTTGAGGGGGCGATCGAGGCAATGAACGAAATCGAGCGTTCTTCAAGCCAGATTTCCCAAATCATCGGCGTGATTGACGATATCGCATTCCAGACCAATCTTCTGGCGTTGAACGCTGGTGTGGAGGCTGCCCGGGCTGGTGAGGTTGGGCGCGGCTTCGCGGTCGTCGCGTCTGAAGTGCGCGCATTGGCGCAGCGCTCGTCTGATGCGGCCAATGAAATCAAAACACTGATCACCGCCAGCACAAAAACGGTCGAGGAGGGGGTTGAAAAGGTCGATAGCGCTGGCAAAGCCCTGTCTCAGGTCGTGGGAGAAGTGGTCAATATCGCCACCTTGGTCTCCGGGATCTCCACCGAGTCGGGAGAACAGGCGCAAGGGCTGAACGAGATCAACATCGGTGTTGCTCAACTCGACAATGTGACCCAGCAGAACGCCGCAATGGTTGAGGAATCCGGGGCGGCCATTCTGAAGATGAACAACGAAACCCATGGGCTCAATCAGATTGTCAGTCAGTTTGTCCTGCTGTCATCGAGAGGAGCTGAGGGCCGACCCTCTCCCGCTCCTGCGCGCGCGGCGTCAGTGGCTGCTGCGGATCATCCGGATGAGGAACGTTGGGAAGACTATAACGAGGTCTCCGCGCATGGGTCTGCTTCAGGCGATGGCATTGATGAATGGAATAGCCACGGCACGCCATCGCAGAAACCCGCTGCGTCGACAGGCGATACCGGGAACCGTGACGGCTGGGCGGATGATGATGCGGTGGCCAATTTCGCATAACACAGATCAGGCCAAGGCGCGCAGCGGATATTGCGCGCCTTGGTTATGAACTTCAGCGATACAATGCTTCAGATACAGGCGCTTCACATGATGCAGATATCAAGGTGGGCTGGTCAGCCGCTTGATAGTCATGGCAGGTTTTGCGCGTCGCTGTAGGCACGCAAGATGCGGCGGCTGTTGGCATATGGGGCCAAGTCATGCAGCACAAAAGAAGAGTCAGCCCGTTTCTGACCTGATTGCGCAATTGCATATCAGCTTCACGGCGGGCTGGCCCGGTCGCCGGGAGGGGCATGCGAGGTCGAAGACCTCAGGCGCAGGCTGCCAACCCGATGCAGCATGGGAACCCCGGGCACAGGTGTTCGCCGCTGCGAGGAAAACTGGCGGAGCGCTGCTGACAGTGACCTCTCTGCGGGGATCGTTCGGAAACCAAAAAATGCGGGGCTCGGTATAAGCCCCGCATTTCAACAATCATATTGCGGCAGCAATAGGCAGCCGCCTTAACCTTAGCGCATTGAGATCCAGCGACCTCAGATCGCCAAATTGGGGATGATCTGTTTTTTACGGCTCATCACGCCAGGAAGAACGACGGTATCGCCCTCGGCTGTGGCATCAAAGCTCTTGGAGGCCAGGCTGCGGACCAGATCATTGGGGACCAGCAATGTGGCCTCTTCCTTCAGGATGTCCACGACGAACAGCAGAACCTGATCGACACCGTCTTCTTTGGCCACCGATGTCATGGTTTCCATCAAGGACGCCTTGCGATCCAGAACCACGCCGGGAGCGGTGGTTTCCAGAACGGAGACGCGGAACTTGGTGCCGTCGACGGCATATTCCTTTGAATCCATCCGCAGGAGTTCTGCGTCGGAGAAGGCCGACACGTCGGATTTCGCAGCAAACATATCGGCAGCATAAGCGGCGATATCCACGCCCAGATCTTCTGCCAGGCTATAAGCCACGGCCTTGTCTTCCTGGGTTGTGGTGGGGGAGCGGAACTCCAGCGTGTCACTCAGGATACAGGTCAGCATCGCGCCTTTGATCTCACGCGGGGCCTGGGCCAGATCTGCGCCGATCATCTTCCACATGATGGTCGCGGTGCAGGCGACCGGCTCGATGCGGATGTTGATCGGGCCTTTTGTTTCCAGGCCGCCAACCAGCTTGTGGTGATCAATAATCGCTTGAATATCGGCGCCATTGATATTGGCGGGCAATTCGGCGGGATTGTTGGTGTCGACGATCACAACAGGCTGATCATCGGCGACGTCTGCGATGATCTCCGGCTTATCCAGACCCCAGTGCCGCAGCATGAAGGCCGCCTCGGTGTTGGGCTCGCCCAGCAGTTTCGGCGCGGCGTCGACGCCTTTGATCTGGTTCAGGTACCAGGACCAGATGATCGCGGAGCCGGTGGAATCGGTGTCGGGAGATTTATGGCCGAATACGAAGGTGGTCATGACGTGTGTCCTATGCAGGTGCCGGAATTTTGCGCGTCTTATAGGCATGGGGCGGAGACTTGTCACCCCGGACCGGTGACTGATCAAGGCGGCTATGTCGTTTGTGCAGATCTACGCTGACCGGCAGGGATCTAAGGCACCGGGCAGGCGATCGTGGCGAACTGCTTTTCCTTCGGCGCGGTCGCGGCTACCATCGCGCTATGGACCGAGAAGATCAGCTCTATCCGCCTGTTAAGGCCCTGTTCGAAAGCCAGGGCTACACCGTCAAGGGTGAGGTCGGCGCCGCTGACGTTGTAGCCTGTCGCGGTGATGAGCCGCCGGTCATCGTAGAGCTGAAGCTGCGGTTTTCACTCTCCCTGTTTCATCAGGCGATCACACGGCTTGCGCTGAGCGATCTAGTCTATATCGCGGTGCCCAAACCATCGGGACGTCAGGCGCGGCGCATGCTCAAAGACAACTTGTCGATGTGCCGACGTCTGGGATTGGGGCTGATCACGGTGCTGCCGGATGGGCGGGTTGAGGTGCAATGCGATCCAGGGCCTTATGCGCCACGCAAGTCGGCGAAAAAGCAGACGCGTCTGCTGCGCGAGTTCCAACGCCTTCAGGGCGATCCCAACGCAGGCGGCGCAACACGTCACGGCATTGTCACTGCCTATCGTCAGGATGCGCTGCGCTGTGCTGCCCATCTGGCCGAGCACGGGCCAAGCAAAGGGGCGGTCGTAGCCAAAATGGTAAATGTCCCGCAAGCGACGCGGATCATGGCGAGCAATCACTACGGCTGGTTCAGTCGCGTGCAGACAGGTATTTACCAATTGACGGAGGCAGGCCAGGCAGGCCTGGTTCATTGGGCCCACAGCTGGGAGCCAACAAGGCCTGTCGAGGCGACCCAGTCAGAATGGGAACAGGGCTGACGCACGCGCCCGAAAATTGCCACAAAATTTCCTAAGCAACCTGTTGACAGAGGCGCGCACCCTGCCTAGCTATTCCGTCGTTAGCACTCAATCGTGTTGAGTGCTAACACCCTCTGCGGGGAGCAGGGGGAGGGACAACAACCTTTGAGCCTTTAAGGAGCTACAAAGATGGCACTGAAACCGCTTCATGACCGCGTGCTGGTCCGTCGCACCGAGAGCGAAGAAAAAACCGCCGGTGGTCTGATCATTCCTGATTCCGCCAAGGAAAAGCCGAGCGAAGGCGTTGTCGTTGCAACCGGCGAAGGCGCACGTAAGGACAGCGGCGAGTTGATCGCGATGGCTGTGTCTGCTGGCGACAAAATCCTGTTCGGCAAATGGTCCGGCACTGAGGTCAACGTCGACGGCGAAGAGCTGCTGATGATGAAAGAAAGCGACATCATGGGCATCATCGAGTAAGATGCCGGGTTTTCCCGAATTCTTCTCTGATCCCATCCGCTGACAACTACAGAATTTCTCTAGGAGAGTGAACAATGGCTGCTAAGGACGTCAAATTCGACACCGATGCCCGCAACCGTATGCTGAAAGGCGTCAACATTCTGGCTGATGCCGTGAAAGTGACCCTGGGCCCCAAAGGCCGCAATGTGGTTCTGGACAAATCCTTTGGCGCACCGCGCATCACCAAGGATGGCGTGTCCGTGGCAAAGGAAATCGAACTGGAAGACAAGTTCGAAAACATGGGCGCCCAGATGGTGAAGGAAGTTGCTTCCCGCACCAACGACGAAGCCGGTGACGGTACCACCACCGCAACCGTGCTGGCGCAAGCCATCGTCAAAGAAGGCCTGAAGCAGGTTGCTGCTGGCCTGAACCCGATGGACCTGAAGCGCGGCATCGACCTCGCGACCTCCAAGGTTGTCGAAGCGATCAAAGCATCGGCCCGTGACGTAAAAGACAGCGACGAAGTTGCGCAGGTTGGCACCATCTCCGCCAACGGCGAAGCTGAAATCGGCCGTCAGATCGCAGACGCGATGCAGAAAGTCGGCAACGAAGGCGTCATCACCGTCGAAGAAAACAAAGGTCTGGAAACCGAGACCACCGTTGTCGAAGGTATGCAGTTCGACCGTGGTTACCTGTCGCCTTACTTCGTCACCAACCCTGACAAGATGATTGCAGAGCTCGACGACTGCATGATCCTGCTGCACGAGAAGAAACTCTCCTCGCTGCAAGCCATGGTTCCGCTGCTGGAGCAGGTGATTCAGTCGCAGAAGCCGCTGCTGATCATCGCGGAAGACGTCGAAGGCGAAGCGCTGGCAACTCTGGTTGTCAACAAACTGCGCGGCGGCCTGAAAATTGCTGCTGTCAAGGCGCCGGGCTTCGGCGATCGCCGCAAAGCCATGCTGCAGGACATCGCAATTCTGACCGGTGGTCAGGTGATCTCCGAAGATCTGGGCATGAAACTTGAGTCCGTCACCATGGACATGCTGGGCACCGCCAAGAAAATCGAAATCACCAAAGACGAAACCACCATCGTCGATGGTGCTGGCGAGAAGGCCGAGATCGAAGCACGTGTTGCACAGATCCGCACCCAGATCGAAGAAACCACGTCCGACTATGACCGTGAGAAGCTGCAAGAGCGCGTTGCCAAACTGGCAGGCGGTGTTGCCGTGATCCGCGTCGGTGGCATGACCGAAGTGGAAGTGAAAGAGCGTAAAGACCGCGTCGACGATGCCCTGAACGCAACCCGCGCAGCTGTGCAGGAAGGCGTCATCGTTGGTGGTGGTGTTGCTCTGGTTCAGGCCGGTAAGGCACTGGACGGTGTCGAGGGTGCAAACTCTGACCAGAACGCCGGTATCACCATCGTGCGCAAAGCCATCGAAGCGCCGCTGCGCCAGATCGCTGAAAACGCAGGTGTCGACGGTGCCGTGGTTGCAGGCAAGATCCGCGAATCCGCGGACAACAGCTTCGGCTACAACGCTCAGACCGATGAATATGGCGACATGTTCTCCTTCGGCGTGATTGACCCGGCCAAAGTGACCCGCACCGCTCTGGAAGATGCGGCATCGGTTGCTGGCCTTCTGATCACCACCGAAGCCATGGTTGCTGACAAGCCCGCCAAAGAAGGCGCGGCGGCAGGCGGCGGCATGCCCGACATGGGCGGCATGGGCGGCATGGGCGGCATGATGTAATCACAAATCCCGTTGGGATTTGGGATACGACAAAAGGCGATTGGCCGCATAGGCCAATCTGCCAGACGTCCGCCACTTATGATGTTAGGAATTTGGGCTGCCTTCGGGCGGCCCTTTTTCATTTTGGACAGCGAAGGCCCGCCTTGCGGACCTGCCTGCGGCGCGAGTATTTTTAGAAAGGTGACTGCCGGGAGGTTTGCGATGGTTGTGGGGCCGGATTTTTCGACTAGCGTCAACGAAGAACACTATGAAGAAGTGGATAGGTTGCTGAAGTCGGCATTCCCGACTGATGCCGAAGCGCGGCTCGTGCGGCAGTTGCGGGCCGATGGGGACATGATTTTTGAGTCTCGTAAGCCCTGGGATGGAAAGATCGGTGGCTATTTTGCGCTGAGCCGGATGTCTGCGCCTGAAGGATGGGCCTGTCTGGCGCCGATGGCGGTGCGGCCGGAATGGCAGGGTGGCAGGCTGGCGGAGCGCAACCCGAACATGGCTGTGGGCGGACCAAAGGACGGCATGTACCGCGGACCTTGGCGGTTTGGCTCGCGAATGCTGCAGGAGTTGGCAGCCAATTATGAAATTCCACTTGAAAGACTGCCGGCCAATGTGCCCAAGACCATTGTGGTTCTGGGCAAGCCTTCCTTTTATGGCCGGTATGGCTTCAGCTGGCAGCGGGCTCAGAAGCTCAAGAGCCCCTATCCATTGGCATCCACGCTAATCTTGCGCCGGGGCGATGACGTGCCAGAAGCAGAGCTGGTTTACCCACGGGCCTTCTCGGACCTCTGACACAAAAATAACAGTGGTCCCGGGCATCCCGGCAGGGTAGCCCTAGCGCATGCGTCTGATTTTTCTCGTCTCTCTCACCATGGTGGCCTTTGCTGCGAATTCCATTCTGGGCCGGTTGGCCATTGGTGGGGGCTATATGGAAGCAACCAGCTTTGGTCTGCTGCGACTGTTTTCCGGGGCGGTGACGCTGATTGCGCTTTGTATACTTCGCGGGCTGTCGGTGCGGCGCGATCTGCGGCAGACGCTTTGGGGCGCGGCGGCGCTTTCGATCTATATCGTCGGGTTTTCCGTAGCCTACCAGGATCTTGATGCGGGGCTTGGCGCCTTGATCCTGTTTGGTGTTGTGCAGGTGTCGATGTTTCTCTGGGGGAGTTTCAGTGGCAGCCCGGTGTCTTGGGGGCAAATCGGTGGGGCAGGGATTGCGTTGGCCGGGCTTGCGTTTGTGGTCTGGCCCAGCGATGGCGCATCCGCCGCGCCGCTGGGGGCGTCGCTGTTGATGGCTTTGGGCGGGCTTGGTTGGGCGGCGTATAGTCTGCTGGGGCGCGGGGCGCGGGCGCCGCTTGCGGCGACAGCAGTGAATTTCGCTGTGGCAACCCTGATGATGGTGCCGGGGGTCCTGCTGTTTGGTGGCGATATCGTGGTCACGCGAACAGGGGGGCTTCTGGCGGTCCTGTCAGGGGCGGTGACTTCCGGACTTGGCTATGCGCTTTGGTATCATGTGCTCCCCAAATTGTCGCCTGCGGTGGCGGCAACGGTGCAATTGTCCGTGCCGGTGATTGCAATCCTCGCAGGCGCTGCACTGCTGGGAGAGGCGATCACGGTTCCATTGGTGATCGGGTCGGCAGCTATTTTGGGCGGGATCGCCGTTGTTGTCTTGTCTGCTCCCGGTCGCAGGACGGCTGCGCACAGCAAGACAGTGGCGGAGCGCTGACACGTTGCGTCACAGCAGACCCATTTGCGGTCCACCCTTCCTGTTGTAGGGCTTTGGCCCTATGTGCAGTGTTGCATGATCCCAGTGAGGTCGCGAAACACCATGATCCGTTCTTTTATCCCCTCTGCGCTGACGGGCGCGGTTTTGTGTTTCTCCGCAGCCATGGCGCGCGCGGATTGCGCCATTCTGCTGCATGGGCTGGCGCGCAGTGAAATCTCGCTGGCGGTGATGGGGCAGGTGCTTGAGGCGCGCGGTGTCCACGTCGTTATCCCCGGCTACCCTTCGACTGACAAAGCGGTGGCGGATCTTGCGGCCGAGACGCTGCCCGATGCAGTTGAGCACTGCACAGCCCTCATCTCAGAGGGTGAGCGTATCCATTTTGTCACCCATTCCATGGGAGCCATCCTGCTGCGTCACTGGCTTCAGAGCCACCGACCGGACGCGTTGGGTCGCACGGTCATGCTGGCTCCGCCCAACCACGGCAGTGAGCTGGTGGATGAGTTGGGCGATTGGGAGGTGTTTGGCCTTCTGAACGGCCCCGCTGGCCTGCAGCTGGGGACGGATGCGGACAGCCTGCCCAGCCAGTTGCCACCGGCCAGTTTCCCCGTTGGTGTGATTGCCGGCGATCTGTCGCTTAATCCGATTTTCTCTGCGATCATACCGGGAGCAGATGATGGCAAAGTCTCCGTGGAGAGCACCTATCTGGAGGGGATGGTAGATCACATCGTGCTGCCCGTCACCCATACGTTTATGATGAACAACCCTCAGGTTATCGCGCAGGCGCTGCATTTCCTCGACGCCGGGCGCTTTGATCCGGATATCACGTGGCTCGACTCTATCACGGGACAGATTGAGGAGGCCTGCGCGCAAGGCCGGTGCAGTGATGATGGAAATCAGCCGCAAGGGGAGGCACAGCCATGAGCGCGCTCGAACTGACATTGACCGGGGCAGATGTGCTGCGCCCGGACGGCTTGGAATGCGGTGGCGAGTTGACCTTCGCAGGAGGTGAGATCCAGACAGCGCGCGCCGGGCGGGCGATTGATCTGTCAGGCTACCGTATATTGCCCGGCATCGTGGATTTGCACGGCGACGGATTTGAACGTCATCTGGCGCCGCGTCGTGGCGCGATGAAGCAGATGACCGAGGGCGTGATTGCCGCCGAGGCGGAACTGGCCGCCAATGGCATCACCACGGCTGTGCTGGCGCAGTTTTATTCCTGGGAAGGTGGGCTGCGTGGCCCGGACTTTGCGGGCCAGGTGTTTGAGGGGATCAAAGCGGCTCGGTCCCGGGTGGTGACAGACCTGGTTCCACAACTGCGGTTCGAAATCCATCTGCTGGATGCCTATGATGAGCTGCCCTCTCAGATCGCGCGGTGGCAGGTGCCTTATGTGGTGTTCAACGACCATTTGCCGCATGACCGGCTGGCACAGGGGAAAAAACCGCCGCGTCTGACTGGGCAGGCGCTGAAAGCGGGGCGCAATCCGGACGTTCATTGGCAGATGCTGAAGGATATGCATGCCCGCAGACCGGAGGTGCCCGCCGCACTTGATAAGCTGGCTGCGACGCTGGGCGCTGCAGGGGTCCGCCTTGGCAGCCATGATGACCATAGCGCCGGGGACCGCATCACGTGGCGCGATCGCGGTGCGCGGATTTCGGAATTCCCGGAAACGATGGCGGCCGCAGAGACGGCCAAAGCCGCAGGCGATGCTGTTATCCTTGGCTCACCCAATGTGGTGCGGGGCGGCTCGCATAAGGGCAATGCCTCAGCGCTGGACCTTATTACCATGGGGCTGTGCGATGCGCTTGCGTCGGATTACCACTATCCCAGCCCGCGCCGGGCCGCGCTGATGCTGGAGCGTTCCGGCCTGCTGGATATCGCAGGCGCCTGGCGGTTGGTGTCGGAGGGGCCCGCGAAGATCCTCGGGCTTGAGGATCGGGGGCGCCTGGCGGCAGGGCTGCGCGCTGATCTGGTGATCCTTGACGCTGACGATCAGATCGCGGCGACTTTTTCAGGCGGTCGGGTCAGCTATATGAGCGGCGATGTGGCCGCCCGTTTTCTCATCTGACTGCAGCAGCACTACAGCAGGCAAGGGCGCGGCGCTGCCCATCAAGCCGGATGGCCCTCTGCGCAGCGCGTAAAACCGGCGGGGCCGCTTTTACTGCCCCGGTCGCCGCTACCGGGGCATCTTCTGGCTGAAAATATCCCGGGGTTTGGGGAAGCGTCCTAAGATTTCAGCCCCGCATCTCAGGTCTGCGGTTTTTGCACCCGGTTCACGTGGCCCATTTTGCGGCCCGGCGTTGCCTCGGTCTTGCCGTAGAGGTGGAGAGCGCAGTCGGCCTCTTTTGCCAGTTCGGGCACCCGGTCCATATCGGCGCCGATCAGATTTTCCATCACAACGTCGCTATGCCGCTGCCCGTCGCCAAGACTCCAGCCCGCAACCGCACGGATATGCTGCTCGAACTGATCAATGGCGCAGCCGTTCTGGGTCCAATGGCCGGAGTTATGGACGCGCGGGGCGATCTCGTTCACGATCAACCCCTGAGGTGTGACGAACAACTCGACCCCAAGAACACCGACATATTCGAGTGCATTCAGGATTTTGCCTGCCATCAGCACCGCATCCATGCGCTGCCCTGCACTGAGGCGGGCAGGAACGGTTGTGGTATGCAGGATACCGTCGCGGTGGATGTTCTCACCGGGATCAAAACAGGCGATTTCACCGCTGACGCCCCGGGCTGCAATGACTGAAACCTCATGGCTGAAATTCACGAACCCTTCAAGGATCGAGGGCGCGCCTGCCATGGCAGCCAGCGCCTCGGCCGCGTCTTCAGGCGTTTTGATGCGGGCTTGCCCCTTGCCGTCATAACCAAAACGGCGGGTCTTCAGGATCGACGGGGCGCCGATCTGAGTCAGCGCCGCGTCGAGACTGGCCTGATCTGAGATATCGGCAAAAGCGGCAGTTTGCAGGCCCAGACCCTGCAGAAAGGCCTTCTCGGTCAGGCGATCCTGACTGATGCGCAGTGCCTCGCGGCCAGGGCGGATCGGCTTCAGTGTTTCCAGCAGATCAAGGGCCGAGGTCGGGATGTTTTCAAACTCATAGGTGATCACATCGACTGAGGTGGCGAAGGCGGCCAGTGCTTCGGCGTCTTCGTAGCTGGCAGTTGTGACCTGGTCGGCAACATGGGCTGCGGGCGGCTTGGCGCTTGGCTCAAAGATATGTGTTCTGAACCCGAGGCGCGAGGCCGCGACCGAGAGCATCCGCCCCAACTGACCCCCACCGAGTATGCCGATAATAGCACCGGGTTTCAGAGCGTTTTCAGACAGGTCAGTCATCGACAGGTTCCTCTGGGATGGAGGCAGAGAGGGCAGCGCGCCAGTCGTCGAGGCGTTGGGCGAGATCTGCGTCCTGCAGTGCCAGAATACCAGCAGCCATCAGGCCTGCATTGGCCGCCCCGGCGGCACCGATGGCCATGGTGGCCACGGGAAACCCCTTGGGCATCTGCACGATGGAATAGAGCGAATCGACACCGGAGAGGGCGCGGGTCTGGACCGGCACACCAACCACAGGCACGCGGGTTTTTGAGGCGACCATGCCGGGCAGGTGGGCGGCACCACCGGCGCCAGCGATAATCACCTGCAAGCCGCGGTCGGCAGCGGATTTGCCGTAGCTCCACAGCCGGTCGGGGGTCCGGTGGGCTGAGACGATCTTTGCCTCATAGGGAACGCCCAGGTCATCCAGGAGGGTGGCGGCCTCTTTCATAGTGGGCCAATCCGACTGGCTGCCCATGATGATGCCCACTTTAATGTCGGCGGTGTGCTCTGGCATAGGCTCAGATCCTGTCATGCCGCGGGCCTGCGAACCCGCTGGGTTGGAGGAAGCGCGCACTATAGAGAACCCTGTGCATCACGCAATGCGGCAATGAACCCTGTGGGGCGCAGTGTTTGGAGGTCGGGATCAGGCGATGATATCCGGTGTTAGCCGGTCTTCGATCAGCGCGATCTTGTCCTTCAGGATCAGCTTCTGCTTCTTCAGTCGCTGAATGGTCAGCTGATCGCTGGTGCCACGGTCCTGCAGGGCGGTGATTGCCTCATCCAGATCGCGGTGTTGCCTGCGAAACACCTCCAGCTCCACCTGTAAAACATCGTCGGTTTTCATGGAGATATCGGTTGGTGCGTTCATTGGCGACTCGGCTTCTGGCGGGTTAAGACTTAGCGAATATTACGCTTTTAGGGGCTTTTGCGCCAGCGCTGCTGTGCCTTGGGCTTGTGAAAACGCATAAAACACCCATATTCTTAGGAAAGCGGTCGCCATAATGGGGCCGCCACCATACGTCGCTTTAGAATCAAGGACGAAACCTGTGTCTAAACTCACACTCGGCTCGTATCCGCATATGTTGGGATTTGAGCAATTGGAACGCCTTCTGGAACGCTCGGCCAAATCCGGGAATGAAGGCTACCCCCCTTACAATATTGAACAAACCTCGGATCATTCCTATCGCATCACGCTGGCCGTGGCCGGTTTCGGCGAGGCCGATCTGGCGATCACCGTGGAGGACCGGCAATTGGTCATCCGGGGTCGGCAGAGTGATGACAGCGATGGTCGTGTGTTTTTGCACCGGGGTATTGCCGCGCGCCAATTTCAGCGCATGTTTGTATTGGCGGATGGTGTCGAAGTTGGCGAGGCGGTCATGGAAAACGGACTGCTGCACGTCGATCTGACCCGGGCGCGACCGGAGACTGTGGTTCAGACAATCAACATCAAGAAGGGGTAAGACAGATGCACACAGCCTACCAGTTCAACGATGCAGACAGCCGCATTGTCTATGTAAAGGCCGTCGATGTGGCCGATCTCCCTGCTGAGGTTCAGGCCGGTGCCAACGGGCGCACACAGCTTTATGCAGTGCATGATGCGGCGGGGGAGCAGTTGGCGCTGGTCAGTGACCGCAAAATGGCCTTTGTGCTGGCGCGGCAACACGATTATGCACCGGTGCCTGTGCACTGACATCATCGCTGAGGGGCAGGGGGCGAGAGCGGTATCGCTGTTGCCAATCTTGTCGCAGCTCATCGGTCGGGCGCCCTCGTGGCGCCCTTTTTCATGCCTGTAAAGGCACTCGGGTCTGATGATAGTGCCAGAAATCAAGACGTTCTCATCAGCGGCGCTATATCGGAAGCTCCAGGCAAATGCCCCTTGCGATACGGCCATTGGCGTGGTCTTGCTTGGAGGTGACGGGATTGATTGCGGGAGGGATCGATGCGCTACGATTTCGATTGGGTTGATGCGTTTTCGGCGCGGGCCTTTGGCGGCAATGGCTGTGCGGTCGTGCACGGTGGTGCGGAGCTGAGCGATGAGACCTGCATGGCGTATGTGCGGGAAACCTCTCTGGTGGAATGCACGTTCACCGGACCATCTGAGGTGGCCGATGTGCGGGTGCGCTATTTTCTGGCCAGCCGGGAGATCCCCTTTGCGGGCCATCCGACCATCGCGACTGTTGCAGCGCTGCGAGACCGCGGGCTGATGACCGGGGATGCGATCACATTGGAAACAGGTGCCGGGCTGGTTCGGGTCACCATTGTCGATGATCTCATAGAAATGACGCAGGTCGCGCCTGAGTTCGGCGGCTTTGCCGATCCGGAGCTGGTGGCGGCGGCGGTTTCTTTGCCGGTGGATGCAATTGTCGGGCAACCACAACGAGTATCCACCGGATTGCCCTTCTGCATAACAGTGCTGCGCGACCGGGCCTCTCTGGAGGCGGCGCAGCTGAACATCCCGGCGCTCACCCGATTGGGGGAGACGATGGGCGCCGAGGGCGTCGACATGATGGAGCCATTTCTGGTGACCCTTGAGGGCGCCACGGCGGAGGGAGATACGTTTTCACGGCTGCTGATGGCGCCGCCCAGTCCGCCAGAGGATCCGTTCACCGGCTCGGCAACCGGGGCGATGGCAGCCTACCTGTGGCGTCACGGGCTGATGGAGCCCGATCACTTCATCGCGGAGCAGGGGCATGGGCTGGGGCGGCCGGGGCAGGCCGTTGTAACCCGGGTGGGTCCGGCAGAGGCACCCAGCGGTATCCGGGTTGCGGGGCGGGGCTATGTGCTGATGTGTGGCACTGTCGATTTGCCTGACGCCAGCTGACAGAGAGGCCGGAACCTGATGCGGGAACCTGCGATTGCGGTTGTGCCTTACGGGGCCAGACTGAGCCGCAACTTTGCCAGCCGTGACCTCTCCACTTTGCATTGGCCGCTCGGCTGCCCTGAGGCGCTGGGCGGCGGGCAGGTCGCAGACTTGACAGCGCGGGACCACCTGATCGTCTGGGCCAAAACGGCCATGTATTTCCAGCCGCGCTGGCCCTGTGCTGCGCAGATTTCGATGATGGTTATGGAGCCAAAGATCATGTCGGCGCTGCATCATCGACTGTTGCCCTGGACGTGCCGCCGGTTTTTCCGGGTGTTCAGCTATGACGATGATCTGCTGGGCCGGATCGGCAATGGGGTGTTCCTGCCGTTTGGGACCACCTGGGTGCCGGAGTGGCGGGATCTGACCGTGGAGAAATGCGCGGATCTTTCGGTTATCGCCTCTGCCAAACGCGATCATCCCGGTCATAAGCTCCGCCATGAGATAGTCGCGCATCTGCAAAGCACAAAGCCTGAAGCCGCCATTCTGGGGCGCGGATACCAGCCCTTTGAGGCAAAGTCCGACGGGCTGGCGCCTTATCGGTACAGCGTGGTGATCGAGAATGTGCGTGAGCGGAATTACTTCTCCGAAAAACTCATTGATGCGATCCTGTGCGAAACGGTGCCGATCTATTGGGGGTGCCCGAATATCAGCGATTTCCTTGATCCGACCGGCATGATGGTCTGCGCCTCGGCGGAGGAGCTGCGCGCTGCCATCTCAATGATTTCAGAAGGGGACTATGCCGCGCGGCTGCCAGCGCTTCGGGCGATCAAGTCTGAGGCTGCACGCTATGGAGAGATCGAGCGGCGCGCGGCGGAGGCGCTGGTAACGAACCTCTGAGACAGCTTTAGCGCAAAAGAGAAAGGCCGCCCGGAAAGGCGGCCTTGGTCGTGTTTTGCTCGGGGCGGGCGATCAGCCTGCAATCAGCCCCATGTTTTCCAGCTTCAGCAGCACCTGATGGGCGCAGTTGTCCACGTCGACATTCTCGGTCTCGACGCGCAGCTCGGGATCTGTCGGCACATCATAGGGGTCGGAGATCCCGGTGAATTCCTTGATCTTACCTTCGCGTGCCAGCTTGTAGAGACCTTTGCGGTCGCGGCGCTCACATTCCTCGATCGAGGTGGCAACATGCACCTCAAGAAAGGCGCCAAACTGTTCCACATCCTCGCGCACGGCGCGGCGGGTGGTGGCATAGGGCGCGATCGGCGCGCAGATGGCGATGCCGCCGTTCTTGGTGATCTCGGACGCCACATAGCCGATACGGCGGATGTTGAGGTCGCGGTGCTCTTTGGAGAAACCAAGCTCGGAAGACAGGTTTTTCCGCACGATATCGCCATCCAGAAGGGTGACGGGGCGGCCGCCCATTTCCATCAGCTTGACCATCAGCGCGTTGGCAATGGTGGACTTGCCGGAGCCGGAGAAGCCGGTGAAGAACACGGTGAAACCCTGCTTGGAGCGTGGCGGCTTGGTCTTGCGCAGCTCATTCACCACCTCAGGGAAGGAGAACCACTCAGGGATTTCCAATCCTTCGGCCAGACGGCGGCGCAGTTCTGTGCCAGAGATATTTAGGATGGTGACGTTGTCGCGATCTTCGATCTCGTCATTCGGCTCATACTGGGCGCGCTCCTGCACATAGACCATATGCTTGAAGTCGACCATTTCGATGCCGATTTCTTCCTGATGCTCACGGAACAGGTCCTGCGCGTCATAGGCGCCGTAGAAATCCTCACCGGCGGAGTTCTTGCCGGGGCCTGCGTGATCACGACCAACGATGAAATGGGTGCAGCCGTGGTTTTTGCGGATCAACCCGTGCCAGACCGCCTCGCGCGGGCCCGCCATGCGCATTGCCAGATTGAGCAGCGACATGGAGGTGGTGGCCGCCGGGTATTTGTCCAGCACCGCCTCATAGCAGCGCACGCGGGTGAAGTGATCAACATCGCCGGGTTTGGTCATGCCAACGACCGGGTGGATCAGCAGGTTGGCCTGAGCCTCACGCGCGGCGCGGAAGGTCAGTTCCTGATGCGCACGGTGCAGCGGGTTGCGGGTCTGGAAGGCCACGATACGGCGCCAGCCCAGCTTGCGGAAATAGGCGCGCAGCTCGTTCGGGGTGTCACGACGGCCACGGAAATCATAGTGAACAGGCTGCTGGATGCCGGTCACGGGACCACCGAGATAGATCTTACCTGCGGTGTTGTGCAGATAGTTTACCGCCGGATGGGCGTCGTCATCGGCGCCAAAAACCTTCTCGGCTTCGTGCGATTTATTCGGCTCCCAGCGGTCGGTTACAGTCATGGTGCCGAGGATCACACCTTCCTGATCGCGCAATGCGATATCCTCGCCAATCTCCAGCGAGGCGGCGAAGTCCTCAGAGACATCCAGCGTGATCGGCATCGGCCAGAGGGTACCATCGGCCAGCCGCATGGTATCGACGACGCTGTTGTAGTCTTCTTCGTTCAGAAAACCCTTCAGCGGGTTGAAACCACCGTTCATCAGCAGTTCCAAATCGCAGATCTGGCGCGGGCTCAGGTCGTGGCTTTTCAGCTCTGCGGCTTCGACCTTCAGCTTTTGTGCGGAGTCATAGGAGACGTAAAGCTCCGGGATGGGGGCAAGGTTATTTTGCATCAACTTGGTCCTGTACTTAAATGGGACGAGGCCACTGGTGGTTCCGGTGAGTTCCGCATGCAGCGCGTCATATTCGGCGAACTTGCGGGTGAGAAATTGATCGGTGAGCCGGATCTTCTCGGCGGCACCGCGGGTGGTGAGGGCATAGGCAAAGCGTTGGCGTTTATCAGGGCCGGCGCGTTCGCTGACCTTGACAAGCCCCGCCTCGGCAGCTGCACGCAGCTGCGCATTGAGCCGACCCAGAGAGATGCCCACAGCCGCCGCCGTTGCCCGCTGCGAGGCGTCAGGCGCCTTGTCGAGCTGGCTGAGGATGCGAAAGAGCAGGTCTTCCTCCTCATGGCTGAGAGATGCTGATACGGGTGGCATTGTCCGACTCAAAGTGTGTTCACGCGTGAACGCATCTCATGTTTTGCAGTCGCAGCAAAGGCCAAACCACTGCGCTGTTAGTGAAAAAGACCGCCGTTCCCAAATTGCAACGCAAGTGGAACGGACGGTCCTGTGAAATCCCTGCTCGGGAACAGAAATTTGAAGTCTAGGGCGGCGGGGGAGTTAACCCTCTGCAAACCCCCAGCCATCGGGCTGAAAGCCGTGGTCGATCGCAACGCGGGTTGCCACCTCTTCGACCATCCAGATCGCGGAGGCTGACAGGATCTGATCCGGCATTGTCGCAATGAGCGTTGCAGGTTCGTCGCCCTCTGCCTCGGCCCATTGGGTATGAAACCCCAGATCGGCCAGCGCTTCGGCCAGCGGCATCCACTCTTTGTCGGCCTTGCCAGGCACAAAGAACAGGTCCAGATCGGCCTCAAACGGCAGATCGCCCTCGGCTTGCAGATCTGAGAAGGCCGAGAATGTCTCGGCCCTCTGGCTGTTGAAATCATGCGCCACGGCGCTCACTCCTGTTCTGCCAGAAAGCGTTCGGCATCCAACGCGGCCATGCAGCCCATACCAGCGGAAGTGACAGCCTGGCGATATTTGTGGTCGGTCAGGTCACCAGCGGCAAAAATACCGGGAATAGATGTTTCGGTGGTGCCGGGGGTCACCTTCACATAGCCACCGTTGTGGGTTTCCAGCACATCCTTTACCAGCTCGGTCGCCGGGGCGTGGCCAATCGCGACAAAAACGCCCTTGCAAGGGATCTCGGTGATCTCGTCGGTTTTGACGTTCTTCACCCGTACCGCTTCAACGCCCAGCGGGTTCTCGGTGCCGACCACTTCTTCCAACTGATGGAACCACAGCGGCTCGATCTTCGGGTTTTTCATCAGGCGGTCTTGCAGGATCTTTTCCGCGCGCAGCTCATCCCGGCGGTGAATCAGCGTCACCTTGGAGGCGAAATTGGTCAGGAACAGCGCCTCTTCCACGGCGGTGTTGCCACCACCGATCACGACGATTTCCTGACCGCGATAGAAGAACCCATCGCAGGTGGCGCAGGCGGAGACGCCGAAGCCCTTGAATTTCTCCTCAGAGGGCAGGCCCAGCCATTTTGCGCGCGCGCCGGTCGCGAGGATCACCGCATCCGCTGTATAGTTAGTGCCGCTGTCACCCTTGGCCACGAACGGGCGCGAGGTGGTGTCGAGGTCGGTGATGATGTCCCCGATGATCTCACAACCCATCGCCTTGGCGTGGTCTTGCATCCGCACCATCAGATCCGGGCCCTGAACCTCGGTATCACCAGGCCAGTTCTCGACCTCGGTGGTGGTGGTCAGCTGGCCACCCGGCTCGATACCCTGAACCAGGATCGGTTCCAGCATGGCGCGGCTGGCATAGACACCGGCAGTATAGCCTGCCGGGCCGGACCCGATGATCAGAACCTTGGTGTGGCGCGTGTCGCTCATCTCATTTCCCCAGTAGATGAATAGGGCGGTCTTGCCGCCGTCAGGCAATGCATATAACTGCACCCGGCGGCGTCTTAAAGCCCTGGCTTGGGCGAAGATGGGCGGTCCTGACCTTAGCGGTTTTACTAAGATGCTGAGGTTTCATCTTATCATTGGCAAATATTGTTGCGCGCAACTGAAATAATATTGCGTGCGCTTTGGATGCTGGTATAACAAACGGAAATTTCAACAGGAGCTTCCAGATGGTCACAACACGCCTTGATCCGATTGATCGCAAGATTTTGTCGGAATTGCAGGCCGACGGTCGCATGACCAATGTTGAGCTGGCCAAGCGTGTCGGTATTTCCGCACCACCCTGCCTGCGCCGTGTGCGCTCGCTTGAGGAGGCGGGGTTGATCCGGGGCTATCACGCTGAAGTCAATGCCCGCGAACTGGGGTTCGAGGTGCAGGTTTTCGCCATGGTGGGGCTGGAGAGTCAGGCCGAGGCCGAGTTGAGCGCATTTGAAGCAAAATGCCGGGAATGGCCGCTGGTGCGGGAGTGCCACATGCTGAACGGTGAGGTGGATTTCATCCTGAAATGCGTCTCCCCCGATCTCAGCACCTTCCAGAGCTTTCTGACCAGTGATCTGCTGACCACTCCGAACGTGGCCAGCGTCAAGACATCGCTGGTCATCCGTGGCGCCAAGGATGAGCCGGGTGTGCCATTTGACGTTCTGGAGCAGCGCCTCGCACGTGAGGCCTGATCAAGGCCGATAACCTTGGCTGCGACCCTAAAAAAGGCGCCCCGCGAGCGGGCGCCTTTTGCGTAGGTTTGACCATCCTTGCCGCGCGAAAATGGACCTCAGATCATATCCGGGTCGGAGGGGGCAACACGCGGATAGGCCAGCGGACCAAAGCCTGCAATCGTCTCGACATGGGAAAACAGGTTGAGGTAGAGCGTGCGGATTGCGTGGCTCACCAATTTCAGCGCCTCGGACCCCGGATGATAGGTTTCAAACGGCAAACCGCCGACATTGATCACCGCGTGCCGGGGCAGGCAGATATGGTAGAGATCTACTGCCGTCGGGGGCGCGGTTTCCACAATGCTCATACCGTCGTGATACTGCTGTACCGGTACCAGTGCGGCACCGTTTTCCAGCTGAAGACCTGGCAGGGGCGCGCGTTGCAGCAGCCGCGCAGCTGGGCCCGTGACAACCGTTGACATCGGTTTCGCCTCGCCCAGGCTATCGGCAGTGAAGCTGGTCAGCCGATGGCTGCGTCCGTTCTGGCCGCTGCGGGCGGGGATCAGGCTGGTACAGCCTTTCCACACCAGCGGCTGGGCCTCTCCGTCATAGGTCATCAGCTCATCACCCGGCAGCAGATCCTCAATGGCGATAGGGCCTTGGGAGGTCTCAATCAACGAGCCGCGGCAGAAGGCGGTAAAGGCCTCCTCAAATAGCGGTAGCGAAGGCGCCACATGGCGGGTTTCGGCGATGGATCCATTGGGCAACAGGCTGCAGACGTCATAACGGCGCAGCTGGGGCCGCGCGCCGCCGCGCTGGGCGGCTGGATCTTTCAACAGGGCGTTCGCTTCGACCGCATTGGCAGCTGCGCGTCGCAGCGACTGAGGTATGGTCATGGCTAACTTGCCTCTCTCATGACTGTACAGACGTCGACTTTGGCGGCGATGAGCAGAAAGCGCGCCAAAGCCGTTTGATCCCTGCCGGGTGTCCCATCCGCAATACGCACGGTTCGGGGTATGCGCCCAGCAGGGCAGGTAATCGCGGCGGGTCCCGCTTGGGCAGAGGTCGCCGCCTGGCCTGAACATTGGTGGACGATGTCAGGCCGGTATTCATGGTTCCCGGCTTGTTGTGAGCCGGGGTGCAGTTCAGGCGCTTTTGACAGCTGCCTGCTGCGACGGGGTTTGATGACGGCGTTCAATCGCGGTTTGCCGGGTGGCGCCACGGGTCCAGGGCAGGCGGACCTCTTCGGTCTTGGCGGCGGCCACAATGGATTTGATGAAGCGCGATTTCGGTTTCATGAGGCGTCTCCTGTCGGGGCGGGGCAACCTCCTGTCGCCCGCACGCTGTAGTCCCGACCTTTGTCGCCTGCCAATGCGCCAGCAATGTGGCCGATCTGTGGAATTCACCGGAACTTCGCCAGATCTGCGCGCGCTATCACACCATACTCCGGCGCTGTTTTGCACCGGAATTCAATGTCGTGTCACATGATGAAGGCCGCGGTGATTACAGGCGGATACAGGAAATGAGGCGACCATAATCTGCCTCTTTCTGGTGGGTCGCACGGCGGTAGGAGTAGAACCGTTCCGCGTCGGAATAGGTGCAATGACCGGTCCAGGCCGCCTCTGCCACGCCTGCGCTGCGGAGTTTTTGCAGGCCCAGCGATGGCAGGTCAAAGAGATACCGGTCGCCCTCACCATTGGCAAAAAATCGGGCGTTGTCCGCATCCTGCATCATGAAGTCATCAAAGAACTCCGGGCCGACTTCATAGGCGCGCTGCGAGATTGTGGGGCCGATAACCGCGCGGGTGTTTTGACGGCTCGCCCCCAGCTGTTCCATGGCATCCAAGGTGGCTTCCAGAACGCCGTCCAGCGTGCCGCGCCAGCCCGCATGGGCGGCGCCGACCACCTTTGCCTCGGCGTCGTGGAACAGCACCGGCTGGCAGTCAGCGGTCAGGATGGACAGCACCACACCGGGCACATTCGTGACCATCGCGTCGGCCTGAATGTCGCCCTGAATATTGTCTTGTCGCACATCGGAGATGGTCAGGACATTGGCCGAATGCACCTGATTTACCCGGCCGAGCGCCTCCGGCGGTGCGTCCATCGCGGCGGCAGCTCGGGTCCGGTTGATCTGCACGGCTTCCCGCTGATCGGACGAACCAAGCCCGCAGTTCAGCCCCGCAAAGATTCCTGAAGACGCGCCACCGCGACGGGTGAAAAACCCATGTTTGGTGCCATTCAACAAGTCGGAGATGAGAATTTCCAGCGTCATGCGTTCAATCCCGGTGGAGGTGAGGCCTGCATGGGGAAAATCCCCAGCACTTTGAACAGGTTTCCCATTTCCTCAGGGTGCGTCAACCGTCGATGTGCTGCAATCAATGATTGCAGGGCGGTCCCCTCCAGCCGCGCGGCCAGCGTCTGCGCGCGTTCGGTGATGCCCAGACGCTCCAGAAACACGCCCTGAGGGGTCAGTCGGCTATGGCTGCAACCGGCGGCCTTCGCGGTTAGTGCCAGTGCCTCAAAATCAACATGGGTGGTCAGATCGGCGCTGCCGGGGGCGTCCAGCGGATCGCTGGGTGCATGAGCGCGCAAGGCCTGCAGCGTATCGCCCAGGGATCGCCAGTCGCCGTAGTCCACGATCAGCGCGGCGCCGCCGTGGCGCGAAATCCGGGCGGCGATGGTCTGCACCATGGGTTGCGCTGCTTCGCAGAGTTCCACCAGATCATCGTCGCGGGTGTCCTCAAGACGATGCGCCAGCGCCGGTTGCGGTGTCACCGCGCCAAGGCCAAAGCTCAGCATGCCGTCCTGCAGTCCGACGGATTTTTCGCGCCAGCCGTCGCCATCCCGCAGAAATTGACGCACCGGCAGCGCATCGAAGAATTCATTTGCGATCAGAAACAGCGGCTGCTCGGGCAGCGCTGTGATGGTGTCGTGCCAAAGAGGGGCGTAATCGCTCAATGTCTCCGCCTGCCGGGCGCGCAGGGTGGGGGAGGCCTCGAGGAGCGCGATTTGCATGGCGTCGTGGAACCCCGGCACCTGTTTGGTGGCGCGCAGCAGATCCGCCATCAACGTGCCGCGACCGGGGCCAAGCTCGGCCAGAATAAACGGGTTAGGGCTGCCCTGATCCAGCCAGCATTGCGCCAGTGCCAGCCCGATCAGCTCTCCGAACATCTGGCTGATCTCCGGCGCGGTGATGAAATCGCCCGCGCGGCCCAGCGGGTCGCGGGTTGTGTAGTAGCCATAGGTCGGGTGCAGCAGCGCCTCCGCCATGTAGTCCGCAACCGAAATCGGTCCCTCGGCGCGGATGCGAGTCGCTATGTGGTCGCTCAGGCTCATGCGGGGACCTCAGTGGTGGAGCGGCGGCGCAGTACCAACAAGACACCGATAGCAATCATCGGCAAGGACAACAGCTGCCCCATGGTCAGCCCATATCCGCTGATCTCCCAGGCGAGGCCAAGCGGGTTCTCGGCCGTTACGAATTGCGCATCCGGTTGGCGTACAAATTCGACCGCAAATCGCGCTGCACCATAGCCTGCAAGAAACACACCGGTGATCCAGCCGGGCTGGCGCAGCGCGGCGCGCCGGTAGACCAGCCACAGCAGAACCGCGCCGAGGATCAACCCTTCCAGCAGCGCCTCATAAAGTTGCGAGGGGTGGCGCGCGCAGATCTCCCCCAGCGCCTGACCGCAGGACTGCGCTGCGCGCCCCGGAAAGGCCACGCCCCAAGGCAGATCAGTTGCCCGGCCCCAAAGTTCGGCATTGTTGAAATTTGCAAGCCGCCCCAGCAGCAGCCCCGGCGGCACCGTATGGGCCACCAGATCGGCAATCTGCAGACGCGGGATATTGTGGCGCAGCGCGTAAAGCCAAGTCGCCAGAATCACGCCGAGCAGACCGCCATGAAACGCCATGCCACCTTGCCAGATGCGCAGAATTTCGGTGGGGTTCGCAAGGTAATAGCCCGGCTGATAAAACAGCACATAGCCCAGCCGCCCGCCCAGGATGACACCGAGGATGATCCAGGTCAGCAAATCCTCAACCTGTGCCGCTTTCATTGGCGGCTGCGCGCCGGGCCATAGGGCGGGGCGTCGCAGGGCCGCCACCGCAAGCCGCCAGGCAATGACAATGCCGACGATATAGGCCAGCGCATACCAGCGTAGAGCGAATTGGCTGCCAAACAGCTCAATTGTGAAAATTTCCGGGGTCAGATCGGGGAACTGGAGGAAGAATGCATGCATATGCCGTCAATGCCTTTGCAGGGGCTGCAGTGTCAACGGCTTGCCGCCGCCGGTGTTGATGCCCATATAGGGGGCAAGGCAGACATGGAGAAGACAATGCAGACGCGCAACAAGATCATGGATGATATTTCTCAGCTGATGACCAATGCCATGGGCGTGGCCCATGGCGCGCGGGAAGAGGCGGAGACCGCGATGAAGGGGTTGATCGATCGTTGGCTGGCGGATCGCGATTTCGTGACCCGCGAGGAGTTCGACGCGGTGCGCGCCATGGCGCAGAAAGCCCGCGAGGAGAATGAGGCGTTGAAAGCGCGGCTTGATGCGCTGGAAGCGGGCAAATCCGGCTGACGCTCTCCCGGTGCTGTTCCTGGGGGACACACCCAGGGAATGGCTGAAATATCCGATCTGCAACATTCATTGGCGCACGGCCTCGTCTGGGCTGTGCGCCATTCTTCTGCCGGTATGTGGGGCGCAGTGCGCGATCTTGATGCCTGCAACCGCGTCCGATCTGAAACTCACGGCGCTGTCACGATATTTTGAGGGTATGGGCGGTTCGTCCACAACTTATTGCAGTTATCCCCAAATAAAGGGTTGCCAGACTCTCTCGCTGCCTCCACCATATCTAGTAGGAGAAGAGGAAAGTCTCCTCTCCTTATTGAGCAGGCCGCTAGCAATTGGGGGTGCCCCGCATCTCTTTTGCTAGAGATCAGAGAGGTGGCAACATGGCTCTTTCCGAACATTTTCTGGAAGACGAAATTCACCCTATCGACATCGTCGAACATCTGGCCTCGGACCATGATTGGGATTTCGACCGCATAGGCGACGATCAGATCGCGATGGCGGTGGAAGGTCAGTGGCGAACTTATTCGCTGACACTGGCGTGGTCCGGCTATGAAGAAACCCTGCGGATGGTGTGCAGCTTTGAGATGGAGCCGCCGAAGGACCAGCTGCCAAGGCTCTATGAGCTGATCAACGAGATGAACGATCAGTGCTGGGCCGGCGGTTTTACCTTCTGGCCCGATCATAAGCTGATGCTTTATCGTTATGGGTTGGTGCTGACCGGCGGGCAGGTGGCCAGCCCGGAGCAGATCGACACGATGATCAACTCCGCTGTCGCCAATTGCGAACGCTACTATCCGGCCATCCAGCTGATGGTCTGGGGCGGGCAGTCGCCGCGTGACGCGCTTCAGGTCGCCATTGCAGAGGCTTACGGGCGCGCGTAAACCTTTCCCTGAACCGGTCCCGCATGGGGCCGGAGATCCGATCAGGGGAGGGGAAAGATGCAGGTATCAGAGATCGCAGCGCGCGGCATCGCGCTTTTGGGCTGCGGCAAGATGGGCTCGGCCATGTTGGCGGGCTGGCTTGACCGGGGGGTATCCCCGGAGGCTGTCTGGGTGATCGATCCCAACCCGTCCGATTGGCTGCGTCAGACAGGTGTTCACATCAACGCGCCGCTGCCTGAGGCGGGTGCCGATGCACCGGGGATCGTGTTGATCGCGGTCAAGCCGCAGATGATGGGTGAGGCATTGCCGCAGCTGCAACAGCTCGGCAATGGCGAGACGCTGTTCATTTCCGTGGCCGCCGGGACCTCAATCGCCACCTACGAAAGCCTGCTTGGCGCCAACACGCCGATTGTGCGGGCGATGCCGAACACACCGGCTGCGGTCGGGCGTGGCATCACGGCGATCATCGGCAACGCCTGTGCCTCTGCGGACGATGTGACCCGTGCGGAGACGCTGCTGCAGGCCATCGGTCAGACGGTCCGGCTGGAAGCTGAGGCGCAGATGGACGCGGTCACCGGGGTCAGCGGCTCCGGTCCGGCCTATGTCTTTCACCTGATTGAAACCCTTGCGGCCGCCGGGGAGGCCGAGGGACTTCCGGCGGATCTTGCCATGCAGTTGGCTAAGGCCACGGTGGTGGGGGCAGGCGCGCTGGCGGAAGCAGCAGAGGAAACCCCAGCAGAGCTGCGCGTCAATGTGACCAGCCCCAATGGCACCACACAGGCTGCGTTGGAGGTGCTGATGGACGCGGACAACGGCTTCCCTCCCTTGCTGCGGCGCGCGGTGGCGGCGGCCTCCAACCGGTCAAAGGAGCTGTCGCGTGGATAACATCAGTTTCGACGATTTTCTGAAGGTCGATATCCGCGTCGGCGAGGTTGTGCGCGCTGAGGACTACCCCGAGGCCCGCAAACCCGCGATCAAGATGTGGGTGGATTTCGGCGACGAGATCGGCGTCAAGAAAACCTCGGCGCAGGTCACCGCACATTACACCCCGGAAAAACTCTTGGGCAGACAGGTGATGGCGGTGGTCAATTTCCCGCCCCGGCAGATCGGCAAATTCATGTCAGAAGTGCTGGTTCTGGGGCTGCCGGACGAGGCGGGCGAAATCATGTTGATCGGCCCGGATGGGGCTGTACCACTTGGGGGGCGGATGCATTGAGCGGTAAACTCTGGATTACCCGTCCGATGACCGCGGCTGTTGAGGCGCGGGCCCGGTCGGAATTCGATGTCGAGATCCGGCAGGAGACAACGCCACTGAGTGCCGAGGACCGCCAGCGGGCGCTGCGTGAGTTTGATATCGTTATGCCCACCCTTGGCGATCAGTTCGACGCGGCGAGCTTTGCCGGTATCTCCGCACCTCGGTGCAGGCTGCTGGCCAATTTTGGCGTCGGCTACAATCACATTGACGTCGACGCCGCGAAAACTGCGGGCATTGCGGTCAGCAATACACCGGGCGCGGTCACCGATGCCACCGCCGATACCGCGCTGACGCTGATGCTGATGACCGCACGTCGGGCGGGCGAGGGGGAGCGGCTGGTCCGCTCCGGTCAATGGCAGGGCTGGCATCCGACCCAGATGCTGGGGCTGCATCTGACCGGCAAACATGTGGGTATCGTCGGCTTCGGTCGCATTGGTGAGGCCATCGCGCGGCGCTGTCACTTCGGTTTTGGCATGTCGGTCAGCTATCTGGCGCGCAGTGAAAAATCACCGGGCTTTCCGGCGGTCCGGGTCGACAGCCTGAATGCCTTGGCGGCAAGTGTCGATGTGCTGGTGCTGGCAGTGCCCGGCGGTGCCGAGACCCGGCATCTGATCAATGCGGGGGTGCTGGCGGCGATGCGGCCCAAGGCGCTGTTGATCAATATAGCCCGTGGCGAGGTCGTGGACGAGGCGGCGCTGATTTCGGCCCTTCAGACGGGGCAGATCGCCGGGGCCGGGCTGGATGTCTATGAGTTCGAACCAGAGGTGCCATTGGCGCTGCGGCAGATGGAGCAGGTCACGCTCCTGCCGCATCTGGGCACAGCCACGGAAGAGGTGCGCAGCGATATGGGACAACTGGCGCTGGACAATGTGGCGGCCTTCCTGGCTGGGAAGCCGCTGATTTCGCCGGTTTGACAAAATGCAAAGGTTGGGGCGCGGAGAGTATGCGCCCCGCCTTAGTTTTGGTCTGAGTGCGTCAGTCAGACGCCTCCGCAGGCAGGTCACCCGTGGCCTGTCGCCAGTGGCGACGGCAGAGCGACACATATGTTTCATTGCCGCCGATCTGTACCTGGGCCCCTTCGGTGATGGTCCGCCCCTGATCATCCTGCCGGATCACCATGGTCGCCTTCTTGCCGCAGTGACAGATGGTGCGCACCTCGCGCATTTCATCAGCCAGCGCCAGCAGTGTCGCCGATCCCGGAAACAGCTTGCCCTGAAAATCGACCCTGAGCCCGTAGCACAGCACCGGCACCCGCAGATCATCCACCACCCGTGCCAGATCCCAGACCTGATCCGGCGACAGAAACTGCGCCTCATCGACAAAGATACTGGCGACCGGGCCCTTGGCCAGACGGTTGGCGACCTTGTCAAACAGGTTCTCGCCGGGGCGAAACATATCCGCCTCGGCGCCGATCCCGATGCGGGAGGCAATCCGCCCCTGACCGGCGCGGTCATCCAACGCCGCAGTCAGCAGATAGGTGTCCATATTGTTCTCGCGGTAGTTATGCGAGGCTTGCAAGAGCACCGTCGATTTGCCGGCATTCATGGTGGAGTAATGAAAGTAAAGCTTGGCCATGGGGCTGATTTAGCCGCAGTGCCCCCCGGAGGAAACGGTTTTCTTCATCAGATGCGGCCAGATGTGGAATGGCAGGGCGGGCTTGGGTGAGCCATCCGTGAAGCACCCTGCACGCTGATGTCGGTCCGAGGCGAAACAACCCGAGAAACGAACCACACGACACCCGCGGCAGGGCGCAAACTGGACGGAAATTGCCCACCAGCGAAGGCCCACGAAACACGCCCCCGCCCCCAACACATTTCCCTGTCGTAAGACCTGGATCAGCGCTGTAAGTCCCTTAAAACCTTAGGGATAGAAATAGGTTCGCATTTCCTTTAAGTGTCGTGAATGGGAAATTAACGCGTTTCTTCCCCAATGGGGAAGCGGTCATATGCAGGTAGAATTTATATGGCAGACATAGGTACTTATCTAAAAAAACACACCGAGGCGCTGGTCAAGGATGTGGGGATCGAGGCGGCCTGCCAGATCACAGGGAAATCCAAGGCGACGCTTGGCCGGTATTACTCGGATAATGCCGAACACGCCGATCGCTTCATGCCGGTTGATGCAGTGGCCAAGCTTGAGGCCGCGGCCTCCTTTCCGCATGTGACATCGGGTCTGGCGGATCTAAAGAACATCACCCTATCGTATTGTGAGGCAAGCGCGGCGTCAGAGGCCCGCAGCGGTGGCGTCAATGCCGATGTGATCGCACTGAGCCAGCGTTTCGCCACCTTGATGAGTGAATACCAGGAGGCGATGGCCGATGGAATTATCACCATCAACGAGGCCAAGCGACTGCTGCGCGAAACGGTGATGTTGCAGCAGGTGTTGCTGGATATGAAACTGCATCTGGAAGAAGAGAGTGGCTGAGATGTCAACGGGGAAGGCCGCGACGCTTGGAGCACGAGCGGCCGAGGATCTGCCTGCGCTCGTTGACGCTGCATTGCCACAGATTGATGTTGCTGGTCTGGCAGCGGCGGACGATCCGCAGCATCCACTGCGTATTCTGCTCCTTTACGGGTCGTTGCGGTCTGTAAGCTATTCACGAAAAGTCGCCGAGGAGGCTGCGCGGATCCTTCGCGCGCTGGGCTGTGAGACGCGGATCTTTGATCCGAGCGGATTGCCCCTGCCGGATGACGAAGGATCCGAGGGACATCCCAAGGTCACCGAACTGCGTGATCTGGCGGTCTGGAGCGATGGCATGGTCTGGTCCAGCCCCGAACGCCATGGCGCAATGACCGGCATTATGAAGACACAGATCGACTGGCTGCCGCTGTCGCTGAAGGGCGGCATCCGCACCACGCAGGGCAAGACGCTGGCGGTGATGCAGGTCTCCGGTGGGTCGCAATCCTTCAATGCGGTCAATCAGATGCGCATTCTGGGCCGCTGGATGCGGATGATCACAATACCCAACCAGTCCTCCATTCCCCGAGCCTGGCTGGAATTTGGCGAGGGCGAGCGACTGCCTGACGGACCGTTCTATCGCCGGGTTGTCGATGTGATGGAAGAGTTGGTGAAATTCACCTGGCTGACCCGTGGTCGCAAGGATTACCTGGTCGACCGCTATTCCGAGCGGGTTGAAGATGTCGAAGCCGTGCATCAGCGGGTGTCGCAGAAATAGCCCGGATCGTCAGGTGCTCCGTTATAAAACAGGGCCTGCCACACTCGGCAGGCCCTTTTCTATGGCTCATATTCTAAACTAGGGCGAACCTGCGAAGGTTCAGGCAACGCGGCGCAGGATAACGGAACCCACGGAATAGCCTGCCCCAAACGAACAGATCAGCCCAAGATCCCCCGCGACCAGATCGTCTGAGTATTTCGAGAAAGCGATGATCGACCCAGCTGAGGATGTATTGGCGTAATCCTGCAGGATATTGGGCTGTTCACCGGCCTCCGGTGTGCGGCCGAGGACTTTCTTGCCGATGAAATCATTCATCGTCTTATTCGCTTGATGCAGCCAGAGCCGCTTCAGGTCGGTGTTTGCAATCTCTTCAGCCTCCATATGCTCGGCGATGTGCTGGCTGACCATCGGCAGCACTTCCTTAAACACCTTACGCCCGTTCTGCATGAACTGCATGTCGCGGCGATCCTCGACGCCGTCCGGGCGGGAGCGGCGCAGGTAGCCATTGTTGTTGCGGATGTTGTTGGAGAAACTGGTGGCACAGCGGGTCGACAGGATCTCGAAATAAGCTCCCGTTGCGTCTTCGCTGCGCTCGATCAGGGTCGCTGTCGCCACATCGCCAAAGATGAAGTGACAATCGCGGTCGCGCCATTCCAGGTGGCCGGAGCATATCTCCGGGTTCACCACCAATGCCGCGCGGATTGACCCCGACCGCACCATATCTGCGGCGGCCTGAATGCCAAAGGTGGCCGAGGAACAGGCGACATTCATGTCAAAGGCAAAGCCCTCAATGCCCAACAGATCCTGAATTTCGATTGCCAGCGCAGGGTAGGCGCGTTCCATATTGGAGGCCGCGCAGATTACCGCATCAACATCGGCAGCGGTCTTGCCTGCCTGTGCCAGCGCCTTTTTGGCGGCATCCAGCGCCATCTCTGCCATGATTGACGGCTCATCATCGCTGCGTTGACGCAACAGCGGGTGCATTACCTCGGGATCCAGAACGCCGCTTTTGTCCATCACATAGCGCTGCTCGATGCCGGAAGCCTTGAGAATGAACTCTTCCGAGGAATGCGCCAGCGGCTCTATCTTGCCAGCGGCAATCGCCTCAGCATTTTCGGCATTGGTCTTGTCTGCGTAGGCATTGAATGCCGCGACCAGCTCGGCGTTGGTGATCGTCTGTGACGGGGTGAAGACGCCCGTGCCGGTGATGGCGGGTGTGAACATGCGCTGGACCTTCGGGTGGTTTTCAAAAAGTGCTGCATATCTGGGCATCTTCCCCCTGTCAGGTCAAGTCTGGCGCCATGGCTCATGGCAATAGCTGCTCCTACGTCAACGCCACAGGGAGGGGGCCGCAGCCGGTTTGAGGCGCTTAGAAAACTTCCTTCCTTGAATAGTTCGAATTTTGAAGTATATGCCCCCTGAAGGCGGTGGCGATATGATTCGAGACTCCGACAAGATTTCTGACCATGACACTGACCAGGCTTCGCGCGAGACCCGCCCGGAGGTCTGCGCGATGTTGGGCGTTTTTGCGCTCTATTGGCGCATTGATGCCTGCATCGAAGACAGCGTTGATATGCCCGAATTGAGCCGAATGGAATGTCACATCCTGGTGCGTCTTGGGACCCCATCCCGTATGGGGGAACTGGCACGAATGCTGCAGACCGTTCCCTCTTCGGTGACTGCGGCGGCAGACCGTCTGGAACGACAAGGGCTGATCTGGCGCAGCCGCGATCCTCAGGATCGGCGCGCTTGGCTTTTGTCACTAACGCCAGATGGTGTGGTCAAGCGGGATCGCCTGGTGGCGGCGATGTCTGAGCTGTTTCAGCGCATTTCCGGGCTTGACCGGGACGAAATCCAACAATTTGCGGCCCTTTCGGCCAAAATCCATGACACTGTTGTAGCGGCGGACGCGAATCCGCTTCGGAAGGAGTAACTTATGCAGCTGAGTTCGAGAGTCATTGCCGGTATCGCCGCGCTGATGTTGGCAGGGGGACCGGCACTTGCCGCGGATGTCCTGAAACCTGTCAAACTGATGGAAACACAGTCCGGCGCAATGCCCATCCACCGCGAGTTTTACGGTCAGGTCGCCGCCAAGGAAACGGTTGATCTGGCGTTCCAGGTTGGCGGTCAGGTGGTGAAGTTTCCCGTGACAGAAGGTGCCTTTGTGCCAAAGGGGGCGCTGGTTGCTGAACTGGACCTCGAACCGTTTGAGCTGAAACTTGGTCAAGCGCAGCTGCAAAAGGAACAGGCAGATCGCACGGTCACGCGTCTGGAAAAACTGACTGGTACCGTTAGCCAGGTCTCCATCGACGATGCCGAGACCCAGGCGGGTCTGGCGCGGATTGCTCTGCGGGATGCGGATTACGCGCTGGAACATGCAACTCTGAACGCCCCATTTGATGCGTTGGTTTCCAGCCGGGAGGTAGCGTTGTTCAGCACCGTCAGCGCGGGTGCGCCGGTTGTGCGTTTGCACGACATGTCGGAACTCCACATTGAGGTCGATGTGCCTGAAGTGCTGTTCCAGCAGGGGGAAGACAATGACGCCCTGACGATCACCGCAACCTTTCCAAACAGCGATACCGCATATCCGCTGGAAATTCTGGAATTCGATGCCGAGGCCAGCAGTGTTGGCCAGACCTATCGCGTGACTTTCCGCCTGGATCCGCCAAAGGACCGTCAGGTCTTCCCCGGGGCGTCCACGACCGTACGGGTCACTGTGGATACCGGGTTATCAGCTATCGTGGTTCCACCGACCGCAATTGTGCCCGCCGCCAATGGGGAGCCCGGCGTGATGCTGTTTTCACCCAAAGGTGGGGATGAGGGCACCGTGACCTGGACCAAGGTTGAAACCTCCGCCACCGATGGTGGCCAGATTGAGATCACCTCCGGTCTGCAGGGCGGTGAAGAAATCGTGCTGACCGGTGGCGGCGCGCTCGCCGATGGTGAGGCCGTGCGCCGCTTCACCGGCTTCACCAACTGAGGGCGGATCTTATGGACATTGCACGCGGGTCGATCAATCGGCCGCTTTATACATGGCTCATCATGCTTGCCGCACTGTTTGGCGGGATCTGGGGGTTCCTGAACCTCGGACGGCTCGAAGATCCGGCCTTCACCATCAAACAGGCGGTGGTCATCACCCAATATCCCGGTGCCAGCGCTGAGCAGGTGGCACTGGAAGTCTCCGAACCGCTGGAATCGGCGATCCAGAAGATGGGAGAGGTGAAACAGATCACCTCAATGAACCAGCCGGGGCTGTCGCGCATCGACGTTGAGATGCAGGACACTTTTGACGGAAGCGAGCTTCCGGCCCTCTGGACCAAGCTGCGCAGTGAGGTCGAAGATGCGGCCCGCGAATTGCCCGAGGGGGTGAGCACCCCCTTCGTCAATGACGGGTTCGGGGATGTGTTCGGCGTCTTCTATGCGGTGACAGCCGAGGGGTACACTGATGCGGAGCGTCACGAACTGGCGACCTTCCTGCGCCGTGAACTGCTGGCGGTGGATGGCGTGGCCGATGTCGAAATCGCTGGCCTGCCGGAAGAGGCGATCTTTGTCGAACCGAAGATGGCGATCACGGTAAACCAGAACATTCCGATCAATGCAGTGTCGAACGCTCTGGCCACGGCCAATTCGGTGCGTTCTGCGGGCCAAGTTGACAACGGGCCGGTGCAGACGCGCGTCAGCGCTCCGGAAGGCTCCGACTCCGTGACGGAAATTGCGGGTCTTACTGTGGGGTCTCAGGGCGAGGTCATCAATATTATCGACATGGCCGATGTCCATCGTGGCCGGGTGGATGATCCGTCCCAGATCATCCGCTTTGACGGTGTTGAGGCCTTTACCATTGGGGTTGCAGGTCTGGCGACAGAAAATATCGTTGAGGTGGGCCAGCGGGTGGATGCGCGTCTGGCTGAGCTGGACAGTCAGATCCCTTACGGTGTTGAGCTGAAACCGATTTACCAGCAGCATGTCGTCGTCGATCAGGCGTCCAATGACTTCCTGGTGAATCTTGCGATGTCGGTCGGCATCGTGGTGATCGTGCTGGCGGTCTTCATGGGCTGGCGGGCCGCCATCGTTGTGGGCACCACGCTGTTGCTCACGGTTGTCGGAACGCTGATGTTCATGAATTTCTTCTCCATTGAAATGGAGCGGATTTCCCTTGGCGCGTTGATCATTGCGATGGGGATGCTGGTGGATAACGCCATCGTTGTGGCGGAAGGTATGCAGATCTCCATGGCGCGGGGGCGGAATTCTCGCGAGGCCGCGCATGAGGCGGCATCAAAAACCCAGATCCCGCTGCTGGGGGCAACCGTCATTGGCATCATGGCCTTTGCCGGTATCGGCCTCAGCCCGGATTCAACCGGTGAGTTCATGTTCTCGCTGTTTGCGGTGATTGGTATTTCGCTGCTGCTCAGCTGGCTTCTGGCGCTGACGGCAACGCCGCTTCTGGCTCACTACTTCTTTAAACAGGGGAGCGGTGACGATCATGATGCCTATTCCGGGATCCTGTTCCGCACCTACAGCAAGATTCTGCGGCTGTCGCTGACACTGCGCTGGTTTGTGGTGCCGGGGCTCATCGCGATCACAGTGTTGTGCTTTATTGGCTTTGGCCAGGTGAAGCAGCAGTTTTTCCCCAACTCCAACACGCCGTTGTTCTTCGTGCACTACAAGCTGCCGCAGGGCACGTCGATCACCACCACCTCACAGCATATGCGTGTGTTTGAGGAGTGGCTGGCAGAGCGGGACGATGTGGAAACAACGAGCACATTTGTCGGGCAGGGGGCCACGCGTTTCATGCTGACCTATGATTCCGAAGATCCAACCCCCAGCTATGGGCACCTCATCATCCGGGCCACCAGCCTTGAGGCGATCCCGGCGCTGCAGGCGGATCTGGAGGCCTTTGGTCAGGGGCGTTTCCCTGAGGGCGAATTCCGCACCAAACGGCTGGTCTTTGGCCCCGGTGGTGGCGCCCCGATTGAGGTGCGGTTTGCCGGGCCTGACCCCCGGGTGCTGCGGCAGCTGGGTGAGGAGGCAATGCAGCGTCTGAAACAGGCGACACCAGATATCCTGAGTGTGCGTCAGGACTGGCGCGAGCAGGAAATCACGCTGAAGCCGATTTATGCCACGGACCGGGCGCAAACTGCCGGTGTCACGCGGGAGGCTATCGCGGATGCGCTGCAGTTCTCCACCGATGGTCTGCGGGCGGGTGTGTTCCGCGAGCGGGATCGCTTGATCCCAATCGTTCTGCGCCGTGCCGAGGTTGGTGAATATAATCTGATGGATCAGCTGGTGTTCTCTGAGGCGGCAGGTAAATTTGTGCCGCTTGAGCAGATGGTCGACGGGATTGACGTGGTGGTTGAAAATACCCTTGTCCATCGCCGTGATCGTGTGCCCACGCTGACAGTGGGTGCAGACATTCCAGCAGATCTGACCGCAGCCAGTGTTTTCTCGCAGGTCAAAGACACCATTGAGGAGATCCAGCTGCCTGCGGGCTACACAATGGAGTGGGGCGGGGAGCATGAGAACTCTGCCGACGCCAATGCCAGCCTTGGCAAGCAGCTGCCGGTCACGATCCTGATTATGGTGCTGATTTCGGTGCTGCTGTTCAATGCGATCCGCCAACCGATCATCATCTGGCTGTTGGTGCCGATGTCGGTGAACGGGGTGGTGATTGGCCTCCTTGGAACTGGTATGCCCTTTACCTTTACCGCGCTTCTCGGTCTGCTCAGCCTCTCTGGCATGCTGATCAAGAACGGTATTGTCTTGGTTGAGGAAATTGATCTGGTCCGGGCGGAAGGCAAACCGCTGCGTGAGGCCATTGTCGAGGCGTCCGTGTCGCGTTTGCGCCCGGTCATGCTGGCGGCGGTCACCACCATCCTTGGCATGGCACCGCTGCTGACCGATGCCTTCTTTGTGTCGATGGCAATCACCATCATGGGGGGGCTGGCTTTTGCCACTGTCCTGACCCTGGTGGCCGCGCCTGTGTTCTATCTGATCTTCTTCGGACGGGATGAAAAACGCGAGCAGGCCGCCGCAGCCTGATCACAGCGCCTGATATTTCAAGAGAAAGCCCCGGTAGCAGAACCGGGGCTTTTTTTTGCAAATCGCCTTCTGATTGCGGGGCTGGGTCCGCAAGATGGCCTGTGGAGCGGCATAGGCAAAGCGGTACGGTCCCCGTGCAGGGCAAATACAGGCGCGGCTGCTGGTATTTCAGCGGCAAAATCCTGCTGTGATCCGCGCATGATCTCTTAAGACTTATGCGGTGGCAAAGCCCCGACAGGATTCGCCCCAATTGCCAGTTTGGCGGGCCAAATTCCGCCTTAATCCCCGCGATTCCTTTCCAGATCTCAGCGCAAGCCCCGTTTCCACAGGGAAAATCGCACTGAAATCCTTGCTGGAAAAATGACATTTTTTCCGATGTTTGAGCGAAATTTCCCTAAAAACGTTCAGAGAGGTTAAGGAAAATATAGTGCTATGGCAGTCCCATGACCGCAGTCGCCGTGCGCGTTAACTGATTGTTAAACATGTCACATTCTGCGCGCCTTTCTGACAGCTCTCCACAACTCCAAGCCGCATTCCAGCCTCAGCCGACCCCGAAGATGGCGATGTGGGAAAAAATCGGAGTGGACCATGAAACGCATTATCCGGCTGATCGCCGCTGCTATTATTTCGAGTACAACCCTGAGTCTATCTGCGGAGGCGCAGTCTGCCGGAGTTAGGGCCGTGCAGGGATGGGAAGCTGTCGGACGGCTCAATATTGCCGGGCGCAATATGTGTACCGGCAGTCTGATCGCGGCCAATCTGGTACTGACCGCCGCGCATTGTCTCTACAATCCGCAAACCGGTCAGGCAGTGAACCCGCGAAGCATCAAATTCGAGGCCGGTCTCAATGGACGCAGGGCCAAGGCCTCACGCAGGGTTGTGAAAGCAGTTGTCCATCCCGGATATCGCCACAGCTGGTCCAGTCGAAGCGAAGCGGGCAGCGATATTGCAGTTTTGCGCCTGGATCGTCCAATTGCGGGGAGTAAGATCCGCCCGTTCTTATTGGCAGCAGCTCCAACACCCGGTGAAAGTGTCGACGTGCTGTCCTACACTATAAATCAGGCAACCCGCCCGGCCCGTGAGCAAGGATGCCGGATCCTTTCGACCAGAAGCGAAACTCTGGTGACCTCTTGTCGGGTAGAATATGGTGCCTCAGGGTCGCCTGTTTTACAGATGCGCAAAGGTGGCACGCCGATGCTGGTTTCCGTGATTTCGGCCAAGGCTCAGATGGGCCGCAAACGGGTGTCGCTGGCCACCACCTTTGATGGATCGCTGCGCAGGCTAATGCGCCGCGCGGGCTGAGCTGGGCCCGCCCAGCCTCCGCTCCGTTTCCCACAATTGCGTCTGTGGGGGGTGGGCGGCACCCAATCGGTCAATAACCCCGGAGCGCCTGCTCCGGGGTTTGTTCAGGACGGGATCGGAGGCGCGTCAGTTGACGAAATGGAGCCGGTCAAACTGTCGCCGCCACGCGGAAACCTGATCCTGAACCGGCTCTCCACGCAAAGCGGCCGCGATTAGCGTGGCCAAGGCGACGGCATCTTTGCTGGTCATGCCCCAGCGCACCAGCTCTGGCGTGCCGATCCGCAGGCCGTTCATATCGCCCTCAACCGCAGGCAGGGGCAGGCCGATCCCGCAGGCCAGAAACCCATTCCGTCGCAGCAGTTTTGACGCGGCCTGCCCGCCACCATAGATCTCGGCGCGCAGCGCAAACTGATGGGACATGGTGATGCCGTCGGCTGTTTTGAACAGTGGCAAGCCTTCTGCCTCCAGCGCGGCTGCAAGGCTCTTTGCCATCGCAATCATTTCGGACGCATAGGCCCGGCCGTGATCGCGCCAGTCCAGCAGGGTCACCGCGAGGGCTGCGGATTTTGCCACATCAAAGTTCGCCGTCATGCCGGGAAAGGCGATGCTGTCCAGCGCCTTGGCGATTTCGGCATCGTTGCTGACGATCAGCCCACCGGCAGGACCACCAAGGCTCTTGTAGGTGCTCATGGTCATGAAGTGGGCGCCCTCGGCCAGCGGATCGGCCCAGGCCTTCCCTGCGATGATCCCACATTGATGGGCCGCGTCAAACATGACCTTGGCGCCAATCTGATCCGCGATCGCCCGCACGCCTGCAACGGGGTGTTCAAACAGGTTGAGACTGCCGCCGATGGTAATCAGCTTGGGGCGTTCCCGCTCTGCGAGCTGCTGAAGGGCCTCCAGATCGACGGTATAGCCATCTTCGAGCACCGGTGCATCGATACTTCGTAGCCCATAAAGCCCGGCACAGCCGGCGGCGTGATGGGTCACATGTCCGCCGATGCTGGCGGGCGGTGCAATGATGGTATCGCCGGGGCGGCAGGTTGCCATAAAGCCGTAGAGATTGGCGAGCGCGCCGGACGGCACGCGGATTTCGGAAAATTCCGCATTGAAGACCTCGCAGGCAAGACGCGCTGCAATCACCTCGATTTCTTCAATGGCCTCTAATCCCATCTCATATTTATCGCCGGGATGCCCCAGCGATGGGCGCGACCCCAGACCCGAAGCAAGCAAAGACTCCGCCCTTGGGTTCATCACATTGGTGGCCGGGTTGAGGTTGAAACAGTCTGCCTCATGAATCACACGGTTTTCTTCGACCAGGGTCGCGATACGATCCAGCAATTGATCGGACGCTGCACCGGCCGTGGCCCGGGTGATGTCCTCGATCCGGGTGATACTTGCTTCGGGAAGCCAGCTGTGGGGCGCTTGAGTCATCTGATCCTCCATCTATGGATAGCTCTGCCTGTGCTCACTTTGCGCTTGATGGGCGTGACCGGGCAAACCAGATTTGCTATTTCTTGGCGTAGAAAAACTAAGCCTGAAGCGAGCTGCCATGACTGTCTCCCCCAGACGCCCCAAGGGGCCTCCTTTGAACGCGATGCGGGCGTTTGAGGCTGCCGCGCGCCTCAACGGTTTCGTTGCTGCGGCACAGGAATTGGGCGTGACACCCGGCGCGGTGTCCCAGCAGGTAAAGGCGCTGGAGGACTGGACGGGCACGCCGTTGTTTCAGCGCAACCCGCAGGGGGTGCTGCTGACCGCGGCGGGGCAGGCGCTGTTGCCAAGCTTCGTGGACGCGTTTGATGCGCTGGGTGCGGCGACGCAGGCCTTGCGATCGCTACGACCGGTCCAGGAGCTACATATCGCCGCCCTGCCTTCCATTGCGCAACTGTGGTTGCCGCAGCGGCTCGAACGATTGCGCAGGGCGCTGCCAGATCTGAAAATCTCCGTCACGGCGATGGAGGAACCTCCAAATCTCAACCGTGAACTCTTTGATTTTGCGATTTTCTACGCATCACCTGAGGAGCGCCCGGAGGCAGCGCTGGTCTTGCAGGGAGACCGGATCTTTCCGGTTTGCGCTCCGGCGGTTGCTGCGGGGCTGAACCATCCGGAAGACCTGTCACAGGTCGCCCTGTTGCAGGATCAGACCTGGGCTGGGGATTGGACGCAGTGGCGCAAGAGCAGCGGACTGGTTCTGCCAAATGCCGACAGCGGCCCAGCCTATTCGCTCTATAGCCTGGCCCTGCAACAGGCGATTGCCGGAGCCGGTGTGCTGATGGGGCATGAGGCTTTGGTTGCTGATGCGCTGGGTCAGGGCAGCCTGATGTGTCCGTTCAAGGATCTTATCGCGGACAGCGGGCGCCAGCTTATCCTTGTCCAGCCACCGCGCGCCAGAAGAGGCCCGGCGCATGAGACCATATTGGGGCTACTGAAATAGAGAGGCAGTTGCGATAGCAAAAAGGCCCCGACACGTTGTCGGGGCCTTTTGAATGGTTCGTTTTCTGCCAATGTCGGCTGATCAGCCCTGCAGGCTCTTCACCTCAACATCGCCCTCAGCCTGCGCCTTGATCGCGCGGGCGGCGGCATTGGCGCCGGCGGCGGTGGTGAAATAGGGGATCTTGTCATAGAGCGCGACGGACCGCATGTCCTTGCTGTCCTGCACGGCCTGCGCGCCTTCTGTGGTGTTCATCAACAGCTGGACGTTGCCGTCCTTCAGCATATCGACCACATGGGGGCGGCCCTCATAGACCTTGTTGACCAGCTCGCAGGGCACGCCATGACCGTCCAGCCAGCTTTGAGTGCCGCGTGTCGCCACCAGGGTAAAGCCCTGTTCCACCAGAATTTTTGCCGCATCCAGCATCAATGTGCCCTTGTCAGCATCCTTGATCGAAATGAACGCGCGCCCTTCGGAGGGCAGCACCATCCCGGCCCCCATCTGCGCCTTCAGGAAGGCGCGGGCAAAGCTGCGGTCCCAGCCCATGACCTCACCGGTGGAACGCATCTCCGGCCCCAGCAGCGTATCAACGCCGGGGAAGCGGGCAAAGGGCAGCACGGCTTCTTTCACCGAGAACCAGGGCATGTCGGGATCCGCCAACGTCATTGGGTCGGCCATCGGCACGTTGACGTCATAGCCGGCATCCGGCTCATACGGCGCACGCTTAGGGAAATTCGACAGCGGTTCACCGGCCATCACGCGGGCGGCGATGGAGGCGATGGCGCTGTCGGTGGATTTCGCCACAAACGGCACGGTGCGCGAGGCACGCGGGTTCACCTCAATCAGGTAGATCACCTCATTGCCATCGGCATCGGGTTTCACCGCGAACTGGATGTTCATCAGGCCGACCACATTCAGCGCCTTGGCCAGCGCATTGGTCTGGGTCTTGACCTCTGCAATCACCTCTTTTGACAGCGAGTAGGGCGGCAGAGAGCAAGCACTGTCGCCGGAGTGAACGCCTGCTTCCTCAATATGTTGCATGATGCCGGCCACATGCACATCCGTGCCGTCGCAGATTGCATCAACGTCCAGTTCCACCGCACCGGAGAGATAGCTGTCGAGCAGAACCGGGCTGTCCCCGGAGACCACAACCGCCTCGGCGATGTAGCGCTTCAGCTGGTCCATATCGCGCACGATTTCCATCGCGCGGCCCCCCAGAACATAGGACGGGCGTATCACCAGCGGAAAGCCGATTTCTTCTGCGATCTCAATCGCCTGTGCGTCGGTGGATGCAATGCCGTTACGCGGCTGCTTAAGACCCAGCTGATTGACCAGGGCCTGGAACCGCTCGCGGTCCTCGGCCAGGTCAATGGCGTCAGGTGAGGTGCCGAGGATCGGAATGCCTTCCTCTTCCAGCGCATTGGCCAGCTTCAGCGGTGTCTGGCCGCCGAACTGGACGATGACGCCATGCAGGGTGCCGTTTTCCTGTTCCTTGGTCAGGATCTCCATCACATGTTCGAACGTCAGCGGTTCAAAATACAGCCGGTCTGAGGTGTCATAGTCGGTCGACACGGTCTCCGGGTTGCAGTTGATCATGATGGTCTCATAGCCCGCATCGGTCAGCGCAAAACAGGCGTGGCAGCAGCAGTAGTCAAACTCGATCCCCTGACCAATCCGGTTGGGGCCACCGCCGAGGATGACGACTTTTTTCTTGTCCGAGGGGCGCGCCTCGCATTCCACATCGCCAAAGGCCGGAGCCTCATAGGTGGAATACATGTAGGGAGTCTGGGCCTCGAATTCGGCGGCACAGGTGTCGATCCGCTTGAAGACAGCGGTGACGCCAGCGTTGCGGCGGGCGCGGCGCACGTCACTCTCACTCTGGTCGGTCAGTTTGGCCAGACGCGCGTCGGTGAAGCCCAGCATCTTGATCGCGCGCAGACCATGCTCGTCCTGGGGCAGGCCTTCGGCGCGGATCTTGGCTTCGGTGTCAACGATTTCGCGGATCCGGGCCAGGAACCAGGGGTCGAATTTGGTGACCGCGTGGATGTCATCATCGGACAAGCCGTGGCGCATCGCCTGGGCGATGGTGCGCATCCGGTCCGGGGTCTGCTGGCTGATCGCCTTGATCACCGCGGCTTTGCCATCGGTCTCATCCTCGGTGCCGGGGATGGCCACCTCATCAAAACCTGTGAGCCCGGTTTCCATCGAGGCCAGCGCCTTTTGCAGGCTCTCATGGATGGTACGGCCAATGGCCATGGTCTCGCCCACGGATTTCATCGCGGTGGTCAGATAGGGCTCTGAGCCTGCAAATTTCTCAAACGCAAAGCGCGGGATCTTGGTGACGACATAGTCGATGGTCGGCTCAAACGATGCCGGGGTCACGCCGGTGATGTCATTGTCCAGCTCATCCAAAGTGAAGCCGACCGCCAGTTTGGCGGCGATCTTGGCAATCGGGAAGCCGGTCGCCTTGGAGGCCAGCGCCGAGGAGCGCGACACGCGCGGGTTCATCTCGATCACCACCATGCGGCCATCGGCTGGGTTCACGGCCCATTGCACGTTGGATCCGCCGGTTTCCACGCCAATCTCGCGCAGTACTGCAATCGAGGCAGAGCGCATCATCTGGTATTCTTTGTCGGTCAGCGTCAGCGCCGGGGCCACGGTGATCGAATCACCTGTGTGGACGCCCATCGGGTCGATATTCTCGATCGAGCAGACGATAATCGCGTTGTCGGCGGTGTCGCGCACCACCTCCATCTCGTATTCTTTCCAACCCAGCAGGCTCTCATCGACGAGGATCTGATTGACCGGAGAGGCATCCATGCCGGAGCGGCAGAAATGGATGTAATCTTCGCGATTATAGGCGACCCCACCGCCGGTCCCGCCAAGGGTGAAGGCCGGGCGGATGATTGCGGGCAGGCCGATGTCTTCCAGCTCATCCAGAGCCATCTGAACACCGGCGTCCAGATCGGCACTGCCGTTGTCTTTCTTCGGCGCTGTGATGATTGTGGCGCGGGGGTTTTCCAGCCCAAGCCGATCCATCGCCTCGCGGAACAGCTTGCGGTCTTCTGCCATTTCAATGGCTTCGCGCTTGGCGCCGATCATCTCAACGTCGAATTTCGCCAGCACGCCCATCTCTTCCAGCGCCAGCGCGGTGTTCAGACCGGTCTGCCCACCCATCGTCGGCAGCAGTGCGTCGGGGCGTTCTTTTTCGATGATTTTGGCAACCACTTCGGGCGTAATCGGCTCGATGTAGGTGGCATCCGCCAGACCCGGATCAGTCATGATCGTCGCCGGGTTCGAATTCACCAGAATGACCCGGTAGCCCTCTTCGCGAAGTGCCTTGCAGGCCTGCGCGCCTGAGTAGTCAAACTCACAGGCTTGGCCAATGATGATCGGCCCCGCACCAATGATCATGATCGATTGGATATCGGTTCTTTTCGGCATGGCCTGAATCCCTCTGATTTGCGCGAGTCATGGGCACCCCCGTGCGCCCAAATTGTCCTGCGTTATAGGGACCGCGCCGAAAGGTTCAAGGGGGATCGGAAACCGAATTGGAAATGCCGCATCCATGCCTTTTGTTCGCATATCGAACGGATATATGTGGAGAGGCAAGATAGACGGAGCAGGCAGACGTGCGGATTCGCTTTGATCAGGGGCCAAAGGGGGCCGCCACATGTTTTGACACCCCGCTGCGCATCATTCGCGCGGACGGGCCGGACGACGTGCCCGCGGCCTTGGCGGCGCTGGATACGGCGCGCGATGCTGGGCACTGGCTGGCGGGCTACGCGTCGTATGAGCTGGGCTATGCGCTTGAGCCGAAACTGGCGAGCCGGATGCCAGAGGCGCGGCGGCTGCCGTTGATCTGCTTCGGGGTCTATGATGAGCCCTCTGGTGAAACGGATCGGGCATTGCCAGACCTTCCCCCTGGCGATGCGGGTTTGGAGGGTAACACCCCCCGATGGACCTATGACCGCTATGCCCAGGCCTTCGCCGAGGTGAACCACAATATCGGTAGGGGCGACATCTATCAGGCCAACCTGACCTTCCCGATCGATGCCGATGCCTATGGCACCGCTGAAGACCTCTATGCAGCGTTGAAAGCCAGACAGGCTGTCGGCTACGGCGCCCTGATCGAACAGGACGATCTGCCGGATCTGTTGTCCCGCTCGCCGGAGCTGTTTTTCCGCACCGATGCGGAGGGCGTGATTGAGACTCGCCCGATGAAGGGCACCCAGCCGCGCAGCGTTGATCCGGTGGAGGATGCCCGCCGCCGCGACTTCCTGCGTCAGGATGAGAAAAACCGCGCTGAAAACCTGATGATTGTTGATCTATTGCGCAACGACATTTCTCGCGTGGCTGAGACCGGTTCGGTTCATGTGCCCGAATTGTTTGCCGTCGAGAGCTATGCGACGGTGCATCAGATGGTTTCCATGGTGCGCGCTAAATTGCGCCCCGACGCCGGGTTGGCAGAGATCTTCGCGGCGCTGTTTCCCTGCGGGTCCATTACCGGCGCACCGAAAATTCGGTCGATGGAGATACTGGCCGATCTGGAACCCTGGGCGCGCGATATCTACTGCGGCACAATCGGTTGGGCGGCACCGGATGGGTCGTCCGAATTCAACGTGGCCATCCGCACGCTGATGCTGGAAGAGGGCCGCGCGACGCTCAACGTGGGCGGCGGCGTGGTCTGGGACAGCACCGCAGAATCCGAATATGAGGAAGCGCTATGGAAAGCCCGGTTCGCCCGCGTGACGCCATCCAGAACGATCCCGCTTTCCGCCTGATCGAGACGCTGGGCTGGCTTCCGGGGCAGGGGTTCCGGCATCTGTCGCAGCATCTGGCCCGACTGGCGCGCAGCGCGGCGGCCTTTGACCTTGCCTTTGATCCTGAGGAGGCGGCGCGCGTATTGGCTGAGGTGACCGGCACAGCACCGCTGCGCTGTCGGCTCACGCTGAACGTGGATGGTCAGCTGGCGCTGGTCACAGCGCCGCTAGGGCCGATACCGGCGCAATGGCGTCTGGGCATCGCCGAGACCCTGCTGGACGCGGGGGATATTTGGTTGCAGCACAAAACCACCCGCCGCGCGCTCTATGACGCCGCGCGCGCCGCGCTGCCGGAGGGTGTGGATGAGCTGCTGTTTCTGAATGCGCGCGGTGAGATTTGCGAGGGCACGATCACCAATCTCTTTGTCACTCGCCCGGACGGGCAGATGGTCACTCCGCCGCTGTTTTGCGGCCTGCTGCCGGGTGTCCTACGGCAGGTGCTGCTGGAGCAGGGGAGGTGCGAGGAGGCTGTGCTGCGGCTTCAGGATCTGAAGCAGGCAAAAGCCATCCATATGGGCAACTCTCTGCGGGGGCTGATCCCGGCACGGCTGGTATAGTAGAGAACTGGGGGTTTCAGGCGTCAGACCACGCGGAAATCACCCAGTTTGCTTGACAACGCCGCCGCAACCTAGTGTACCACCCCGGACGAATTCCGCGCCGTTCTGGCGCATCTCCCGATTGACGGCCCGCCCGGTCATGTGACCGGTATAACGAAAGGTCACCCCATGCACGACTATCGCAGCCATACCTGCGCCGAACTCAACAAATCCAACGTCGGTGAGACCGTCCGCCTGTCGGGCTGGGTCCATCGCGTGCGTGATCACGGCGGCCTCCTGTTCATCGATTTGCGCGACCACTACGGCGTCACGCAGGTTATGGCCGACCCGGACAGCCCGGTCTTTGCCGACATCGAGAAGGTCCGCTCTGAATGGTGTATCCGCATCGATGGCAACGTAAAGGCACGCGACGAGAGTCTGGTGAACGACAAGATCCCCACCGGTGAGATCGAAGTCTTCATCCGCGACATCGAAGTGCTTGGCAAATCCGAAGAACTGCCGCTGATGGTGTTTGGCGAACAGGAATACCCGGAAGAAACCCGCCTGCGCTATCGCTATCTCGACCTGCGTCGCGAGAAGATGCAGAAGAACATGCTCTTGCGCTCCAACATGATCCAGTCGATCCGTCGCCGCATGTGGGACAAGGGCTTCAACGAGTATCAGACGCCGATCATCACCGCCTCCAGCCCCGAAGGCGCGCGTGACTTCCTGGTGCCGTCGCGCCTGCACCCGGGCAAATTCTATGCGTTGCCGCAGGCGCCGCAGCAGTTCAAGCAGCTGATGATGGTGTCGGGCTTTGACAAATACTTCCAGATCGCGCCCTGTTTCCGCGACGAAGACCCGCGCGCTGACCGCTCACCCACCGATTTCTACCAGCTCGATCTGGAGATGTCCTTTGTCACCCAGCAGGACGTGTTCGACACCATCCAGCCGGTGATGCAGGGCGTGTTCGAGGAGTTCGGGAAGGGCCGTAAGGTCGACAGCGAGTGGCCGCAGATCTCCTACAAAGATGCCGCCAAATGGTACGGCACTGACAAACCGGACCTGCGCAACCCGATCAAGATGCAGGATTGCTCCGAGCATTTCCGCGGGTCTGGTTTTGCGATCTTCGCGAACCTTCTGGAAAACGAAGGCACCGAAATCCGTGCCATCCCGGCCCCCACGGGTGGCTCCCGCAAATTCTGCGACCGGATGAATAAGTTTGCCCAGAGCGAAGGTCTGCCGGGCATGGGTTATATCTTCTGGCGTGATCAGGGCGAAGGCATGGAAGCCGCGGGCCCGCTGGCCAAGAACATCGGCCCGGAGCGCACCGAAGCCATTCGCCAGCAGCTGGGTCTGGGTGTTGGCGATGCGGCGTTCTTCCTCGGCGGCAAGCCCAAAACCTTCGAAAGCGTTGCAGGCCGCGCCCGCACCGTGATTGGAGAAGAGCTGGGTCTGACCGACAAAGACCGCTTTGCCTTCTGCTGGATCGTGGATTTCCCGATCTACGAGAAGGACGAAGAAACCGGCAAGATCGATTTCGAGCACAACCCCTTCTCCATGCCGCAGGGTGGCATGGACGCGCTGCTGGACGATCCGCTGGCGGTCAAAGGCTATCAGTACGATCTGGCCTGCAACGGCTATGAGCTGGTCTCGGGCGCGATCCGGAACCACAAGCCGGAGATCATGTTCAAGGCCTTTGAAATTGCGGGCTACGGCAAGGAAGAAGTCGAAAAGCGGTTCGGCGGCATGGTCAACGCGTTCCAGTATGGCGCCCCGCCGCACGGGGGCTGCGCAGCCGGCATCGACCGTATGGTGATGCTGCTGGCTGACGAGGCCAACATCCGCGAGGTCATCATGTTCCCGATGAACCAGCGTGCCGAAGATCTGATGATGGCGGCGCCCTCTGAGCCGATGAGCGAACAACTGATGGAGCTGGGCCTGCGGGTGATCCCGCAGGATCAGTAATCCGATCAAAATATGATACAAACAGGCCCGGGCAATTGTCCGGGCCTGTTTGCTTTTGGAAGGGCGCTGCGGCCTCCCCAGCGGAGAAGGTGGAAAACCGCGCCTGCAGTGCATAGGTTTGCAGGGCGCCGCAGGTCGCCCAAAAATTGATCTGTGGGTCGGCGCCGCAATGCACGACCGTCTGAAGGCGATATCAGTTGAGAAAGGCCCGAACACGATGCGCTTTGATCCTGAACTGGCAGAGATCCGCTTTGGCTGCGGTCTGTCGCCACGCCACGCGCCACCGAAGGGGCCAGACGAAATGCTCACAGCCCTGCGCGCGCCTGATCGCGCGGCTCAGGACTGGCCGATACCGGGGTTCGATGGTGCTTTGGCCGATGCGCGCGCCTATTCCGCCGCCCGCCGTGCCCGCAAGGCCGCGATCGGCAGCCCGCTGTTCGACGTACGGGACAAGGATCTGAAGCGCCAACGTGCCAGGATGCGGGATCATCAGGCGGTATGGTTCACTCAGCGGCTCCTGCGCTGTATCACAACATCAAACGGGTTTCGCGAACGCCTCACGCTGTTCTGGGCCGATCACTTTACTGCGCAGGGCAAGATTGCCGCCCTGCGCTACGGCGCGACGCCCTATGTCGAGAGTGCGATCCGCCCCAATATCGCGGCTCGGTTTGAGGATCTGCTGATTGCGGCGGTGACCAGTCCGCTGATGCTGCATTATCTGGACCAGCACCGCTCCACCGGTCCCAATAGTCGCCGCGCGGGGCGCGTGGCCCGGCGGCAGGGGCGCGTGGTTGGCCTCAATGAAAACCTGGCGCGCGAAGTGCTGGAGCTGCATACGCTGGGGGTTGGCGGGCCATACGGGCAACAGGATGTGCGCCAGCTGGCAGAGCTGTTCACCGGGATGATCTACAACATTGAGGACGGGTTCAAATTCGCGCCGGGTTGGGCAGAACCCGGTGCAGAGGTTGTGCTGGGGCAGCGCTATGATGCGGAGATCACCGGGCTCGCGGCGATCAAACAGGCGTTGCGGGATCTGGCCCGGCATCCGGCGACGGCAGATCATCTGGCGCGGAAGCTGGCGGTGCATTTCACCCGCGATACGCCGGACCCGGCCTTGGTCGCGCATCTGGCAGACCGCTACCGGGCGACCTCCGGCGATCTGATGCAGGTCTATGCGGCGCTGCTGGAGCACCCTGCTGCATGGGAGACGGATCTGGGCAACGTGAAACCGCCTTTTGCCTATCTTGCCTCCGCCTGTCGGGCGCTGGCGATGCCACCTGCGGCCCTGACCAAACTCAGCCGACCTCAGATGAACCGGTTCTTTCTGCGACCAATGCAGCGCATGGGGCAGCGTTGGGAGTTTTCCAACGGTCCAGATGGCTGGTCCGAGGCAGATGGCGACTGGATCACACCGCAGGGATTGGCGGAGCGGTTGCGCTGGTGCATGTCGGTGCCGGTGCAGCTGATGGAAACGCTGCCTGCGCCGTTGGAGGCCCTGCAAGATGCGCTTGGCAATCGCGCCACCGCGCAGCTGCGCTTTGTTGCCTCCGCAGCCGAGACCGAGCGGGAGGCGGTGGGGCTGATCCTGGCCGCGCCCGCCTTCCAGCGCCGGTGAAAGGGAAAGCCCGATGACAAATATACCGCCGACCCCCTCCGCCAGCCCGCCTGCCAGCCTGTCCCGACGCAGCTTTCTGGCGCGCTCCGGCCTGATTGGCTGTTCGCTGGCGGCCAGCCCGCTGCTGACACCGGTCAGCTTCGCCGCTGCCCCCTGGGACACAAGGCTGGCGGTGATCATTCTGCGCGGCGGCATGGATGCCATTGATGTGGTGCAGCCCTATGGCGATCCGGCCTATGCCGGGCTGCGGCAAACCCTGCTGGGCGGGCCGCAGAATGGGGCGGCGGACCTTGATGGTTTCTTTGCGCTGCATCCGGCGCTGGCGCCGTTGATGCCGCTGTGGCGGGCGGAACAGCTGGGGTTTGTGCAGGCGGTCTCCACCCCGTATCGCAACAAGCGCAGCCATTTTGATGGTCAGGATCTGTTGGAGGCGGGTACGCCGGGGCTGCATCAACGCCGCGACGGCTGGCTCAATCGGCTGCTGCAGGTGACCCCAGGGGTGGAGGCGCGCACCGCCTTTGCTATCGGACAGGGGGAGATGAAACTGTTGCAGGGGGCGGCGCCGGTCTCCGATTGGTCGCCGGATGCCGAGATCGCGCTCAGTCCGCAGGCGGAACGTCTGGCGGGGCTGATGATGGAAGGGGATCCGCTGTTTCACGCTGCGTTGGCCGAAGCGCTGGATTTGGCTGACAGCGCAAAGGCGGACGCAGCCGCCGGGCGCGCCGGAACCCCAGGGCAGGGTCCGCGTCGTGCACCGCCCCACCAGCGGATCGCCAGCTACGCGGCGCAGCAGCTGCGTGGGGAGAGCCGGATTGCCGCCTTTTCGATCAACGGATGGGACACGCATAATCGCCAGAAAGGCGCGCTGACGCGGGCGCTGCGCCGTCTGTCCGAGACTATTCTAACACTGCAAGGCGATCTGGGGCCGACTATCTGGGACAAGACGGCGGTGGTGGCGATGACAGAGTTTGGCCGCACCGTGCGCGAGAATGGCACCGGCGGAACAGATCACGGGACGGGTGGTGCCATGGTACTGGCCGGGGGCGCGATCAGGGGCGGTCGGGTCCACGGGCACTGGCCCGGTTTGACCGAGGCCGCGCTGTTTGATCGCCGCGATCTGATGCCCACCGGCGATGTCCGCGCGCAGATGGGCTGGATCATGCGGGGCATGATCGGCACCGATCATCAGGCGATTTCGGATGTGATTTTTCCCGGCGTCGAGATGGGATCGGATCCGGGTTTGGTGCGGCGCTAGGGAGATCTGGCGGAACCGTCGACTGAGATCAGGTAAGTTCGAGCTGTTGCACGGTATTGTACCGTCTCGGATATGAGGCGCTTGCCAGCGAAATCACCAACAGGCCACGCTGTAATGACTTCGGGCGCGGTGACGCTGTGTCAGCGCAGACGGATCAGCGGTCGCTGCGTTCTAGGATGACCAGAGATCCCAGACTGCGATCGCGGTTGCGGCGGATTTCACGGGCGGAGAACCGCGCCTGCAGGTATAACACGATGCCCAAAGTGGCAGATGCGATAAGGACGACTTCGATCATCTCAGATGGCGACCTTCTGTTTCAGACGTTCCTGCACCAGCCCGGCAACACGCGCGGCAACCCCAGCGACGGGGCGCCCGGTGCTACGGGCGTCCGCCAGATCGGCGGCGGCCCCGGCCAGATGGGAATCGCCAACGCTGCGGGCGACACCCCCAAGAAACTGCGCGACATAGTCCAATGTCTGTCCCTCCTCAGCTTCGTTCAGCACCTCAGCGGCGTGGGCCATATCATCCTGAAAGGCGAGCAGATCAGGCTCAATCACCTCATCGGTCAGCTCATTAGGGCCAGACAGCTGGCGCTCGGCGGGCAGGCGCGACAGGATCGCGGATTGAAAGGCCGCAAGCGAGGTGATCGGCTTGGCCAGAAACCCATCGGCCCCGGCTGCCATCGCCATCGCCTCTCCTGCCTCATCTCCGGAAATGCCAAGGATCACACCAACCCGCGGGCTGGCCTCCGCCATGGACTGAATGAGATCGGCGCCGGAGCCATCCGGCAGGCCTAGATCGGCAATTACCACGGAAGGTCTGTAAACCTTCAGGTGCCGATGGGCGGATTTCAGACAGTCAGCGCGCCGGATCCGGGCGCCACTGCGCAGGCACAGCAGGCGCATCGCCTCGCAGGCGTATCGGCTGTCTTCCACCACAAGAATTGTCAGCCCCAGCAACGGTCGTTTCGTCGTGGGCAAGCGGTGGGCGGCAGCAAACAGTTCCGAATCGTCCATGGTTAAGGCTCCTGACTGGATACGACTCAACGCTAGGGAAACGGGGCTAACAGCTGGTTAACATTGACGGCGCGCCTTTAGGTTGAATTGAATTCACTGGGATAAATTGATGCAACAGAGCGTTATTGCAGTGAATTTTCTGCCGCGCGGATTGGCGCACTTGCCCACAGGCAGCGGCTCTTTGATAAGTCACGTCAGACAGATCACTCAGGAGACCGCAAAATGATTGGCCGCCTCAACCACGTCGCAATCGCCGTGCCCGACCTAGACGCCGCTTCGGCGCAGTACCGCAACACCCTGGGCGCCAAGGTGGGCGCGCCGCAGGATGAGCCGGATCACGGTGTCACCGTGGTGTTCATCGAACTGCCCAACACAAAAATCGAGCTGCTCTACCCGCTGGGCGAGGCCTCCCCCATTGCAGGGTTTCTGGAGAAGAACCCAGCGGGCGGCATTCATCACATCTGTTATGAGGTGGATGACATCCTTGCCGCGCGTGACCGGCTGAAGGCGGAAGGCGCGCGGGTGCTTGGCTCCGGTGAGCCCAAGATTGGCGCCCATGGCAAACCGGTTCTTTTCCTGCATCCGAAGGATTTCAACGGCTGCCTGGTGGAATTGGAACAGGTTTGACGCTATCTGCCCCTTAACCCCTCGCAGTGGGGCGGGGGTATCAGAAGGACAGCTATCATGGGTGTGACATCCGGTTTGGTTCTTTATGCGGTGATCTGGTTCATGACCTTTCTGATCGTGATCCCGATCCGCATTGAGACGCAGGGCGACCGTGGCGAGATTGTGCCCGGCACGCATGCCGGGGCGCCGGAGCATCATTATCTGAAGCAGAAGGCCGTGATCACCACGATCGCCGCGGCCGTTCTCTGGGCGATTATCGCGACGATCATCCTCAGTGGTTGGATCACGGTGAATGATTTCGACTGGTTTGACCGGCTGCCTGATCCGCAATAGGCGCGCGCCTTAGACAACGATAATAGCGAAACAGGCGGGCATGGGCCCGCCTGTTTGCATGTCTGCCTGTCGTGACATGTCGGTGACAGAAATCAGCGCGAAACCAATTGCTGCCCGGCGAGCCGGTGAAACAGATGCGTGAATGTGGCTGCCCCGATAATGGGGACCAGCAGGTTCACCAACGGGATCGACAGCGGCATTGCCATCAACACGCCTGCCATCCAGACGGTGCCCAGATGTTTGCGCCGCAACCGCTTTGCCTCTGGCAGACCCAGGCGGCGGGCCGCCGCCAGCGTGAAATATTCACGCCCCAGCAAAAACCCGTTCAGCCCCCAGAAGATAAACAGCGCAAAGGGGGCAAACATAAAATACAGCACCAGCGCCAGCACATTGGCCACCACCAGAACGCCGAGGAAATTGATGGTGTCGCGCACCCCATCCCAGAATGGTGTCTTGATTGCGGGGGGTAGGCCCGGATAGTGGCGATCCTCCACCGCCTGCGCGACCTCATCCAGAAACATCGAGGTGATGGCCGAGGCCACAGGCACCATCAGGAACACCGACAGGAGCAGCATCAGCACCAGAGAGGTGATCGACAGCAGGTCGTCGATCCAGGTGACTGGCCCAATCAATGGCAGGGTGGCATCGGGACCGACCAGCCATTGGATCAGCGCCAGAAACGCCGCATAGGTCACCACCAGCAGCGCCACGGTCAGACCGACGCCCAGAAACAGGACCTTGCGGAAACGGGGATCGCCGAGCTGGCTCAGCGCTTTGGTGAAATCGGTCAGTATCATTGATCCATCCAGGTTGTCAGCGCGTCCAGATCCGGGCGGGGCCGTTCCGGCGGGGCCGAGGCCTCTGTTGCAATATGGATCAGGCCGGCAATCCGCTCATGCGGGTGCAAGCCAAACGCCTCGGCGCAGAAGTCTGGGTCGTGGCTGGCCCAGCCTGACAGCCAATTGGCGCCCCATCCGGCGGCCAGTGCGGCATTCAGCAGCGCCAGACAGACCGCCCCGGCGGAGTAGGTCTGTTCGATGGCGGGAATCTTAGGGCTGGCTTTCTGCACCTCGACCACGGCGACGGCCAAATGGCCCAGCTCAAACTGGCTGCGGGCTTTTGCGATGTCCTCCGCCGATTTGCCAAGCCGCTCACCGGCCTTGCTGGTCAGATCTGCCAGCCGCGCCATTGCGGGTTTCTCGATCACGACAAAACGCCAGGGTTCCAGCTTGCCATGATCCGGAGTGCGCGCGGCGGCGCGTAGCAGCGGCATCAGCGCGGCGCGGTCTGGCGCCGGGGCGACCAGTGTTTTGGCCGGGCGGGAGCGGCGCGACAGAAGAAACGTCAGGGCAGCATCATTGCGAGGGGACATATGTGAAACCTTTTTACATCTACCGCCCATGTCGGCAGGGCGGCGCGGGTTTTCAAGGGGCGATCCGGGGGGGCAGCGGAATTTGCCTGACAGGCGCGGGCATGAGGGCTGGCGGCATCTGCGGTCCGAACGCGGGGTCTGTGGCAGGAAATATCCCGGACGCCTGTGCAAAGTCTATGGAATCCGCCACCAATTCGCGCCATCACTGCGAATATGGGCAAGCCAAAGCAGAAAGACCTCCCCGATCTGAGTTATCTGGCCGTCGCTGGCGGCGAGATTGCCGTACGCGTCACTCCGAAGGCCGCGCGCAATGCGGTGCTTCCAGCTGCGCAGGCTGAAAGCGGGCAGGGGGCAACGCTCAAGATCACGGTGACGGCGGCGCCGGAAAACGGCAAGGCGACCGCTGCGGTTCAGGCGCTTCTGGCGCGCGCCATGCGGATTGCGCCCTCAGACCTGGAACTGCTGCGTGGCGCGACCTCTCGTGACAAGGTGTTTGCCTACCGTCCCTGACGGCGGCGTCCCTCATGAGGTATCACGACCTCAACGCAGGCTGACGGAGCACTTCTTCAGAGCGCTAGCTCTCCTCCTCATCCTCGCGGGTAAATCGGTAGACCCCTTCGGGCAGGTCCAGCGCCGCAGCCAGATCCCGGACCTGGCTGTGAGAGAGGGTGATTTTCTGCACCCGGTCGGTGCGCGGGTCCAACTGCTCGACCGTGACACATTCGGTGAAAATATTGATAGAAACATCCTCCATCAGCTGGGCGGTCTCGTCATCGACGAGGGTCACGACTGTGGCGTCGAATTCATGCTCAATGGTAAACATATGCCCAGCTTGCCATCGGGCCGCCCCCGCTGACAAGGCTTTGTCGCATCACGTATTCTTGCGGCACATTGCAGCCGCCAGGGCTTCATGCGATTGATCCTATGTCGGCTGTCGCGATAAGGTGGTACTGGCAACGCAATGGGCACTGGCAAAGCAAAGGAGATGTCATGCGTCGAGTCTTGCTGATGATGGGATGTGCGCTTACCATGGGGCTGGCAGCCTGCGATACCGTGGTCGACACCGGGACCGCGCCCGCCGCGCGGCCCTCCGGCCCACCGGCACAGGGCATGTCCCCGGCTGAAGGGCGCAGCGCCTTTGCGGCGGTCACCCGCGTTGTGGAGCCGGTTTCAGAACGTGAATGCCGTGCCCGGACGCAAGGCCTGAACTGCGACTTCCTGATCCGGATTGATCCCAACCCCAAGGCCCCTCCAAACGCCTATCAGAGCCAGGACCGGTCGGGGCGCCCTGTGATCACCTTCACCCAGCGGATGCTGGGGCAGATTGCCAATCGCGACGAACTGGCCTTTGTGATGTCGCACGAGGCCGCACACCATATCCGTGGTCATCTGGCACGCAAACGCCAAAGCGCAGTTGCAGGCTCGATCCTGCTGGCCGGGCTTGCGAGTGTTTCCGGTGCCAGTGCCGCCGATGTGGCCCGCGCGCAGGATCTTGGTGCCGTTGTGGGCGCGCGAACCTATTCCAAGAATTTTGAATTGGAGGCGGATGAGTTGGGCACGATCATCACCCATAAGGCCGGGTATCGTCCCAGCGTCGGGGTGAAATTCTTCTATCGTCTGCCCGATCCCGGTGATCGTTTCCTCGGCAGCCACCCCGCCAACCCGGACCGGGTGCGCGTAGTCAATCAGACGATCCAGAAATACAACCTGAATTGACCGATCTAGCGCAGTCCGTCGCCTCTCTGAGGCAGCTCGGCGTCGTGCTGAGCGACCGTGGCTCGCGCTACGCGGTCAGCGGCGCGCAGGTCACCAGCCGGGCGCAGATCGACGCGGTGCTGGCAGAGCTGAAATCCGACCGCAGCTATGCCAAGGCGACCCACAACACCTGGGCGGCGCAACTGCCCAGCGGTGGTCTTAAGGCCGATGATGGAGAGAGCGGCGCCGGTATGGTGATCCTGCGCATGATGGAGCGGGAGGGGCTGCGCGACCATGTCATCATCGTCACCCGCTGGTATGGCGGCAAGAAGCTGGGCGGCGACCGGTTTCGTCGGGTTCAGGATGCGGTGCGGGCCTATTTCGATCAGGTGACCGCCAGCTGAACCGAGATCCCATATGCCAGGCTGTTTGGCCCAGTGTCTTGAGTGTCAGGTGTTTTGGGCGTCCGGCGTCTCTGTTTATCGGCTGTTTGACCTGCATCAAGTCGCCCGGCCCTGACTGAGGTTAAGTTGCCCGCAGGATGAATGATTTCCGGGGACAGCGCGATGACCAGCCAAACCAATGAGACCAGCAGGCGAGATCTGAAAACCCACGCCGCCCTGTTTGACCGCATGGCGGAGACCGTGGGCCTTGATCTACAAGAGGAAGCGATCTCCGGTCGGCTGCGATTTGATGAGATCAGCGAGGCGGTGCTGCGCTGCACCCGCTGCGGCGGCGTCGGCGCCTGCCACAAATGGCTCGACAAAGGGCTGCGCCCGGGGGCCGAGGCGCCCGACTTCTGCCGCAACCGCGACCTCTTGGCCTATCTGAATGAGGAGGAGGTCTAAAGTCTGATCCCAGGCGTGTATCGGGCGAGGCCTCTCAATCAAACCGCCAGCCCGATGTTCCGCCCCTCTCATTCGATCCTCACAGGAGATCCTGACATGCACCCCTTGGGCCACCCGCTGCATCACCTGCGTCTGATCAAACGGATGGGGCAGACCTGCGGCGTTGATCTATCTGCCAGTTTTGCGGCGGGGCAGATCACACAGACGGATTGGGCCGATATGGTGACCCGATGTCGTGGCTGTCGCGAGGTCGCCCGTTGCGAGGCGTTTCTGGATCAGATCGACCGCGCCGCAGACACCATGCCCAAGGCACCACTTCAGGGCTGCCGCAATGGCGATGCGCTGCTCCGGCTGCGGGACTAAGCGTGGCTGCTGCGCCGCTGACGCAGCCGATGCCAGCGATAGAGCGCCGGCGCCAGGACATAATCATATAGGGCGGAGGCCAGCTGGCGCAGCCCCGGCAGCCCAACCACACGCGCCACCCAGCGATAACCCGGCATCTGCGCCCAAAGCACCAGAAACGCCGGGATGCCACTCAGCACCTTGCCCTGATGGCGCACATGCAGCCGCCGTGCGGCCTGATCCGCATCAACACCCCAGCGCGCCAGATCTTCTGAGTTGAGGTCATCAAAACGCAACGGCAGCTCCCGCCGCTCCGCCAGATTGGCGTAATGGCGGATCTCGATACTGCACACCGGGCACTCTCCGTTATAGAGGATCTCGGTGGTGTCGTCCTGAGGGGTCGGCATGGTTGGATGCCTCCTAGTTGGATGATTACCTAAGACATGTAACGGCGACCGGGCGCATGGCGAGAGGCAGATGGTCACACCTGCGCTTGGCTTGTGGTTAACGCGAAGCGTTCCCGCAGGCGTACCAAGCATAGGCTTTCTCCTTCCTCACCTCGGCCGGAAGGGGGATTTTTGGGCGATATCAGATGCGTCCGCACTGTCGCGTGGCATTGCCAGGCGCTCTCCCTGGTTGGTTGCGGTTGAGGGAGAAGATAGGAAGAAAAGGTCGAAAGGGGAGGGGAAACCCAAAGCCCGCGCTTTGCGCGGGCAGCGCCCGACCCTCCCCTTAACGTGTAGGCTTGTCTCCGGCAAAACGGAGAGGGCGCTTTTACAACTACTTAGGGTCAGGTGATGGGTTTCGTGTTTGAATTTGAGATCTTAGATTTTTTCCGCACGTCGTTTTAAGGTCTCTACAGTGTGTAATGTTTGTCTAAGAACACCGCAAAGTGCGTCAGCAATCACGTCTTGGGTCGTCGCGTGTGCAACTGGGTATAGTTCGATAGAATAGGCCGAAGATTTGTCGGGTGAAATTCTAAGGTTTCTTTTTATCGCTCCCGCATAGGTGGGGTGCGTCATTCTGCACAGGCTGCGATATACGCTTTCATATTCTGTTGTTCGATCGAAGGTTTGATATTTCTGATTGAGTTTCTGAGGTTCTTTGACACCTGAAAACTTCAAAGATGCAATGCGCTCGTTAATTTGAGATAGCTTGGTGGAGGTGTCGGAGTGAGACGCGATTTTTCTGTAGTATGGATTTCCCTTCTCGGCTTCAGTCAGAATTTTCTTTTGATGACCCTCATACTCCAGTTGGAGCCGGCGATGATGCTCCGGATTCTTCAGGACAAAGTCCAGTTCAATGCTGTACTCAAAGAAAGACCTAAGGATGATCTCTGCATCAAAGTGCTGGCCAGCTTCATGCAGTATCAGAGTGCTCCTTGCCAGCGAGCAAATTGAACTGAGTAGGCTAACTTCGTAGGCGTGGGAGAATGTCTCCGGCTGACGAAGGAAAGGGGAAATCTCCTCTTCAAGAGATTGAATATCGAGTCTTGCCGCTTCGAAACTTCTTTCTGGTTCAGCCATCCTGAGGAATTATTCCCCACAAATCATACTCCCCCGCCTCATCAACTTCAACGGTGACCAACTCGCCAACCTGCAGCCCTTCGGTGCCCTCATCAATGAACAGGTTGCCGTCGATCTCAGGCGCGTCGGCTTTGGTGCGGCAGGTGGCGATGCCGTCCTCGTCGATGTCGTCCACGATCACCTGTAGGGTCTGGCCGACCTTGGCCGCCAGCTTTGCCTCGGAAATCGCCTGCGCCTTCTCCATGAACCGGTCCCAGCGCTCCTGCTTTACCTCTTCGGCAACGTGATCCGGCAGGTCGTTCGACCGCGCGCCATCGACGTTTTCGTATTTGAAACAGCCCACACGATCCAGCTGTGCCTCATCCATCCAGTCGAGGAGATGCTGGAACTCAGCTTCTGTCTCGCCGGGGTAGCCAACGATGAAGGTGGAGCGCAGGGTGATATCCGGGCAGGTTGCGCGCCAGGCCTTGATCTCATCCAGCGTTTTGGCTGCAGCCGCCGGGCGCGCCATGCGGCGCAGCACATCCGGGTGGGCGTGCTGGAACGGGATATCCAGATAGGGCAGCAGCGCGTTATCCGGATCCGCCATCAGCGGGATCAGCTCACGCACATGCGGGTAGGGGTAGACATAGTGCAGCCGCACCCACAGCTCATCCGCGGGGGCCAGTTTGCCCAGCTCGCGGCTCAGATCTTGAATATGGCTGCGCAGCTCACCGTCTTTCCACGGGTTCACATCATATTTGCGATCCAGCCCATAGGCGGAGGTATCCTGCGAAATCACCAACAACTCGCGCACGCCAGCATCCACCAGTTTTTCCGCCTCGCGCAAAACCGCATGGGCAGGGCGGGACGCCAGTTTGCCACGCATGTCGGGGATGATGCAGAATTTGCACTTGTGATTGCAGCCCTCGGAGATCTTCAGATAGCTGAAGTGGCGCGGCGTCAGCTTCACACCCGCTGCTGGCAGCAGATCTACGTAAGGGTTGGGTGAGGGCGGCACGGCGGCATGGACCGCATCCAGCACCTGCTCATATTGATGCGGGCCGGTCACCGCCAGAATGCGCGGATGATGCGCGCGGATGTAATCCGGCTCTGCGCCCAGACAGCCGGTGACAATCACCTTGCCGTTTTCCTTCAGCGCCTCACCGATGGCCTCAAGGCTTTCGGCCTTGGCACTGTCGAGAAAGCCGCAGGTGTTCACGATCACCGCATCCGCCCCTGAGTAATCCGGCGACACGCCGTAGCCCTCAGCCCGCAGCCGCGTCAGGATCCGCTCACTGTCAACCAGCGCCTTGGGGCAGCCCAGGGACACCATGCCAAGGGTCGGCTGCCCCTCACGGGGCGCCTCGCCAAGCCGGGGCTTGGGCGCAAGATCGGGGCGAAGGCTGGGCGGATTGGCGGAACCGGGTGTCTGTGTCATGCGCGCGCGTATATCAGGACTGGGACAGGAGGCAAGGAAAACGGGGTGTCCTGCGTGCACCCGCTGTACGCCCCCTGTGCCTCCCTCGTTCGTCAGAGGCTGCATTTCCCGCTTACCCGGACGATAGGCCGAGCAGCACCTGACTTTCTCCCTGGGAAGGCGCTTTGCACCTCCTCTAGGTACGACGCTGCCCTCGGAGGCCGAATAAGACCACCGACCATGGATAGCCCTAGGAATGGCGCATGATCTCTCTGAGAGGAACGGTCAGCGGCACCGGCTGCGCTGACCAACAGCCGCAAACACGCAGTGCTTTGATACCGGGCGAGGGCTTCGCGCATTGCACCCGCCCGCCCACGCGGTAAGCTGCGCAAAACCCCGCGGGAACAGGGGGCAAGGCAAGAGGTGCGGTGATGAAGCTGATAATCCGGGTTGTAATAGCGCTGGTGGTGGCCGTGGTGCTGCTGTTGGGCGCGCTGTTGGTGCTGCCGGGCGAGAAACTGGCCCAGCTGGCCGCGAGCCAGATCGAGAAGCAGACCGGGCGCACGGTGACCTTTGGCGGGCGTGTTGGCTACACGCTCTGGCCGACGCTGGGGGTGAAGGCAGACCGGGTGGCGCTGTCCAATGCCGATTGGGCTGGTCCTGAGCCGATGCTGACGGCAGAGCGGCTGACCATCGGTATTGCGGCAGCGGATCTGATCGGGGGTAAGGTTCGGGTGACCGAACTCTCGGCGGTGTTGCCACAGCTCAATCTCAGCACCCGCGCGGATGGCACCGGTAACTGGGTGCTGGGTCCCGTCGACGAGGGCCAGACCGGGGCCGCGCCAGCCGCCGAGGGCCGCATGGAAAGCCTGCCGGTCAGTATTGAGGCGCTGAACCTCACTGGCGCCAGCCTGCGCTACGCCCCCCATGGCGAGACTCCGATTGAGCTGACCCAGGTTGATCTGGCGCTGCAGTGGCCTGAGCCTAACGGGACTGTGCTGGCCGATATCACGCTGCGCCCTGCTGGCGCGCCGGTGCAGATCGCGGCGGAGATCGGCACGTTTGAGGCATTTCTGGCAGGGCAGGTTGCCTCGGTCGGGGCCAGTGTGACCGCTGATGAGACCGAACTGCGGTTTGACGGGCGGGCTAATATCACTGGCGCCGCGACGGGTCGCCTGACTGGAAAAAGCTCTGATCTGGCGCGCAGCCTTGCGGTCTTGGGCGGCGCTGAGGGGGTTGAGACACCCGCGGTGAAGACTTGGCTCATCGCGTCGGATCTCACCTATACCACCGATGGGCGTCTGGCGCTGCGTGATCTGACACTGGAGGCAGATGCCAATCGGTTGCGCGGCGCAGCGGATGTGGTGCTCGGCGATGTGCCCAAGGTGACCGCGCGTCTGAGCGGTGACCAGCTGGATTTCTCGGCGCTGCTGCCCGCGGGCGATGCGGACCTGCCTGCGGCGGCTGCGGCTGGCACGGGTACGGATCCGGTCAGCGACGGCTGGTCGCGCGAGCGCATGGATTTCGGCTGGCTGGCGGCGCTGAATGCGGCGATTGCACTGGATGTTCAGGGGGTCGACACCGGCTCCGTCAAACTGGGGCCAAGCAAGCTGGACCTCGCGCTGGACAACTCTCGTGCGGTTCTGAAATTCCTGCCTGCCAGCGTCTTTGACGGTCAGGTGCAGGGGCAATTGGTGGTCAACAATCGCAATGGTCTGTCGGTTGGTGGCAAGCTGAGTTTTCAAGACATCCGGCTGGAACAGGCGCTGGGGCAGACCATGGGATATGATCGCCTCAATGGCGAGGCGCTGGGCGAACTGGAATATCTGGGTGTCGGCAATTCAGTAGCGGAGATCATGTCTTCGCTCAGCGGCAAAGGCTGGCTGGAGGTCGGCAAAGGGTTCTTTACCGGCTTTGATTTGGAACAGCTGATGCGCAGCGGCAGTGGCAATGGCGGCAGCACCGTGTTTGATCAGCTGACCGCCAGCTACACGATGGAGGGCGGCAATCTCCTTAATCGGGATCTGCTGCTGACCCTGCGCGGGCTGCGCGCCGAGGGGGAGGGCCGCATCGGGCTTGGGGCGCAGGATCTGGACTATCTCTTTACCCCCAGCATCCAGCGCGGGGATGGCAGCACCCGCCTGTCGATCCCCGTGGCCATCACTGGCCCCTGGAGTGACCCAAAGATCCGTCCCGATCTGAAACGGGCGCTGGAGCCGGAAATCGACGCGGTGGAACAACAGGCCAAGGACCGCCTGCGCGAGAAATTGAGCGAAGAGTTGGATACAGAGATCGCGCCAGAGCAGGACATCAATGAGGCGATCCGCGACCGGATCGAGAAAGAGGCAAAAGACCAGTTGCTGCGGCTTCTCGGTGGCGATTGAGGCTGCGGCTAGATGACATGTCCTACAACAGAAAACGCCCGCCAATGGCGGGCGTTTTCTACTTCAACTCTGAGAATGATCAGAAGGTCTGATCATAGTCACCGACCAGCGGTTCGGTGCGGATCACAGCGTCAATCTCGGCAAAGATCTCGCGCAGTTCCGCTTCGCTTTCGCTGCTCTCGCAGACCACCACGAGGTTGGGCGTATTGGAGGAGGCCCGCACCAGCCCCCAAGATCCGTTATCAAGGATCACACGCGCACCGTTCACGGTGACGACCTCCTTGATGGGGCGGCCTGCCAGTGTCTCGCCAGCCTCGGCCTTGGCAACCAGCTTCTCGACCAGACGCTCCAGCACAGTGTATTTCTCGGTATCGGCACAATAGGGCGACATGGTGGGCGTCGCCCAGGTCTTGGGCAGCGCCTTCCTCAGGTCGGACATGCTCTTGTCCGGGTTGCGGTCCATCAGCTTGCAGATTTCCACCGCCACGCGCATGCCGCAGTCGTAGCCCCGGCCCACAGGTTCGGCGAGGAAATAGTGGCCGGATTTCTCAAACCCTGCCAGCGCGCCGATTTCTTTCACCCGCCGTTTCATGTGGCTGTGACCGGTTTTCCAGTAATCCGCCGTCACACCATTGGCCTTCAGCTCGGGATCCGAGGCAAACAGCCCGGTGGATTTCACATCCGCCACAAAGGTCGCATTCGGGTGCAGTTTGGACAGATCGCGGGCCATGATGACGCCGACCTTGTCGGCAAAGATCTCCTCGCCCTCATCATCCACCACGCCGCAACGATCGCCGTCGCCATCAAACCCCAGCGCCATATCGGCGCCAGAGGCCTTCACGCTGTCGGACATATCGTGCAGCATTTCCATGGCTTCGGGGTTCGGGTTGTAGTGCGGGAAGGTATAGTCCAGCGCGTTGTGGCTTTCGACCACCTCAACCCCCATCCGTTCAAACAGCTCCGGTGCAAAGGCGGAGGCGGTGCCATTGCCGGTGGCGCAGACCACCTTCAGCGGGCGGGACATTTTGAAATCGCCGACCAGATCATCGAGATAGGCCTCTTTTACGCCATCCACGAACTGATAGGAGCCGCCGGGGCGGGCCACGCCCTCACCATTCAGGACAATGTCCCGCAGCTCACCCATTTCATCTGGACCATGGGTCAGCGGGCGTTCAAAGCCCATCTTGACGCCGGTCCAGCCGTTGGGGTTGTGCGAGGCGGTGACCATGGCCACCGCAGGCACATCCAGATGGAACTGCGCGAAATAGGCCATCGGCGACAGGGCCGGGCCAATGTCGCGCACCTCGATACCGGCCTGCATCAGGCCGATGATCAGCGCGTGTTTGATAGAAACCGAATAGTCGCGATAGTCATTGGCCACCGCAATCACCGGCGGGATGCCGCGCTTGTGCATTTGCGTGCCAAGCCCCAGCCCCAGCGCCGTCATGCCGGGCAGATTGATTTCCTCAGGGTATTTCCAGCGCGCGTCATATTCGCGAAAACCGGTGGGCGTGATCATCGGATCGCGCAGAAAGCTCCAGGTGTTCGGGCGCACCTCGGGGATGGGTTTGGTCATGGGATTACGCTCTCTTGTCGATCAGATGCGGATAGGGTCGGCCTTGGCCAGCGCATCAAAGCGCATCAGGCTCTCGATCAGCTTGGGCATCTGGTCCAGATAAATCATGTTTGGCCCGTCAGAGGGCGCGTTGTCCGGGTCCTCATGGGTTTCAATAAACAGCGACGCAATACCCAGCGACACTGCTGCACGCGCCATTAACGGCGCAAATTCACGCTGTCCACCGGTGGAGCCGCCTTTGCCACCGGGCTGCTGTACAGAATGGGTGGCGTCCATCACCACCGGGTAACCGCCCTGGGCCATCTGCGGCAGCGACCGCATGTCGGCGACCAGTGTATTGTAGCCAAATGAGGTGCCGCGCTCGGTCAGCAGGATGTTCTTATTGCCGGTGCTTTCCACCTTGGCGACGACATTGGCCATGTCCCAAGGGGCCAGGAACTGGCCCTTCTTGATGTTCACGGCCTTGCCGGTCTTGCCTGCGGCCAGCAGCATATCAGTCTGACGGCATAGGAAGGCCGGGATCTGCAGGATATCCACGGCCTCGGCCGCCACTGCACATTGCGCCTCTGTGTGGACGTCGGTCAGCACAGGCACGTCAAATTCCTTGGCGATGGTTTGCAGGACCTTCAGCCCCTCATCCACGCCCAGCCCACGTTTGCCGGACAGCGAGGTGCGGTTGGCCTTGTCATAGGAGGCCTTGAACACATATTGCGCGCCATATTTTGCGCAGGCCTCTTTCATCTGACCTGCGATCATGCGCGCATGGTCCAGGCTTTCCAGCTGGCAAGGGCCAGCAATGAGGGTCAGCGGGCGGTCATTGCCGATGCTGAGGTCGGCGACGGAGATATTTTTCATGGCGTTATGACGAAACCTGTTCTCGGAGGATGGACGCAGTAAGCGAGCACATCAGGTAAATACCGGAAAAGATCAGGAATGCCAAAATCGTATTTTCAAATCGGCGGGGATAGGTTGCTTCCTGGCTTGGGACGGGTTCCACGGCTGTCGTCAGATAGCGGACTTGACGGTTCGCCTCCATCCGGGTCTGCTCCACCTGTTGTAGCGCCGATTGCAGCATCATATCGCGGGTGGCCAGATCGGCCTGCGCCATCTGGATCTGCACTGTCAGGCTGGCGAGCGAGTTTTCGCCAGCTGAGGCGTCTATCATGCGATCATTCAACCGCTGAATGAGGCTGTTCAGCCGCGCGATGTCGGCACGCGCGCCATCCACCTTGGCTTGGTTGGGGCGGGCATTGTCCAGCAGGGCGGCCAGCTCCAGCTCCTTTTCCTGACGCTGCAACTCAAAGGTGCTGATCTGTGAGCGCAACGACATGATCACCCCCTCGGGGTCAAGCACCGTGCCGCGCTGTTGCAACCGCACCAGCCGTTCCTGGGCGTTGCGGCGTTTTTCCTCTGCCATCTCCAGCGCGGTTTCGGCATCGCCCACCTGATCGGAGCGTTTCTGCACCGACAATTGGTTCACCTTTTCCTGCGCATAGCTGATCAGCTTTTGGGAAAACTCGGCCGAGACCTGCGGATTGGCGGCCGTGACCTCCATCCGGACAACCCCCTCTGTCGGGTCATAGCCAATCTTCACGTTGCGGGAATAGGTCTTATAGGCTTCCTCATTGGTGGGGTTGTCTTCCAGCCGCTGGATCGGGTCGATCCACTCCTGCGTGAAATGGGATTTGAACCCGACCTCCCGGTCCAGCCGCAACATCGCCTCTTTCGATTGCAGGTAGCTTTGCACCGCGATCGAATCCTGACTGGTGGCAAACTGCGTGCCACTCAACAGCCCGCCCAGCCCGCCGCCACCGCCGGCGCTGTCGGCCTTAAGCACCAGAAATTCCGATTTCGCAGCATACATCGGCGTCGCAACGCCATAGAAATAATAGCCCGTAAGCGCCGTTGGCAGCATCACGAAAAACGCCAGCCGCGCGCCGAGCAGCAAGAGCTTGCGACGACGGCGACGGGCGATATCGCGCTGAATTTGCTGAATTTCGCGGTTGCGCCGCTCCGCCGGGCTCAACTCGGTTGCGGGCAGGGACACCTTGTCGGACGGCACCGTTTGCGGCAGCTGTACGCTGCCCGGTGCCTGCGGCGCACCAGCGGGCTGGGCCGTGTTGGGCTGTACCACCAGTTCCAGCATATTGGCGCGCTGGAACGGGTCGATCCCCTTCAGTCGCAGCTGACGCACAGCATCGAAATCGGAGGTGGCGGGCAGGTTGTTTTTCTGCGCAATCCGGCGGGCCAGCCGCAATTGGCGTCCTGTCAGCCCCTCCTTGCGGATCTCATCCAGATCGGTGGAGGGTTTGCCGGTCGTTGCTTTTGACGGCTCCTTAATGGAGATGGCGTCATCCGCAGGTGAGGTCTCGATGCGGCCAGGCGCCCCGGGACCTGCCTCTCCGGCGCCAGTCTGGCCTGCAGCTGTCGCCGATGCCATGGGCGGGGCAGCCTGGGCCGCGTCAGCGGCGCTGGGCGGCGGTACGGGGCGTGCAGCCGCGGGTTGCGCTGCGGCGCCTCCACTGCGGCGGACCCGGAATTTCTTAGCCTTGGGTTTGGTAGTCATAGAGCTGTTTCGCTTCTTCCAAGGTTTCAAACATATGCAACTGGCCATCCACCAGAACAGCCGCAGAACGAACAAATTTCTCCAGCGTCTTTGGCTGGTGCGACACCATGATAATGGTGGTGGTTTCAAGCCGTTCCTGCAGGATTGACCCGGCTTTCTTGTTGAATTCCACATCCGTGGTGCTGGGCATTCCCTCATCGATGAGGAAGATATCAAAATCCAGCGCCAGCATCAGCGCAAAACTGAACCGTGCCCGCATACCGGAGGAATAGGTGCCGACAGGTTGGTCAAAATACTCGCCCAGCCCACAGAGCCAGCGACAATAGGCTTCGACGTAATCGGGATCCAACCCGTAGAGATTGGCGATATAGCGGGCATTGGCCATCGCCGACAGGCGGTTGATCACCCCGCCCATAAACCCCAGTGGAAACGAGATCCGGCAGCCATGGCGAATTTCACCCTCATCGGGTTTCTCCAGCCCGGCCATCATATTGATCAAGGTGGTCTTGCCGGTGCCATTGGGCGCCAGCACCCCCATGGATTTGCCGAGGTCAACGCGAAAGGACACCCGGTCAAGGATCACCTTGCGCTGGGTGCCGGTCCAGAAGGACTTGCTCACGTTTTCAAACTCAAGCATCGCGTGTTCCGGTGCTGCTCTCGGCCCCGTTCCGGGGTCTCTCGTCCTCATGATGCGCCAGGCGGATCCCGACGGCCTTATGCCTGCACTAACAGATTTGTGTTAACGATATAGGCTGCTATTTGGACCATATTATGTCCAATTGTTGTGGGATTTATCAACGCTCCGTTAGTCAGATGACGCGGCTTTGATCACATGGCGACGTTCTTGCAGGCTGCATGGCAGGCGAACAGACAGGGTGCCATGAGGCTGCGAACGGGCAGATAACAGGGGGCAGAGATGACCACAATCGAGGATCTGAGGCAGGAGATTCGCGCCTGTCGGCTATGTGCGGAACGGTTTGCCGCAACCGTGACCCGGCACAGCCCGCGCCCGGTTGCCTGGTTCGACAGTGCCGCGCGTATCCTGATCGCCGGTCAGGCACCGGGCGCGCGCGTTCACGCCAGCGGTCGCCCCTTTACCGATCCGTCCGGGGATCGCCTGCGGGAGTGGCTGGGGTTGAGTGAGGCGCAATTCTACGACCAGTCGCTTGTGGCAATCGTGCCGATGGCCTTCTGTTTTCCGGGCTATTCCGCAAAAAAGGCGGATCTGCCGCCCCCAGCAATCTGTCGCACCACCTGGCATGATCGGGTGATGACCAGCCTGCCCAATATTGGTCTGCGCGTGCTGGTTGGCGGCTATGCCCACAGCTATCATCTGGGCGGTAAACAGTCGGTGCAGGCGCGGGTTGAAGGCTGGCGAGACCATGCGCCGCAAGAGTTTCCCTTGCCACATCCGTCCTGGCGCAATACCGCATGGCTGAAACGCAATCCCTGGTTTGAGACCGACTTGCTGCCGGTCCTGCGCGCCCGGGTTCAGGAGCTGATATCATGACTGACGCCACCCCTCTGGATCACAGCCACGCCGCAATGCTGGCCGCCCCCCAGGACGATGCGGCCCGCCTGCGGTTCTACGAGCGGCTGGCAGATAGCGAATTATTCCTGATGCTGACCAAAGAACCCGAGGGCGACACCATTGCGCCGGAGCTGTTCGAGACCTCCGATGGCACCTTTGCACTGGTGTTTGATCGCGAGGACCGGCTGGCAGAATTCGCCGGGCGCATCGTTCCTTATGCCGCTTTGTCGGGTCGGGTTGTGGTGCAGATGCTGGCGGGGCAGGGGGCAGGGGCCAAAATTGGCCTTGGTGTTAACCTTGATGTGGCGCCGTCCGCGATCTTGATCCCTGCTGAGGCGGTGGCCTGGCTGCATGACACGCTGGGCCAGACCCCGGCTGAGGTCGATGCCGCGATTGAGGCGATCACCGCGCCCAAGGGCCTGCCGGAGATGCTGATCACGGCGCTTGACACCAAACTCGCCACGGCTGTGGGGCTGGCACAATCCGCCTATCTGGTGGGACTGCACTATCGTGGCGGCGGGCAGGGCCATCTCCTCGGATTTGTTGATGCCAAGGAGGCCGCGCAATCCGCATTGGCCAAGGCGGTGGGAGAGGCGCTGACCTTCTCCGGGGTTGAGGCGGGTGCGCTGGATGTCGGCTTCTTTGCCAGCAGCGATGCGATGGCCGCGCGGCTGGCGCAGGCCGGGCTGCGGTTTGATCTGCCGCAACCGGCGGAACCGGTGCTGCCGTCGGCCCCCGGACGCGACCCGGAAAACCCGCCTCGGCTCAGCTGAGGCAGTAGGTCTCAAACAGAAACATCGCGACCCTGCTCGGGGCCGCGATGTCCAGTGTCTTCTGCCGTGGTGAAAGGCGGGGCGACCCCGCCCGCGGTCAGCTGTCCGCGTCAGCCGGTTCCAGCTTGTCCTGTGTCTTGGTCTCAAAATCGGACGCATCGTGACGTTCGCGCAACTGGGTGTGCAACTCACCAAAGGCCCGGTTGACCATGCGGCCCCGTGACACCGCTGGACGCGCGTCGATTTCCTTCGCCCAACGCAGCACATGGGTGTAGCTCTCCACGTCCAGGAACTCTGCCGCCTCATAAAGACGGCCCAGCACCAGCTGGCCGTACCAGGCCCAGATCGCCATATCGGCGATGGAGTAATCCTCTCCCGCGATATATCGGTTGTCGGCCAGCTGCCGGTCCAGCACATCCAATTGGCGTTTGGCTTCCATCGAGAAGCGATTGATCGGGTATTCGTATTTCTCCGGCGCATAGGCATAGAAATGGCCAAAGCCACCGCCGAGATAAGGCGCGCTGCCCATCTGCCAGAACAGCCAGTTCATCACCTCGGCGCGCGCGGCCCCCTCCTTGGGCAGGAAGGCGTCGAATTTCTCCGCCAGATGCACCAGGATTGAGCCGGATTCAAACACCCGTACCGGTGCATCGCCGCTGCGGTCCATCAATGCCGGGATCTTGGAGTTCGGATTGACCTCGACAAAACCGGAGCCAAACTGATCTCCTTCGCCGATATTGATCAGCCAGGCGTCATATTCGGAGCCACTGTGACCTGCGGCCAGCAGCTCCTCCAGCATCACCGTGACCTTCACCCCGTTGGGTGTGGCCAGTGAATAGAGCTGATAGGGATGCTCGCCCACCGGCAGTTCCTTATCATGGGTGGCCCCGGCAATGGGACGGTTGATTGAGGCAAAGCGGCCGCCGCTTTCCTGTTCCCAAGTCCAGACTTTTGGCGGGGTGTAGGTTGTGTCACTCATCTGTTGGCCTTGTTTTAAAACGGTTTTCGAATGTGTCAGTCGGGCATGTTGCGCCGCCCCGAAGGAAGGGGCAACGCGGCATTGTGCAAAACATAAGCAGGCCGCGCAAAATTCCAATGACTGGAAGGTCTGCCGCCTACACTTTTTGTTGACCATCGCTGGGCCAAGGTAGCTAGCGTCGATGTCATGACTCCGCAGCAAATATCTCCACCCAGAACCCGCCTGTAACAAAACATACGCCTCAGATCACGCAGGCTCCGTATCGGACACAGGGGCGTGAGCCCCCCTTCGCATCGCGGCGGATCTGAATATTGTCTAGCCAGCCCGGCTGTGATGGTCGGCGTACAGTTTTGCCCGGGAGCCCTTTGACCCGTGCCCTTGAAAGGATAGTCTATGAAACGCGTTCTCTTTGCCGCCCTTGCCGCTGCCTCCTTTGGTCTGCCTGCCTTTGCCGGGGATCAATATATCGACAGCACCGGCTTTGCGGTCTCCGGCTATGACGTTGTGGCCTACCGCGATCTGGCGCAGAACCCCGTTGGCAGCGCCCAGCCCGCAGCGGTGCCGGGCAATGCGGCCTACACGGCTGAGCATAACGGCGCCACCTTCGCTTTCTCCAGTGCAGAGAACCGCGACAAGTTTGCGGCCAACCCGGAGTATTACGCGCCGCAATATGACGGTCACTGCGCCTATGGCGTCTCTAAGGGGGGCAAGGTTCCGGGCAATCCAAACCTGTGGCGCATCGTGGATGACAAGCTGTACCTCAACATCACCAAAAACGTTGTTGGCTTCTGGGAAGAGGATATTCCCGGCAATATCAACCTTGCTCAGGGCAACTGGCCCGAGATTGAACCAGCGGACGCCTCCAAGAATGTGATCCCGAACTTCACATCCTCCGCCCCGGAACAGGGCTGATCCGGGCGATCCGTTAGGGAGAGAGCAGGGGCTATACCCTGCACCCTCCCCAAACGGCAGAGCCCAAAGAAAACAGCGCCCCGGAGCAATCCGAGGCGCTGTTTTGATCTTCAAGCGATGGCCGATCTTCTGCAAGGTCGAGGCCGACCCGCAGTTTACCGTTTGCGGTCGCGGCGTGCGCTCATCGGCTGGAACGCCACACCGACATGGGCTTCGCAATAGGGTTTGCCCTGCTGAACAGGCAGGCCGCAGAACCAGAAATCCTCGGTCGCGGGATCGCCCACGGGCCATTTGCACGTCCGCTCGGTCAGTTCCATCAGGCCCAGCTTCTTGGCCTTTTTCTCGATCTCATTGACCTTGGCCAGCGCTTCGGGGCTGATTTCATTGGCCGAGGGCTGCGGCGGCAGCGGCTGGCCGGCCGGAATGATCTGGCGGCGTGCAGGCGTGGCCGGGCGACCTTCGGCAGAGGCCGCAGGCTCAGGCGTCACCGGGCGGGCCGGTTCGGTCTTGGGCTGCGGCTTGGGCTTCGCCGGTGCGGCCGCAGCTGCGGCGGGCGCCGGTTTTGGTGCCGCGGCGGGTTTTTCCTTGGGCTCGGCGGCGGGTTTGGCCGTACCGCTGTTGCGGTTGGACAGTCCCAGGCGATGCACCTTGCCAATCACGGCGTTGCGGGTCACGCCGCCCAGTTCCTTGGCGATCTGGCTTGCAGATTGCCCTTCGCCCCACATTTTCTTGAGCAGTTCGACGCGCTCGTCTGTCCAGGACATCTGTTGCCTTTCCAAGCTAAAAGCGGCCCCAGATCCTGCGGCCGCCATCGAATTCCGTATCAGGCCCCTATTCTAATCACTGCGTGCCGAGTTACAAGGGCGTCTTGCGCCTCGGGGTCTGCTCTCTTGGTCCTTATTGGCCCCTGCCAGCCTTTGGCAGAGGCGCTTTGGGTGTGAAAGCCGCTTGCCCCGGCAGGGTGGGCATGGTTTGACGCAGAGGATCGACCGATGAGGACGACCTGGGGCCGTCACCGACCAGTAAGCCCACAAGATTGGCCCACAGATAGTCCCCGCAGATAAGCAAAGAGGCGCGACATGGTACAGCACACCCCAGAGCAGACAGCACCGGCGACACCGGCCATCGCCCTTGGAGAGCGGCGCTTCGGGCGGATGAACTGGCTGGGTCTGCGCACGCTGGCGCGGCGCGAAATCACCCGGTTTCTGGTGGTCTGGACCCAAACGCTGATGGCGCCAATGGTGACGGCGGCGCTGTTCCTGATGATTTTCAATATTGCCATTGGTCCGGGGCGGGGCGATGTTATGGGCGTGCCCTTCATCGAATTTCTGGCCCCCGGTATCATGATGATGACGGTGATTCAGAATGCTTTTGCCAATACGTCATCGTCGATTGTGATCACCAAGGTGCAGGGCAATATCGTCGATACGCTGATGCCACCCTTGTCGGGGTTTGAAATCCTGCTTGGCTATCTGGCCGGGGCGGTGGCGCGCGGCGTTCTTGTCGCGCTGGGCATTGGCACCGGGTTGATGCTGGTGCTGGGTGTGGTGCCGGAACATCCGCTGGTGGCCCTGCTGTTCGTGGTGCTTGGTGCGCTGTTTCTGGGCGGGCTGGGCATTGTCGCCGGTGTCTTTGCCGAGAAATTCGATCAGATGGCGGCGATCACCAATTTCATTGTGACCCCGCTCGCCTTTCTTTCGGGCACCTTCTATTCGGTGGAGGCGCTGCCGCCGGTGCTGCGGCTGCTGTCACATCTCAACCCGGTGTTCTACCTGATCGACGGGGTGCGATTCGGGGTGATCGGCACCTCCGACAGCTCCCCTCTGCTCGGACTGCTGGTTTGCAGTCTGTCCAGTGCGGCGATTGGCACATTGGCCTGGCTGATGCTGCGCAGCGGCTACCGGCTGAAGTCCTGATCCGCCTGCGCGCCCGGATCCACATGTAGGGTCGGCACCCGCTGCCGCCCCTCGCGCCAGGCCAGGAGCGCCGCGCCCGCCAGGATGATCACCGCGCCCAGAACGGTGATCGCATCCGGCGCCTCGGCAAAGACGGCAAAATCATAGATCGCGGCAAAGATCAGCGTGGCATAGCTGAACGGCGCCACAAAAGATGCATCCGCCCGCGCCATTCCATTGATGAAACAGCCCTGCGCACAGGCCATCATGGAGCCAAGCGCGACCATCAACGCCCATTGCTCGGCTGTTGGTGGCTGCCAGACTGCGATCACCGCAACGCTGGCAATCAGGGACCCCAGCAGATTGTTGAACCACAGGATCTGCAGCGGCTTCTCCCGCCCGGCCAACCGTTTGATAAAAATCAACTCCAGCCCCATCACCGCCGCCGCCGCCAGCGCCAGCAGGCTTGCGGGCTGAAAACTGGCAGGGGTGGGGCGCAGCAGAACCATCGCCCCCAGAAGCGCAATCGCCGCCGCCGCCCAACGCCAGCGCCCAACCGTTTCCCCCAGCAGGGGGATCGCCAGCAGCATGCCAAAGACCGGGTTCAGAAAGGTGATCGCGGTGGCATCGGCCAGCGGGATGTAAGCCACGGCGGCAAACATCAGCGTCACCCCCATCCAGCCAAAACTGGTGCGCCCCAGATGCAGCCCCCAATGCGGCGCGGTGAACCGGGGGCGCCGCAGCGCAACCAGGGTGCTGATCGCCAAAAACGCAAACACGAACCGGCCAAAACTGATCTGCAGCGGATGCAGCGGTGCCCCCAGAGCCTCTGTGCCAAGCGCTTTGGCGACCAGCGTGGTGCCTGCGATGAACACCGTGGCGAGCAGGATCAGCGCAGCGGCGAGGGCGGGGTTCTGACGGGTGTTGATCATGCTGCCAGCACTGCCCGTTGCTGCCACCAAAAGCAAGCCACCAGAGGGGGCACCGTGGGTGAGCTGGCTGGCGCATCTGCCGATTGCAACAGCTGATACCTTCGAATTGATCAGCCGCGCTGACAAACGGTCTTTTCTTTTCACAAAACCTCCGTTATGGACGCAATCATGATCACCGCTGCACATATCACTCTGCTGCGACGCCGACGCCACAGCGCGTAATCCGGCCCCGATCCCCCGTGCCCTGTTGCGGCACATCCAACTTCTCCAATATCGTTGACCCTGCGGCCCGGCTGCGTCACTGCTTGGCCCAACATGTCCAAAAGGAAGATCCCGATGATCCCGTCCGTTCTGCCCACTTATAATCGTGCGCCCCTCAGCTTCGTGAAGGGCGAAGGCGCCTGGCTGATCGAGGCGGATGGGCGACGTTTTCTGGATCTGGCAGCGGGCATTGCGGTGAATGCGTTGGGTCATGCCCATCCGGCCCTGGTGAAGGCGCTGACCGATCAGGCCGAAACCCTCTGGCATGTCTCCAACCTCTATCACATCCCGCAGCAGCAGGCGCTGGCGGATCGGCTGGTGGAGCACAGCTTTGCCGATACGGTGTTTTTCACCAACTCCGGCACAGAGTCCTGCGAACTGGCGGTGAAGATGGCGCGGAAGTATTTCCACGACAAAGGCCAGCCTGAGCGGGTGGAGATCCTGACCTTCTCCGGCTCCTTCCATGGCCGCTCCTCGGCCGGGATCTCCGCCGCCGGCTCTGAGAAGATGACCGGTGGCTTTGGGCCCATGTTGCCGGGGTTCACACATCTGATGTTTGGCGATCTGGATGGGGTCACGGACGCCATCAGCGATCACACCGCCGCCATTCTGATCGAACCGGTGCAGGGGGAGGGCGGCATCCGCCCGGTGCCTGACGCCGAACTGAAGGCGCTGCGCCAGATCTGTGATGAGCATGGCCTGTTGCTGATCCTCGATGAGGTGCAATGCGGCGTGGGCCGGACCGGCAAGCTCTTTGCCCATGAGTGGGCCGGAATCACCCCGGACATCATGATGGTGGCGAAGGGCATTGGCGGCGGCTTCCCTCTGGGCGCAGTGCTGGCCACCGAAGAGGCCGCCTCCGGCATGACCGCCGGCACCCATGGCTCCACCTATGGCGGCAATCCCCTGGGCTGTGCGGTGGGCTGCGCGGTGATGGATCATGTCACCGACCCGGAATTCCTTGCCGAGGTGAACCGCAAGGCCGGTCTCCTGCGCCAGAAGCTTGAAGGGCTGGTGGCCGCCCATCCGCAGGTCTTTGAAGAGGTTCGCGGCAGCGGTCTGATGCTGGGTCTGAAATGTGTCGCGGCCAATACCGATGTGGTGGCCGCAGGCTATCAGGCTGAAGTGGTCACCGTGCCCGCCGCTGACAATGTGGTCCGCCTGCTGCCGCCGCTGACTCTCACCGATGAGGATATCGCTGAGGCCTTCACCCGGCTTGATCAGGCCGCCACCGCTGTGGAGGCCAAAGCGGACGCCTGAGGCGTCATCTTTCCAGAAATACTCCGGGGGTGCGGGGGCTGGCCCCCGCGCCTGGCCGCAACGGCACCCGCCCCGGCAAGACACAAGCACAACGAAAGCGACGTTCGATATGAACCATTTCCTAGATATCCATAAAACCGATGCCACCGACCTGCGGGCGATCATTGATCAGGCCAGCGCCACCAAACAGGCCCGCCTCGGTCGCCCCATGGCGGCGCCGGATGATGAGCTGCCGCTGAAGGATTGCATGGTGGCGCTGATTTTTGAAAAACCCTCCACCCGGACCCGCGTGTCCTTCGACGTCGGCGTACGCCAGATGGGCGGCCAGACTATGGTGCTGTCGGGCAATGATATGCAGCTGGGCCACGGTGAGACCATCGCCGACACCGCCCGCGTGCTCAGCCGTTATGTCGACATGATCATGATCCGGACCTTTGATGAAACCGTGCTGACCGAAATGGCGGACTATGCCTCGGTACCGGTGATCAACGGCCTCACCGATCGCACCCATCCCTGCCAGATCATGGCTGATGTCTTGACCTATGAGGAACATCGCGGCCCCATCAAGGGCAAGAAAGTCGTCTGGTGCGGCGATGGCAACAATGTCTGTGCGTCCTTCCTGCATGCCGCCGCGCAGTTTGAATTCGATCTCACCTTCACTGGCCCGTCCCAGCTTGATCCGGAGCCTGAGTTCATCGGCCTTGCGCGCAAGGCAGGGTCACAGGTGATCATCGAACGCGACGCTGCCAAAGCGGTCGAGGGCGCTGATCTGGTGGTTGCCGACACGTGGGTTTCAATGCACGACAGCCAGTCCTCCAAGGAGCGCCGCCACAACATGCTGCGCGGCTATCAGGTGAATGACGCGCTGATGGCCCATGCCAAACCCGATGCGCTGTTCATGCATTGCCTGCCTGCCCACCGCGAGGAAGAGGTGACCTCCGCCGTGATGGACGGCCCGCAGTCGGTGATCTTTGACGAGGCCGAAAACCGTCTGCACGCACAAAAGGCGATCATGCGCTACTGCCTCGGCGCCTGAACCACGTTCCTCAGCCCGTGAAGAGCGCAATAAAAATCCGCCGCATCCGGTCAGGATGCGGCGGTTTTTCTATTTCAGGTCGGGGCGTCAGGCCGGGGGCCGGGATCACATGGTGATCGCGGTCAGCGCCAGGAAGACACAGCCCGACAGCAGGGCGGCGGCCGGCACGGTGATCACCCAGGCGGCAGCAATGGTCATGAAGTGGCTGCGACGCACCAACTTGCGACGACGGCGCTCTTCCGGTGCAATCCGCTTGGTTTCAGGTCGCGTGGCGGAACTGCGCTTCAGACGGCGTTCCATATGCCATTCACGGAAGAAACCCACGCCAAACACAGCCCCCACCGCGATGTGGGTGGAGGATACCGGCAGCCCCAGCCAGCTGGCCACAATCACGGTGATCGCCGCCGACAGCGACACACAATAGGCGCGCATCGGGTTCAATTTGGTGATCTGGCTGCCGACCATGCGGATCAGCTTGGGGCCGAACAGGAACAGACCAAAGGAGATGCCAAAGGCGCCGATCACCATGACCCAGGTCGGGATCGCCACTTTGGACGCGATATCGCCAAACTCGGTGGTGTGCACAATCGCTGCCAGCGGACCCACCGCATTGGCCACATCATTGGCACCATGGGCAAAGGACAAGAGCGCGGCAGAAATCACCAGCGGGATTGAAAACAGCACCTTCAGAGATTTGTTGCGGTTCTCCATGCCCTCGGACTGACGCTTGATCAGCGGCGCGGTCACCACATAGGACAGCCCGCCAACCGCGGCACCGATCAGCAGCGCAATTTCCAGATCAATCTTGATGATCCGCTTCAGGCCCTTCAGCGCCAGATAGGAGGCAAACGCCCCCGCCATGATGCCCACCAGCACCGGCACCCAGCGGCGCGCGGCAGCGATTTTGTCGTCCTGATAAATGATCTTGGCCTTGATAAAGGCCAGGAACAGCGCCGCAATCACGCCGCCCAATACGGGTGAGATCACCCAGCTGGCAGCGATCTTGCTCATGGTGGGCCAGTTCACAGCTCCAAACCCGGCCGCAGCAATGCCTGCGCCCATGACGCCGCCGACAACCGAATGGGTGGTTGAGACCGGCGCGCCGATCCAGGTCGCGAGGTTGACCCACAGCGCTGAGGAAATCAGCGCCGCCATCATGGCCCAGATGAACACTTCGGAGCTGGCAACGCCCGCAGGGTCAATAATGCCCTTGGAAATGGTCGAGACCACATCGCCGCCGGCCAGCAGCGCACCGGCGCTTTCGGCGAGCGCAGCGATCACAATGGCCCCACCCATGGTCAGCGCATTGGCACCCACCGCAGGACCCATGTTGTTGGCCACGTCATTGGCACCAATGTTCAGCGCCATATAGGCGCCAAAGGCCGCAGCCGCGATCACCACGAAGTTCGACGGCGCCGAGCCGAGGAACACCGCAGCGCCAACACCGGCGAGGGCGATGAAGACCAGCGCGATGCCGGGAGCAACCAGCGGGCGCGACACATAAGATGTCGCCAGTTCAAGTTGAGAGATCCGGTTAAGATCCCGGTCCAGTGTCTTCCACTGCGGTCGCTGCGGTGCGTCGCTCATTGTATCGATCCCGATTCAAAAGTTGCGCACGCGCCTAGCGTCCCCGTTGCAGTCATGCAAGGGGTTTGTCATATTTCAATCACGGATCTGTTACAATTGACGCAGAAGATCGCTCAATTCAGGCTCCGCCACCAGCTCTGCCGCGGCCTTCGGGGACATCCACTCACGGGTCCGTTCGGACTGTTCCGGGTAATCATCAGAAAGCTCCAACACCTCGGCGACATAGACCAGCGTATGGACAACTTCCTTGGTGCCGTTGTCTTGCAATTTGACATATTCATAGGTGCCGACCGGGTCGCCCTCAATCCGGGCTTCGCGCACGCCAGCCTCTTCCCAAGCTTCCTGCAGCGCTGACTGCGGGCCGTTCATGCCCTTGATGGGCCAGCCCTTTGGCACGATCCAGCGGCCGGTACCACGACTGGTGATCATCAGAACCTCTTTGCCCTCAGCACCAGTGCGATAGCACATGGCGGCCACTTGCAGCCGCTTGGGACGAAAGAACATTGGCCGGAGATACTCCTCCCAGGCGCTGGACATGATATGTTTCATTGCTGCTCAGCTTTCTCGTGCCCGTGGTGAACTGCGGGCCCATTTTTTGCTTTGTAACAATCTTTGCACGTTAGGGGCGAAATACAAGAGGGGGCGGGCGGTAAAATCCGGAGAATTACCGCGTATCGGTGCAAATTACCGTGAAATTGCGTGTTTGGGCGTCGTTTTTGCCTATTTGCGCGGTTTGGCCCGCAATGTCGGATCGGCTTGTGTGGGGTCTTCGGGCCAGGGGTGTTTGGGATATTGCGCCCGCATGTCCTTGCGCACATCCGCATAGGACCCGGACCAGAAACCGGGCAGATCGCGGGTGATCTGGATCGGGCGCTGCGCCGGGGACAGCAGCGAAACCTTGAGGGCGACACCGCCCACCGTGGGATGGCGGGTGACCCCAAACATCTCCTGTAGTCTGACGGAAATCTCCGGCACCTCTTCGGCATAATCAATCGGGATCTTGCGCCCCAGTGGCGTGGTGAAATGCGGTGGCGCCAGCTGATCCAGCCGCTGTGTCTGCTCCCAGGTCAGCGCCGTGCGCAGCGCAGGCAGCGGGTCAAAGCGTTTCCAGTCCTCGGCGCTTCGGACCCCTTCCAGCATCGGCAGCAGCCAGTCTTCCAGTGTCGCCAGCAAAGCTTCGTCGCTGAAATCCGGCAGATCCTCACCATCTGCCTGCAACAGCCGCACCCGCGCGACAAACCGCGCAGCGGCGCCGCCCAACCGCAGACCCAGCTCGCGTACCCCTTCCAGCATGGCGGTGGCGATGGCCTCGGCGGGAACATCCTTCCAGATGTGATCCTCCAGCACGATGGCCCCCAGACACTGCTGGCGGCGCGCCACCACCCGGCGGTCGCGTTTGGACCATGTACAGGTCTGCTGCGGTGTGATCTGGTCGGCAAATTTGGCGCGCAGTTCCGACAGGGAGATCGGCGTGGCCAGCCGCAGCCGCGCTTCACGCGGATTGCCGTCACTGTCCAGCCCCACCAGAAACGGGGAGGCGGCCAGGCTGTCCTCCGGTGGCAGCACCGCGCCCTTGCCCCCGGAGAGCACATAGCGTGGCGCATCGCCCTTGCGGCGCTGTCCGATCCGGTCGGGGTAGGCGGCGGCCGCCATCACGGCAGCGCTCGCCGAAGCTGAGGGGGTGCCACGAGGGGCCTGCTGCGCCAGCCGCTTGGCCTCTCCCTTGATACGCTCCAGCGTGGGGACATTCAGCTGATAGCTCCGGCGGCGCTGAAACCCTCTGGCATCCCGCAGCGCCTCCAGCCGCAGCGCCAGATCCACCGGCGCACCGCGCAAAGGATCGCGTTCCGCCAGCAGGGCCGCCAGCGGTGCTGCATCAGCGCCAAACCGCGCCAGCATATGCCCCAGACGCGGATGCAGCGGCAGCTTGGCCAGGGCCTTGCCATGGGGGGTGATCCGACCCTCCCAATCCAGCGCGCCCAGCATTCGCAAAAGCGCCTGCGCCTCCTTCAGCGCGCCTTCCGGCGGTGGCGTGAGAAACGGCAGATCATCCGGAGCCGCCCCCCAAAGCGCCAGTTCCAGCGCTAGCGAGGTGAGGTCGGCGGCCTGAATTTCCGGCGGCGGAAACGCGGCCAGCGCCCCGTCTTCGCCCTTGGTCCACAGCCGGTAGCCAACCCCCGCCGCCACTCGGCCGGCACGGCCCTGCCTTTGGGTGGCCTCGGCGCGGGTCACACGTTCGGTGACCAGCCGCGACATGCCCGATCCGGGATCAAACCGGCTGCGCCTTGCCAGCCCCATATCCACCACCACGCGAATGTCCTGAATGGTGAGAGAGGTTTCCGCAATGGAGGTCGCCAGCACCACCTTGCGCAGCTTCGGGTCGGGCTGGATCGCGGCGCGCTGCTCGGTAAAGGGCAGGGCACCAAACAGCGGGCGCACCACGCAATCGCCGGGCAGCCGACCAGCCAGCGCAGCAGCGGCCTTGCGGATTTCGCCCTCGCCGGGCAGGAATACCAGAATGCCGCCGCCCTTGGCCTCGGAGCTGCCATTGCCGCCAGATCCTGCGGGTCGGGTCTCCGCCTCGGCGCGTTGCACCAGATCGACCAACGCATCCAGCCGCCGGGGGCCACGTCCGCTGCGGCTGTCCGCTGCCAGCGGCGCCTCCAGCCAGCGCGTCTCCACCGGATAGCTGCGCCCCTCGGAGGTGACCAGCGGCGCCTCCATCAGTGCAGCCACCGGCGCGGCATCCAGTGTCGCCGACATCGCCAGCAGGATCAGATCGTCGCGCAGCGCGCCCGCCACCTCAAGGCAGAGCGCCAGACCAAAATCGGCGTTAAGGGAGCGTTCGTGGAATTCGTCAAAAATCACCGCGCCAACGCCGGGCAGATCCGGGTCCGATTGCAGCATCCGCGTCAGGATGCCCTCGGTCACCACTTCGATCCGGGTGTCTGCGCTCACCTTCGCTTCACCGCGGATCCGGTAGCCCACGGTCTGCCCGACCGGCTCGCCCAATGTGTCGGCCATGCGCTCGGCGGCGGCGCGCGCGGCCAGTCGGCGCGGCTCCAGCATGAGGATGCGCCCGTCGCACAGCCCAGCCTCCAGCATCGCCAAGGGCACCCGCGTGGTCTTGCCCGCCCCCGGCGGGGCCTGCAACACGGCGCGTTTGTGGCGCTGTAGTGCGGCAATCAGTTTGGGCAGGGCGTCATCAATGGGCAATCTGGTCATGCTGCCTTATCGCCAATGGCGCGGGTCTGGTCCAGCGCCGACCGCACCGGCTTTGTCCTCCTGCGACGGATGCTCTCTGGACAATCGCGGCCCGGCTGCGCCATCAATGCGCGACAGGCGGATGGGAGCGGGAGAGGCCGATATGTCAGCAGCAAACAAACCGAAAGGTGCCACGCGGGGCGCCGTGCCGGACATTGACGATCTGGCCACCCGCATTCTGAACGGCGAACGCCGGGCGCTGGCGCGGGCCATCACGCTGGTCGAAAGCGGACGCGCCGATCACCGAGAGGCCACCACCCGCCTGCTGGACCTGCTGGCCCGCGAAAATCGTCAATCCCTGCGCATCGGCCTGTCCGGCACGCCGGGGGTGGGGAAATCCACCTTTATCGAGAGTTTCGGCATGATGCTGATCGCGGCGGGCCTGCGGGTGGCAGTGCTGGCAGTGGACCCCAGTTCAACCCGCTCCGGCGGGTCCATTCTGGGTGACAAGACCCGGATGGAGCATCTCAGCCGCGAGAAAAACGCCTTCATCCGCCCTTCGCCAAGTCAGACACATCTGGGCGGCGTCGGCCGCCGCTCCCGCGAGGCGGTGGCGCTCTGCGAGGCGGCGGGATTTGACGTGGTGCTGATTGAAACCGTCGGGGTCGGGCAGTCCGAAACCGTGGTGTCAGAAATGTCCGATCTGTTTCTCTTGCTGCTGGCCCCGGCTGGCGGGGATGAACTGCAAGGCGTGAAACGGGGCATTATGGAGATGGCCGACATCATTTTGGTCAACAAGGCGGATGGCGACCTGAAGCCCGCTGCAACCCGCACCTGTGCGGATTATGCCGGGGCTCTGCGCCTTTTGCGCAAACGCCCGCAGGATCCGGATGGCTATCCCAAGGCGCTGATGGTCTCCGCCGCCACCCGTGACGGGTTGGAGACCGCTTGGGATGATATGCAGACGCTGGCCGACTGGCGGCGCGAAAACGGCCACTGGCAGCGGCGGCGCGGCGAACAGGCCCGCTACTGGTTCGGCGAGGACGTGCGTCAGGCGCTGCTGGCCCGGCTGGAGACGCCCTGGGCGCAAGGCCGTATGGCCGATCTGTCAGAAGAGGTCGCTGAAGGGCGCGTCACCCCGGCGGCGGCAGCCAAGGACCTGCTTGCAGGGCTGGGGGTTGGCTGAGCGGTCTGGCACCGGGCGCAGGGCGGCTGGCGGGAACGCCACCCATGGCCGCAACGAAAACCTGCGATCAGCGCTGGATTTCACAGGTGAGGCAGGCTAGAAGGGCGCGAACCTTGGATGCGGGAATAGCCCGTTAGGGGGGTGTGCACAGGTTGTCCCATAAAACCGTTTCATATGGCTTGACCCTGCACGCGATTCCTCCTAAACGCATCCAACCAGTTTTCGGGCGCAGCCAATGGCCGCGCCCCTTGTAATTTGGTGCTCGATTCGAAACTTGATCAACGGGCGCCCCAGATACGAAGGATGAACCTATGTCGCGCCGTTGCGAACTGACCGGAAAAGGCCCGATGACTGGCAACAATGTCAGCCACGCCAACAACAAAACCAAGCGTCGCTTTCTGCCGAACCTGAACGACGTTACGCTGCAGTCCGAGACGCTGAACCGTGGCATCAAGCTGCGCATCTCCGCTGCTGCTCTGCGCACCGTCGACCACCGTGGTGGTCTGGACGCCTTCCTGGCCAAAGCCAAGGACGAAGAGCTGTCCAACACCGCGCTGAAGGTCAAGAAAGAGATCGCCAAGGCACAAGCCGCAGAGGCCTGATCGCCGACCTCCCCACCTAAGGGCCGGGACAGAGATTTTAAACGCCGTGCATGAGATCATGCGCGGCGTTTCCTTTTGCCGATGCGGCCGTTGAGGCCGGGGTCGGCCTGTTGCATGTGCCTTTGCCTGCGTCGCTTTTTCGCCTTGCGGCGGCGCGGTCACAGGCGCATATCTCATCCCGACATGACCTTTCTGCGATCATATCTGGCGCTTGCCCTGATCGTGCTGATGGCTCTCACCGGCGTCAGCGCTCAGGCGGGGATGCGTGATGCGACCGGTCAGATGGTGATCTGCACCGGCACTGGCCCGGTGATGGTCTATATCGACAGCGATGGGCAGCCGGTGTCGCCGCCGATGGACTGCCCTGAGTGTCTGACTTTTGTTGCGGATCTGGGCCTGCCCCTGGCGGTCTTTGGGCACAGCACCCTGCCGCAAAAACTGCCGCGAGACATGTCGCAGCGCGCTGAGATCCGGCCTGTGGTGCGGCTGGCGGCCTTTGCCCGTGGGCCGCCGGAATTGGGACGTTCCCGCGCGGTATGACCGCGCTGTTTCTGACCCAAATTCCAAAGTCTACGTATCAAGGATCAAAGACCATGACCTTCAAGACCACGATCGCCGCCACCTTCGCCGCACTCAGCTTTGCCACTGCGGGGCTCGCCGCTGACGTCACCGTGACGGATTCCTACGCCCGCGTCTCCTCCAAAGCGGCCAAGAGCGGCGCTGCCTTCATGATGATCGAAAACGCCACCGACAGCGATGACCGGCTGATCGACGCGCGCAGCGATGCCGCAAAGCTGGTGCAGCTGCACACCCATAAGGAAGGCGAAAACGGCGTCATGCAGATGCTGCACGTCGAGGAGGGCTTTGCCATTCCCGCAGGCGACACCCATATGCTGCAGCGGGGCGGCGATCATGTGATGCTGATGGGGTTGACCAAATCGCTGGAGCATGGCGACGCCATCGACCTGACGCTGGTATTTGAGAAGGCCGGAGAAGTCACCGTGACCGTCCCCGTCGATCTTGAGCGCAAGCCCGATCACGGCGCGATGAAACACTCGCACTGATCGACCCGTTGATCAGGGTCTGATCTGACACCTGATCAAACACACTATGGCCAATCCGCAGCTCTGCTGCATGGGTTGGCCATTTTCTTTTGCCGCAGTCGGGTTACGATAGATCTCGCAATTGGTGCCGGGTGGCGGTGTAATCTTCAAGGGCGATAATAATGGCGCAAAAGATCCTCTTTGTCTGTCTTGGCAATATCTGCCGCTCGCCCGCTGCTGAGGGCGTGTTTCGCGCCTTATGCCCGGAGGTGGACACCGACAGCGCTGGCACTGCCAGCTACCACGTGGGGTCACCGCCCTATGGGCCGATGCAGGCCGCCGCCAGCGCGCGCGGGATTGACCTCTCCGACCTGCGCGCACGTCAGTTCGCGCCGCAGGATTTCACCCGGTTTGATCTGATCATCGCAATGGACGGCGACAATCTGGCAGACATCGAGGCGCAGCGCCCCGCGGGCAATACCACGCCGGTGCAGCTGTTCACAGATTACGCGCCGGGGCAGGGCGCCGATCACGTCCCCGATCCCTATTACACCCGCGATTTTGAGGGCTGTCTTGATCTGATTGAGGGGGCCGCCGCTGGGTTGACCAAGGCGCTGCGCAACAGCGATGCGGGCTAGGTCTTAGTCTTCCAGCACTTTCAGATCGCCCGCCAGCCAGGGCAGGCGCTGCACGGCAGGATCAATCATATGCCCCTGCACCAGCCGCCGCATAGTCTGCGCCACGTCGCGCGGCACCCGGTCGGCCCAGTCAGCACTGGAAAACAGCGAAATCCGCCGCGAAAACGCGCCAAAGGGCAGCGGGAAAGCCTCTATCTCATCATGGAACCGCGCTGCCCGCATATAGCCCAGCGGCGTGGTGATCGCCCAGCCAATCCGACGCGCTACCAGCGCCATCAGCGACAGGTGGGAGCCGATCTCAAACCGTTCTTCAAACAGCAGTTTCTGCCGCGCAAGATGCGCCTCGATCTGCTGCGAGATCAACTGGCTGCCCTCGTAGCGCAGGAACGGCAGCGCGTTGAGGATATCCTGTTCCGCCTCTGGCTTGCGCAGCATCCCGCGCGGCGCCACCAGCATGAAGGGATCCTGCACCAGCGGGTATTCGGTGATCCCCTCGCGCAGGGCACCAGAGGTGGCCGCCACCGCGATATGCAGCTCGCGCGCGTCCAGCGCGTCCAGAATGTCGTGGCTGGAGGCGGTGATCATCTTGAAACGGCAATTGACCAGGCTTTCGGCCAGAGTGGTCGCCAGACGCGGGGTCAGATCATTGTCGAAATCGTCAATCAGCCCGATGGACAGCGTCGACAGGTGGTTGAGGTCAACCACGCTCAATTCGCTCTGTGCCAGCCGCAGTTCCGTCAGCACCGCCTCGGTTCTGGCCAGAAAATTGCGCCCGGCAGGCGTCAGCACCATCGGGCGGCGGCCATGGTTGACCAGCTCCGCCCCCAGCGCGCTTTCCAGATTGCGCAGCTGCTGGCTGACCGCAGGCTGGCTCAACCCGGTGAGCGCGGCGGTCTGCGCCACGGATCCGGTTTTGGCCAGCGCTTCGAACACTTCAAGCCCGCGCAGCGTCACCCCTTTCATCAACATATCTGCGGTCCTGCTTGATGTTGCGGGCGCGGGTCTGCGTCCCGTCTATGGGAAAGGGGAGGGGCGATGCGGACCGTCTACTCAGCTGCGGTCCGCGTTGGTGTCTTATGCGATTTCATTCGGGCAGAGGAGGGAGGGGCGCAACTGCACCAACCCTGCCACGCCGGATCAGCTGCAAACGCGTGCGGCATTCTCGCCAAAGGATTTGTACCGCTTCCACAGCCGTTCATCCGAGCTGCGGCTCGACTGGCGCACCACCTGGGCCTGATGCGGATCGCTGAACCATTTGGAAACGGTCTTGCGCTCGCTGCGGTTGAGGCTGGCGTTGGCCACCGACTGGATGCAGCGACACAGCGAGGGTGAGGCGGCGGTGCGGTCCGACTGGCGGCAGGCTTTCTCGATCGCGCCGGCTCCGGCGGGGGCAGGCATCACCCCGGTGATCATCACGGCGCATAGCGTGGCGGTCAGCAGTAGCTTCATCTTCATTGTCCCTAGAAATCTGCAAGTGCTCTGATCTGAGCGGGTCTGTCGCCCGCGCTTGCCGGGACTATGCCGCAAGCGGCGGGGGCTTTCAATCTAGGTAAACAGGGGGTTGAGCCTCGGCGGAAACCCGCCAATGGGGGTGTCCCAGTTTTTGGAGCAGGGGCGCTGACAGGGCCAGCACCCCTCCGGTCAGGACTGGTTTGGCCCGCGCAGGGACAGGAGCATCTGACGCACGGACTTCCAGTCCTCGGCTTCTGCGGTTTTGCCAACCTCCTGACAGCGCCGCATTTTCTGCGCCACTTCGGCCACAGCCTTATCGCCATGCGCCGAATAAAGCGCACGGGCATATTCAGCACTCCTGATCGCATCCATATCGATATCCTCCTGAGCAGTGGGATCCCCCGCAGCGGGGGCGCGCGTCTCGCGGAATGGCCGCAGTATAGCGCATTTTTAGCCCTCCCGCAGGAGGCCGGGTGAATTTGCGGTGTTTTGGCGAGGATGCGCTGAGGGGCGTGCCTAACCCTTGGGGGCGGGTGGAAGAGTTAATTCAGCCGGGCGGCAGCGTTTTGACAAAGGCCCAAATGGCTTTGGCAGCCGATTGCACGCTTTCTGTCTGCGCAGTGAAAGTTACTGCGGTTGCTCCTGCGGTCCATTTGGCCCCGGCCTTTGCCATTTCCTTGGAGCCTTCGCGGATCATGCCGTCCGCAATCGATCCGCAGTAAGCCGCCATGCGCCGTGAAATATCCCAGAGAGCCTTGGCGATTTTTCCCAGCTGCGAAGGGGAGGGGGTTGGCTTTGCAATTTCCTCCTCCAGCTCCTCAACCTGTTTCCAGATCAGCGCAAGGTCGGTTTGAAAAGCACGCGCCGGGGCGTCCTCCAGCGGTGGCCCGCCATTGTCGCCAATCAAAGAGGCTGCGGGAGTATCCTGAACGATTGCCAACTGCTCCTTTAGGTTGGCAATTTCCTGTTCCAACTCGTAGCGGCTGCGGATGCGCTCGATCTCGGAAGCGACAGTTTCGGGGCCTGCGTTCCAGACTGCATTGTCAATCAGCGCAACGCGGCGCTGCAGTTCCCAGTCGAGTGGCTTTCCATCGAGGAAACCTTGGTACCAATCCAGCCAGAAGGACCATTTTGAACCGTCATTTTTCCAAAAGTACATAACTGGGATAAAGGATGGCTGATTTGACAAAACCCAAAATTCTGGAAATGCAACTTCTGCGTCTTCGTTTGCCCAAAGTGCAATATGATAGTGTAGATCGGATGCGGCTGCGAAATGCACTAATTCGTCAGTGGCGTACCTTAGGTAAATTCTGTTAGGGGACTCTGGGAGCATCGTTGGGATTTCGTCTGCGAGACGGCAAACAGTTTGCTCAACAGCTTCCTTTTTACCCTTAGCATTCGCCGCAACGCCTAGAAGCAATTTTGCGGCACAGCCTTGGATTGATTTTAGGTGGCTGGAGAGGTTGGTTTCGTCACGCACTGCACGACTTTTTTGCAGTGCATGCAAAGTTGTTAGGACACTTGTAGCATCATCGCAGGAGTAGCAGGTAAGTAAGGCACGCGCGGTCACTAGTAGTTCTTGCTCTAGCCATTCAGGTACAGAAGAACTTAGGCTTGCGCTGGTGCTGAACATGCCAAGAGCACGCAGCATTTCCCGAACGGTCAAAACTCGTGACTGAGCAAGCTGCAGGTCGTCTAAGGCAAGTATTTCTGACATCAAGTAGCTTTCTTCATCCCCAGCTGGAAGCGTCATTCAAACTACCTTGACCAAACCCTAAAACCAAATCATATCCCCTTGCATGACAGACCTCGCTCACATCCGCAATTTCTCCATCGTCGCCCATATCGACCATGGCAAATCCACCCTCGCTGACCGGCTCATTCAGGAGACCGGAACGGTTGAGGACCGCGATATGAAGGAGCAGCTGCTCGACTCCATGGATATCGAGCGCGAGCGCGGCATCACCATCAAGGCCAACACCGTCCGCATCGACTACACCGCCGACGACGGGGAGACCTATGTGCTCAACCTGATCGATACCCCCGGTCACGTCGATTTCGCCTATGAGGTCTCCCGCTCCATGCGCGCGGTCGAAGGCTCGCTCTTGGTGGTCGACAGCTCGCAAGGGGTGGAGGCGCAGACGCTGGCCAATGTCTATCACGCGCTGGACGCCGACCATGAGATCGTGCCCGTCCTGAACAAGATCGACCTGCCGGCCTCCGACTGTGACCGCGTCGCCGAACAGATCGAGGATGTCATCGGCATCGACGCCTCTGAGGCGATTCAGGTCTCCGCCAAAACCGGGCAGGGTATCCGCGATACGCTCGAAGCCATCGTCCAGCAGCTCCCGGCGCCCACCGGCACCCGCGACGCACCGCTGAAGGCGATGCTGGTGGACAGCTGGTATGACGCCTACCTCGGTGTAATCGTTCTGGTGCGGATCATGGACGGCGTGCTGAAAAAGGGCATGCGGGTGAAGTTCATGTCGAACAACACCCTGCACCATGTGGACCGTATCGGTGTGTTCCGCCCTGCGATGCAGGTGGTGGATGAGCTGGCACCGGGCGAAATCGGCTTCCTCACCGCCTCGATCAAGCAGGTGCGCGACACCCGCGTCGGCGACACCATCACCAATGACCGCAACGGCACCGAGGTGGCGCTGCCGGGTTTCAAACCTGCGCAGCCCGTGGTGTTCTGCGGCTTGTTCCCGGTCGATTCAGCCGAATTCGAGGACCTGCGCGACGCCATCGACAAGCTGGCGTTGAATGACGCGTCGTTCAGCTTCGAGATGGAAACCTCCGCCGCACTTGGCTTTGGCTTCCGCTGCGGCTTCCTCGGCCTTTTGCATCTTGAGGTGATCCGCGACCGGATTGAGCGCGAATATAACATCGAACTGATCACCACCGCGCCCTCCGTGGTCTACCATGTCTATATGAAGGGCAAGGACGGCGAGGCGGGCGAGATGATCGACCTGCACAACCCCGCCGATATGCCCGACATGTCGAAGGTCGATCACATTCAGGAACCCCGCATCAAGGCGACCATTCTGGTGCCGGATGAGTATCTAGGCGATGTGCTGAAGCTCTGCCAGGACCGTCGTGGTATTCAGGAAGACCTGACCTACGCCGGCTCCCGCGCCATGGTGGTCTATGACCTGCCGCTGAACGAGGTGGTGTTTGACTTCTACGACCGTCTGAAATCGGTGACCAAGGGCTATGCCTCCTTCGACTATCAGATGACCGGTTACCGCGAGGACGCGCTGGTGAAGATGTCGGTGCTGGTCAACGACGAGCCGGTGGATGCGCTGTCGATGATGGTGCACCGCGACCGGGCGGAGATGCGCGGCCGCGCCATGTGCGAAAAGCTCAAGGACCTGATTCCGCGCCACATGTTCAAGATCCCGATCCAGGCCGCCATCGGTGGCAAGGTGATCGCCCGCGAAACCCTCTCCGCCCTGCGCAAAGATGTGACCGCCAAATGCTACGGCGGCGACGCCACCCGGAAGCGCAAACTGCTGGACAAGCAGAAAGCCGGTAAGAAGAAGATGCGCCAGTTCGGCAAGGTCGACATCCCGCAAGAGGCGTTTATTTCCGCCCTCAAAATGGACAGCTAAAGCTGACCATTTTAGGGGCGGCGCGGGCGAAAGCACTTGGCAAAGCCAATTGCGTGCCCGCACCCCGGCAATGACGCGGGAAACCCTCAAACGCATACAAAACGGGGCCATGGCCCCGTTTTTTTCGTTGCTGTCCCTGTCAATGCCCCGTTCGGTCGCCAGACCGGGCAGCGCGCCATGCCCCGTCAAACCACATGTTTGTCTTTGGCAAATGGGGGAGGGCGCTGCCCACCGCATTTTTCAGTTCCGGGTCGCCATAAATCGCCAAATAACAAAAAACCGCCCAGCCCCTCGGGCTAGACGGTTCCTCTCTTCCCCACAACCGTAACAAGGTCAGAGGCTGTTCTGCACGTCCTGTGCGGCGCCGCTGATCGCTTGGCCGGCTTTGGAAATGTCGCGGCCTGCGCCTTTGGTGGTTTCGCAGGCGGTCAGGCCAAACAGCGCGCCGGTCAGGGCAAGGGTGGTGAGGGCGGTTCGGATCATCTCATATCTCCCGTGGTCGATCTTGCCCAACAGATAGCAAGGCGGACTGAGCCGTTCCAGTGGTTTGCAGGGCGATATATCGGCGGCATTTTCACGACCGCCATCGCGCTGGACCCCATCGCCGACACTGACCCCATCCCCCATATCCAGCGAGTACCACTTTGGGGTGAAACCGCATAGGTTGAGTCGGGCCGATAGAATTTCGTCAGCAAAACCTGTCACCGATCCGGGGAGGACCTCTGAATGAACCACGCCGCTCAAAAGGACATACTGACACATTTGCGCAAGGGCCTGCCAGCCGTTGGCGCGCCGATCACTGCTGAGGCCTCTGTGGTGCCGCTGGCGCCCCGTCGCACAAGCCCGGCCATGGCGCAGCCGTCCGAGGCCGTGCTTAGCCGCAAGTGGCTGGAGCTGCGCCGCGATATCGACTGCGCACTGGCCCGTCTCGATGAGGGGTCCTATGGCTATTGCCAGATCTGCGGCGATCGCATCAGCGACAGCCATCTGAGTGAGCATCCCGCCACCCCCTTCTGCGCTTCCTGTGCCGGGGAGACACGCTAAGGCCTGGCAGGGGAGGCCGGCCCGGTGCCTCTCATCGGTGCCTGCACCCTCAATCGAGCCGTAGTCATCTCGCGATGATATTCCGGCGGAATCGCCTCTTACACTGATCCATCTCCCTAAGGGCCGCAGCTGGTCTCCGTGCTGACCCCCAACTCGCCCGCGCCTCCACGCGGGCGCTTTTCTATTTTTGCCGGTTTTCATTGCAGGTTCGCTCACCTACAGCAAGGGCACGTGTTCTGACTTTTGCGATGGAGCTATGCCGATGTCCTGCGCCCTGTGTGCCGCCGAATCCCCGCTTGTCCCTTATGAGGTGACAGGTGCGCCTGAGGGCCAGTCCCCGGAGGTTGCGCTCTGCCATCTCTGCGCCGAACAGGTGGCTGGAGATCTTGATCCCAATCATATGCGCGGCCTGTCATCGGCGATGTGGTCTGAGACGCCCGCGGTTCAGGTGCTGGCGGCCCGGCTGCTGGCGCGGCTGGCGGATCACGACTGGGCGCGTGACCTGGCCGAGCAGCTCTGGCTGGAGGATGAGATCCGCACCTGGGTTGAGGCCGCGCCGGCAAGCAGTGCCCATCGTGACAGCAACGGCGCGCCGTTGGCGCAGGGCGATTCCGTGGTGCTGATCAAGGATCTGCCAGTGAAAGGCGCAGGCTTTACCGCCAAGCGCGGCACGGCTGTGCGCAATATCTCTCTGGTCGCTGACAACTCCGAGCATATCGAAGGCCGGGTTGACGGGCAGCGCATCGTCATCCTCACCAAATTTGTGAAGAAGAAATAGGCGACCCAGTCGCCACAGGGCCGCAGAAATGCGCGCCCGCCCGTTGCCGCCCTGTCCCGGATGTGGCACAACCGGATCAACTGACTGAACAGATGAGTTTAGCATATGACTGACTTTGCCGAACGTCGCCGCATGATGGTCGACACGCAGATCCGCCCGTCGGATGTCACCAAATTTCCGATCATCGAAGCCATGCTGGCGGTGCCGCGCGAGGCCTTTGTGGCGGCTGCGCAGCGCGAGGCGGCTTATGCCGATGGCAATCTCGATATCGGCCCCGGTCGCGTGCTGCTTGAGCCGCGCACCTTGGCCAAGATCCTTGACGCGATTGACGTGCAGCCCGATGAGCTGGTGCTCGATGTGGCCTGCGGGCTGGGCTATTCCACGGCGGTTATTGCCCGGGTGGCCCAGATGGTGATCGGCGTCGAAGAGGATGAAAGCATGGCTTCTGAGGCACAGGATCAGCTCTCAGCGGTTGGTGCAGACAATGCAATCGTCCATACCGGGCCGCTGGATGCTGGCGCTGCGGAACATGGCCCCTATGACGTGATGATCGTTGAAGGCGGCGTGGAAACCGTGCCGGAGGCGTTGCTGGACCAGCTGAAAGATGGCGGTCGTGTGGCCGCGATCTTCATGTCCGGCGCTTTGGGAGAGGTCAAAGTCGGCTACAAGAGCGGCGACCTGATTTCCTGGCGACTGGCGTTTAATGCCGGCGCTCCGGTGTTGCCCGGTTTTGAATCCGCACAGGAATTCGCTCTCTGAATCTGCAGAGCGTTCACATTCGGTCCGCGCTGTTCTCGATTGGCGCGGATTGCAACAGACAGGCGTCTGACACCCCGCAGCGCCAGAGAGCAGAACGGCACTACCACGTCGGTGGGCCGGACCACATGAGGCTGAAGATGCGCAATAAACTGACGGCAAACCTGTTCAAGGCCTTCGTTTTCGCCGGAAGCGCAGCATTGCTGCTCGGCGCCCCGAAACAGGCCGCCGCCGACAATCTCTCCGATGCGATGATCGGGGCCTACAAGACCAGCGGCCTTTTGGAACAGAACCGTGCCCTGCTGCGCGCGCAGGACGAAAATGTTGCCGCTGCAGTTGCCCGATTGCGCCCGGTCGTGGACTGGGTCGCGCGGATCGAGCGTCAGTATACCCGTAACGGTAACGGGACATTCGCAAACTCGAACCACGACTCGACAATATCGACTGGGGTGGATGTCTCCTGGTTGCTGTTTGACAACGGTGTGTCGCGGCTGAGCCAACTGGCGGCACAGGAAACCGTACTGGCCACCCGTCAGGCCTTGCTGGATATCGAACAGCAGGTTCTGTTTGCTGCTGTTCAGGCTTATGTCAATGTGTTGTTGCAGCAAGAAACCGTCGCACTACGCAGCAATAACCTGCGTCTGCTGCGCGAGGAACTGCGCGCCGCGAATGACCGGTTTGAGGTTGGCGAGGTCACGCGTACCGACGTGGCACTGGCCCAGAGCCGGGTCGCAGGAGCGCAGGCCAGCCTGATCGAGAGCCAGGGTGATCTGCGCAATGCGCGGGCCACCTACGTGCAGGCCGTCGGCAGTGCGCCTGGTTCAATCGCTGGCCAGCCACCGCTGCCGCAACGTGTGGCCTCGCTGCAATCCGCAGAATCCATCGCTATGCGCAATCACCCCAGCCTTCTGTCGCAGCAACATGCGGTGAAGGCCGCGGACTATGCCTCACAGAGCAACAGCCGCAATCTCGGGCCATCGGTGACGTTGCGGGCCAATGCAACTCATGCATCTGACGCCAGCGGGCCGGGCACTCGGGACACGTCGGGGGCAAGCATAACGTTGTCGCAGCGGTTGTATTCCGGTGGCTCTCTGGCCTCCGCGCGTCGGGCCAGCATTGCCCGTCTTCAGGCTGAACGCGGCGCCTTGATTACCACGCAACGCAGTGTAGTGCAGGACGTCTCCGAGGCCTTTGTGGAGCTGGAGGCCGCGCGCGCCAGCCTTGTCTCCTCCAACGAACAGGTCCGCGCCGCGCGCGTCGCCTTTGATGGTATCCGTGAGGAGGCCACGCTGGGCGCCCGCACCACGCTTGATGTTCTTGAGGCAGAGCAAGAGCTGCTGAACGCCCAGACCGCCCGTGTCCAGTCGCGCGCCAATCAGGCGCTCGCAGCCTATGCGCTGTTGCAGGCGCAGGGGCTGCTGACCGCGGAACACCTTGGTCTGGCTGTAGAAATCTACGATCCGACGCTGTACTACAATCTGGTGAAGGACGCTCCGGCGCATGTCAGCCAGCGCAGCAAGGATCTTGACCGGGTCATGCGCGCCTTGGGCAAGAACTGAGGCCAGGTTGACCACCAATTGGAGGCCCGCCAGTGCGGGCCTTCCTAAAAACCACCTGATTCACACGGTTGTCTGGACCGGGACAGGTCGCTACACTCAATCGCAAGAGGCGAGAGTGATAAGCAAAAATGTCCGAACCGGTTACCCAAGCTGAAATTGAAGACGTCCTGTCATCGATCCGCCGTCTGGTGAGCGAGGACAGCCGCGCCGCTGGCTCCTCGGTTGGCAAGGGGGCAGAGGCGGCGTTGGCCGCGCAGATCGCCAAGCCCGTCCCGGCAGCATCCGGGGAGCAGGGCGTCGGCGCGCCGGGACCCGCAAATGGCGCCACAAATGGCAGCAGCCAGCCGGTCACCCGTCTGGTTCTGACACCGGCGCTGCGCGTCCCCGAAAGCAAGCTGACCCCCGTCGCCCCAGCGCCAGCAGCGCCGACACCGGCCGCGATCACTGAGACCGCCCCGATGGACACCGCCCCGCCTCCCGACGGCGAAGCAGCGTCCGGGAAGGCCCGATTTGAGGCGTTGCTAGCAGCCGATGCCATTGAATTCTGGGATGAACCGGAAGATCGCATTGCGCAGGGGATCGCCTTGCATGACAATGATCCCGGCAATGAGGATCTGGCCTTTTTCAACGGGATCACCGCCGCTACAGCGGCCGACGAGGCCGCCGACGAGACCCAAGATGCGGCGCTCGCCGCAGATATGCCCGGCACGCCAACAGCGCAGGCTGAGGCGGCGCTCAACACTGAGGCGCCTTGGACTGATCCTGCCGCCACGCTCTATCAGGCCGCCGCCAGCACAGATCACGAGGAGGAGACGCAGGCCGAGGACTCCGTTGCGCCGGCGCCCCCGACAAAATCCGCGTCGCAACTGAACCCGAAGGTCGGCGCGGTGGTGCAGAAACTGGCGGAGATGGAAGCAGCCAATACGGCCCGCCCGGTCCTGTGGGAACCCGACGGAACCCGCGACACGCCCTACGCCGGCAGTGATCTGGAAACACTCGCCTGGGATGATCAGGACAGCGACACGGATGCACAGGGCCAGACAGAACCCGTCGATCAGACCCAGAGCGTTGCGGATGTGGTCATCCGATCCGAGGGGGAGGATACGCAGTCTGAGGCTTCGCAGGCCGAGGTCCCGCAGCCTGTGACAGCGCAGATCGAACCGTCCCCCCGCCAGCCGGAGCAGCACACGCAGGCCGAGGCGCCCGCCGCCGATACCGCGGTTGAGGAAAACACAAGCACCGATATCCCAGCAGCGCCAGCCGCATCCACCGCCGACGAGGTGGACCGCGATCTGCTGGAGACGTCAGTCACCGAAACCGCACTTGAGGCGCTGGACACTCTTGGCTCCGATGAGAGCTTTCTGGATGAGCACGCGCTGCGTGAGCTGGTCTCGGAAATCGTGCGCGAGGAGCTGCAGGGCGCCCTGGGTGAGCGGATCACCCGCAACGTCCGCAAGCTGGTGCGCCGCGAAATCCACCGCGCTCTCTCGGCCCAAAACCTGCTCTGAGGTTGCCGCCTCGGGTATGACGGATCTGAGACGATGCAGATGCCGCGCTCAGGCGTTGCGCACCGGTTCTGCCAGCGCCAAGAGCGCATCCAGATCCATACAATCCTCAAGGTGATCTGCCAGCGCGTCCAGCGTGGCCTCAACCCCGTCGTCATAGCCCGCGACACTCTCATGGCCGAGATCGGAGAGCACGGACGCCCGAAACGCATCCGAACTGAACAGCCCGTGCAGATACGAACCGCGCACCCGCCCATCGGGGGAGACGGCACCTTCCAGACGGCCATCAATCTCCAGCCAGGCGCGGACGCAATCCGTCCCATCAGTGCGCCCCATGTGGATCTCATAGCCGCTCACAGGCAGGTTGCCATCGCAGGTCACCGCCTCGGTCAATGTCACCCGCTTTTCACCGGCCATGACGGTATGCACATCCAGCAGTCCCAGCCCGTCAACCTTGCCCCGATGGCCATCCACGCCGTCCGGGTCATCAACAGTCTGCCCCAGCATCTGATAGCCACCACAAAGCCCCATGACATGGCCCCCCCGACGGTGATGGGCGAGGATATCAATGTCCCAGCCCTGCGCCCGCAAATAGGTCAGATCGCCAATGGTGGATTTGCTGCCGGGGATCAGAACCAAATCCGCATCACCGGGCAGGGCGCGGCCCGCAGGCACGATTTCCACCGTAACATTGGGTTCCGCTGCCAGCGGGTCGAGGTCGTCGAAATTGGCCATCCGCTCCAGCTGTGGCACCACGATCTTGCAGGCGCCACCGGGGCGGGAGGCGATGTCCATCATATCCTCAGCCGGCAGTTTCCACGCATCCCAGAACCACGGGATTACCCCCATTGAGGGCCAGCCGGTGCGCGCTGCGATATCATCGCGACCGGCATCGAACAGGCCGCGATCCCCGCGAAACCGGTTGACGGCAAAACCCTTGATGCGCGCCAGATCCTGCGGGTCCAGCACCGTATGGGTGCCGACAATCTGCGCAATCACACCGCCACGGTGGATATCACCCACCAGCACCACTGGCACCTCCGCCGCGCAGGCAAACCCCATATTGGCGATGTCGTTCTTGCGCAGGTTGGTCTCAGCGGGGGAGCCCGCACCTTCGATCAGGACCAGATCCACATCCGCCGCCAGCCGGTGAAAGCTGTCCAGTGCCGCCTCCAGCAGGCCGGTCTTGTCGCGCATGAAGGATCCGGCCGCCTGTGTGCCCCGGCGTTTGCCCTGGACAATCACCTGCGCGCCGGTCTCCGTCTCCGGCTTCAGCAGCACCGGGTTCATATCGGTGTGGGGCGGGCGCATGGCCGCGCGGGCCTGCAGCGCCTGTGCGCGACCAATCTCGCCGCCTTCAGGCGTCACAGCGGCATTGTTGGACATGTTCTGCGGCTTGAACGGGGCCACTGACAGGCCCCGGCGCACAAAGGCGCGCGCCAGCCCTGCAACGATCATTGATTTGCCGACATTGCTGCCGGTGCCTTGGATCATGATCGCCCGTGCTGTCATGGCGGCCTCTCTCGTGCTTTTGATGGTGTGATCTCTCACCTGTCAGCCATGGCGGATTTTTCCCGTCCTGAAAAGCCCGCAGAGCGGCCTATTCCGCGTTGAAACCGCCACCACAAAAAGAAAAAACGCGCCCCCCAGGACGCGCTTTTCTTCGACAGTCATATATAGTCTATCAGACTGGCAGGTCTGATCAGGCCGCCTCGGCCTGTGCCGCGTTGCGGCGTTCGCTCTCTTCGCGCGACAGTGCAACAGAGGTGCGGACACCCCGGCCCACAAATTCCATCAGGCCGCCGACCACACGTTCGTTCGGGTCGATGCCTGCACAGCTCAGCACTTCGCGCCCGTCGCGCGACCGTGCCCACCGAGCGATCTGCTCGGGGCCATTCCCATATTTCTTGTCATCGGCAATCGCATCATCAAGTGCCGCCAGTACAACCGCGGCAAACAGCTTGCGGGCCCGGTTGCCTTGCTCGTTATTATATGCGGTGCCGTCAACGAAATCTCGCATCGTGCTTCCTTTTTGTTCTTGCTATTGCAATTTCGGCGTGGCGCTCCTTATGGCGGAATTGTGACGATTCGGATAGCCTGCAAACGCATATCTTTTATGCGCAATTTGCATAGCTCTCCGGTCCGTCACACGACATATCGTTGTCTTGCCAGCCGACTCCCTGCCAGATATAGGAGCGGTTAACAGTTCATCAACCACCCGAGAGGGATTTTTGTCATGCCCAAAATCAACGGTAACGAGATCCGCCCCGGCAATGTTCTCGAGCACAATGGCGGTCTGTGGGCCGCTGTCAAAGTCGATCACGTCAAGCCCGGCAAGGGCGGCGCCTTTGCTCAGGTCGAGATGCGCAACCTGCGCAACGGCTCCAAACTGAACGAGCGTTTCCGCAGCGCTGACAAGGTCGAGAAGGTTCGTCTGGAGCAGAAAGATCAGCAGTTCCTCTATGAGAGTGACGGCATGCTGGTGTTCATGGATGCTGAAACCTACGAGCAGATCGAACTGCCCGCAGAGCTCTTGGGCGACCGCCGTCCGTTTCTGCAGGATGGCATGACCATCGTTGTTGAATTCCACGACGACGAGGCGCTGAACGCCACCGTGCCGCAGAAAGTCACCTGCAAGATCGTCGAGACCGAGCCGGTCGTCAAAGGGCAGACCGCCGCCAACTCTTTCAAGCCGGCGATCCTTGATAATGGCGTGAAGGTCATGGTGCCGCCCTTCGTCGGTCAGGACGAGATGATCATCGTCAATACCGAGACCATGGAATATTCTGAACGCGCATAAGCAGTTAGCGCCAACAGATCCGCGAAACAGAAAACCCCCGCAGCCTCGCTGCGGGGGTTTTTTGCTACATGTGAAAATAGTCAAGCGCTCAGTTGTAGTCTATCTCCAGCTTGCGCAGCTCCAGACTGTGGCCGCATTCATCCATCATCTTGCCGTAGGCGGCAGTAAATCCGGCCAGAGATGCGTCCAGAACCATCTCGCCAGCGGCATAGGGCACCACCGTGCGCACCTCCATCCGCTGACCGTTCTGCATCCACAGAATGCTGTTCAGCGCGTCCATCCAGCGGATCTGCGCGCGCGCCTCAGCGAGGCCTTCCTCGTTGATTTCGCCGTTTGCGATACCGTAGAACACTGCTTCTCGGTCGATGATAAAACCAATCGCCTGACCGTTCTGCACCTGCGTCGGGTAGTGGCGGGCGGCGCTCTCAAACAGTTCCAGCTGTGGGTAGGTTTCCGGCGGGCCGACATCGCCTTGGGTCACCGAAAGCCGTAGCAGCGGCAACCCGTCGCCGCCGGTCCAAGCCGTGCAATCGCGCCAGTCATGCTGTTCCGTGACCCGAATTTCAGCGGCGACAGACCAGTCCTGATACTCCCAATAATCCGTCGCAAGGGCGGGCAGGGGCAGCAGGCTGAGGGCAAGACAGGGGAGCAGGCGCATTGGCAATTCCTCGAAAAATGATCCCTCAGACATAGCCGAGCGGCGGATCAACCCTGCTGTGACGTCGCGTCACAAGCTGCGGGTGCGGCCACAGAATTGCCTCAGGTCTTAGCCTGCCAGTCGATCCGCGCGTCCTGCGCACACATGTCGTCACCGGCGCGGTCGAATCGCAGATAGGCGATGGCCTGATTTCCGGCCTGCGTGAACAGCGTGCCGACGGGTTTATCGGCGCGCCGGATCTCGGTGCCGATGGGGGCCGCGCCCGCAACCGTGACCGTGGCCAGCCCCTTGCGCAGGGTGGTCTTGTGCTTCATCCGGGCGGTGACCTCCTGGCCGACATAGCAGCCTTTGCGGAAATCGACGCCGTTCAGCCGTTCAAACCCAGCCTCCAAGATGTAGCTGTCCGATCCCAGCTCAATGCCGGTTTCGGGGATGCAATGGGCGACGCGGATCGCGTCCCAGTTGCTGCCATCGTCGCCTGCCTCCGCGCCATAAAGCCGCCAGCCCAGATCCGGGTGTCGCGGATCCGCCAGCGCGCCCTCAGGCGCAGGTCCGGTGCCCCGGCACACGGCCAGATCGGTTTCCTCAATGGTGATCTTGGCGCGCAGCCGGTACATGGTCAGCCGTTTCGCCAGACTGGCGGCCAGGCTCTCGTCCACATCCAGCAGCAGATCTTCGCCATCCGCAGCGACAAAGAAGTCCGCCAGATATTTGCCCTGTGGCGTCAGCAGGGCGGCATAGACCAGCCCCTGATCGACCTTGGCGACATCATTGGTGATCAGCCCCTGCAGGAAGTCACGGGTCTCGGCACCGGAAAGGCGCAGGATGCGGCGGTTGCTCATAGGTCAGGCTCCTGAAGGATCATGAAAGGCAATGTAGGTCGCGGGGTGGGCAAGGCCTAGCCGAACATGCGGCGGGCCAGTTTCTGGAACCAGCGGGGCTGGTCACCGCCATCGCGGACTTGTTTCGGCGCCTGTGCGGCGACGCCTTCGCGGTCGACCAGCGTTTTGCCGTCCTGAAACTGCAACCGGTAGAGATCCGCATAGATGCCGCCGCGCTCCAGCAGCTCTTCATGGGTGCCATGGTCCATCACCTCGCCGCGTTCCATCACCACGATTTTATCGGCATTGCGGATGGTCGACAGCCGGTGCGCGATGACCAATGTGGTGCGCCCGCCGGAGAGTTTCTCCAGCGCCTGTTGCACCACCTTTTCAGATTGCGCATCCAGGGCCGAAGTCGCCTCGTCCAGCAGCAGGATCGGCGTGTCCCGCAGCAGCGCGCGGGCAATCACCACCCGCTGGCGCTGTCCCCCAGACAGGGCTGAGCCACGCGGCCCCACCAGAGTATCCAGCCCATTGGCCAGCTTCGGCAGAAAATCCGCCACATGGGAGGCTTGCAACACCTCCTCTAGCTGCGCATCACTCACATCGGTGCGCCCCAGAAGGATGTTCTCGCGCAGGGTTTCGTCGAACAGCAGCGCCTCCTGTGTGACCACGGAAAACAACCCGCGCAGGTCATCCAGATCGAGATCCCGCACAGCAACGCCGCCCACGGTGACGGATCCCTCCTGCGGGTCCACCAGCCGGGTCAGCAAGTTGAAGATGGTCGATTTGCCCGCACCCGAGGCGCCGACCAGGGCGGTGGTTTTGCCTGCCTCTGCCACCAGCGACAGTTGGCGCAGCACATCGGAGTCGCCATAGCGCAGGGTCACATCTGTCAGCGCCACCTCTGGCAGACCCTTGGGGGGGGGCACGGGGTTTTCCGGCGATACCAGTTTGATGGGCGAGTCCATCAACTCCTTGATGCGCTCCATCGCGGCGGCGGCCGCCTGCCAGGTGCCGCTGATCGACGCCAGACGGCGCATCGGATCAAAGGCCAGACCAATGGCGGTGAAGAAGCTCATGAACTCACCAACGGTTTTCTTGCCCTCGATGATTTCCGCGCCGCCGTAAAGCACCACGCCCATTACACCCAACCCGGCCATGATATCGATCATGCCGGTGGTGGACGCCACGCCAAAGGACGCGCGCACCTCGGAGCGGACAAACTGATCCATATGGCCGCCAAACCGGTCGGTCTGGTAGTCTTCAAGATTGTTCAGTTTGATCGGCACAATGCCGTGAAAAATCTCATCCAGCCGGGTGGAGAGCGAGGCGCCCAAATCCCGTGCCTGCGAGGCCTTGCGCCGCACGTAGCGTTGCACGGCGGCCAGCGGCAACAGCAGCATCGGCAAGCCAACCAGCATGATCGCGGTCCAGCGCCAGTCCACGCTGATCGCCACCGCCAGCACGGCAACCATCTGGGTGACATCGCGGCCCGCCCCGGTGATCAGCGCCTGCCAGACCGAATTGATCGCCATTACATCGCTTTGCACCCGCTGGATCAGAAACCCGGGCGGGTTCACCTGATGAAACGAGGGATCCTGTCGGATTAGCCGCGCCAACATATCCTTGCGCATATGCGCCGCAGAGGTCTGGGAAATCTTGCTCAGGATCACCTTTTGGCAGACGCTGGACAGCCCCCGCATGGTAAAAATGATCAGAAACGCCAGGCTGACCCAGAACAGCGCATTGGTATTGCCCGCGACAAACACCAGATCAAACATCGGCTGCATCATGTAGCTGAGGCCACCAACGGTGCCGCCCTCAATCAGCATGAACAGGATCGCCAGACCCAATAGCCCCATGTAGTGGCGCAGATAGCCCCGCCAGAGCCAGCCGAGCAATTCGCGCGAGGACATGTGTTCGGGCTTGCTCTTGATGGCCGGGGGCTCCCCTGTGACGGGGGGCTTTGCCACGGTCTGATCCGTCGCGGGAGCTGTGGTCTGCGTCGGCGATGCCGCCTCCGTGGACGCGTCCGTGGCGGGGGCCGTGTCCGGCGCTGCGGGCGAGGGGGTCTTGGGGTCAGTCTGGGGCAAGGGGTCCAACCGCTGTGGTTTTTCTGGCGCTGACATCTGCGTCAGACCTGCGCCATTTAAGCAGCTGAGGGGAAAGGTGCAAGCATTGGCGCGGCTGTCACCCGTTGCAGGCGCGGCGCCGACCGGGATCACGACATCGCTACGTCAAATTTATTTGCACGGCAGCGCAAGGGCTTGCAGCCTTTGACCCCGCAGGCCACAGTCGCCGCAATCAGACCGTTTGCAGGACAGGAGTGCAGCATGACAGCGGGTGTTTCCCTTGCCGCGGGGCGCGGATATCTGGCGATCCCCGGACCGTCGGTCATTCCGGATGCGGTGTTGCAGGCGATGCACCGTCCGTCGCCGAATATCTATGCCGGAGAACTGGTGGAGATGACCGCGACGCTGATCCCCGATCTGCGCCGGGTTGCGCGCACGGATCATCATGTGGCGATCTATATTTCCAATGGTCACGGTGCCTGGGAGGCGGCGTTGCAGAACACGCTGAAACCCGGCGACACGGTGCTGGTGGCCTCCTCCGGGCGCTTTGCCATCGGCTGGTCCGAAATGGCAGAGGCGCTGGGGATTGAGGTTGAGCTGCTGGATTTCGGCACCGGCGCGCCCTGGGATATGGATCGGATCGCCAGCCATCTGGCCGCAGATACCGCGCATCGGATCAAGGCGGTTCTGGCAGTGCATGTCGATACCTCCAGCTCCATCCGCAATGATGTGGCGGCGCTGCGCGCGGCCCTGGAGGCCTGCGATCACCCCGCGCTGTTGATGGCAGATTGCATTGCCTCGCTCGGCTGTGACCGGTTTGAGATGGACGCCTGGGGCGTCGATGTGATGGTTTCCGCCTGCCAGAAGGGGCTGATGGTGCCTGCGGGCATGGGGTTTGTGTTCTTCAGCCCCAAGGCCGCCGAGGCCCGCGCCCGCCTGCCGCGGGTCAGCCGCTATTGGGATTGGGAGCCACGCGCCAATCCGGAAGAATTCTACCAGTACTTTGGCGGCACCGCGCCGACGCATCATCTCTATGGTCTGCGGGCCGCGCTGGATCTGATCCACGGCGAGGGGATGGAGGCCGTCTGGGCGCGGCATCATCATCTGGCGCGCGCGATCTGGGCGGCCTGTGGCGCTTGGGGCGCGGATGGTCCGCTGCGGATGAATGTGCAGGACGTTGCCTTGCGCTCCAATGCGGTGACCTCCCTGCATCTGGGCGGCGATCACGCCACCCGCCTGCGCGCGTGGGTCGAGCAGACCCTGGGGCTGACGCTGGGCATCGGCCTTGGCATGGCGGCGCCGAACAGCCCGGAGTGGCACGGCTTCCTGCGCCTGGGTCATATGGGCCATGTGAACGGTCAGATGATCATGGGGCTACTGGGCGGTGTTGATGCCGGGCTGAAGGCGCTGGAGATCCCGCATGGATCCGGCGCGCTGGAGGCCGCGGCATCGGTGATCGCCGGGGCTGGCAGCACAGAAACCAGCGCGCCCTCAGATCTGAGCTGCTGCGGGTGATCCGCAGCAGCCCTTGCGCGCGGCTTCAGCCGTTGCGCGCCCGCGCCAGCGCGATAGGCAGTGCGCGGGCGAAGGCGTCGAGCTGATCCTCCGGCCCGCAGCTCACGCGGATGCAGCGGTTTTGCGGCGCGGCAAAGGGCATCCGCACAAACACGCCCTGATCCACCAGACCGTCCAGCACCGATTTGGCAAACGCGCCATCTCTGCCGCAGTCGATGGCCACAAAATTGGTGGCTGAGGGCAGCGGCGTCAGCCCATTGGCGCGGGCAATTTCGCCAATCCGGTCGCGGGCGGTGCTGATGCGGTCCAGAACCTCTGCCAGCCAGTGCTGATCCTGCAGGGCCGCCAGCGCGCCAATCTGGGCGGTACGGTTCATGCCGAAATGGTTGCGCACTTTGTTGAAGGCGGCGATCAGTTCCGCCTCTGCCAGCACATAGCCCACCCGCGCACCGGCCATGCCATAGGCCTTGGAAAACGTTCGGGTTCGGATCACGCGCGGATCATTGATGTCGATGGGCAGGGCAGTGCCCTCCGGCGCGCAGTCGATATAGGCCTCGTCCAAGAGCAGCAGGCAGCCCTTTGGCAGGGTAGCCATCGCCGCCAGCAGATCGGCGCCGCTGTGCCAGCTGCCCATCGGGTTGTCGGGATTGGCCAGATAGACCAGCTTCGCACCCACATCTGCCGCCCTGGCAAAGAGCGCGGCGGGGTCTTCGTGGTCGACCTTGTAGGGGACGGTATGCAATACGCCGCCAAAGCCTGCGACATGGTAGTTGAACGTCGGATAGGCTCCAAGCGAGGTGACCACCGCATCGCCCTCGCCAATCAGCAGCCGCACCAGATAGCCGAGCAACCCGTCAATGCCCTCGCCAATCATGATATTCTCAGGCGCAACACTGTGGTGGGCGGCCAATGCCGCGCGCAGGTCGTGGCTTTCGGCGTCGCCGTATTTCCAGATCTCCGTGAGCGAAGCCTGCATCGCCGCAATCGCCTTCGGCGAGGGGCCAAAGATATTCTCATTTGCGCCCAGCCGCGCCTTGAACACCGCGCCGCGCTGGCGTTCCTGGGTTTCCGGCCCGACAAAGGGAACCGAAGCGGGGAGGGATTGGGCGAGCGGGGTGTAGCGTGGCTGTGTCATGGGGGCAGATAACGTGATCGGACCCTCTCGGGCAAGCGCAGGTCACAGCCTGCCGCTTTGCCCCGGCGTTACGCTGGCGCGGGCCGGGGATCCGGGGCAGTCTGCGGCCAAGAGAATGTCCGAGAAAGAGGGGGCCGACATGGCACGGGTATCGGTAGAGATCGAAGACCACATCGCACGGGTGACGCTGACCCGCGGCGACAAGATGAACGCGCTGGACAGTCAGATGATCGAAGAGATCATTGCCGCAGGCGAAAGCCTGATGGACAGCAAGGCGCGGGTGGTTGTGCTCTCGGGCGAGGGCAAGGCGTTTTGCGCCGGGCTGGATCTGATGAGCTTTGCCCAGATGGGGCTGAAAAACCCTGAAGAGTGGCTGATGAGCCGCTCTCACGGTGATGCCAATCAGGTACAACAGGTGGCGATGGTCTGGCGGCGGCTGCCAATGCCGGTGATTGCGGCGATCAATGGCGTTGCCTTTGGCGGCGGGCTGCAACTGGCGCTGGGGGCCGATATCCGCATTGCCGCGCCGGATGCGCGGTTTTCGGTCATGGAGATGAAATGGGGTATTGTTCCCGACATGGGGGGCATGGTGCTCTTGCCGCAGCTGTTGCGGTCCGATGTGATGCGCAGGCTGACCTATACGGCGGAGAAGGTCTCGGCGCCGCAGGCGCTGGACTGGGGGCTGGTTACGGAACTGGCCGAAGATCCCGTCGCCCGCGCCCATGAGCTGGCGACCGTGATTGCAGGCCAAAGCCCGGCCGCCATCCGCGCGGCGAAAGCGCTGATCGAGACGGCCGAGACCAGCACCGACAGCGCCGAGGTGCTGCTGGAGGAATCCCGCGTTCAGGTCGGTCTGATCGGCAAGCCCGAGCAGATGGAGGTGGTCGCCGCCCAGATGCAGAAACGCGCGCCAAAATTCGACTGAGCCCGGCGTCAGCCAGATCTGAAACGAACCCGTGATGAAATGAAAAAGAGCCGCGCCTGGATCTGACCGGCGCGGCTCTTTTCTTAGTGTCTTGCCCCGTCAGGGGCGCGCGTCAGATCGAGGCGCGGTAGATCTTGTCGATGTTGGAGCCAAGCGCCGCGTTATAGTCCTCATCGCTCATGGCCACGTTCAGACCTTCGGTCAGGGCGCGGCTGAAGGAGGCGATCATGGTCTTGTTCTGGGACAGCTTCTCGCAGGCGTCATCGGTGGTGTAACCGCCGGACAGGGCCACGACGCGCACCACATTGGCGTGGGCTGCCAGATCGTCATAAAGACCGGCCTCGGTCGGGATGGTCAGCTTCAGCGCCACTTTGGTCTCGGCGGGCAGGGCGTTCAACTCGGCCAGAATCGCGTCTTTCAGCAGCGCTTCAGCTTCGGCTTTGGTGGCGGAGTGGATATCCACCTCCGGTTCGATGATCGGCAGCAGGCCGGCAGCGGCAATCTGGCGGCCGATGATGAACTGCTGACCCACGACATTCTTGATGCCGGTGGCATTGGCGCCCTTGATGACGGAGCGCATCTTGGTGCCGAAAATCCCGGCCTTCACCGCGCGCGACAGCAGCGCATCAAGATCAGGCATCGGTTTCATGGTCTGGGCGTCGTCCGCCTCATCCGCGAGACCTTTGTCCACTTTGAGGAAGGGCACAACACCGCAAGTGTTCCAGAGGTAGGCAGGCACCGGAGTGCCGTCGATGGCCGCATCCATGGTCTTTTCAAACAGGATCGCGCCGAGGATCTTGTCGCTGTTGAAATCGGGCGCGGTGATGATGCGGGCGCGCATCTTCTGGATCTCGCCGAACATCTCGTCGTCATTGGCATAGGCGCCTTCGGTCACACCATAGAGCGCCAGAGCCTTCGGGGTGGAGCCGCCGGACTGATCGAGCGCCGCAATGAAGCCCTTGCCGTTTGCGATACGATCAAGCTGTGCGGTCTGGGTCGAAGTTTCTTGCGCCATAGGTCGGGTCTCCACGAAAAGGGATTGTCTGTCTGGCACCGTCTATACCGCGCCTGCGGCAGGAAACAACTATTAGCATCAGGTGGTTGCGCTAACGCCGTCGCTAACATGACGTGTGGGCAAGAAAAAAGGCAGACCGCGCGGGCCTGCCTTTTTCGTTGTAATGATCTGTGGCGCATGCGGCGCCGGGCGTCACACCAGACGCGAGGCTTCCTTGGCGGCGCGAACGAAATCGTCGAACAGCGGGTGCGGATCAAATGGTTTCGATTTCAGTTCTGGATGGAACTGCACGCCGATGAACCAGGGGTGATCCGACCATTCGACGATTTCCGGCAGGCGACCATCGGGGGACATGCCGGAGAATTTGAGGCCACAGGCCTCCAGCTGTTCGCGGTATTTGGTGTCCACCTCATAGCGGTGACGGTGGCGTTCCTCGATCTTGGTGGTGCCATAGACCTCGGCCACTTTGGAGCCTTCGGCCAACGTGGCGTTGTAGGAGCCCAGACGCATGGTGCCGCCCTTGTCGTCATCGACCTTGCGCGCGACAGTGTGGTTGCCCTGCACCCATTCTTTCAGGTGATAGACCACCGGCTCAAAGCGTTTCTTGCCCGCCTCGTGGTCGAATTCTTCCGAACCCGCCTCGGAGATACCTGCAACGTTGCGCGCGGCTTCGATCACCGCCATCTGCATGCCAAGGCAGATGCCCAGATAGGGCAGCTTGTGCTCGCGGGCATATTGCGCCGCCTTGATCTTGCCCTCGGTGCCGCGCTCGCCAAAGCCGCCGGGAACCAGAATGGCGTTATAGCCCTGCAAGTAAGGCGCGGCGTCTTCCTTGTCGAACAGCTCGGCGTCGACCCATTCGATCTTCACCTTCACGCGGTTCGACATGCCGCCATGGGTCAGTGCCTCGGCGATGGATTTATAGGCGTCTTCCAGCTGGGTGTATTTGCCCACGATGGCAATTTTGACTTCGCCTTCGGGGTTGTAGATGCGGTCAGCCACATCTTCCCAGCGGGCCAGTTTGGGTTTCGGGGCAGGGGCAATGCCAAAGGCATCCAGAACCGCCTGATCGAGACCCTCGCGGTGATAGGCCAGCGGCGCCTCATAGATGGATTTCAGATCCTGCGCGGCAATCACCGAGTCGGCGCGCACGTTGCAGAACAGCGCCAGTTTTTCGCGTTCCTTATGCGGGATCGGACCCTCGGAGCGGCAGACCAGAATATCGGGGGCCAGACCGATGGAGCGCAGCTCCTTCACGGAGTGCTGGGTCGGCTTGGTCTTCAGCTCACCGGAGGCCTTGATATAGGGCAGGAGGGTGAGGTGCATGAAAATACACTGGCCGCGCGCCTTGTCATTGGCGAACTGACGGATCGCTTCAAAGAAGGGCAGACCTTCGATGTCGCCGACGGTGCCGCCGATTTCGCAGAGCATGAAATCAACCTCATCTTCGCCGATGGAGATGAAGTCTTTGATTTCATTGGTCACATGCGGAATGACCTGAATGGTCTTGCCGAGGTAATCTCCACGGCGTTCCTTTTCCAGCACGTTGGAATAGATCCGGCCCGAGGAGACCGAGTCGGTCTTGCGGGCGGCCACACCGGTGAACCGTTCGTAGTGGCCCAGGTCGAGATCGGTTTCGGCGCCGTCGTCAGTTACGAAGACTTCGCCATGTTCGAACGGGCTCATCGTGCCCGGATCGACGTTCAGATAGGGGTCCAGTTTGCGCAGGCGGACGGAATAGCCGCGCGCCTGAAGAAGTGCCCCAAGAGCGGCGGATGCCAGCCCTTTGCCCAGAGATGATACAACACCGCCAGTAATGAAAATGAAACGCGCCATGAGTGTTCGGCTGCCCCCGTGAGAAGTCAGAATTCAGCTGCCCGGCGGTTGCAGAAACCGCAGCATCACGGGGCTTTACGTATAAAGGATTCGCGCAAAATGCGCAAGCAAGCCGCAAGATGCTGTTACGGCTGCTTTTGTTCATTCTAAGTGTAGTGGATTCTCGCGAATCCCGCGTCAGACGCAGTGGTAATTGTCGGATCTGCCCAAAGCGGTGAGATCCGCCGGGCCGATCCAAAGATCCGGACCCGAAGGGCCGGATTTAGTCTGCGCTGGGAACCAGCGGTGCGTTGTCGCCCTGAACCGGCGGCAGCAGATCGCTGCCGAGCGGCGCTTCGGGGGCATCAGCGGCACCCTCTGCGGCAGGGGCGCCCAGGCGGTCGGCGACCGAAGAGCCTGCGGATTTCTGTGCCGCCAGAATGGTCAGCGTGATCGAGGTGCCGATAAAGGCCACGGCCAGGATCCAGGTCAGCTTGCTCATCGCGGTGGCTGCGGCCCGGCCAGACATGGCCCCGCCACCGCCGCCGCCCATGCCAAGGCCGCCGCCTTCGGAACGCTGCAAGAGGACAACGGCAATCAGCCCCAAGGCCAGAAGAAGATGGATGATGAGTACGACGTTTTCCATAGGATCCTACGGCGGTTGGCTGAGTATCGGGCGGTAAATAGGGAAGATTGCTCTGAGGGGCAAGGGCTCAGTTTGCCGAAGCGTGGAGAACGCGGCGCTATGGCCTCTGAGGCGGCTGAAATGTGCAGGAAATAGCGCAGGATCGGCGCCTGCGGGAGGAGGCGGTGGCGCCTTGCATCAGGCCCGCTGATCCCATCCATGACGGATTGTGACTGGACAGGTTTGCGCTGTGGCGGGCAGTCTCACCCCATGCCTCATGATCACGCTGACGCCCCGCATAGCCTCTTGCCCCCGGATCCTGCCCTGCGCGTCAATGCGCTGGAAACCCTGCTGACCCAGAAGGGGCTGATTGATCCGGCCGCTCTGGATGAGATTATCGACACCTATCAGAACCGCATCGGTCCTGCGAATGGCGCGCGGGTGGTGGCCCGCGCCTGGCACGATCCGGACTTCAAGGCCGCGTTGCTGGCTGACGCCGATCCGGTGCTGGCGGATCTGGGCTATTATGGCCGTCAGGGCGAGCATATGGTGGTGGTGGAGAACACCCCCGCGCAGCACAATATGGTCGTCTGTACCCTGTGCAGCTGTTACCCGTGGCCGCTCCTGGGCATTCCGCCGGGGTGGTACAAATCGGATGCCTACCGCGCCCGCGCTGTGCGTGAGCCGCGCCGGGTGCTGGCGGAGTTTGGCGTGACCTTGCCTGCGGACACATCGGTGCGGGTCTGGGACTCCACGGCCGAGGTGCGCTATCTGGTGCTGCCGATGCGACCCGAGGGCAGCGAAGGGATGAGCGAAGAACAACTGGCCGCATTGGTGAGCCGTGACAGTATGATCGGCACAGGATTGGCGATCGCGCCCGAGGTGGCGGCGTCATGAGCCGGGTCCATGACATGGGGGGACGATTCGGCGATGGGCCGGTGACGCCCGAACCGCAGGGCGCCCCGGTTTTTGCCGAAGACTGGCACGCCCGTGCGCTGGCGATAACGCTGGCCTGCGGCGCGTTGGGGCAGTGGAATATCGACACGTCGCGCCATGCGCGCGAACGGCTGGCGCCGCTGGATTACACGCGGTTTTCCTACTACGAGAAATGGCTGGCGGGTTTGGCAACGCTGCTGGTGGAAAAACAGGTGCTGAGCGCCAAAGATCTGGCCTCAGCCACTGACGGCAGTGATGGCACGGGCGCTGATCGCGCGGCCCCGCATCCGCTGGCTGCCCGTGCTCTGAAGGCGGCGGATGTGGCCGCAGCACTGGCCAAGGGTGGTCCGGCGGATCGCCCCAGTGATGTGGCCGTTGCCTTTGCCCCCGGTGACCCTGTGCGCTGTCGCCGCCCCGGTGGCAATCGGTTGGTGGCGGGCGGCCACACGCGGCTGCCGACCTATGCGGTTGGGGCGCGGGGGTGGATTGTGCGGGTGCATGGGACGCATGTTCTGCCTGACAGTGCCGCCCATGGTCTGGGCGAGGCACCGGAGCCGCTCTATGCGGTGGCCTTTGCGGCATCGGACCTGTGGAGCGCGCCGGAGCATCCGGGAGACGAGGTGGTGCTGGATCTGTGGCAGAGCTATCTGGAGGCGGTATGAGCGGATTTGAGAATTTGCCACAGGCGCAACCGGACCCGGTCTTCGGGCAACCCTGGCACGCGCAGGTCTTTGCGCTGACGGTGCATCTGAATGAACGCGGGGCGTTTTCCTGGGGCGACTGGGTGGCGCGGTTTTCTGCGACGCTGCGCCGTCACGGGTTGGCGAAGGATCTGAATGGTGGCGAGGATTATTTTGCCGCCTGGCTGGAAACGCTGGAACAGTATCTGGCCGAGGCCGGAACAGTGGCGGTCGAGGACGCCGCGGATATGCGCCTGAAATGGGAGGCGGCCTATCTCGCCACGCCTCATGGCCAACCGGTGCGGCTGGCAGAGCCCGCGTTATGCACATCGGGCGGCTCCGCTGCGGCGGGTTCATAAACAGGGTGTTCAGACACTGTTGGGGGCATGGTGCAGTGTTGGTGTCTGCGGCTGGATGTCTCCGGTTTGACCCCTTGGTCTGACGGGGTTTATTCGGTGTCTCCTCCTGCGGATGAAGAGAAAAGAGGGCGGCGCCGCCGCTAAAGCTCTGGTCAGGCCCGGGTGGGGCCTGGCGGACAGGATATCCTGATCTGCCCCCGCATTGTTTGGCGTGCCAACTGCGGTCTTACGCAGCACCCTGCGGATGCGGAGCCGATCTTGGGTCGTCTTGGTTGGTGGCGCAGCAGGGCGGTTACTCCGGCTGCGCAGAGGTGATCGATCAGCGATCAGTCTGGCAGATATCTGAGTAAAGGTCGTGAAGTGGGCGCGCGGTGAGGAGGCAACGGGGGCGGGCGCGATGGCAGGGTGCGATAGCAGCGCGCAGGAGGCGCGATTTGCGAAGTGTTGCCTGTCTTCCTGAAGCAGCCGAACTAAGGGCGTTTCGCGACATCAGTTGCCGGTCGATAGATCCTCGTGCAGCTGGGTCAAGCGCATCGCAGCGGTTTTCAGGGGTTCGAGAAACTCGAGAATCTGGCTCAGCGAGTGACGTTGAACCGGGGCATGAACCGAAAGGGTTGCCATCAGTCTGTCTTGAGTATCAAGGATCGGCACAGCAATCGCAGCCATGCCAGTCATGAATTCCTCGTCATCGGTCGAATAGCCCCGTTCACGGGTTTTTTGTAGCTCTGCGCGCAGCGCATCAGGAGAGGTGATTGTCTTGTCGGTCTGTGGCTCCAGAGCCCGGGCTGAGAGCACGCTGTTTAAGGTCGCAGCCCGCAATGTCGACAGATACATCTTGCCGCTAGCCGTGCAGTGAAACGGCACCTGGGTACCGATCGGAAGCTGAATGCGCAGCGGCCATTTGGTCTCAACACGGTCCAGATAGGTCATGCCTTCGCGATCTGGCGTCGCCAAATTGCAGGTTTCTCCGATTTCCTCAGCTACCGCCTTTAGGATGGCCAGTCGGGCCGTGCGCAGATGTTCGGATGAAATTGTGTTCACCGCCAGTGACCGCAGTCTCGGGCCGGGTCCATAGGAGCGCCCATCGAGATCGCGTTGTAGGAAGGCTTCTTCCTCGGCGGTTTGCAATAGCCGGTGCAGGGTGGGTTTTGGCAGGCCCAGAGCATCGGCCAATTGTGCAGGCTTTACTGCGACGCCCCGCCGGACAACCTCCTCCAGAATCAACAGCAGCCGCAGGTTTGTTGGAATCTGTGTTTCTTTGGGGGGGCTCGTCCGGTCGGGCATGGCGTCACATCTATCTGTTGGGCAGCAGGATCAGCGCCAGATCGGGAACCAGCGCAACCAGTACCCAGACACCAATCAATGCTGCAAGGTAAGGCATGGTATAGCGCAGCAGTCGGAAGTAGGGAACGCCCGTCACTCCAGATGCGACATAGAGGTTAAGCCCGTAAGGCGGCGTGATAAAGCCAATCGAGGCCCCCACCAGGAAGATCACCGAGAAATGGATTGGATCTATCCCAGCTGAGGCCGCGATGGGTGCGAGGATTGGCGCGAGGATAATGGTCACAGGCAGGCTTTCCAACACCATGCCAGAGAAGAACACGATCACCATCGATGTGAAGAGCACCGCGTGGTAGCCCCCCATCGAAGTAACAAAATCGCCGATGGTTTGCTGCGCACCTAATAGCGACAGGATTTGTTGCATCACCACAGAGATAGCAATAAGCGGCGCCAGAATGCCGGTGATCTGAGCTGATCGCACCACCACTGCTGGGATTTGCCGGATGGTAAAACCTTCGACCACCAGCATCTCAGCGTAGGATTTTTCTGATATTGGCCTATCCTTGCGTGATCCCATGATCAGGTTCAACGGATAGCTGACCAGCCCTGCAATCACGCAAAACCCAACAGTAACACCTGCCGCTTCAGTCGGAGAGAATTTGCCTGTATAAATACCCCAGAGAACCAGCCCAATTGCGAAAAAACCGAGCCAGGCTCCAAAAGCGGTTTTTAGAACGCGGGTGAGTTGCAGTGGGATCAAATGTCCCCAGCCGTTGATCCGACAGATGGTCCAGCAGGCCAATTGCATCCCGATCACCATGAGTGCTCCTGGCAGGATGCCGGCGACAAACAGTTCCGAGATCGGTAAGTTTAACAGAAAGCCATAAACAATAAAGATAATCGAGGGTGGGATGATAATCCCCACCGTACCGCCCGCAGCTGCCGTGGCTGCTGAAAAGCGTTCGTCATAGCCACCCTTGACCATCTCGGGATGCAGCATCGACCCGATGGTTGCCGTCGTCGCGGAATTGGAGCCGGAAATGGCCGCAAACAAGCCGCAAGCCCCAAGGGCTGCCATGGCAAGTCCGCCCCGCAGCCAGCCCAGACAGGCATATGCGAAATCCGATAGTCGCCGGGCAATCCCTGACTGGTTGATCAGATCCCCAGTGAGGATAAACAACGGCATCGCCAAAAGGGCAAAACCTTTGTTGAAGACGTTCAGCAGCTCAGCGCCCATATTGTCGAGCGTCAGCCCCAGCACAAACGAGCAGCCGATCACCCAATATGCAATGACCAGCAGCACCGGTACCCCCAGCATGAAAAGGAAGGTAACACCCAGCGAGATCAGCGTGACCCAGGAGCCGTCCGTCATCAGATGTCCCCTCCGATTACAGCCTGTTTGATAAGCGGCGCGCCAGAGCGCCAGTTTGCAAAATCCTCGATCAAGTTTTCAAACACCCGCGCCACCATCAACACAAAGGACATCGGCGCTGTGATCAGGAACCACCACTGCATGACATTGTCGGTGCCCAGAACGATCTGAAAATTTGACGCCGATAGGGCTGTCATTCGGGTGGTTGTGACCAGTACGATCACCGCAAACACAAACCACAACACGGCATCCAACATCAGACAGGCCAACTGCCCGCTGCGGGGCATCATGGTTCGAAACTCGGCAAAGCTGAGGTGGGTCCGCAGTCGCACATTAAAGGCAGCTCCAAACCAGGCCATGATCATAAACAGCAGCGGCGGGATGGTTGTTGACCAGGGCTGCTGATTGGAGAATATGAAGCGGTCGATAACGCCCCAAAAAATGATAAAGGCAATCGCCAGATAGCTATAGACCATCACGGTGCGCTCCAGATGGCGGTCCAGCCAGGGCACCAGCTTGTAAATCCATAGCATAGTCAGACCACTCACTGCGGTGGCAACTGTTCCGAAGACCCAAGCGCCTTGTGTTTGGAGCGCATTGCGGATTTCCCAACTATCTTGCGACATGAACGCCCTAAATATGTCGCTGATCTCAGACCAGAGTCCCATTTCTTCCTCCCTGATGTCCACCGCGTTGCGCCCGGTGCTCGGACAAGTGAAATCGGCGCGCAACTGCACGCCGATCCTTATCTATGGTATCGGGTTTTAGGCTTTCCACCACCGGCGAGGTTCGACATTTTCAGGTTTCATATCCTTGGGTACCTGGCGCGCGATGTCATAGATTTCCTGATAGGTATCAATGCCACCTGCCCATTTGTTCAGGCGGTCTCGCCACTGTTCCCAGAGCTGAGGCTGAAACTCTGGCGAGCACATCTCCTCGGCCATCCTGATCTGGTCATCAGCGAGGAACGCGTTGCGCACGTTGTTTTCAGCAAAAATCGTCCCCGGCATTTGCGGGTCGGAATGACCGACCGTTTTAACCAGCGCCGCCTCATTTGCGGCCTGCACATGGGTCTGAGCCCAATAGGCGCTCTCCATCACCGCGTCCTGAAGATACCCCTCGAGACTGTCAAAGACAGAGGCGCTCATAGAGGTGTGCTCGGTGCCGCAGAAGAATTTCAGGTCTACCGACTGGCTGACCACTGGTGACATATTGGCATAGGCCACAGCAGAGGCCCAAGTTTCCGCACCATCAATCAGGCCCTGCTTCAGCCCGTCCAGCGTTTCTTCCCAGGCGACTGGAACGGGATTGAGGTTCAGCGCCTGCATGGCAATTCGGCCCAGCTGGGTTCCGGTCACTCGGTTTTTGGTGCCAAAAAGCTGCTCCAGCTTGGTCACGGTGGGTTTGTCTTCCCAACCCAGACCCAGCTGAATGCCGCGCAGCTCGCAATGGCTGAACAGGAATTTCAGCCCGTGCCGTCTTTCCAATGGATCCCGCAGAATGCGTTGTGAGTCCGGGCTGTACAGGAAATGATACTGTGAAGCCCGACCGGGGAACATGTAGGCGTAGTCAAGAACATTGAGGTAGGGCGCGCCTCCGGCCGAGTTCTGGGTCGAGGCTGCATAAATATCGACAATGCCCTGCTGTGTCTTTTCAACACATGAAGTCTGGCCGCAGATTTGGTTGTTGCCGATGAACTCAATACGGATCTCCCCGTCCGTACGGCTCTCCAAATCACGAGCGAATTCCAAGGCGCCAGCGCGCTCAATTAGTAGATTTTGGGCGTTAAATCCAGAGGCGCCAAACTTGAGCGTATGTTTTGCGGGCTTTGCATAACGCTTGTCGTAGGTAGATTCAGCTGCTGATGCGAGGTTGGCCAGACTGATGGCACCTCCAAAGCCCCCCGCTGCCAAAAGAGTAGAGCTCATGCCGTAGCGGCCTGCGACGCGGAACAAGTCCCGCCGCGAGATGCGATGTAGATTCTCCTTGAGTCCCATAGTTTCCCTCCCTAGATGAAATTATTGAGACGTTTTATCTCAAAAACGCTAGCTCAATTCATGCAATCTGCATAGACTTTTTTTCGTGAGCAACGGGAGGGACGAGTTTTGGACGCTGACTATATCATCGTGGGAGCCGGTTCTGCGGGCTGTGTCATTGCCAACCGGCTAAGTGCGAACCCTCGCAAAAAGGTGGTTCTACTCGAAGCGGGCGGAAAAGATATCAACCCTTGGATCCACATCCCTGTTGGCTATTTCAAAACCATCCACAACCCGAAGGTCGACTGGTGTTACAAAACGGAACCTGATCCGGGTCTGAATGGCCGATCAATCGAATGGCCCCGCGGAAAGGTCCTCGGCGGTTCTTCCTCGCTCAATGGGTTGCTCTATGTGCGCGGGCAATCGCAGGATTATGATCGCTGGCGCCAGATGGGCAACGAAGGCTGGGGCTGGGATGATGTTCTTCCCCTGTTTAAACGAAGCGAAAACAATGAACGAGGCGGCGACGCTTTTCATGGCGATCGGGGCGAGCTTTCTGTATCAAACATGCGCATCCAACGCCCTATTACCGATGCTTGGGTCGCTGCGGCCCAGGCCGCAGGCTACAAATTTAACCCTGATTACAACGGTGCCGATCAGGAAGGGGTTGGGTTCTTCCAACTCACGGCGCGCAATGGACGACGCTGTTCGTCAGCCGTGGCTTTTTTGAACCCGGTCAAGTCACGGCCAAATCTACAGATCATCACCCATGCCCATGTGCAGCGTGTGGTAATACAAGGGAAGCGTGCAACCGGTGTGGTCTATAAAGATCGGTCTGGCGACACGCATGTCATCAACGCAAATTGTGAAGTGATCCTATCTGGTGGGGCCATCAATTCGCCGCAAATCCTGATGCTTTCCGGCATTGGCGAGGCCGAGCACTTGTCTGAACATGGTATAGACGTGATCGCTGATCTGCCTGGCGTCGGCAAGAATATGCAGGATCACTTGCAGGCCCGACTGGTCTACAAGTGTAACGAGCCAACCCTGAATGACGAAGTCAGTTCTCTGCTGGGGCAGGCGAAGATCGGTGCGAAGTATCTGATGTTCCGGGCGGGTCCGATGACTATGGCCGCCAGCCTTGCCACCGGGTTCCTAAAAACGCGCCCTCATTTGCAAACCCCTGACATCCAATTTCATGTCCAACCACTGTCTGCGGAAAACCCTGGCAAAGGCGCTGACAAATTCTCGGCTTTCACTATGTCGGTTTGCCAGCTTCGCCCCGAATCTCGTGGTGAGATCCGGTTGAGATCCAGTGATCCCAGCGCCTATCCAAAGATCTTCCCCAATTACCTCTCGACGCAAACAGATTGTCAGACCCTGGTCGATGGGGTGAATATTGCCCGCAAAATTGCTCGACATGCTCCCTTGACGTCCAAGATATCGGAAGAATTTCGCCCGCACGCCAGTTTAGACATGGAGGACTATGACGCAACACTGGACTGGGTGCGCAACAACACCGCATCGATCTACCACCCTACGGGAACCTGCATGATGGGCCGGTCCGCTCAAGCTGTTGTTGATGCTCAGCTGCGGGTACACGGCATAACCGGGTTACGGGTTGCTGATTGTTCTATCATGCCTGAAATTGTGAGCGGAAACACCAATGCTCCTGCGATAATGATAGGAGAAAAGGCCAGTGAGCTCATCGTTCAGTCTACCAAGACATCGAGCTAGGGAAAGGCCAGATTGTAGGCGTCACTGCTAGGGCGGCGGCCTGCCGTGAGTGCACCGTTCTCCGGAGGTCCCTGAAGCCGGAGGGGGAATCGCCGGGCCTCAGAGGCCTGAGCGGGGCGGGGGCTGGAGAGCGGGCCTGGGTGCGCGGAGCGTTGTCCGGTTGCCCGACGCAACGGGGCTCAGGCCTGCTTCGGGCCACTTTCGCACGATATCCTGCGGAAAAGCGGTGCGCAGGCGGGGTGCGGCGAAAAACCGGTTCCCCTGTCTGCGCTGCCTCGTTATACGGAGCGTCGGTTTCAACCAGCATACAGAGGACCTGAGATGGCCAATGTCGTGGTAGTCGGCGCCCAGTGGGGTGACGAAGGTAAAGGCAAGATTGTCGATTGGCTCAGCGAGCGCGCTGATGTCATTGCGCGTTTCCAGGGCGGTCATAACGCCGGTCATACGCTGGTGATCGACAGCAAAGTCTACAAGCTGCACGCGCTGCCCTCGGGTGTGGTGCGCGGCGGCAAGCTCTCGGTCATTGGCAATGGCGTGGTGCTGGACCCCTGGCACCTGATGAAAGAGATCGAGACCGTGCGCGCGCAGGGCGTGGATATCTCCCCTCAGACGCTGATGATTGCAGAAAACACGCCGCTGATCCTGCCGCTGCATGGCGAGTTGGATCGGGCGCGCGAAGAGGCAGCCTCCAAGGGCACCAAAATCGGCACCACCGGGCGCGGCATTGGCCCGGCCTATGAGGACAAGGTGGGCCGCCGGGCGATCCGGGTGGCGGATCTGGCGGATGAGGCGACCCTGATTGCCCGCGTTGATCGTGCGCTGCAGCACCATGATCCGCTGCGCAAAGGCCTGGGCATCGAGGCGGTTGACCGTGACGGGCTGATTGCTCAGCTGAAAGAGATCTCCAAAGAGATCCTGCCCTTTGCCGCGCCGGTGTGGAAAGTGCTGAACGAGAAGCGCAAGGCAGGCAAACGGATCCTGTTTGAAGGGGCGCAGGGCGCGCTTTTGGATATTGATTTTGGGACCTACCCGTTTGTGACCTCCTCCAATGTGATCGCCGGTCAGGCGGCCACAGGTGTGGGCATTGGTCCGGGCTCCATTGATTATGTGCTGGGCATTGTGAAGGCCTATACCACCCGTGTGGGTGAAGGCCCGTTCCCGACCGAGTTGCTGAATGCGGATGGCACCCCGGATGCAGATGGCGAGCGTCTGGGCACCCGTGGTCACGAGTTTGGCACCACCACCGGCCGTCAGCGGCGCTGTGGCTGGTTTGATGCCTGTCTTGTGCGTCAGACTTGTGCCACCTCCGGTATCACCGGAATTTCGCTGACCAAGCTGGATGTCCTGGACGGGTTTGAAACCCTGAAGATCTGTGTCGGCTACGAGCTGGACGGCAGCCGTCTTGACTATCTGCCGACCGCAGCTGACCAGCAGGCGCGTTGCACCCCCATCTATGAAGAGATGCCGGGCTGGAGCGAGAGCACTGAAGGGGCGCGCAGCTGGAACGATCTGCCGGCCAATGCCATCAAATACGTGAAGCGCGTGGAAGAGCTGATCGACTGCCCGGTTGCGCTTTTGTCCACCAGCCCGGAGCGGGACGACACCATTCTGGTGACCGATCCCTTTGCTGACTGATGTCTGACGAAAGTGGTCTAAGCTACAAGGCGCGGCGGCGCTGGGCGCTGGTGATCCTGCTGATCGGCATGCCGCTCTATATCGTGCTGGCGGTCAATGTGATCAGCTGGCTCGACCGGCCCTCGCTGCTGGTGGAGCTGCTTGTCTATGTGGTCCTCGGCGTGTTGTGGATCTTGCCGTTCAAATTTGTCTTTCGCGGCGTCGGCAAGGCGGATCCCAATGACCCGGACCAGGATCAGGGCTAAGCTTGTAGTATTGGCGGGGAAGGGGCGCTGCCCCTCTTGACCTAGCGGTCAATTCACCCCGGAGTATTTTCGGAAAGATGACGGGCGGTTTGCCCTGAAGACCTTGCCCTAGACAGAAAGAAGGCGGCCTTTGCGGGCCGCCTTTTTGATGTGTTGCACGGGGGGCAGGGATCAGCCGACAGCGCGGTTGCCGGGTTGAAAGCCGATCTGGCCGGAGGCGGTGAAGCGACCGTTGTCGGCGCGTTCAATCTTGCCTTCGCGCAGGAGCTGGCCAAAGCTGCGCAGCCCGTCTTCACGGTTGAATTCGGTCCCGTCGACGCCGCGTACCTTGTTCATCAGCTGCGGGCGGGAGAAGTGATCGCGCCCTTCCACAAAGCTCATATAGGCGGCAGCGGCTTCGAGCAGCTCGCCGAGTTCGACTGCGCCGGTTTCTTCGGCGTAGGCGGCAAAGCCGCCTTCGGTGGCGCTGGTTGCCGGGGAGTCGTCAGCCAGGATCGCAGCGGAGACCCGGCGCGGGCGCACCGGTGCGGCTGGGGCGGCGCTGCTGTCGTCGATGCGCTGTTCCTGTACCAGTTTCAGTGGTGCCGGGCGGCTGGCGGGTTTGGCGGGGCGCTGGTCGGTGCCGCTGCGGCCCTCACCGCTGGAGGTCGGGCGGGCATCGGGGCGGCGCGGGCGCACCACGCTGGCCAGATCATCGCGGTAGACCTGCGCGTCATCTTTGTTTTCCAAGGCGCCACCGGCGCTGCGTTCGGTGGAGGCCGCGGCCATAACGGCGCGCAGCTGGCTGTAGGTTTCGCGCGAGGTGCTGTTTTCGGGATCTTCCAGACGTTCGTCGGCGGCGGCCATCAGGCGGGCAATATCGCCGTCGGCGGTGCTGGTGGCGCCGCGTTTGGGGCCCGGTTGCGGCGCCACGGATGCGGCGGCCTCCTGCGGGGTGCTGATGGGTTGGGGGGCCTCTGTCAGCTGCGCAGGGTGCTGGCGCGTTGCCGTGTCGTCGGCCTGCGGCTCAGCGCTGTCATCTTCGTCGTCATAGGCCGCCTGCGTATCTGAGATATCATCGATATCGTCATCACCGAGCAATTCTGCCTCTACGGCGGCGAGTTCGGCCAGCAGTTCGGCCTCGTCATCGGGGGACAGGCTGCTGTCGGTGGCAGGTTCTGACGCGGGTGTGCTGGTCTGGGGGGCCAGTGCGGCGGTGCTGTCAGCCGCTGGGGCGCTGGCCTCATCATCGACCGCTTCCAGCGTGCCGCTGGCCATGGCGCCTTCGATCTCGCGACGCTTGACGCGCAGCACGCGGCCCCGCTTGCGCGGCGTTTCGGGTATTGCGGGTGCGGTCGCGTCAGCTGTGACCTCGGTCTCTTCGGTCTCTTCGGTCTCTTCGGGCTGGGGGGGGGCAGCGGGCGTATCGCTGTCCTGTTCGGCGGCGATATCATCCAGACCGTTCAGATCATCGCTGGTCTCTTCGTCTGAGGTGTCATCCTCAGCCTCGGCTGTGCTGCTGTCGGCGAAGAACGCCTCAGCGCCTTCGGGCACGTTGGGGATGGCCGGTGTGTCAGAGGCGTCAGTGTCTGTTCCAAGGTCGAGGCGGTTCAGCGCCTCGGCGATATCGGCGTCGCTGTCGGCATCGGCGGTTTCTGTGGGTGTCTCATCCGCGCTCTCTGCATCCACCGCATCGTGATCGGCGGAGAGCGCATTGGTGATGTCTTTCACCGCGTCTTCGCGCGCCTGTTCGGCGTGCTGATCTTCGGTGAATTCCTCCGTTGGGGTCTTGGCGACAACCGCGCGAATGCGGCGCAGCTTGGCGGCGATGCTTTCGGCGGAGCTGTCAGTCTCGGCCTGAGCGGGATCGGCCTGGACCGCCTCGGGTTCCACAGTCTCGGCCACAGCCGTATCAGCCGAAGCGGCGACGGGTGCGGCGGGCGCAGTCTGTTGCACTGGCTGCAGCGGTACCTCTGCCACCTGAACTGGGGCCTCGGCGGCGGGCTGGATCTGCGGCGCGGCTTCAACGCGTCTGGCGGTCGGCTCAACCGGGTCTGCGGCGGTGACCGGAGCCGCAGTCGGGGAGGCGAGAGCGCTGGGAGCGCGGTGCTGCGGAGCATCACCTGCGGGCTGTGTCGGTGTTTCGGCGGCGGGGCTGGTCAGGGTGGCGGCGCGCAGGTGGATGCCTTCGGCGCTGGTGCGGGCCTCGACCTGGCGGGCAACCTCACGCTGGGCAATCCGGGCGAGCATCTCGGCGTCCGGCTGTGGCGGTTCTGCCCCGAAATAACGGTCATCGGAAGCGAGATCGCGAAAATACTCCGCAATCGCCTTCATGGTGCCAAATGAATCGTCGAACCCTTCCAATGTGCAGGAAAAAGTCCCGTAGGAGACTGTCAAAACCTTGTTGTTCTGTACCATCGGATAGGTGTCCTCGCCAAAGTCATTGCCGCTTACGTTGCTGGCGCAGGGGGTCAAATTGCGCCCGAATCCGTGCAATTGATCGTATCATTTTGTGTTCAGATTGTGGTCTGTTTCCTTTTCTGCGAGTAATCCCGGTATGAAAGAGCTGATTGTTGAGCGGGTTGAGCCGGTGACGCTGGTTGGCGCCGGGGTGCTGGGACCGGATGATCTGGAGGTGGCGCTGGCGCTGGCTCCGGTGCTGGTTGCGGCGGATGGCGGGGCGGCGCATGCGCTGGCAGCGGGGCATCGCCCGGTTGCGGTGATTGGCGATCTGGATTCGCTGGCGGCGGAAGTGCAGGCGGATCTGTCGCCGGGGTCGCTGCATCATGTGACCGAACAGACCTCTACGGATTTCGACAAGGCGCTGCGGATGATCGGCGCGCCGGTGGTGCTGGGTGTTGGATTTTTGGGCGGGCGGATTGACCATCAGCTGGCCGGGTTCAATACGCTGGTGCAGCCACATCCCAGTCCTTGCGTGCTGCTTGGCCCGCAGGAGGTGGTGTTTCATCTGCGCGGTGAGATTGCGCTGCCGCTGACGGCGGGGGAGGTGGTGTCACTGTTTCCGATGCAGCAGGTCACCGGCTGGTCGGAGGGGCTGGCCTGGCCCATTGAGGGCTTGCAGCTGGATCCGATGGCGCGGATCGGGACTTCCAACCGGGCGACGGGGCCGGTGCGGCTCAGGGCGGATGGGCCGGGAATGTTGGTGATCCTGCCGCGGGCGCGTCTGGCGGATGTCGTCGCCGCGTTACGGGCGCAGGGGTGAAAGTCTGACAGGCAGCGCCGGTCAGACCGCAGGCTGTTCGGGCGCGAGGGGCGGATCCTTGAGCAGCAGCGCAGCCTTGTCGGCGGCCGCCTTTTGTAGCTGGATCTGGCGTTCGCGCAGGATCACGAAGAGGCCGGCGGCGATGGTGATCAGAATGCCGATCGCGGCGAGGCCGTTCGGCAGCTCATCAAAGATCCACAGGCCAATCAAAGCGGCAACCGGAATTTCCAGATATTGCATTGAGGCCAGGGTGGCAGCGGGCGCGTAGCGCAGGCTCCATGTCATCAGCAGATGCGCGGCGGTGCCCAGCAGACCGATTGCGGCCAGAAGGCCCCATTGCTCAGCGTTTGGTGTGATCAGCGCAAGTACGGGAACATCCGCGATCTGGCCCAGCAGCAGCACGGGGGCCAGCAGCACACAGGCCATGGTGCCGGAGACCGCCTGCAGGCCCACGGGATCGGTGTCCTTGGCGATCTGGCGGGTGACCAGCATGAAAAGCGCAAAGATCACCGCCACCATCAGTGGCCAGAGCGCGTGCCAGCCGACAGCCACAAAGCTGGGTTGGATCACCAGAAGCGTGCCCGCAAAGCCGACAATGCAGGCCAGAAGACGGATCATGCCCACCTCTTCGCCCAGCACATATTTACCAAGGAGCAGCATGATGAACGGCATCACAAAGGCAATCGCCACCGCATCCGCAAGGGGCAGGTGTTTTAGTCCGGTGAACATGGCGCCGATGCCTGCGATATGCAGCAACGTGCGCACAAAGGTGAGGCGCAACACGCGGCCTTGCATCCGCCAGATTCTGCCCGTCGCCCAGATCAACGGGGCGAGCAGCAGAACCTGAGCAGCAAAGCGGACAAACAACAGTTGGCCAAGAGGGATATGCGCCCCCAGCAGTTTGGCCACCGCATCCCCTATCGGGGCGGTGATGCAGAAACCAAGCATCAAAAGGATGCCGAGAGAGGGGCGATCATGGGTCATGCGGCCACGCTAGGCGCGGGCGCATGGGGATGCAAGCAGGGGTTGCGATTTGGATCTGGCGGGATGCGTGAGGTGTATGCTGCACAGCCCGCCAGAACGAGCTTTTGGGACTTCAGCAGTTCGGCACGTTCACCGCGAGGCCGCCGAGCGAGGTTTCCTTGTACTTGTCATGCATGTCTTCGCCGGTCTGGCGCATGGTCTCGATACAGGCATCCAGCGGCACGAAGTGCTGGCCGTCACCGCGCAGGGCAAGCGAGGCTGCAGAAACCGCCTTGATCGCTGCCAATCCATTGCGTTCGATACAGGGCACCTGCACAAGGCCCTTCACGGGGTCGCAGGTCATACCCAGGTGATGCTCCAGCGCGATCTCGGCTGCGTTTTCCACCTGTTCGGGCGTGCCACCCATCACCGCGCAGAGGCCTGCGGCGGACATCGCAGCGGCAGAACCGACCTCGGCCTGGCAGCCGGCTTCGGCACCCGAAATAGACGCGTTGTATTTCACCAGACCCGCGATGGCGGCGGCGGTCAGCAGGAAATCCTCGACATGGCTCTCAGACGCGCCCGGCACATGATCGAGATAGTAGCGGATCACAGCCGGCAGGGTGCCTGCGGCGCCATTGGTCGGGGCCGTGACCACCTGACCGCCAGCGGCGTTTTCCTCGTTCACCGCCATTGCATAGACGCTCATCCAGTCATTGATGGTATGGGGCGCGTTGATGTTCATGCCACGTTCGGCCTGCAAGGCATCGTGGATCCCTTTGGCGCGGCGGCGCACATTCAGGCCGCCGGGCAGGATGCCGTCGCGTTCCAGACCCCGGTTGATGCAGTCATTCATCACTTGCCAGATGCGGGCGGTGCCTTTGGCGAGGCTGACCTCGCAGCCGCGCGCGATCTCATTGGCGCGTTTCATGCTGGCAATGGATTTGCCGCTGGCCTTGGCCATCTCCAGCATTTCAGCCGCAGTTTTGAACGGGTAGGGCACTGGCTTGCCTTCGTCTGTCGCCTTGCCAGCGGCCAATTCTTCCTCGGTGAGGACAAAGCCGCCACCGATGGAGTAATAGACCTGCCGCAGGATCACGTCGCCCTGCGCATCGGTGGCCATCAGGATCATGCCGTTGGCATGGCCGGGCAGGGCGTGATCATAGTCGAAGATCATATCCGCCTTAGGGTCGAAATGCAGCGCGCCGAGACCTTCGGGGTGCATGGTGTGGGTCTTGTCCAGTTCAGCGAGGAAGGCGGTCGCCTTCTCATCATCGTAGTCATGGGCGACAAACCCGCCGAGGCCGAGGATGGTGGCGCGGTCGGTGGCATGGCCAACGCCGGTAAAGGCGAGCGAGCCGTGCAGAGAGGCGCGCAGACCGTGGAATTCAAACGGCGAGGCGCGCATCAGGTCCAGGAACTTTGCAGCGGCCACCATCGGCCCCATGGTGTGCGAGGACGAGGGGCCAATGCCCACTTTGAACATGTCGAAAACGGAGAGGAACATTAGGTGGCTGATCCTTCTGAGGGATTTGCGTAGGATGGCTGGGTAAAGGGGGCCGGGCCGAGGCCTTCGGCCTCGCAGGCCACGGTCACGGCAGTGCGGCTTTCCAACCCGGCGCAGAGACGCTGCAGGCTAGGGTAATGTGCCAGAGTGAACCAGGATCGGTCGGCCTGCGCCGGATAGAGCGCCATCCAGCGTATCTGGCAGGCCAGATAATAGTCCAACACTGAAGGTTGCAATGCACCAAACCATGAGGGGCGAGCGGCGGCGGCCTGATCAAGGTTGGTGAGATGCTGATGCAGACGCTGACGCAGCACCTGTTGCAGCTGGGATTGCTGATCGGCGTCCGGGCCGATGTATTTCTTCGGATAAAACAGCATCCGCAGATCGGCGTGCAGCGTATTGGACACAAAGAACAGCCACTTCAGGAAGGCTGCGCGGTCTGGGCTGCCAGGGGGCGGGGCCATTGCGCTGTGCCGTTCGGACAGCCACAACACAATGGCGGCGGTCTCAAACATTGGCCCGTCCGGGGTTTCCAGCACCGGGATCAGCCCGTTCGGGTTCAGCGCCCGGTATTCCGCGCTGGTCTGCGCCTTGGCCCTGCGATCAACCAGTACGCATTCATAAGGCTGGCCAAGCTCCTCCAGCACCAGCCGGATGACCAGCGAGGCGTTATCGGGAGCGTAATGGAGGCGGTAGCTGTTCATCATGGAACCATTCTAAGCTGTCTGCAGGCGTTGGTAACGCCCGTTTCCGACGTTTCCAATAGGAAACACGCAGTTTGCGCAAACCTTCCGGCAGGGTCGCAAGTCGAGGCTTGGTGTACAGAATGAAATGCTTATGCTCCCGTTGTGAGAGGCAGCGCCGCTGCCGAGCCAGACGGAGTGACTGGATGTCCCGCCCTTCATTTGACGATCTCAACGACTGCCAGAAGCTGCTGTTTGGAAATGGGGTTGGGCCCTACTGGCTGCCGGAGCGGATGCGAGAGTTGATTACCGAGACAGCCAGCTGGTTTTTTTGCGATGCCAGCTGGCGGCACCATGATTTTGGCTATGCTGTCGGCGGCGACCGCTGGGACCGGGCGCGCTGCGACTGGAAGTTCTTTGTTGCAATGCTGCATGACGCGGTGACGCAGCGCTGGCCATGGGCACTGGTGACGGTGCCGACGGCAGTATTGCTGAGTGTTCTCTTCTATCTGGCGGTGCGACTGGGGGGCCAGTTTGGATCTTTTGATTACCGCGAAGACTATGCCACGCTGGCAGAGATCCTTGCCGAGTGAGGCACTTGCAGTGGCGAGACGTGGCGATCTGACGCCGGGTCTCGGCAGGCATCCGGTCACCGATGCTGGTCAGACCCACGTGGCCGCGCTGCGGTTTCGCAGCACTGGTGCTATGGGAAACGCGCGCAGCGCCCCCTCGCGTCTGTTGGGAACAATGCGTATAACACATTGAGAACACGTCAATGCAGTCTCATGGAGTCGCGGTCATGACCGGAGAATTATCCCCCATCGACAAGGCCAAATTTGTTGCCGCCAAACGTGCGGCGGAGATGGTTGAGGATGGCATGCGGGTAGGGCTGGGCACAGGCTCCACAGCCGCCTGGCTGGTGCGCTGTCTGGGTGAGATGGTGCAGAACGACGGTCTGCGGATCAAAGGCGTGCCGACCTCCACCCGCACGGCGGAGTTGGCCCGCGATGTCGGGATCGAGATCCTGACACTGGATGAGGCGAAGTGGCTGGATCTGACAATTGACGGCGCTGATGAATTCGACCGCGATCTGAACCTGATCAAGGGCGGCGGCGGCGCGCTGCTGCAGGAGAAGATTGTCGCCACCGCCTCTGACCGGATGGTGGTGATTGCCGACAAGGCCAAGGAGGTCGAGAGCCTTGGGGCGTTTCCCCTGCCGGTGGAGGTGATCCCCTTTGGCTGGCAGACCACGCAGGCGCTGCTGGAGGAGACTTTGGTCGCGATGGAGGTCATGGGCCGCAAGACGACGCTGCGGATGAACGGGGATGCGGCGCTGGTGACGGATGAGGGCAACCATATTCTGGATCTGCATCTCAATCGCATTGGCAATGTGCGGCAGATGGCGCTGGTGCTGAACCAGATTCCGGGCGTGGTTGAGAATGGTCTGTTCATCGACATCTGCGACACCGTTGTGGTGGGCTATGGCGATGGCAAGGTTGAGGTGCGTGACATCAATGAGGGCACAGTGGAGACCGACCGGCTTGATTTTGTGGAGACCGAGAACCTGTTTACCGATCTGAGTGACTGAGGCGAGACGAATGAGGCTCGTCGACTGGACCTGTCTTGAGATACTGCTGTATTTGGGTCCATATGATGACAAAGTTCTCTCAAATCAGGCCTGCTGTATCTACCGATGAGCCTTCGCAGACGCATGAGCCGGTTTCGCTGTCGGTAAAGCTGCGCGTGCCGGTGAAACTGCTCTTGCTGTTCTCACTCGCACTGCTCTTGGTTGAGGTGGCGCAAAAATCCGACTGGTGGGGATTGGGCCAGAGCGGGTACGAGGTCCCTTACATAGGACCTTTGACCCACTTAAATATCTTATTGTTTTGGTGCTTTATATCGGGCGGCCTGACTCTCAGCTGGGCGGAGGTTTCCTCAAAAGGAATTGCTACACGCAGGGTCTTGCGTTCATCCTCCTCCACGATCCCCTGGTCCAGAGTTGTTGCTGTTCAGGAAAAGCCTGTAGCTCTGCGCTTGTTCCCCTCCGCACCCTACCGGTACGCGTGGATCCTAGTGCGTCTGGAAGACGGTGCATTGACCAGACTGCGATGCCCGCTGGAAAACGGCGATGCAAAAGAAACGCGACGGTTTCAGGCCGCGTTCGCGTCGTATTGGCCGGATTTGCCCTCGCCGGATGCCAAGGCGGCTTTAGGCTAGACCGGTTGTTGCGATCGCCCCGGTGCTCTTCACGTGGTTTTCACGGTTTCGAGACTATATCGCGCTTGGCATTATAAACCGCGCAGCGCACCCCCACCTGCGAGACTGGCAATTCCTTCTGCGCTATGTGATACCTCGCGCAAGACATCAGAAAGGCGACTAGCATGAGCTTTGATTACGATCTCTTTGTTATCGGCGGCGGCTCCGGTGGGGTGCGTGCCGCGCGGGTGGCAGCACAGCGTGGCGTCAAGGTGGCGCTGGCAGAGGAGGACCGCTACGGCGGCACCTGCGTGATCCGGGGATGTGTGCCGAAAAAGCTGATGGTGTTTGCCAGCGAATACGCAGGTATGGTTGAGGATGCGCAGGCCTATGGCTGGGATCTGTCGCCCGGCAGCTTTGACTGGGACCGCTTCAAGACCAAGCTGCACGCGGAGCTGGACCGGTTGGAAGGCATCTATCGCGGCATTCTGAAGAACAATTCGGTTGAGACCTTTGATCAGCGTGCCAAACTGGCGGATGCCCACACGGTTGAGCTGGCGGACGGCACCCGCAAGACGGCGAAACATATCCTGATTGCCACCGGCGGCTGGCCGATGACGCCGGAGTTTCCCGGCTCGGAACTGGCCATCACCTCAAACGAGATCTTCCATCTGGAAAAACTGCCCGAGACCATGCTGATTGTCGGCGGTGGCTATATCGCCTGCGAATTTGCAGGCATCATGAATGGGTTGGGGGTCAAGACAACGCAGTATTATCGCGGTGCGCAGATCCTGCGGGGGTTCGACGATGAGGCGCGCGGGCTGATCTCAGAGGAGATGTGCCAGTCCGGTGTAGATCTGCATCTGGGCACCAATGTGCTGGAGATGCGCAAAGAAGGCGACAAGATCTGGGTGAAGGCCACCAATGGCGATGAGACGCTGTTCGATCAGGTGATGTTTGCCACTGGTCGCAGCCCCAATGCTGACAATCTCGGTCTGGAGGCGCTGGGCATTGAGCGCGACCGCGCCGGGGCCATCGTGGTGGATGAGTACAGCCAGACGGGCGTGCCGTCGGTCTATGCCGTCGGGGATGTGACCAACCGCGTGAACCTGACACCGGTGGCCATTCGCGAGGGCATGGCCTTTGTTGAGACGGTGTTTGCGGGCAACCCCACCAGCCCTGATCACGACCTGATCCCGACCGCGATCTTTACTCAGCCGGAAATGGGCACTGTTGGCCTCAGCGAGGAAGCGGCGGCGGAGCAGGAAGAGATCGAGGTCTATGCGACTTCCTTCAAGCCGATGCAGCAGGCCTTTGCCGGGCGGGCACAGCGGGTGCTGATGAAGCTCATCGTCTCCAAGGCGACGCGCAAGGTGCTGGGATGTCATATTGTCGCTCCGGGTGCGGGTGAAATGATCCAGCTGGCAGGCATCGCCGTAAAAATGGGTGCAACAAAAGAAGACTTTGATCGCACCGTGGCAGTGCATCCGACGATGTCGGAAGAGCTGGTCACGATGAAGACACCGGTGCGGACGGCTTGATTTTTCAGGCAGAAACCACAGGTAGGAACAACAAGCCGCGATGGGCGGCGAGATAGGGATTGGACACATATGGCGGGCAATAACGGTGGCCCCTGGGGGGGCGGCGGCTCTTCTGGCGGCTCAGGCAACAGAGGCAACAACCAAGGCGGCGATGACAATCGTGGGGGCGGACGACGTCCTGATGATGGTCAGATCCCCGAGATTGACGAGCTGGTGAAAAAAGGCCAGGAACAGCTGCGTGTCCTGATGGGCGGTCGCGGTGGTGGCACAGGCGGCGGTGGTCGCGGTGGCGCTGGTGGCGGCGGCGGTGGCCCGCAGCTGACCAAGGGTACCGTGGCGCTGGCCGCGCTGGCGGCTGTCGGCTTCTGGGCCTTTGCAAGTTTCTACACCGTGAAGCCGGAAGAGCAGTCGGTTGAGCTGTTTCTTGGGGAGTATTCCTCCACCGGGCAGCCGGGCCTGAACTTTGCGCCCTGGCCGCTGGTGACCAAAGAAATTCTGCCAGTGACCCGCGAACAGACTGAGGATATCGGTGTGGGCGGCGGTCGTGGCTCTGAGGCCGGGCTGATGCTGACCGGCGATGAGAACATCGTTGATATTGATTTCCAGGTGGTCTGGAACATCAATGATCCGGCGAAATTCCTGTTCAACCTGCGCGATGCGCGAACCACAATCCGCGCGGTGTCTGAATCCGCGATGCGCGAGATTATCGCCCAGTCCGAGCTGGCACCGATCCTGAACCGGGACCGTGGCGCGATTGCCTCGCGTCTGCAGGATTTGATCCAGTTCACGCTGGATGACTACGACAGCGGCATCAACATTATCCGCGTGAACTTTGACAAGGCGGATCCGCCGGCCTCGGTTATTGCGGCTTTCCGCGATGTTCAGGCCGCGGAGCAGGAACGTGACCGTCGTCAGAACGAAGCCGACGCCTATGCCAACAACGCGCTGGCCGAGGCCCGCGGTCAAGCGGCTGAGCTGCTGGAAAAAGCTGAAGGCTACCGCGCCCGCGTCGTGAACGAAGCGCAGGGTGAAGCCAGCCGTTTCTCTGCGGTTCTGACCGAATATGAAAAGGCCCCGGACGTGACCCGTAAGCGTCTCTATCTGGAGACGATGGAAGAGGTACTGGGCCGCGTCGACAAGATCATCCTGGATGAACAATCCGGCGAAGGTCAGGGCGTCGTTCCCTATCTGCCTCTGAATGAACTGCGCCGTGGAGGTAGCAACTGATGCGTAAATCAACTCTTTTGCTGCCCGCACTGGTGATTATCGCCATCACCGCGCTGTCGTCTGTGTTTATCGTGGATGAGCGTGAAAAGGCGCTGGTTCTGCAGTTTGGCCGCGTGGTTTCCGTCAAGGAAGAGCCGGGTTTGGCGTTTAAAATTCCGCTCATTCAGGAGGTTGTGCGTTACGACGACCGTATCCTGAGCCGCGACATCGATCCGCTGGAAATCACCCCGTCGGATGATCGCCGTCTGGTGGTCGACGCCTTTGCCCGCTACCGGATCACCGATGTGAACCGGTTCCGCCAAGCCGTTGGTGGCGGCGGCATCGCTGCTGCTGAGAGCCGTCTGGATTCGATCTTGCGTGCGCAAACCCGCGAAATCCTCGGCTCCGTCAGCTCCAACGACATTCTGTCGTCGGACCGGGCAGCGCTGATGCTGCGGATCCGTAACGGCGCCATCGCAGATGCTCGCGCGCTGGGGATTACCATCATCGACGTTCGCCTGAAGCGGACCGACCTGCCCTCCGAGAACCTCGATGCGACCTTTGAACGGATGCGGGCCGAGCGTGTGCGCGAAGCCACCGATGAGCGGGCCCGTGGTAACGAGGCCGCACAACGAATCCGGGCGCAGGCCGACCGGACCGTGGTTGAGCTGGTCTCCGAGGCACAGCGCGAGGCGGAAATCATTCGTGGTGAAGCTGATGCTGAACGTAACGGTATCTTTGCGCAGGCCTATGGTGCGGATCCTGAGTTCTTTGAGTTCTACCGCTCGCTCAACGCCTATGCCGCGTCGTTGCAAGCCGGAAACTCCACCATGGTTCTGTCGCCGGACAATGAGTTTTTCAACTATCTGAAATCCTCCAACGGCAAGCCCGCGGCAGCTGCCCAACAATGATCACCGGTGCAGAGATTCTGCGCATGGGTGTGAGAGAACAGAGAAGGGGGCTGGCCGTTTGGTCGGCCCCTTTTTCGTCCGGCTTTTCCTGGGTGTGTTCCCCTGCGGAAGCTCACCGGGTTTCACTTCGAATTGAATACGTGCAACATTCGTTGTGACCGTTTTTGAAAAGACTACATTACAGCCCATGATCCGCTGCGGACCCAGAGGTGCGTGCCCGAGCAGGCCCCGCCGCAGAAGATGGAATTTGGCGACAACTAAGGAGTAGTTTCGTGCAGCCACAGGCAATGAAAAATACAATCAGCAGCGCTCGCGCCGTTGCGCGCCCACCCGTGCGCCAGACGGCGCAGTGGCGTCTGCTCTGGCTAGCCATGATCAGCACCTTGATGGTGTTGGCGCAGGTGGCCATCGCGCAGGCCCGGCCCGAGAGCCTGGCGCCGCTGGCCGATAAGGTCAGCCGCGCGGTAGTGAATATCACGACGACAACCGTCGTCGAGGGGCGGTCCGGCCCGCAGGGTATTGTCCCCGAAGGCTCGCCTTTTGAGGATTTCTTCCGCGAGTTTCAGGATCGCAATGGTGGTCAGGGTGACCGCCCGCGCCGATCTTCGGCGCTTGGCTCCGGTTTTGTGATTTCGGAAGACGGCTATATCGTCACCAACAACCACGTCATCGAAGAAGCCGATGAGATTGAGATCGAATTCTTCCCCGGCGAAGGCCAGCCGGCGCAGCCGCTGCCGGCCAAGGTCGTGGGCACCGATCCCAACACCGATATCGCGCTTCTGAAGGTCGAAGCGCCGATGCCGCTGACTTTTGTCAAATTCGGTGACAGCGATCTGGCGCGTGTTGGCGATTGGGTGGTGGCGATGGGCAATCCGCTGGGGCAGGGGTTCTCGCTCTCGGCTGGCATCGTCTCGGCCCGTAACCGCGAGCTGTCGGGGTCCTATGATGATTACATTCAAACCGATGCGGCGATCAACCGGGGTAACTCCGGCGGGCCGCTGTTCAACATGGACGGCGAAGTTGTTGGTGTGAACACCGCAATCCTGTCGCCCAATGGTGGCTCCATCGGGATCGGGTTCTCCATGGCGTCCAATGTGGTCAGCAAGGTTGTGAACCAGCTGAAGGAATTCGGCGAAACCCGCCGTGGCTGGCTGGGTGTGCGCATTCAGGATGTGACCAAGGACGTCGCCGAGGCGATGGGTCTGGATAGCGCCAAGGGCGCGTTGGTCACCGATGTGCCGGAGGGTCCGGCCAAGGCAGCGGGTCTGCTGGCGGGTGATGTGATCCTGTCCTTTGACGGTGTGGATGTGAAAGACACCCGCGCGCTGGTGCGTCAGGTCGGCAATACCGAAGTTGGCAAAGCCGTGCGTGTGCGGGTCTTCCGCGAAGGGAAGACCGAGACGTTGCGAGTGACCCTGGGACGTCGCGAGGACGCGCAACGCCAGAGCACCCCGGCCAGTGGCGATGACACCGCGCCTGACATGACCGAAAAGCAACTGCTAGGTCTGACCGTCAGCCGTTTGAGCGAGGATCAGCGCAGCGAGCTGAACGTGCCCGATGGCATGGACGGTCTGGTGATCACCTCGGTGGATGAGACCTCGGAGGCCTGGGAAAAGGGCATGCGCGCCGGTGATCTGATCACTGAGGCAGGTCAGCAGAAACTGACCTCGATCAGCGAGCTGGAAGCGCGTATCGACGAAGCGAAAGAAGCGGGTCGCAAATCGCTGCTGTTGCTGGTGCGTCGCGCAGGGGAGCCACGTTTTGTGGCGCTGAACCTGTCTGAGTGACCTTTCGCTGCGGGCTGCTGCAAACAGTGGCCCGCAGCTGATGCGGTGCCTCGCTGCGCAGTCTCGAAACGCTGACGCAGGGGGGATATCGAGTGAGATCGCAAGACAAAAGGGCCGGGCAGGGATGCTCGGCCCTTTTGCGTGGATCACAACAGGGTGGCGAAATTGCCCCCAGCCCTTGGTCCGGCGCGTCACGGACTCGCGCCGGCGGAAGATGTCTGCATATAGGTCCAACGACCCCAGGCACCTCCCGGCACCGTCTGTTCGATCCAACGAGCTGTTCTTAGGTTTCCGCCGCCCCAGATGGCGCAGATGGTCCCCGGTGTGCGCCCGGCGGATGTCCTGGGTCCCGTCGAGCCATGTGCCGTGACACATGGCTCTTGATGGGACAGGCTGCCGTTGGGATGGAACGGATAACGACGGCCTGACACGAGCATGCCCCTAAGCCACCGCGGTGGTCTGTAACCCAGTTCACAATTGAGTAAGATTATCGGGATGTGGTCCAGCGCGGCGGTCGGTGTCTGATCCGGGATCGGGGCTGGGGGACGCAGGGCGCGTCAGCCGATGTCGGGATCGGCCAATAGTTTCAGCGCGGCCCGGTCGCGGATGGTCAGACCACCACGGCTGATGTCGATCACGTCACTGCGCTTCCATTGCGACAGGGTTTTTGACACTGCTTCGCGCGTGGCACCGACAAATTCCGCAAGTTCGCTCTGCGACAGTGACAAACGTCCGTCTCTGCCCTCGGTGGTCAAATATAGCAGCTTGCGGGCCAGCCGCACCGGCATCGGTAGAAAGACCTGTTCGCTGTATTGCGTGTTCATCCAGCGCATCCGCTGGCCCGCCAGCCGCAGCAGATCTCCGGCCAGGGACGGGTGGTGTTGCAGCTTTGCCAATACATCGCCGCTGCGCAACCGGCGCAGGCGGCTGGGCTCTAGCGCGGTTGCGGTCGCAGTACGCGGCCCGGGATCAAACAATGCGATCTCGCCAAAGACGGCGCCGGGGCGCATGATGTCCAGCGACAGTTTGCGCCCTGCAGAGGACAGGGTGGAGAACTCCACCGCGCCACTGACAATGGCATAGAGTGCGTCGCCCTCATCGCCCTGCTCAAACAGCTCTTCACCGGCCTGCAGCAGCACTTCGCTGGCCTGACTGTCGAGCATTTCCAGCAAGCGGTCAGAGGCACCGGAGAGAAAGCCGCGATCAGGCAGCAGCCATTTGCGCCGCGCAGCGGAGCGCGCGCTGCCGGAGCCTGTGGTGCTGCCGGTGGTGGTGCCGGAGCGGGGCAGAGCGCCGGGGGCAGGCGGCAGCGGGCTCATGCCGGGCCTGCGGCGATCAAGGGAGGGCGAAGGAGGCCTGTCTCAGGTTTCAACGGCAACCAACCCCAGTTTGCGGGCGCTGAGCAGCGACAGCTGATCATTGTCGAACCCGTCTTGTTTCTGAAATTTGCGGACGGAGGCGCGGGTGGTACTGTCCAGCTGGCCGGTGATCTCCCCGGTGTAGAGGCCGCGTACCGCCAGCGCACGCTGCAAAGACCCGACAAGTTGCGGTGTCATATCCACCGGGCAGGGCGTTTCAAACCAGCTTTCGCGGCGGGGGCGCACGATTTCCTGACGGGTCTCGCGGCGAAAGCGGGCCGGTGCAATGACCCGCCCGTCCGGCGCGGTCCTCGCTGGGCGGGTCATCACCTGAACGGTGACAGTCTCGATTACGGCGGGTGTGGTATGGGTGGCCCAGCAACTGCCGGGGGCCGCACCGGGCGGGGCGGCGGGGGCATTGCGGGAGACCTGGGTGCTGTTGCCACCTGCCGGAGGTTCCGCACAGGCGCTGAGCAGCAGCCCAGTCAGCACAAGCGAGACCAGGCGCAGGTTGGCCTGCCACCAACTGTCGCGCCTGAAACAGGCCTGTCCCAGCCAGGGCCCACGCGGGCGCAAGAGGTCAGCCATGAACAAAGTCCCCGTGACGAAACACCGTGGTGAAACGCCTGTGTCAAATTATCAGCAGCCGTGATGCCGCGATGGCCCGTCCGCATGGGCGCATCTGTCCTTAGGCTACCGCAATTTGGGCTCCGGCGCAAAGCCCCGTTGCCGCTGTACCGGGACCGGCCCGTCGAACGTCGCCACACGAAGGCCGGGAACGGCGTAAGTGGCGCTGGATGGGAGTCGCCAGAGTGCAGGAGTTTTGCTCAAGCCGCGGTTTCTGACTGGCGCGGTGGCCGGTGGTTGGCTACAACCTCGGACGCAACGCGAAAAAGGATGCAGCTGACGATGGCAAAGATCACTTATGTCGAACACAACGGTGCCGAACACGTTGTGGAGGTGGCCAACGGCCTGACCGTGATGGAAGGCGCGCGCGACAACAATATCCCCGGTATTGAGGCAGATTGCGGCGGTGCCTGCGCCTGTTCGACCTGCCACGTCTATGTCGATGCCGGGTGGGTAGAGAAGCTCCCCGCCAAGGATGACATGGAAGAGGACATGCTGGATTTCGCCTATGAGCCTGATCCCACGCGCTCACGCCTGACCTGCCAGATCAAGGTGACGGATGATCTGAACGGTCTGGTGGTGCACATGCCCGAGAAACAGATCTGATGCTGTCGGGGTCTCAGGCGCGGCGGTCTCTGTCGCGCGCCTGGCCCCGGTTCATGCGCCGCGCAGAGCGGACCTTGCGTCGGTGGCGCGCCGGCGCCAGTGGCGGTGTCACCAAACGGTCGGGTCTCGTCGGGATCTGGGGCGGCGTCCTGTCGCTTGGCCTTGCTGGTGTCGGCGCGGGCGCGGACACGCTGTCGGGCCTGACAGGCGCGCAGTTCGACGGACCCGTCACCCATTATCCGCATGGGGTCTTGGGGGATCGTATTGAGTATTCTGCGATGGTGCTGCGGGACAGCCATGGGCGCCGCCATCGCATCGACCTGCCTGCCGGTGGCGCGGTCTTTGAGGATTTGTCCCCGCGCCTATGGGATGTGACCGGAGATGGCCTGCCGGAGGCGGTGGTTGTTGAAAGCGATCCGCAGGCTGGCGCACAGCTGGCAATCTATGGCCTGAGTGGCGGGGCAGTGCGTAAGATAGCGGCAACGCCGCATATCGGCACCCGGTTCCGTTGGCTTGCGCCGGTTGCTGCGGCCGATCTGGACGGCGACGGCCATATCGAGATCGCTTATATTGACCGCCCGCATCTGGCCAAAACCCTGAGGATCTGGCGCTACCGCAACGGGACGTTGCAGGAGGTGGCACAGCAGGCAGGGCTGACCAATCATCGCATCGGTGAGGATTTCATTACCTCGGGGCTGCGTGACTGCGGCGCGGGGCCTGTGCTGATCACGGTCGATGCCGATTGGGCGCGCATTATGGCAACGTCGCTGGTGGATGGTCGGCTGATCAGCCGCGGCATCGGCGCATTTTCGCATCGGGACCAGCTGGCGGCACGTTTGCGCTGCTTGGATCCCGCATAGCCGCCGGATAGGGGCGCGGCGGGCGCCATCGCACCTATTGGTAAAGTTGCGCGTATTTTTTTCCCACGGCCTGAATTGAGTGCCCGTTGCGTTGCAGGTTTGTTCACCACTTTGCCCGTAGTCTCTTGTCAAAGACACCTCCCGGGATGCTGCGGATTCGACCGGGGCGAACCGTGGTGGATTTCGTTTGTAAGCAGGAGACAGGCGCGTGACCTTTTCACCCTATGTGCTGGGCACCGGTATCGCCGGATGGAATTTCCTGGACCGGACCCGTGTCCAACAGCAGCAGATTTTCGAGAAATCGCCGATCCTGGATCGGGCGGTGCAGGATTTCACCCAGAAGATTGAAGGGATCCAGAGCTCGGATCAGCTGCTGGACGACTATAACGTGCTGAAGGTCGCGCTGGGGGCTTTTGGCCTTGATGAAGATATCAACAACCGTGCGTTCATCAAAAAAGTGCTGGATTCCGATCTGTCAGAGCCGACGTCATTTGCCAATCGCCTGAATGACAACCGCTATCTCGGTCTTGCGCAGACCTTTGGCTTTGGCGGTGAGACGGGGCCGCAGCTGCCCAGCTCCAGTGTTGAAAAACCCTATGCCAATGTCGCCAGCCCGGAAGATCTGCTGTCCAACCAGACGCTGCTCAACCAGGCGCTGGATGATTTTGGTCTGAAAAAATATGCAGGCAATGAGTTCTTTCTGATGCGGGTGCTGGAATCCGACACCACCGATCCTGCGTCATTTGTGAACCGGTTGAGCGACAGTAAGCTGGCCGATTTTGCCAATGCGTTTCAGTTCAATCAGCCACCTGAGTACACCAGCAGCATGGAGGCGCTGGTTGGGGAATTCAGCGCCATGAATGATGGCAATGGTCCTGCCACTGCGGATGAGTTGTTGGAAAATGAGGACCTGCTGGCGGCGGTCGTTGAGAGCTTCGATCTGGAGTATACCAATACCATCTTCCTTAAGCGGATGCTGGAATCCAATCCTTACGATCCGAATTCGCCGGTGAACCAGCAGGAGGACCCGCGCTATCTGGCGATGTCGCGGGCCTTTGGCTTTGGTATTTCTGACATCAACAGCTTTACCAGCCCGGAGGAGCTGCTGGCGCAGCCCCTGCTGCTGGAGGATGCGCTGGAGCAGTTCAACCTGAGCAACCCCGGCGAACAGTACATCCGGGATGTGCTGGAGTCGGATCTTTCGGATCCGAATTCCTTCGTTAACCAGCCCAGCAATCTTGCCTTTTATGATTTTGCCGAGGCCTTTCAAAACGAGTGGCCAAGCGCACCCAGCCGGATGCAGGTGCTCGCCAATGAGGTGGGGGGAAAGCTGGCCGGCTATGAGCAGCCACAACAGTTTGTCTTTGACTTCGACGCCTTTGAGGCGGGGCTTGACGTGTTCAACATCAGCGAGCGGGAGCTGGATTTTGACGTGATGATCAAGGCGTTTGAATCCGATCTTTCCTCCGAGATTTCATATGCAAACCTGCACCGCGATCCGAACCTCAAGGCGATGGCGCATGCTTTTGCCTTCAACCCGGGCGGCAGTGATCACACCTATCCGGCTGGCTTTGCCCAGGAAATCGCGGATCTATACAAGGATCGGAACTTCGAAATCGCGATCGGGGAAAGTGATCCGAACATGCGCCTGGCGCTGTCGCTGGAGCGTGAGTTGCAATCAATCGCGGATGCCGGGGGCAGCGAAGATGCGCATTGGTTCGGGATTATCGGCTCGCCGCCGCTCAAATCCATGTTCGAGACGGCGCTTGGCCTGCCGGCGAGCTTTGGGCAGCTTGATGTCGACCGTCAGGTGAATGAGATGAAAGAGCGTGCGCAGACATCTTTTGGCACGACGCATCCGGCTGATTTACTGGAAACCGAGAAACTGGATGAGTTTCGCAACCGGTTTCTGCTGCTGAGCGGTCTGAACAGTGATCAGGCGGCAAATGGGTTCAGTGATCCGATCTTCACCCTGTTCCAATAGGAACGACTGCATGACGACCCATCGCGGCGCCTGCACCCGGTGATACCGGACGCGACCGACTGGGTATCGGAGTGGTGTCTTGGCGCGCGGCGTCATACGGATGCGGACCTGCGCAGACGCGGCGTCTAGGTCAAAGGGTTCTCTGATGGCATGACCCGCCGGTTGCGATTGATCGAAAGATCGCGTTGGCTGTGATCCATACAACGCGGTGTCCTGGAGGGCCGTATCACAGCGCGCTTGGTCATGTTGGCTGCGCCATCAGGCTTGATCCCTTTAGAGGGGATCTCCCCGGACTTGATCATATCCGGCCATGGTGGGACGTGCTATATCGGGCCGGATCAGGAATGGCTGGTGGGCTTTGACTGAATTGGTGCTGGGAGGATCGGAGACGTGCGTATTGAGACCGGGAGGTCTGATGCCAACCAACTGATACCGATATGTTTGCCAGTCGAACGACTGCTGCTGGGATCGTCGGTAGAAATGTGGTTCGAACCTGTCGTCACCATGGTGGGACGGGTCATGTCGACGGGGACCCGATTGAGATGAAACTTACCGAGCCGGGTTCTATCGAGGCAGTTGATGATTGAGGTTCGCCGCCTCGTCGGGCGGTACTTCCCAGCGTGGATGACGTGCGGACACATGCGCTTGCGCAGCCCAATCACCTTGCCCGGGTCAAGGAGACACGCCAGACCAAGTGGGGCGCATCAAGCGGATCACATCAGACGGATCATATGGGTTGCTCAATCTGGGCAGGGACCAGACTGATCGCAGATCAGTGGTGGCGGAGCGCTGCGCCGCGCCTCATGGGCCAACCCCTGCTGGATCTGGGTTGGCTCAGGTCCGAGATTACCGCCCGGTGCAGAGACCGCAGCGGAGGATCAAGGATCGGGGCTGCCAACCACATGGTCCCCGTCGATATCGCCAAGCGACGAAAACAAGGCGGCGGTATTGCTGACCCCCATCTTTTTCAGCAAGCGCGCCCGGTGCACCTCCACCGTGCGATAACTCAGGCCGAGGCTGCGGGCGATTTCCTTGCTGGTTTTGCCCTCGCACAGCAGGGAGTAAACTTCCCGTTCACGCCGGGTCAGTGGCTGATAAGGGCGTGAGCGTGACAGGTCAGCGAAGCTCCAGACCGCGCGTGCCAGCGGATCCTCGGGGGTGAAACTGTGGCCACGCACCCGCACCCAGAACAGGCTGCCGTCCTTGCGCCGCATGACCCGTTCATCCCAATAGGGCGCCCCGGTCCCCAACGTATCGTCACCACGGCTGCGCAGATTCAAAAACTCCTCCTCGGACGGGTAGAGAAAGGCAAAGAGTTGATCCAGAAGGTCGTCCCGGGGATAGCCGAACATTTCGCAGAACCGCCGGTTGCAGTCCCTGAGCACCCGGTTTTCTGTGACGACGATCCCGACCGGCAGGAAATCATAGGCCAGCTGCATCAGGTCACGATCGGCAAATAGCTGGTCGAGTGTTTCGGGGCTGGGGTGGGTTTGCGGGCGTTGGGCCGTCATCTGATCCTGCTGGTGCTCCTCGGGTGGCCATAAGGCTGCGCATACCTGCTGACACAGCATGAGCAGCGGGGGCTATGACCATTGTTGCGGGAACCTTAGCGGAGGGAGAGCAGCGTGAAAACCGGCTGCGGGATGCGTCGGTGATCAGGACAAGTAGTAATCCACCGGCTGCAACGACGGTGGCGCGTCCTCTCCGAGCTTCGGCGCCAGCGCCCGCTCTACCGTGCGACAGATCGCGTCCAGTGGCAGTCCGTTCACCGTCTCACCAAAGGGATGCGACAGCTCTTCGGTCACCTCGGCAAGGCCGAAGAACACATAGGCGACGATGCCCACAAATATCGGTGTCAGCCACCCCGCGCCGTCAATCAGCGCAAAGGGCAGGAGCAGGCAGTAGAGGTAGGTCGTGCGGAACACCAACAGCGAATAGACATAGGGCAGTGGCGTGGTGGCGATGCGCTCACAGCCGGCCTGCGCCAGCGCGATGCTGGCGGTGCGCTCGGCCAGTGCCTTGCGAGCGAAGCCATCGTCCGCACCAAGGGCAACCGTTGTGGCAAGCGCATCCAATGCGGCGCAGGGGGCATGGGGGGATCCCGCAAAATCATCGCCTGCCCAACGGATTGCGGGGGTTGTGTCTGTTTCTTTGCGCAGATTGATGCGGTGCAGATGCAGGAACCCAAGGGCGAGCCGCAGGATTTGCGCCCGCCTGTCTGGGTCAGCAACGAAGAGGTCGACCTCGCGGCTGAGACTGCGCAGATCCGCAACCAGCTGACCCCACAACCGCCGCCCCTCCCACCAGCGGTCATAGGCGGCGTTGTTGCGAAACCCCAGAAACAGCGAAAGCGCGATGCCAAACACGGCAAAGGGCGCCGCATTTGTATGGGGCAACGGCAGGACGTTGGCGTCGATCCACAAGATCAGCGCAGACAGGGCCGAGAGCCCGAGGATCCGGGGCAGAATGCGGGGCAGGACGGAACCGCGCACCGCAAACAGCAGCTGCATCAGTCCGGGTTTGTCGCGAAGGATCATCGGCGGTGGCTCCGAGGGAGGAAAAGGGGACAAATAGCATCTGGCGCGCGGCTGGCAGATCCATGCGCCGATTGTTGACGCAGGCAGCGGCAGCTTAGACCGCAATCCAGCCTATCGCCCGTGCAGAAAACGGCAGCTGGCAGGCGTTCGCGGCGGTTTTCTGTCGGATCTGCAAAGGTGCCCAGATAATCTAACATTCAGGGATCAGATTGGCGGCGGTGCTGCCGGGCGCCATACGCCCGGCCACGCCCAACTGTGTCGGGCCATCTTTGATTGGTCGTGAACAGGCGGGAGGGCCTGCTGCGCGGGTCCTATTTCAGCGCGCGCCAGCCGATATCACGGCGGAAGAACCCCTGCGGCCAGTTGATGCCATCGACCATCGCATAGGCGCGGTCGCGGGCCTCTTGCAGGGTGTCGCCGCGCGCCGTCACATTCAGCACCCGGCCGCCAATCGCCAGTACCTTACCATCTTCGGCCTTGGTGCCGGCATGGAACACCATATTGCTGCTGTCTTCGGGCAGGCCTTCGAGGCCTTTGATTTCAGACCTCTTTTCATAGGCGCCCGGGTAGCCTGCCGCCGCCATGACCACAGTGATCGCATGATCATCAGCCCAGTTTACCTGCGTTTCAGCCAGACGGCCCTCAGCGGCAGCCTGCATCAGGTCCAGCGCCTGCGCGCCGAGGCGCATCATCAGCACCTGACATTCCGGGTCGCCGAAGCGGACGTTGTATTCCACCAGCCGGGGCTGCCCGTCCTTGATCATCAGACCGGCATAAAGCACGCCCTGATAGGGCATGCCGCGTTCGGCCATCACCCGCATGGTTGGTTTCACGATCTCTTCCATCGCGCGGGCCTCGATCTCCGCTGACAAGACCGGCGCGGGGGAATAGGCGCCCATGCCACCGGTGTTGGGGCCGGTGTCGCCCTCGCCGACGCGTTTGTGGTCCTGGGCGGAGCCTATGGCCAGCACGTCTTCGCCGTCGACCAGCACAAACAGGGAGGCCTCTTCGCCTTCCATGAATTCCTCGATCACCACCTCGGCACCGGCGCCGCCAAAGGCGCCGCCGAACATATCGTCAATGGCGGCGATGGCCTCGGCCTCGGTCATGGCGATGATCACGCCTTTGCCGGCGGCCAGCCCGTCGGCCTTGACCACCGTGGGGGCGCCGTGGTGGCGCACATGGGCCTTGGCGGCCACGGCATCGGTGAAATGGCCATACCCGGCAGTGGGGGCGTTTGCCGCGTCGCAGATTTCCTTGGTGAAGCTTTTGGAAGCTTCCAGTTTGGCGGCAGCCTCGGACGGGCCAAAGACCAAGAGCCCTGCGTCGCGCAAGCGATCAGCCACACCGGCGGCCAGCGGTGCCTCCGGGCCGATGATCACGAAATCAATGGCATTTTCCTCGGCGAAAGCTGCCACCGCGCCGCCATTGTCGATGTCGAGAGAGGCGCAATCGGCGATCTGGGCAATGCCGGCGTTGCCCGGTGCCACGATCAGCTTGTCGCATTTGGGGTTCTGCATCACCGCCCAGGCCAAAGCATGTTCGCGCCCGCCGCTGCCGAGGATAAGGATGTTCATTGACGCGTTCTCCGATCTGCCTGAGCCCTGTGACTCCCCAGCGTCAGCCGGGGCTTGCCTTGCTTGCCGCGGGTTCTATGCTGCGCGGACTTTCAAAACAAGAACTCAGTAGGTGCCTTTGCGCCGCAGGAGAGCAGCCCCGCCATGTCAGACCTGTTTGATGATCCAACCCCATCCGACCGGCCCGGGCAGAATGCCCCCGAATTCACCGTCTCGGAAATCTCAGGTGAGGTGAAGCGCACGCTGGAGGGCACCTTCGGGCGCATCCGGGTGAAGGGCGAGGTGGGCCGCGTGTTCAAGGCGCGCTCCGGGCATCTTTATTACGACATCAAGGATGACCGCTCTGTGCTGGCCTGCACCACGTGGAAGGGGCAGATCGCCAGCCTCTCCGTGGTGCCGGAAGAGGGGCTGGAGGTGGTTGTCACCGGCCGGCTGACAGCGTTCGGCGGGCAGTCGAAATACAATATGAACGTCGATGAGGTCGCGGTTGCCGGGCAGGGCGCGCTGATGGCGCTCCTGGAAAAGCGCAAGAAACAGCTTGAGGCGGAAGGCCTGTTTGCGCCGGAGCGTAAGAAGCCGCTGCCGTATCTGCCACAAATCATCGGGGTGGTGACCTCACCCTCGGGGGCTGTGATCCGCGATATCCTGCACCGGCTGCGCGACCGGTTCCCGCGCAAGGTGCTGGTCTGGCCGGTTGCGGTGCAGGGCGCCAACTGCGCGCCGGAGGTGGCCCGCGCCATTGAAGGCTTCAACCAGCTGACACCGGGGGGCGCGATGCCACGACCGGATTTGATCATCGTGGCCCGTGGCGGGGGGTCGATCGAAGACCTGTGGGGCTTTAACGAGGAAATTGTCGCCCGGGCTGTCGCGAACAGTCAGATCCCGCTGATCTCAGCCGTGGGACATGAGACAGATACCACGCTGATTGATTTTGTGTCGGACCGTCGCGCGCCAACCCCGACGGCGGCAGCAGAACTGGCGGTCCCGGTGCGGTTGGAACTGCTGGGCTGGACCGAGAATCAGGGGGCGCGCTTGGTGCGCTCTGCCGGGCAGGCGGTGCAGCAGCGACGGCAGCGGCTGAACGATCTCGCGCGGGCTCTGCCAAAGCCCGATACGCTGTTGGAAACGCCGCGCCAACGGTTGGACCGGGTGTCTGAACGGCTGCCCGATGCGCTAATCCGGGGGGTGGAGCGTCGCCGTCTGCGGCTGAGCGAGGCGGCGGCTGCGCTGCGGCCCAGCACGCTGCGTCAGTTGGTCACCGCCCGTCAGGATCGGTTGCGCAACCTCTCGTCACGGCTGACGCTGCGCCCGATCCAGCAGGATCTTACCCGCCAGCACGATCGTATCGGCCAGCTGGCGCAGCGGCTTGAAACCGTGCAGACACAGCGGCTGGACCGGCACCGGCAACGGCTGGAGGCAACGGGTCGACAGCTGGAGATCCTCAGCTACAAGGCTACGCTTGATCGTGGCTATGCCGTGGTGCGCAGTGATGACGGCGTCATCACCCGCGCGGCAGAGGCCGCCATCCAGCCACGGTTGCGGATCGAATTTGCCGATGCAGAGATTGACGTGACGCCTGCGCAAGCAGCTGCCGGTGACGGGGCGATATCGCCAGCAAAGACACCCAGCGCGCCCAAATCAGAAGGGTCCAAAGCAGGGAAGCGCCAAAGCGACAAGGCGCCGCCGGATGATCAGGGGTCGCTGTTCTGAAGCGTTCTCGTCGCTGAGGTCACGCGAAAGCACCCACATAGGCCACATCGATATGGGCACAAGGCCCGGCGCGTGGATCAGGAGGGCGTGCGTCGATGCCTGTCAGACGCCGATCTTGGGGCCAAGGCAGAGCATATCCTCGCCCAGGTCTTCGGCCTCATACAGCTCGGTGGCCTCCGGGTCGCCGTCGAACTGCGCAATCAGCCCGTCGTCGCCGATTGAGAACTGCCAGCACTGCGGCGTGCCGATATCATCATAGATAAAACAGATCTGATCCGCCTCGGGGTACCATTCGCCGTCCTGGCATTGGCCGTCCAGAAACGACCAGATCACCCGGCGGTTTGGTAGATAGCGTTCAACCCCGTAGGGCACCCCATCGAAGCCGTAGAACAATGTGCGGCCTTGGGTGTAGCGGTCGAACTGATCAGCAGTAAGCGGCGCGCCCGCCCAGGCGGGACGGCCCTCGGACAGGGCGCCACAGAGCGCCGTCAATAGAATCAAGCAGGGCAGTCGCATACGGCAACTCTGCCAGAGGGCTGCAGTTCTGGCCAATGTTTCCGTGAACCATGTCGGGCGAAAGTACAGGGCCTGTTCGACGGTCGGCTTTGCGACTGGCTTGCGCGGCGTCACCTTTGACCGGTGGCGAAGAGGCGGGCAACATCAGTCAGATACCGGCCAACTTAAGGCACGGCACGCAATGCAAGCATCGGCGCAGATCGCAGCTGCAACGAAGGGGAGAGCGACATGCCAAGTTTTGGAAGCAGCCCGGTCGGGGATGTGTTGATTTTGGCGGCGGCCCTTGCGGCGCTTTTGTATCTCGGCCTGACCGCGCGACCTCCCACAGCGCTGCGCAGCGTGACCAAAACGCTGGCGGTGCTTTTGCTGGCCGTTGCCGCATGGCTGGGGGGAGGGCCGCTGCTGCTAACCCTGGCGCTTGGCCTCTGCGCGGTTGGCGATTTCTGCCTGTCGCGCGACGGGGAAAGCGCGTTCATGGCTGGGGTGGGCGCCTTTGCGGCTGGCCATCTCGTCTATATTTTTTTGTTCCTCGGTCAGGAGAGCAGTGATCTCGCAAGGTTGGTCCAGCTGCCGCAACTGGTTGGCGTGCTGGTGCTGGCTGTGGCCGGGCTTGCCATGGCACGGCTGCTGGCGCCGCGGGCCGGTGCATTGAAGGGGCCAGTGCTGGCCTATGTGCCGATCATTCTGGGCATGGGGCTGGCGGCGCTGACCTTGCCACTGGGCCTTGGGCTGACGGGTCTGGCGCTGGTGCTGCCGGCAGCGGTGGCCTTCATGGCCTCTGATATTGTGCTCGCGTTTGAGACCTTTGTGCTGGGCGAAGAGCACCCGGCGCGGCGGATCACGCCTTATGTGGTCTGGCCGCTTTACTGGGGGGCGCAGGCGGGGTTTCTGTTGGCGTTTCTCTAGGTCGGGACCGGATTTGCATCGGTTGAGGTGGCGAGGTGCTTTGCACTTGCCGCAAAACCGCATTAGGTGTCCGCGTAACAACTCGCACCGACCCAATCTGCGGAGACCGACATGGCGTTTTTCTCAAAACTGAAGGACCGGCTGTTCAAGTCGTCAAACAAGCTTGAGGAAGGGCTGGATGCCATCGTTGAGGAGGGCGCAGAGGATGCCGCCCCGCAACAGTCCGTACCGGAAAAGACGCCCGAGGTGCCGCCGTCCACACCGCCGGTCGAGGTCCCAGCTGAACAGCCTGTTGAGGCCCCAAAATCTCCGCCAGTGGAGGTGCCGTCTGAAACGCCGTCTGAGATCCCCGTAGATGCCCCTGCTGAGATCCCGGTCCAGACGCCCGAACAATCGCCTCGCCCGGCGGAACCCGTGACGAAACCGGCGGAGCCCGTGACGAAACCGGCGGAGCCGATGGCGAAACCATCGATCGAGCGGACGGCCGCGCCGGACCCAGCTCCGGCAACGCCGGGGCTCTTGGGGCGTCTGATGGGGCGCGGTAAGGTGGATGAGCCGCGCCGCGCGCTGGATGATGACATGCTGGAGCAGCTGGAGGACCTTCTGGTCGGGGCAGATATGGGGGTCGATACCGCGCTGCGTGTCACCGCCAATATGGCTGAGGGCCGATTTGGCAAACGGCTGTCGACCCGCGAGATCAAGGAACTGCTGGCCGCAGAAGTCGCCCGGATCATGGAGCCGGTGGCCCGCCCGATGCCGATCTATGCAAAACGGCCGCAGGTGGTGCTGGTGGTGGGGGTCAACGGCTCCGGCAAGACCACCACGATCGGCAAGCTGGCCAGCCAGTTCAAGGCTGCGGGCAAGAAGGTGGTGATTGCCGCAGGGGACACCTTCCGCGCGGCGGCGGTGGAGCAGCTGCAGGTCTGGGGCGATCGGGCGGGGGTGCCGGTTCTGACCGCACCGGAGGGGTCTGATCCGGCAAGCCTTGCCTTTGATGCGATGACCCGCGCGCAGGAAGATGGCGCGGACCTTCTGATGATCGATACCGCCGGACGCCTGCAGAATCGTGCTGATCTGATGGAAGAACTGGCAAAAATCGTCCGCGTGATCCGCAAGAAGGACGAGACCGCGCCGCATAATACGCTGCTGGTGCTGGATGCGACCACTGGCCAGAACGCCCTCAATCAGGTGGAGACGTTCCAGAAGCTCGCAGATGTCTCCGGTCTGGTGATGACCAAGCTGGACGGCACCGCCAAGGGCGGCGTTCTGGTGGCATTGGCGGATCGCTTCGGCCTGCCGATCCACGCCATTGGTGTGGGTGAGCAAATCGACGATCTGGCGCCTTTCGATCCGGAAGAATTTGCCGCCGCTCTCACCGGTCTGGAACGTTCCTGATCAACGCAGGCCCGCCCATCTTCTGGCTGAAAATATCCTCCGGGGGTCCGGGGGTGGTCAACCCCCGGTCATCTGTCCTGGTGCAAAGGTATTTCATTTGAGCGATTGGCTGATCTCGCTGGAAGGCACGGAGGCGGGGCACCATATGGCCCTTGTTCTGGCCCTGCTGGCTGCGCTGTTACATGCGGTGTTCGGCGCGCTTCAGAAAGGGCGCTATGATCCTTGGTTGTCGCGCGGGGCGATTGATTTTTCCTACGGGATGATGGCGATGCCGTTGGCGTTGTTCGTCGTGCCCTGGCCTGAGCCACATATGTGGCCAATCTTTGCGGCCGTCTGGGGGATCCATGTGCTCTACAAGATCCTGCAGGGGCTGGCCTACAGTAAGGGCAGCTATACTGTTGTTTATCCGGTCGTGCGGGGGACCGGGCCCTTGTTCACGGTGCTTGGCGCTTCAGTTCTGTTTGATGAGCGATTTACGGCGGTGCAGTGGCTGGGGGTTGGCGTGCTTCTGGCGGGGATCTTTGGCCTTGCGCTCTACAATTTTCGCAATCTGACCAGCCACCGCGAGACCCTGGGCAGTGCGTTCGCACTGGCTGTGGCAACCGGTGTCTTTGTGGCGCTTTATACCACTTATGATGCCTATGGCATCCGCGCGACGGCGGATCCGTTCACCTTTCTGGCATGGTTCTTCTTCATCGACGGGCTGGCGATGCCGCCTTATGCCTACATGCGTTGGCGGGCGATGACGCCACGCCCGGATCCCGATCCCCTGATGGCCAAAGGGCTGTTGGGCGGTCTTATTGCCTTTGGCTCCTTTGGTGCGGTGATGCTGGCCACGCGGCTGGACAAGGTGGGCGAGGCGGCGGTGCTGCGCGAGACCTCGACCGTGTTCGCGGCCCTGATCGGCTGGCTGGTGTTAAAGGAAACAGTTGGTCCGCGCCGGATTGCGCTGATGGCTTTGATCGCGCTGGGGGCCGTGATAGTGGAGATGGGCGGCTGATCCGCTGGTCCCTCACCACCCTATGATGATCGAACAGGTTGAAGACCAGAGGTAGGCAACCCAGATTTCGCAGAACGGAGCGCGACCGCAGATCATGCGCGGGCGCAACAGGCAGGAGATCCCATGGCGGGCAAACCCATCAACCCAACCCTGAAACTGGTGCTGGAATACGGCCCGCTTGTTGCGTTTTTCGTAGGCTATCTGTGGCTGCGCGACGAGGTGTTTGTGATTGGCGGGGAGGAGTATCGGGGGTTCATCATTGCCACCGCGGGCTTCATCCCTCTGATGATCCTCTCAAGCCTGGCGCTGTGGCGGCTCACCGGGCATATCTCCAGGATGCAGGTCGGTACGCTGGTCATCGTGGTGCTGTTTGGCGGGCTGTCTGTCTGGTTCAATGATGAACGGTTTTTCAAGATGAAGCCGACGATCCTCTACGTGCTGCTGGGCGGTGCCTTGGCGATCGGTCTTTTGCGGGGCCAAAGCTATCTGAAGGTGGCAATGGATGACCTGATGCCGCTGCAGGATGCCGGCTGGATGATCCTGACCCGGCGGCTGTGTTATTTCTTCTTCGCGCTGGCGGTGACCAATGAGTTGGTCTGGCGCAGCATGAGTGAAGAGACTTGGGTCTACTTCAAGACGTTTGGTCTGTCGCTGGCGATGTTTGCCTTCTTTATGACCCAGGCGCGGGTGTTTCAGGCCTATGCGCTGCCGGATGCGGAGGTGGATGAGACGGAGTGAGCCGGGGCCTTCGCATTTGCATTGGCGGCTGGGGTGTCGCATGTCGCGGGTCTCTCGTCGCCTTTGAGGTTGGGTCACGCGGGTGTGATAGAACACCAGGCGCTGAAGGGGGCGCAGTGCCGCTGCGGACTTGACCAAACGGCGGTTTCGGCGTATCCGAGGCTTACATATCGTGGCGATTTGTTAACCGGATTGCGGGCCACGTAAAACAATCCCGCTAAAGAGGTCAGGATGTGAAGGACCCCCTTTCGCTTGGCCGAACGGGGGTTTTTTAATGCGCATTGCGCGCAAGGAGACAGAAGATGAGCGAGACCTGGAACAAGCGCACCAAACTGGTGCATGGCGGCACCCGGCGCAGCCAGTACAATGAGGTCAGCGAAGCGATCTACCTGACGCAGGGCTTTGTCTATGACAGCGCTGAGCAGGCCGAGGCCCGGTTCATTGAGACCGGTCCCGATGAATTCATCTATGCCCGCTACGGCAACCCCACGGTGGCCATGTTCGAAGAGCGGATTGCCGCGCTGGAAGGGGCCGAGAACGCTTTTGCCACCGCATCCGGCATGGCGGCAGTCAACGGCGCGCTCACTTCGATGCTGAAGGCCGGTGACCATGTGGTATCAGCCAAGGCGCTGTTTGGCTCCTGTCTTTATATCCTTGAGAATATCCTGACCCGCTTTGGCGTTGAGGTGACTTTTGTTGATGGCACCGATCTTGACGCTTGGCGCGCGGCACTGCGGCCCGACACCAAGGCGGTGTTTTTCGAATCCATGTCCAACCCGACGCTGGAAGTGATCGATATTGCAGCGGTGGCAGAGCTGGCCCATGCGGTCGGTGCCACCGTCGTGGTGGACAATGTGTTCTCGACCCCGGTGTTCTCAAACGCCATCGAACAGGGTGCGGATGTGGTGATCTATTCCGCTACCAAGCATATCGACGGGCAGGGTCGGGTTCTGGGCGGTGTCATTCTTGGCACACGCGATTTTATCCGCGGCACCGTTGAGCCCTATATGAAACACACCGGCGGTAGCCTCAGCCCGTTCAATGCTTGGACCCTGCTAAAGGGGCTGGAGACGATTTCGCTACGGGTGAATGCGCAGGCGGACAGTGCGCTGGAACTGGCGCAGGCGCTGAGCGGTCATCCGGCGCTGTTGCGGTTGATGTATCCGGGGCTGGAAGATCACGCCCAACACGCGCTGGTCCAGCGGCAACTGGGCGGCAAGGGCGGCACTGTGCTGTCGCTGGATCTGAAGGGTGGCAAGGAGGCCGCCTTCCGCTTCTTGAACGCGCTCACCATCCCGGTGATCTCCAACAATCTGGGGGATGCGAAGTCCATTGCAACTCATCCGGCCACCACCACCCATCAGCGGCTGTCGGAGGAGTTGAAAGACGAGCTGGGCATCACCCCGGGGCTGGTGCGGTTCTCCGTCGGGCTGGAGGATGCAGGCGATTTGATTGCGGATCTGACGCAAGCGCTTGCGGCGGCTGAGGGCTGAACGGCGCGCCACCAAGACGCAGTTGGGGCAGGGGCATATTGGGTTGCCTGCCTCAGCTGGGAACAGATCCTGGGTGATCTGGGGTCAATCGCCGGAAATACGCAAAACACGACGCTTTTGAATGATCTGTTTTGCGATCTGCCGCGTAACAGACTAAAACCAATCCTGCTGCCTGATGATCGGGCAGCATCAGCGGAGGTCTCTGTGTCATGAACTCTCACTCGCGTAATCTGACCAAGGCGCCTGATCGAGCAGACGCAGAAGAAGCGCTCGATCTGTTGCGCCAATGGGCCAGCGCGGCCACCGAGACCGAAATTGCCCAATTGAACCCGGCGGTTGCACGGCTTCTCCCGGATGCACCTGCCGGTAATTATCCCGATCTGTCGCGGCACTACCCTGAGGGGTTTGTGGCTGACAGCAGCTATCGTGCAACCCTGCCGGATCTGCAGAACGGCCCCTCCAGCCTGATCCGCGGGGCGCATGAGCAGATCCAGCATGTGGGGATTTCCAACTTTCGCCTGCCGATTCGCTTTCACACCCGCGACAATGGGGACCTGACGCTGGAAGCCAGCGTCACCGGCACCGTCAGCCTGGACGCCGACAAGAAGGGCATCAACATGTCCCGGATTATGCGGTCGTTCTACAAACATGCTGAGCGCACCTTCAGCTTTGAGGTGATGGAGGCAGCGCTGGACGATTATCTGACAGATCTGGAGAGCCTGGATGCGCGCCTTCAGATGCGGTTCTCCTTCCCGGTAAAGGTCGAAAGCCTTCGGTCAGGTCTGTCTGGCTATCAGTACTATGATATCGCTCTGGAAATCGTTGATCACGATGGCGAGCGGACCAAGATAATCCACCTTGATTATGTCTATTCCTCGACCTGCCCCTGCTCGCTTGAGTTGAGTGAGCACGCACGTAGTTCACGGGGACAGCTGGCAACACCGCATTCGCAGCGCTCGGTTGCGCGGATATCGCTGGTGCAGGAACCCGGCGCCCCGGTGCTGTGGTTTGAAGACGTGATTGATCATTGCCGCCGCGCGGTGCCGACCGAAACGCAGGTGATGGTGAAGCGTGAGGATGAACAGGCCTTTGCCGAGCTGAACGCGGCGAACCCGATCTTTGTGGAAGATGCCGCGCGGTTGTTCTGTGAGGCGCTGCAGTCGGACCCGCGGATTGGTGATTTCCGGGTTGTGGCCAGCCATCAGGAAAGCCTGCACAGCCACGACGCGATCAGCGTTCTGACACAGGGGCAGACATTTGCGGCCCGCAGCATTGATCCCAAGATGTTCGCGACCCTCATTCATCAGGGCTGAGGGCGCCTGAGGCGTGCATTCCGCCTCGGACTTGACCTCTCAAACAGAACCGCCTGCCCATTCGGGCGGCGATTTCTTTTTTGTAATCAATGTTCATCTGCGTCGCGGCATTTTTTTGCTGCACTGCGGCAATAATCAGCTAAGCTTGCAACCTGAGGGGGTGCGCGCGTTGCGGCCCCTATCCTCAGGAGGCCGCAAAAGCTGCCCGCCAAACAGGAGATGTTGATGATCCCTCTACTCGATTTCACAGACCTTCCCCGAACCCCTGCTGCGCTGGCTGGCACGATTGTTGGTAACCAGTTGCGGTTCTGGCGTGGCGCCATGACCCTGATGGGGTCGGTGCCTGCAGCGCAGGTCGCCCTCGCCCGCGAGGCTATGGCTGCGACTTATGGTGTCACTGGCAAGACCGGCACCAAGACAGCAGTGCCGTCATTGGCCAACGATACGGTTGCAAAGCCTGCGCCTGCCCGCCGTAAGGCCACGCGCAAACCGGCCCGTCCGGCGCAATCGGCGGCTGTGAAAACGAGTAAAAAACCTGCCCCGGACCAGGTCACCACACCAAAGGACGCTAACGTAGTAGCAACTTCAACCGGCGCCACCTCTGGCCAGAGCGGGTTTGCCAGCCAAAGAACCACCAGCGGCGGTAGCGCTGCGAAGTCGGCTGCATCGACGCCCTCTGCGCCTGGGGCCCGCCGCAAAACACCTCGTGCTCCGTCGAAACCAGCGCAGATGCCAGCCCCTCTTAAGTCGGCGGCGGCCAGATCTGAGGCAAAGCCTGTTGCGCCCGATAGCCGGCAAGTGAGTGTGAAACAGATCGGAACCACCAGCGCGCAGGCCTTGATGGCGGGTCAGGCCGCAGGGGCGGCCCCGGGACAACAGGATAGTGGCAAACTGGCGGCTGCGAAGCCAGCCACGGCCAAGCCAGCCGCTGCAAAGGCTAAACCTGCGTCTAAGTCACGGGCAAAACAATAGGGCTCGCCCGCCGGACGTGCGCAGTCTCTTGACAGTCTGTGCGGGGCAGGCCAACGCTGCGCCCATGTTGGATCTGCGTCCGGTTGGATATGTCATTGGCCTGTTGGTGGCCATTCTTGGGGCGACCATGCTGTTTCCTCTGGCCGTCGATCTATACGACGGGCAGGGGGAGTGGCCGGTTTTCCTCGAAAGCGCGGTGATCACCATCCTTGGCGGCGGGCTGATTGCGCTGTCCTGCGCCAATGGGGTGCGCGAGGGGCTGACCATTCAGCAGACCTTTCTGCTGACCACGCTGGTTTGGGTGGCGCTGCCGCTGTTTGGGGCCCTTCCGCTGATGCTGGGGGCCACCGAGCTGCGGTTTGTTGACGCGTTTTTCGAGGCGATGTCGGGCCTCACGACCACTGGCTCCACCGTGATCTCCGGCCTGGACGATCTGCCGCGCGGATTGTTGCTGTGGCGCGGTATCCTGCAATGGCTGGGCGGCATCGGAATTATTGTGGTCGCGATGGTGTTCCTGCCCGAGTTGCGGGTCGGCGGAATGCAGATTTTCCGCTCAGAAGCCTTTGACACTATGGGGAAAATCTTGCCTCGCGCGCAGGCGATCGCGAAGCAGATTTCACTGATCTACGTGGGGCTGACCGTCGCCTGCATGGTGGTCTATATGCTGTTGGGGATGGAGCCGTTTGACGCGCTGGTCCATGCGCTGACCACCTGTTCGACCGGCGGGTTTTCCAATTATGACGCGTCGTTCGGCACCTTCAGCGGCGCACCTGAATATGCGGCATCGGTGTTTATGATCCTCGCGGCGCTGCCGTTTGTGCGCTATGTGCAGATGATCAACGGGCAGTCCAAACCACTGTTTCGTGACAGTCAGATCCGGGCGTTTCTGGCGACAATTGCCCTGCTGGTGGTGGTGACCGCCTGTGTGCTGGTCTACGTTTTCCCGCATCATCCGGAACAGGCCGTGCGCGAAGCGCTGTTCAACATCACCTCGATCATTTCCGGCACCGGCTACGCCAGTGTCGATTATATGCAATGGGGCAGCTTTCTGGTCATGCTGTTCTTCTTCATCGGGTTGATCGGTGGCTGTGCGGGCTCCACCGCCTGTTCGGTCAAGATCTTCCGCTATCAGCTGCTGTTTGCCTCAATCCGGGTGCAGATCCAGCGGATCCATTCGCCACATGGGGTGTTTGTGCCGCGCTATCAGGGGCGCACGGTGGACGCCGAGGTGCTGAGCTCGGTCATTTCCTTTTTCATGTTCTTTGTCGTGACGCTGGGGATCGTGGCCTGGGCGCTGGCCCTGACGGGGTTGGATTTTGTAACTGCGGTGTCTGGTGCAGCAACGGCTGTGGCCAATATCGGCCCCGGCCTTGGCGATCGGATTGGACCAGCGGGCAATTTCTCGACGCTGAACGACGGGGCGAAGTGGATTCTGAGTGCAGCGATGCTGATCGGTCGGCTGGAACTGATGGCCGTTTACGCCATTCTGACCATCCGGTTCTGGCGCAACTAGGCAGATCGACCGCCACGGGCACGTCCGGCGCATCAATATTGCGTGTTGCCCCTGCGTTTCTATGTGTATCGCTACAATCCGCAGGCTTGCCCTTGTGGAGCCGCTCGCATAAGAGGCGGGGAGTTGAAACCCGCAAGCGCACGGAGAGTTTTGCCCAATGCCCGTTCTTGTGATGAAATTCGGCGGCACATCTGTCGCCAATCTGGACCGCATCCGCCGCGCCGCCAAACGCGTTGGTGTCGAAGTGGCCAAGGGCTACGACGTGATCGTGATCGTCTCTGCGATGTCGGGCAAGACCAATGAGCTGGTCGGCTGGGTCAATGAGACCTCGCCGCTGTTTGATGCGCGCGAATATGATGCGGTTGTGTCCTCAGGGGAGAATGTCACCGCCGGGTTGATGGCGCTGACCCTGCAGGAAATGGATATTCCGGCGCGCAGCTGGCAGGGCTGGCAGGTGCCGCTGAAGACCACCAGCGCCCATAGCCAGGCGCGGATTGAGGAAATCCCGCCGGAAAACATCAACGCAAAATTTGGCGAAGGCATGCGTGTGGCCGTTGTTGCCGGCTTTCAGGGGATCAGCCCCGAGGGCCGCATCACCACGCTGGGCCGGGGCGGGTCGGATACCACTGCCGTGGCCTTTGCGGCGGCGTTTGAGGCTGAGCGCTGCGATATCTACACCGATGTGGACGGGGTTTACACCACTGACCCGCGGATTTGCGACAAGGCGCGCAAACTGGATAAGATCGCGTTTGAGGAAATGCTGGAGCTGGCGTCGCTGGGCGCCAAGGTTTTGCAGACCCGCTCGGTTGAGCTGGCGATGCGCTACAAGGTGAAACTGCGCGTGCTGTCCAGTTTCGAGGAACAATCCGACGAGGCCGGAACCCTGGTCTGCGACGAGGAGGAAATCATGGAATCCAATGTTGTGGCCGGTGTGGCCTATTCCCGTGACGAAGCCAAGCTGACCGTTCAGTCGGTTGCCGACCGTCCCGGAATTGCGGCGCATATCTTCACCGCGCTGAGCGAAGCGGGCGTGAATGTCGATATGATCGTGCAGGATATCTCTGACGAGGGCCGCACCGATATGACCTTCTCCTGCCCGACCGATCAGGTTGCGCGTGCAGAACAAGCGCTGCAGGCGGTGAAGGAAAAGGGCGAGCTGAACTATGCAGAGCTGTTGGCAGACCGTGATGTCGCCAAGGTTTCTGTGGTTGGCATCGGCATGCGCTCGCAATCTGGGGTTGCGGCGAAGATGTTCAAGGTGCTGTCAGACGAGGGCATCAATATTAAGGTGATCACCACCTCCGAAATCAAGATTTCGGTGCTGATTGACCGGAAATACATGGAACTTGCGGTGCAAGCACTGCATGATGCGTTTGAATTGGACAAGGCGGCCTGATCTGGACCTGGCCGCCTGACACCGAAATCTGTGTGAACGGCCCCCATGGTAAAGACGACCGAATCCGAAAGTCGCAACTTATTGATGCGCTTGCGCGAGGCGATGGCCGGTGATGACGCCGGTCAGGCCCGTCTGGACAAGATCACGCAGCTGATCGCCGACAGCATGCACAGCGAGGTGTGCTCGGTCTATCTGTTTCGCGATGACGAGACGCTTGAACTTTGCGCGACGCAGGGACTGAACGTCGAATCCGTGCACCAGACGCGCATGCGGATCGGCGAGGGGCTGGTGGGCCGTGTGGCGCGCTATGGCAAAGTGGTGAACACGCCTGATGCGCCCAATGCCAAGGGCTTCCGTTATATGCCGGAAACCGGAGAGGAGCGGTTTGCCTCCTTCCTGGGCGTGCCGATCCAGCGTCTGGGTGAGATGCTGGGCGTGCTGGTGGTGCAGTCCAAAGAGGGGCGTGAGTTTTCCTCTGACGCGGTTTATGCGCTGGAGGTGGTGGCCATGGTCATTGCTGAGATGACCGAATTGGGGGCTTTTGTCGGGGAAGGCGCGGCCTTGTCTCCGTTGCACCAACAGCCGGTCCTGTTGCGCGGCACCATCGCGCAGGAAGGCGCTGTTGAGGGCCATGTCTGGCTGCACGAGCCGCGCGTTGTGGTGACCAATCCGATTGCCGACGACCCCCACCGCGAGCTGGAGCGCTTGCATGAGGCGGTTGAGGAACTGCGCGTGGGTGTCGACAAGATGCTGGAGGTCACCCAGACCGGCGACAAAGAACAGTTGCAGGTGCTGGAAGCTTACCGGATGTTTGCCAATTCCAAGGGCTGGATGCGCCGGATGGAAGAGGACATTGGCCGCGGCTTGAGCGCAGAAGCCGCTGTGGAAAAAGAGCAATCGCAGGCGCGTGCCCGGATGGGCCAGGTGCAGGATGCCTATCTGCGCGAGCGTCTCAGTGATCTGGATGATCTGTCAAACCGCCTGCTGCGCATCCTGACCGGGCAGGGCAGCGAGACGGGCGCCGAGTTGCCTGATGATCCGGTTCTGATTGCGCGGAATATCGGTCCGGGAGAGTTGCTGGAATATGGCCGCAATCTGCGTGGTATCGTGCTGGAGGAAGGCTCTGTCGGCTCCCACGCGGCGATCATCGCCCGCGCGCTGGCAATCCCGCTGGTGGTCCATGCCAAACGTATCACGACCGAGGCGCTGAACGGCGACCACATCATGGTCGATGGGGAGCAGGGCGTGGTGCATCTGCGTCCCGATGATACCGTTGTCGGCGCCTTTCGTGATAAGATTGCCATGCAGGCCAAAGCGCAGGAGCGCTATGCCTCGATCCGGGACAAACAGGCGCTGACCAGGGATGGCCGCCGCGTGCATCTGCTGATGAATGCCGGGTTAATGGCGGATCTGCCGTCCCTGCAAAATTCCGGCGCCGAGGGTGTGGGCCTGTTCCGTACCGAACTGCAGTTTTTGGTGCGCAACCAGATGCCGAAACGTTCAGAACTGGTGGCGCTGTACCAGCGGGTGCTGGACGCGGCGGGCGGCAAGCGGGTGGTGTTTCGCACGCTGGATATCGGCTCGGACAAGGTGCTGCCCTATATGAAGCCGACGGATGAGCCCAATCCGGCGCTTGGCTGGCGGGCAATCCGTGTGGGTCTGGACAAGCCCGGTGTGATGCGGATGCAGCTGCAGGCGCTGATGCGGGCCGCCAATGGGCGTCCCCTTACGCTGATGTTCCCGTTTGTGGCCCAGTTCGAGGAGTTCCGCGACGCCAAGGCTGAGGTTGCCAAAACACTGGAGCGGGAGCGCCGTCTGGGCCATCCTCTGCCTGAGAAGCTGGAAGTCGGGGCGATGCTGGAAACCCCTTCTCTCGCCTTTGCGCCGCAGAAGTTCTTTGACGAGGTTGAATTCCTGTCGATTGGTGGCAATGACCTCAAGCAGTTCTTTTTTGCCGCTGACCGCGAGAACGAGCGGGTGCGCAAGCGCTACGATACGCTGAATGTCAGCTTCCTGAGCTTCATCGCGCAGATTGTTGAACGTTGTGAGAAATCCGGAACACCGCTCAGTTTCTGTGGCGAAGATGCTGGCCGCCCGATTGAGGCCGTCTGCCTTGCCGCGATGGGGTTGCGGGTGCTGTCCATGCGCCCGGCCTCAGTCGGTCCGGTGAAATCACTGCTGATGCGCGTGGATCTGAATGACATCCGCAAAATCATCGCCGACGCCCGGCACCGGGGGGAGCAGACGGTGCGCCCAGCGGTTATGCAGTATCTGCGAGAGCTCTGAACACCTTGCAAGACAGCGAGGGTTGGAATCCAAAAACCGCGCGGCCCAATCCGCGCGGTTTTTTTACGGCTGCCTCTGCCTGCGGACTGCAGCCTATGGGCGTCCTTGAGTGGTCGCCTGTGGATAAATTGTCGAAATCATCGCAACCCATGTTTGATGGATAGCGATTTTTCGGCTGAAAATATCCAATAAAAATTTTGAAAATCGCGCATCGCCTTGCAGGATGCTGATAATATCCCGCTTTTCGCGAGGTTTGCAATCTGGTCGCGCAAGGGTTGAGAGCTCTTAGGTTACCCCCGTACTTATCCACAGGCGTGACGGTGTATTGGAAATGCATCTATGTTATTGATATTGCTTATCTAAATGGGGTCGTATTCGCGAGATGGCGGGACAGGCCTAATAAGTTCTCAACATCAACTATGACGCCTAGGTAGCTGAAATATAGTGAGAATATGCGGTGGTATGTCGGCGGATCTATCGCCCGCGTACCGATAGGCCCCGAAAAACCCGGGGTGTCCTGCCACAGATGGCAGTTTTTCAGGTTTGGGTGAATATTCCCTTAACGGAGCAAATCAGTCATATTGGTAAAAGCTTCAAGTATAAAAGTTTAAGCTTGAAGTTTATTGCGATCCGCTTATCCTGTTTGCAGTTCAGACAGCAATAGGGGAGTGGCATCATGAAAATCGCCTGTTTGGGAGGCGGCCCGGCTGGCCTCTACTTTGCGATCTCAACCAAGTTGCGCCAACCTGGTGCTGAGATCACGGTTTTTGAGCGTAACAAACCGGATGACACGTTCGGTTGGGGCGTTGTGCTGTCTGATGATGCGCTTGAGAACCTGACTGCGAACGATCCTGTCAGCGCCGGGCAGATCCGCGATAAATTTGCCTATTGGGATGATATCGCCGTGGTGCATGGCGGCGCGCGGACCGTTTCAGGTGGCCATGGGTTTGCCGGGATTGGTCGTAAGGCTATGCTGGTGATCCTTCAGGAGCGCGCGCGCGAACTGGGCATTGATCTGCAGTTTGAGACGGAAGTCGGGCCCGCAGCCTCCTATCAGGCGGACTATGATCTGGTGGTGGCCTGTGACGGGTTGAATTCCCGCGTCCGCAGTGAATTTGCGGACCAATTCAAGCCCAACGTCGATGTGCGCCCATGTAAGTTCATCTGGCTGGGCACGAAGCAGAAATTCGACGATGCCTTTACCTTTATCTTTGAGAAGACACAGCACGGCTGGATGTGGATCCATGCCTATCAATTTGATGCCGAGACCGCGACGGTGATTGTCGAATGCTCTGCTCAGACCTGGGAAAACTGGGGGTTTGAAGCGATGAGTAAGGACGAGATCCTGCGGACCTGCGAGGAGATCTTTGCCGATCATCTGGACGGGCATTCCCTGATTTCGAATGCCGATCACCTGCGCGGCTCTGCGGTGTGGATCAACTTCCCGCGGGTTCTGTGTGAGACTTGGCACCATGAAAACGTGGTATTGCTGGGCGATGCCTCGGCCACGGCCCATTTCTCCATCGGTTCGGGAACCCGGCTTGCGTTCGACAGTGCGATTGCATTGGCAGAGTTCATCACGACCGAACCGACGCTGGAGCAGGCGTTTGTGCGCTATCAGGAAGAGCGGCGGCTGGATGTGTTGCGGCTGCAATCGGCGGCGCGCAACTCGCTGGAGTGGTTCGAAGAAGTCGAGCGGTATCTGGATATGGATCCGGTGCAGTTCAACTATTCGTTGCTGACCCGGTCGCAGCGGATCTCCCACGAAAACCTGCGCCTGCGGGATGCAGACTGGCTGGCCTCGGCGGAGAAGTGGTTTCAGGAGGCTGCGGGCGCACCCGCAGATGCGCCGACCCGTCCACCAATGTTTGCGCCTTATAAGCTGCGCGAGATGCAGCTCAAAAACCGCATCGTGGTGTCGCCAATGGCGCAGTACAAGGCCAAGGATGGCTGTCCGACCGATTGGCATCTCATTCACTATGGCGAGCGCGCTAAGGGCGGCGCGGGTCTGGTCTATACCGAAATGACCTGTGTCTCGGCTGAAGGGCGGATCACGCCCGGCTGTCCCGGCCTATACGCCCCAGAGCATGAGACGGCGTGGACGCGGCTGACGGATTTTGTTCATGCTGAGACCGACGCGAAGATCTGCTGTCAGATTGGCCATTCGGGTCGCAAGGGATCCACCCAATTGGGCTGGGAGACCATGGACGCACCGCTGCGGGACGGGAACTGGGAAACGGTCTCCGCCTCGGCCATTGCGTGGTCTGATGGCAACCCGGCCCCGCGGGAGATCACGCGGGCGGAGATGGACGCGATTAAGGATGAATTCGTTGCCGCAGCGCAGATGGCTGAACGGGCAGGGTTTGACATGATCGAACTCCATGCGGCGCATGGCTATCTGATTTCTTCCTTCATTTCTCCAAAATCCAACATTCGGACCGATGCCTATGGCGGGTCGCTGGAGAACCGGCTGCGCTACCCGCTGGAGGTGTTTGACGCCATGCGCGCGGTCTGGCCTGCGGACAAACCAATGTCCGTCCGTATTTCCGCCAACGATTGGGTTGGCAATGAAGGGGTGACGCCAGAGGAGGCGGTGGAGATCGCACGGGCCTTCACCGCGGCGGGGGCGGATATCATCGATGTGTCTGCGGGGCAGACATCAACGGAGGCGCAGCCGGTCTATGGCCGCATGTTCCAGACGCCGTTTTCGGACCGGATCCGCAATGATGCCGGGATCGCGACCATGGCGGTGGGCAATATCTATGAGGCGGATCACGCCAATTCCATCCTGATGGCCGGGCGGGCCGATCTGGTCTGTGTTGGGCGTCCGCATCTGGCGGATCCCTATTGGACCCTGCATGAGGCAAGCCGGATCGGCGACCGTCATGCAGATTGGCCGCTGCCGTATCTGGCGGGGCGGGATCAGGCCTGGCGTCTGGCAGACCGCGATGCAGAGGTGATCCGGGCATGAGCGATCTGGCGGGTAAAGAGCTGGCGGACAAACACGTGGTGATCACCGGTGGTGGCTCCGGTGTTGGCGCTGCATTGGCGCGCAGCTTTGCCAGGCGCGGCGCGCGGCTCACGCTGCTTGGCCGGCGGATTGAACCGCTGGAGGAGGTGGCCGCTGAAACGGGCGCCCTGCCACTTGCCTGTGACGTGACCGAGGCAGAGCCGGTGCGGGCGGCACTTGATACGGCGCGACAGCAGCATGGGCCGGTGAGTGTTGCTATTGCCAATGCAGGTGCTGCGCCGTCGAAACCCTTTGCCAAGATGGATCTGGCGGATTTCGAGGCGGCTTTGGCTGTCAACCTGTCGGGGGTGTTCAACCTGTGGCAGGCCGCGCTCCCTGATATGAAGTCGGCAGGCTGGGGGCGGATGATTGCTGTTGCCTCAACTGCCGGGCTCAAGGGGTATCCTTATGTTTCGGGGTATTGCGCGGCAAAACATGGGGTTCTGGGCCTCACGCGGTCGCTGGCGCTGGAACTGGCGCGCAGTGGGATCACCGTAAATGCAATTTGTCCGGGTTTCATTGAGACGCCGCTGCTTGAGCGGTCGATTGCGACCATTGTGTCCACCACCGGGATGAGCGAGGAAGCGGCGGCAAAATCGCTGCGCGCAGGCAACCCGCAAGGCCGCTTTATCCAGCCGGAAGAGGTGGCGGATGCGGCGCTGTTCCTTGCCTCCTCTTCAGCAGCGTCCATCAATGGCAGCGCGCTGCCCATTACCGGAGGTGAGATCTGATGCAAACCGACCGCTCCAAGGACCGGCTGCGGCTGTGGCTGAAAGTGCTCAAGGCAACCCGCGCCGTGGAGAGCGAAATTCGCGAAAACCTGCGACAGAAATTTACCACCACGCTGCCGCGGTTTGACGTGATGGCAGCCCTGAGCCAGCATCTTGACGGGCTGAAGATGAGCGAGCTGTCTGGCGTGCTGAAAGTGTCCAATGGCAATGTCACCGGCATCGTCGAACGGCTGGTGGATGACGGCCATGTGCAGCGCGAGAAGGTCCCCGGAGATCGCCGCGCCAGCCGGGTAAGGCTGACGGAGGCGGGGATCGCGGAATTTGCCCGTCAGGCCGCCGCCCATGAGGCCTGGATTGACCAGATGTTTGACAGCGTGCCCGAAGCCGAGGTTCAGACGCTCTCTGATGCGTTGGATCAGGTGGCCAGACGGCTTGAAAATGAAGGACGCGACAGATGATTTCGACGGATACCAAGTATTTTCTGTGCAGTGTTGAGGACGGTATCGCCACCGTGGCGCTGGACCGCCCCGAGCGAAAGAACCCTTTGAGCTTTGACAGCTATGCAGAGCTGCGGGACTGGTTTCGCGACCTGCACTATGACGACGATGTGAAAGCGGTGATCTTTGCGCCCAATGGCGGCAACTTCAGTTCTGGCGGCGATGTTCATGATATCATTGGACCTTTGACCAGAATGTCGATGAAGGAGTTGCTGGCCTTTACCCGGATGACCGGCGATCTGGTCAAGGCCATGGTGAATTGCGGCAAGCCGATCATCGCAGCGCTGGACGGTGTTTGCGTGGGGGCCGGCGCGATTATTGCCATGGCGTCGGACATCCGGATCGCCACGCCGGACACCAAGACGGCGTTTCTATTCACCCGTGTTGGGCTGGCGGGCTGCGACATGGGGGCCTGTGCGATCCTGCCGCGCATCATTGGCCAGGGACGGGCGGCAGAGCTGCTATATACCGGACGGTCGATGAGCGCTGAGGAAGGGCAGGCCTGGGGGTTTCACAACAAGGTGGTGTCGGCAGATGCCTTGCTGGGTGAGGCACGCAACTGGGCCGAGCGGATCGCGGCGGGGCCGAATTTTGGTCATATGATGACCAAGACGATGCTGGCACAGGAGTGGTCGATGTCGATTGAGCAGGCCATCGAGGCAGAAGCACAGGCGCAGGCGATTTGCATGCAGACCGCTGATTTCGAACGTGCCTATCAGGCCTTTGTAAAAAAAGAAAAGCCCTTGTTCGAAGGGGATTGATCCGGCCCGTGCAGGCCGCAGCACCGGAGGAGGGTGCGGCGGCCTCCGGCGGGAGTATTTGGAGAAAGATGACAGGCGGCGGGTGCCGCTGCCGGGAGGAGCGATATGGCGGATAAGACCTTTCTGAGCTGGCCGTTTTTTGAGGATCGCCACCGCGCACTGGCGGCGGATCTGGACAGCTGGGCACAGGACGCGCTGGCAGATATTGACCACAGCGATACCGATGCTGCCTGCCGCGCGCTGGTGTCGGCCTTGGGGTCTGCGGGCTGGACGCAGCATTCCGGTGCCATGACCGGCGAGGCGCTGGACGTGCGCACACTGTGCCTGATCCGTGAGACACTAGCGCGCCACGATGGTCTGGCGGATTTTGCCTTTGCCATGCAGGGGTTGGGAACCGGAGCGATTTCACTGTTTGGGACTGATGCACAGCAGGCGGAATGGCTGCCGCTCACACGCAGCGGCAAGGCGATTTCAGCCTTTGCCCTGACCGAACCGCAATCAGGATCCGATGTGGCCAATTCCACCATGACCGCTGTGCGGGATGGGGATCACTATGTTCTGAATGGTGAGAAGACCTGGATCTCCAACGGCGGTATTGCTGATGTCTATACGCTGTTTGCCCGTACCGGCGAGGGACCGGGGGCCAGGGGGCTCTCGGCTTTTGTTGTGCCTGCAGGGCTGCCGGGCTTTGAAGTGGTGGAACGGTTGGAGACGCTGGCGCCGCATCCCCTTGCGACCCTGCGGTTCAGTGATTGTCGGATCCCGCGCAGTGCAGTGCTGGGCGAGGCGGGTGCGGGCTTCAAGATTGCGATGTCGGTGCTGGATGTGTTCCGATCCACCGTGGCGGCGGCCGCACTGGGGTTTGCACGCCGAGCCTTGGATGAGGCATTGGCACGCGTGACAAGCCGCCATGTGCAGGGGGCGCCGCTGGCAGATCTGCAGATGGTGCAGGGACATATCGCAGATATGGCGCTGGATGTGGATGCAAGCGCACTGCTGGTCTATCGCGCAGCCTGGGCCAAGGACAGTGGTGCTGCGCGCATCACCCGGGAGGCCGCGATGGCGAAGCTGTTCTCCACCGATCAGGCGCAGAAGGTGATCGACAAAGCCGTCCAATTGCATGGCGGTGATGGTGTGCGGCAGGGTCAGAAGGTTGAGGAGCTCTACCGCGATATCAGAGCGTTGCGGATCTACGAAGGGGCATCTGACGTCCAACGTGTGGTGATTGCTCGTCAAGCGATTTCCACATTCCAGAAGGGAGGCTGAGATGCTGGGTCCAAGCGCACATATCGATACATTCACCCGTGATAACCTGCCGCCGGCGGATCAGTGGCCGGAGTTCCTGACCGGCGGGTATGCCTACCCTGAGCGATTGAATGCGGCGGTGGAACTGACCGATGCCATGGTGGAGAAAGGGTTCGGGGATCATACCGCCCTGATCGGCAACGGGCGGCGACGGACCTACAAGGAACTGGCAGATTGGACCAACCGGCTCGCCCATGTGCTGGTCGAGGATCTGGGGGTGCAGCCCGGCAACCGGGTGCTGATCCGCTCTGCCAATAACCCGGCGATGGTGGCCTGCTGGCTGGCGGCGACCAAGGCGGGGGCTGTGGTGGTGAACACCATGCCGATGCTGCGGGCAGGTGAACTGGCGAAGATCATCGACAAGGCAAAGATCAGCCATGCTCTGTGTGATACACGGCTGATGGAGGAACTGGTGGCCTGTGCCAAAACCTCGGCGCATCTGAAGTCCGTCGTTGGGTTCGACGGCACCTCCAACCACGATGCAGAACTGGACCGGCTGGCGTTGGAAAAACCGGTGCGGTTCGAGGCGGTGGCAACGGGCCGAGATGATGTGGCTCTACTGGGGTTTACCTCAGGCACCACGGGGTCACCGAAGGCGACGATGCATTTTCACCGCGATCTCTTGATGATTGCCGATGGCTATGCGGCAGAGGTGCTTCAGGTCACGCCTGAAGATATCTTTGTTGGCTCTCCACCATTGGCGTTTACGTTCGGGCTGGGTGGGCTGGCGATTTTCCCGCTGCGGTTTGGGGCCGCGGCGACCTTGCTGGAGAATGCCTCGCCGCCCAATCTGATCGAGATAATCGAGACGTATAAGGCAACCGTCTGCTTTACCGCGCCGACCGCCTATCGGGTGATGCTGCGCGCGATGGAGGAGGGGGCGGATCTGTCATCACTCAGGGCGGCGGTATCCGCCGGGGAAACCCTGCCAGCGCCCGTTTATGACGAATGGATCGCCCAGACTGGCAAGCCGATGCTGGATGGGATCGGGGCGACGGAGATGCTACATATCTTCATCTCCAACCGGTTCGACGACCATCGCCCCGCCTGCACCGGTAAGCCTGTGCAGGGCTATCAAGTGCGGGTTCTGGACAAGGATGGCAATGAAGCGCCGCGCGGAGAGGTTGGTCGCCTGGCGGTCAAGGGACCCACCGGCTGCCGCTATCTCGCGGATGCGCGGCAGGGCGAATACGTCAAGGATGGCTGGAACATCACCGGCGACAGTTTTGTGATGGATGCTGACGGCTATCTGCATTTTGCCGCGCGCAACGATGATATGATCGTCTCCGCCGGGTATAATATCGCCGGTCCCGAGGTCGAGGCGGCGCTCTTGTCCCATGAGCTGGTGGCGGAATGTGCTGTGATCGGCGCCAGTGATGATGCGCGCGGTGAGATCGTGCAGGCCCATGTGGTGCTGACCGGGGGTACGCAGGCGTCGGAGGTCCTGACCAAGGCGCTGCAGGATCATGTCAAGGCAACCATCGCGCCTTATAAGTACCCCCGCGACATCGTTTATACTGACGCCCTCCCCAAGACCGAAACCGGCAAGATCCAACGGTTTCGATTGAAATCGACGTAAGAGGCGGTGGGTGCCAGTCTCTGGTCCTGTTGCTAGAGCACTGGCACCTGTTCCAGCCGGTCTATCAGGTCGGCAGAAATCGCGTCGGGGCCGTCGTTGAACTGCGCACGGGAGACAAAGTTCAGATGCCGTGACAGAAGCGTCAGCTTGGGCGAGGTGATCTCTTCGTAGAATATCTTCATATCCTCACGGGCCATCAGCTCTGTGATCTTGCTGCGGTGGGCGGTGACGGCGGCCTCATGCAGTGATTTGATGCCTTTAAGACGCTTGAGCCGTGTTAGCTCTTTTTTCGTGGCGGAGAGGCGGCGCTGAATGGAGGTATCTTGCTCCATGTTGAAGTTCATGCGCATCCAATAGGCCAACCCCTGATCACGTTCCACATGGTTGACGCGGCCACGGTCCCGTTTGACGAGGAAGCTTTCGGTGCTGCGCACAGCGTAGTGGTTGAGGGTGACCATGTCATAGCCATGGTCGCGAATACCAAAGCGCCAGCCCTGATCTGCCATATCCTCGGGCACCGGTCGGCCGGTCCCCGCAACCCAGTTTGGCATATCTGCAATGCGCCGCTTCAGCGGGCGGTGGACACCGATGCGGTCATAGGCGCCAGCAACATAGTCGCCAGCGGTCTTGAACATCGTCTTGATGCCCCAGGCCTGGATCGGAGCAGGGCAGTATTTCGGCGCGCAGTGGCTGTGCTCTTGCGTTAGAAGTACGTCACTGTAGCTGTCTCGAAAGCTATTGCCGAACAGGCGCCACTGCATTGAGATCATGTCAGGATCATTGGTAGCGGCAAAGAGACTGTCGAGATCCCCATCCCCGACGTGAATATTGACGAATTCATCAACGTCGGAGACAAGAACCCACTCTGCGTTGCGGACCAGATCAAGGCTCTCGGCGTATTTGAGCGCACCTTTCTGCGGGTTATAGCCGCTCCCCATCTCCTGATAGGGGTTGTCCATGCGGGTGACATAGCCGCGCTCTGCCAGCCCATCCAGCAGTTCAACCGTGCCGTCGTCGCAGTCGTTCGTGAAAACCAGCATATGGTCAAATCCGATAGCGCGGTGGTGGGCGACCCATTCCAGGATGAAGGGACCTTCGTTCTTCATACAAGTGATGATTAGGCGCTTTGCGGTGGCGGTTGGGGCGGCGGTCATGGCTTATCCTTCCGCTTCTGCAAGTTCGGCGCGGAGACGGTTAAGGGAATTGCGGATGTTCTTGGCGTCGCGTTTTTTCAACGTGTATTCACAGACTTGAATGGCGAGCTTTGGGTGGTTCTTTTCCTCAGCCTTCATCAGCAGATCATGCTGAAAACGGGGGAGATCACGACGGGCGCGCAGCAACTGGTAGAACCGTTGGGCGGTAAGGCGGTCCTCAAAAATCTCGCTCAGTATCGGTTCTAGGATCCCCATATTGACCAGCGCCTGCGGCAGCTGGTGGCCGAAGAATGGCATTCTCAACTTGCGGATATTGTCACCTTTCAGGCGATTGACCTGCTGCACATCCGGGTCGAAGTAGGGGTCATAGAGAACCACCGTATCATCAGCGAGATGGGTTGCCTCTGCGGCGTCCGCATAGCGATCATCCCAGTCCAGACGCGCGGTCCAGCCCCAGCGGTCATCATCGGGCAGAATGCGGCGGTCCAGCGTGGTTTGCGGCGCGATGGCGAGTACCTTGGCGCCCGGTGCACATTGCGAATAGGTCAGCGCGCCATAGGCGCCCATGGAGGCACCGTAGAACAGGACCTCATCGAATTGATCAAAGAAACCACTGTCGCGCAGGTGGTCAAAACTATCATGAACAAAGGGGCTGCGGAACCAATTGCGCTTGGAGCCGATCACACCAAGGACCGAACAGCCCAGCGTCTGCGATAGCAGTTTGTAGCCCCACGGCCATCGCTGGCCCTCCTTTTGCTGAACCACATGGATATTGTCGAAAGTGACCACAAGCCGCTTGCCAAAAGGCTCGAAGAACAGCGCGTTTTCATCGCTCTCCCAGAAAAAGCCAGCGCGCTGAGCGGCATGGGTCCGCATGTCCGTGAACCTTGGGTCACCAGCAGCGGGTGCGGTGGTGTCTGGAGCTTTGGGAAGCCAGATCGGCACATGATCAAGCCTATGCTGATCGCTCGAAACAGGCGCGGTGGGTGCGACTTTGACCACACGGCTTGCAGCGGGCGCTGGGTTGGTTGCAGCGGTGACGGCCTGAGGCGCCCGCTGCATCTTCTGAGCCAGATCTGAGACATCCATCGACACGCCCAGCTCTGCTTCCCGACTGCGCAGATCCCCAACACGGATCTTGCCTTGTACCATCTCCTTCAGCAGCTGTGTCTTTGCCTCAATCTGTTCGGGTGAGAGCAGCAGGGCTTCGGGCTCGGGTATCTGGACATCCGCCGGGGTTCCGGCCTCAGCCTGGTCTTCCAGCTTGGTGAGATAGATCGCATCCGGGCGTGCGACTTCGGTCAGGTTTTCGTAAAGTGCGGCGTATTCCGGTTTTGATTTCAGATCAGCGATCTTGGCTTCGTGCCATTGAACCGCTTCCGCATGTAGATTTGCCAGCTTCGCATCGGCCATCAGCGTGTCCAATTCGGCCCGCATCATTGGTACGCGGTTGTGCATGCGTGCGTCGGTTTCAGAGGCGTAGTTGCGCCGCGCCCAGTAGTCGATACCCTGATCCTGCTCCGTATGGTTGATCCGGCCACGGTCCCGCTTCACCAGAAAACTGTCGGCGGAGCGCAGCACGTAGTGGTTGAGCGTCGCCATGCGATACCCAAGTGATCGCTTGGTGGAACGCCAGCCATTGTTGGTTAGCAGCATCTCCGGCATGACGCGACCGGACCCGTTGACCCAGCGCACCTGCGAGACGTTTTCTTCGTCGTCGATTTTCAACGGACGGTGTACGCCGATCTTTGTATAAGGCGCGGACTTGTGCAGCATGCTTTTGAAGCCCCAACCCAGTCGTGGCTTGGGAATGAACTCTGGCGCGCAGGCGGTGAACTGTTCGATGATCGGGCGGTCTTCATAGTTGGCAACGCCACCATTGCCAAAAAATTTCCAGGTGAAGGAGATGACGTTGGGGTCACCAGCCGCTTTGAACAGATCGGCAAAACGTCCTTCGCCGACGTGGATGTTCACAAATTCATCGACATCAATGGTCAGAACCCAATCCGCAGCCTTGTACACGGGTTGCTGCATCGCGTCTGCCAGCGCCACATGCTGAGGCTTCTTACCGGAGGTCGGATCCCAAGGATTGGCGACGCGGGTGACCAGACCCAGCTGAGCCAAGCGATCCAAAATCTCATTTGTGTTGTCGCTGCAATCGTTGGTGTAGACGAGGAAATGCTTCGCCCCGATCGCCTTGTGATAGGCAATCCACTCCAGAATGAACGGCGCCTCGTTCTTCATTGAGGTCAGGATTAGGATGTTATCGTTTGAGATTGGCTCTGACAGCGGTGAGAGCCGGTCGCCAATGGTCTCGGTGCGCAGCTCAAGGTTGTTGATCGCGCGTTGGTAATGCGGGCTCTGCACCAGTTGGTCCAGCGGCATGCTGAGATGCGGGTCGGCTGAGTGCCCAACGGCAGGAGGAGGGGCTTTGGCCGCCGGGGTGTAGGTTTTGGCTTTTGCCAGCTCAGCCTGTGTCGGTTTTCCCGCTGGTGGGCGGTCCGGGATCGGGGCAGCAGCAGCATCAATGTCGTGACGGACCAAGGCGCGGCCGAGATAGCTCTCAGGATGCGGAATGCCGCCCTCATGAGTGATCAGGCGACGGCTCAGCCGACGGTTCCAGAGGTGCACACCATAGCAGCCATCATCGATCTTCTTCTCAACAATATAACCCGGCGACAGCAGATTGCGGCGTTCCTTGAACGAAATCTGGAAAAACGCCATCTGTGGTTTCACATGGGCCATCTCGCCAGTTTCATTGAGAAAATACGTCAATGCTGAGGGGCCCCAGACGCCCCATTTCAGCTCGGATACATGCACCGGGTTGCCAGCCGCATGTGCGGCCTCAAGCTGTGCTCGTTCTTCCCCCTTTGCCCAAGGCGGGATCGGATATTCGTTTTCGCAGAAGGCATTGAGCCGCTGCAGCGTTCGGGAGAACCGGGGCAGACCGAGAACGGCATTGCAGACAAGTCGCCCGGTTTTTTCCCAGCCAAAAACCCATTGATCCTGAAAATCCCAGGGCTTCACGCAGAGAACATCTGCGTCCACCCAAATGACATTCTGCATCGAGATCATCTTGTAGCGAAAGGCATCGGCGTGAACGGCCGGGGAACCAGACACCTTGTGGCGGATGAAGTCTGACGCCGGAAAAATTCGGTTCGCGTCCATCAGCTCAACACCGGGTGGGCAATTGTCTACGGTTTCATAGGTGTAAAGAAGGGTGCGATGTCCGTGATCGGCAAATGATTTGAGACAGGTTTGTTCAAGATAGCTCAGATTTCCCCCAATCCAGAGGGAGGCGATTACTGGGAGGTCAGACATAATATTCCGCACTGCTTCGTTGTTTTTATGAAAAAGGCCAAGAGGGCGATCGTTGGGTCGCTCGAAAATCGTATCTTTCGCTGGGCGAAATTGACGACTTGCAAAATCGAGCCTGAAAAACTGCTCCCTGTCCAGAAGTGCCTCGTTCGACACTCATCCTTGTCACCACAAGGGGGCTCCGTGGGTATGTCGACACGGATCCCTCAGCGCTGGTGCCGTTCGTGCCTATTCATACCTGCCTTATCAACCTCTTGGGCCGGTTATCGACCTGCCTGTGATCATTGCCCGAGGTAACCCCGCATGCCATAAGCGAAAGATACCCTACCTTCTGAGTGCGTTCAAATGATTGTAAGCCACAAACATAACTTTGTTTACGTGAAGCCGGGGAAGACTGCTGGCAGCTCAATCGAACTCGCGATCAGCAGATATTGCGGCCCGCAGGATATGATAACTAAATTGCGCCCGCGTGAGGAAACCCAGCGGGTGGATTGCGTCGCGCGGGTCGAAAATCCGCGATTTGTGAATGTCAACTCCGGCAACATCATCGAACTTCAAAACCACTCCAGATATTGTGATGCGCTGCGCATCTACGGTGAGGATATCGTGGATTACGATGTGGTCTGCACCGAGCGAAATCCCTGGGAGAAAGCAATTTCCTCGTTTTTCTGGAAGGGCAATCGACGCCCAGAGCGTCCGGTAGTACCCCGGTTCAAAAGGTTCGTCAGCGATCACCGCTGGCCGCAGGATTTTGACGTCTATTCGCTAAATGGTGTCTGCGTCGCAGATCACATCATCCGGGTCGAACGCCTAAAGGATGACTACCGCGACTTTTTGAGGTCCCTCGGGATCCCTGTGGAAGGAGAGATCGTGTTTCCATCATCCAAAGGATTTCAGCGCCCGAAGGAGGCGACACGAGAGGCGATGTATACGCGTCCTTGGGTGGTGCGAACTGTGTTTGAGCACACCGAGGAGCTGCGCGCGGTATTGCCTTACCGTTTTGACGACCGCTCCGCGCCAGATATCCAACTGAATGAGGACCGCCGGGCGGCGCGCTACAGGTTCCTCGAAGACAACGACTGCGGTCCGCACTACTGGGAGCCGGTTCAGGCGCCCAACTCGGTTTAGGCTCCCGGCATTGAGGTTCCCAGGTGACTGTTGCGGCGTGAGCGTGTGTGACGGCCAGTTGCAAAAACAAACTCATGGACAGGTTGGCTTGCAAGGACGGTAGATGACGGGGGCGCGTTTAAGATCTCAGCACGGGAACGCCTTTGGGGTTTGTCCGAGGTCAGGCCCGTACCGGCGCTCCACAGATCTCACGCGCGGCGGCGACGATCTTGTCGGCATAGGGCAGGCAGTGCTGTTCCGGAACGCGGGCAAAGGGATCGGCACATCCGGATAGGCGATACGCTTGGGCGGTGCCTTCAGGTCGGCCAGGTTGCTTTCGGTCACGATCGCGATGATTTCGCCTGAGAATCCGTAGCTGTGATTATTCTCGTCTACCACGATCAACCGACCGGTCGGCGATGCTGGCGCGGATCGTGTCGCGGTCTAGCGGCACGAGAGAACGAAGATCAACCACCTCAGCGCTGATCCCCTGCGCGGCCAGCTTGTCGGCCGCTTTCAACCCGTGATGCGCACCGTGGGCAATCGACACGATGGTCACGGCGCGCCCTTCGCGGGCAATCGCGGCTTTGCCGATTTCGGCCTCATAGCTTTCTTCCGGCACATGGGTGAGGGCGCCCGCTTCGGTGCCAAGCCAGCCCATACCCTGCAGCCCCTTGTAATACATATAAATCACCGGATTGGGGTCGCGCAGCGCCGCTGTCATCAGCCCCTTGGCCTATCAGGCGAACACGGCTGTCAGTGCGTCTTCAGGTTCCGGATCGGCGCTTTCGCGGGCAAAACTCATTGCTTCGTCCACAGCGGTCTGTGCTTTTGCTTCCAATGCATCCAGTTCCGCTTCGGTAAAGTTGCCGTCAGCCAGGAGCTTGGCGCGCATTGCCGGGATCGGGTCCTTCTCGAACAGCCCGTCTTTTTCACCGTCCGGGCGGTAACCTTCGGCATCGCCCATAAAATGTCCGGCCGGACGATAAGTCTCGACCTCGATCTGTGGCGGACCTTCGCCGCGACGCGCCCTCGCGATCGCTTCACCGGCAACCTCGTAGATCTTCATTGGATCGTTGCCTGGAGTGTAGTGGCCGGGAATACCGTATGCCGCCGCCCGGTCCGAGTTGCGCTGTATCGTGGTCGAGGCCTCTTTCGACACGGAAATGCCCCAGGCATTGTCCTCGACGACAACGATCATTGGCAGCTTCCAGACGGCAGCGAGATTCGTCGCCTCGTGAAAGGCGCCCTAATTGGCGGCACCTTCACCGATGACAGACACTGCAACACCCGGTTTGCCCTGAATTTGACGCGACAGCGCCGTCCCGGCCGTAGGTATCATGCCTTCAGCGATAATCCCCGAACAGGCAAAGTTCACATCGGCGTCGAAGATATGCATATGGCCACCGCGCCCGCCGGACAGGCCCGCCGCCTCGCCGAAAATATCGGTGGCAATCTTCTTCATGTCCACACCTTTGGCAATGGCCTGATGATGCGGGCGATGCGTCGCGGTCACGATATCTTCGGGATTCAGATGGGCACAAACACAAACCGCCACCGGTTCCTGTCCGTCTGATAGATGCATCTCACCGGGGATCGGCCCGTCCGCCCTATTGAAAACCGGTGACTTGCCTTCCATGTAGATTTTCTCGATAGCGTTTTCGAAACGACGGCTGGTCACCATCTTTTCACACATCCACGCCAAGGTATCTTTTTCTGGCTGTAGTGTTCCTCTCCTCCTTGTCGAAGAAAAGGCTGATAGAGTTTTTATAGGTTGTGTAGCGTTTTCCTAAGGCGACGTGTCGCACCGGAAAAACTGTCTCATTTGGTTCGAGTTGAGACACTCAATTGGACGGACAAGCACCAAACAGCATTGAAGTAGAGAGCGTGAGCTGGTGAAATTGGTCGACTTTTTCGTGGGTTGAGACCTTCCGCTATTCAACTAAGTCCATACCAATGTTGAGATTTGTTCCCACGTCTACAACCGCGTCCGCATCGCGATACATTATTCCCGTTGATGCACCGCGCAACTTACTGTCGATGGCGACGTTGAATAGCGCGACATCGCGCAGGTTCTCTGCGAGCTCAAGCCGCGTACGGATTGCCCAAACCTGGTTCGGCAGGAGCGGGCGTTTCTGGCCGATGATACGTCCCTTGTTCAAGGCTCTGCGTTTCGGGGTGACCGCGGGAAGCTGGTCTCTGGGCATAGTTTGCCTTCTATCCTATCCTCCCCCGACCCAATCATCGGCACCGTGCTGACTCTGGAATTCTATCTGGTTAGGGAAAGTCGGCTTCACAGGTCAGTTCAGCGGCAACGTTGCCGCATCTGCATTTGGCCGGTGAGAGCCCAGGCTGTGAACTTGAAATTCTTGCTGCACGCGCTTGCAGCATCAATAGTACTGCATGTGCAAAAGATGTGATGTCGCTTTGCATCGGAAGGAACGGTCGTTCATGCACACCGCCGCGAGAAACAGATGTCGAGTTTTCAGATCGCTTGACAGTATATGAGCTCGCTTCGGCTGTTCTATTGTCCGAACTGGATTGGAAGTCATCGCAAACCATTTACTTGCAAGCTGCGACGGGCCTCGAGTTGCTCCCCTGAATGTGGTCCACCAATTGGGAACGATATGTCCCGCACCTTTCGAACGGCGGCCATCCTGCACGATGCTATTCTCTCGGCTCTCTGGGCGTCAACGCGGTGCTGGTGGCTGGTTATGGAGGGAGGATCGAGGGCCTATCATGCGAATAATCCAACTTCCCGTAATCCCCCCAAAACACCAAGCCTGGAGTTAACGGCGGAACATTGGCCAGAAACGACTGCAGCTTCCCAAAAAGATGTGGGCCACTCGTCGTGGCTGCGGGGTAAGCACCCGACCCAAAAAGACATGGGTTGAGCTGGTGCAAATGTTGCCCAAATAAAATGCCCGCATGCTATAAGTGCAACTCTTGTCTGTATTGCCGGTTGGAAAGCCCGGCCATACAACTCAGACATATGGTGGTTTCACATCCGCTCTGGCCCGAATTGGGAGGGGATGTGATTGGAGCATGTAGGCAGATTTCAACTTCCAGTCTGAGGGCGCGAAAGGGGCTGGCGACTGAGGGTAGCCGATACGACTTGCCCTTCCACGACGACTGCATAAGTCCCGTTCGAGATTGACGCGCTGTTGTCAGCGTTGATGAAGCACGTCCCAATCGCGGCTCCTTGCTGGTAGGCATATCCGCCGCTTGCGACGTAGCCGACCACCTGACCATCCTCCAAGACAGGTTCGTTGTGATGCAACAGGGGACCCGCCTCTTTCAGCTTAATGTGACATAGGAACGGGCCTTCGCCCGCTGCCTTGCGCGCGACAAAGGCATCGCGCCCGATGAAGGGGGGGGCCTTGTCGGGCTTGCAAACAAAACCCAGCCCGACCTGATGGGGCGCTTCGGTGTAGGACATGTCGTGACCCCAGTGCAGGAAGCCCTTTTCGATCCTCAGCGCGTTCAGCGCCTCACCGCCAACCAATCGAAGGCCCATGGGTTCTCCTGCCGCCCACAGGACCTCAAAAACATGCTCGGCAAAATCGGGAGTGATAAAAATCTCCCAACCCAATTCACCGGTGTAGGACAGGCGTTGCGCAAATACGGGGGCATGTCCGATGTGAAAATGCTGAAGGCTGTTGAACGGGAAAGCCTCGTTTGACAGATCTGCATCGCAGACCGCCGCCAGCAGATCGCGTGATTTGGGTCCCGCAACGGACAGCACCGCATGGGCGGTCGTCGCGTCACGCAGGCGCACATCTTCACCGTCGGCAATGTGGCGTTTCAGGTGATCGCGGTCGCGGCGAGTATGCGAGATCGACGACATCAACATGAAACTATCCACCCCATGGCGCGCCACGGTTACATCGCTTTCAATGCCGCCGCGTTCGTTTAGCATCAGCGTATAGGCGACGCGGCCTACCGGCATGTTGATGTCATTGGTGCATATGCGTTGCAAGAATCGCATGGCATGGGGGCCCTCGACCATCAATTTTCCCAGCATGGAATAGTCGATCATCGCCACGCCTGTCCGGGCGGCTTTCTGTTCGGCCTGCGCATGATCGAACCAGCTGGGGCGATGGAAGGAATAATCATATTCCGGCGTAACCCCCTCTGGCGCGAACCAGCCGGGGCGTTCCCAGCCTTGCGCCTCGGAATAGACGGCGCCCTTCGCCTTCATCGCGTGATAGAACGGCGTGCGGCGGAGACCGCGGGCGGTTTCACGCTGACGGCCCGGCCAGTGCATTGCATAGGTCAGGACCAGCGTTTCCGCGCAGCGTTCACGCAAATAGGGATCGCGCGCCTGCCATTCTTCGATGCGGGCGGGGTCCATCTCTGCAAGGTCCATGGTCGGGTGGCCAGCCATGATCCAATCAGCGAGCGCCTTGCCCGCGCCGGGGCCAGACTGGATGCCGGTGGAATTGACTCCGGCCAGCACGTAATACCCCTTGAGATCAGGGGCTTCGCCCAGCGTAAAGCGCCCGTCGTGGGAATAGCTCTCCGGGCCATTGAAAAAGGTGCGGATTCCGGTTTCCTGAAGGATCGGCACACGGTTCAGGGCCAGTTCGAGCACTTCCATCACATCATCGTCAACAAACGGCAGGCTGTCGAATTCAAAGCTGTCGGGAATGCCATCCTTCGCCCAGGCCTTTGCGTGGAAATGCGCAAAACCAAAGAGCAGCTTACCCGCATCTTCCTTCCAGTAGGTGCCATCGCAGTAGGACCGCAGAACGGGCAGATCGGAGGGCAGGTCGGGGATGGGTTCGGTCACGAGGTAATAGTGTTCGCAAGCGTGAAGTGGCACGCCGACCCCGTCTTGGCGGCCCAACTCCCGCGCCCACATGCCGCTGCAGTTCACCACGAAATCGGCGGTGATCGTGCCCTCATCGGTGCGCACGCCGGTGACGTTTCCACCTTCAGTCAGTACCTCATCTACCTTGATCCGTTCCCGGATCGTGGCGCCATGCATTCGCGCGCCCTTGGCCAACGCCTGGGTCAGGTCTATGGGGTTGGCAGACCCGTCGGAAGGCATGTGGATGCCGCCCAACACGCCCTCGGCATTCATCAGTGGCCAGCGTTCAGCGATTTCGGCGGTGTTCATGTAGTGCGCTTCGATTCCGAAGAGGGAAGCAAAATCCGCCTTGCGCTTGAGTTCGGCCAGCCGTTCCTCGTTCACGGCGATGGAGATCGAGCCCGATTGCCGGAAACCCGGGTTCTGGCCGGTCTCGGCTTCGATTTCCTGAAGCAGTTCGACCCCGTAGCTGGCGAAAGCCGTTGTCGCGTGGCTTCCCTGGAGTTGTCCAACAAGGCCTGCGGCGTGCCATGTCGTGCCGCTGGTCAGCGTCTTGCGTTCCAGAAGAATGACGTCTTTCCAACCCGCCTTAGCCAGGTGATAGGCCACGGAACAGCCATGAATGCCGCCGCCAATGATAACAACTTGGGCGTGGGTGGGGAGGGGGTTTGCCATGGTAGATCCTGTCTATCTGAGTGATGCCTGAAAGAGCCGCCCACAGTTCTCCGGAGCGTCATTTAGCCCCGCAAGACGCATCATGTGCCACGCGAGTGCTTGATTGGAGGCGATGACCGGTTTGCGGATTGCGGCCTCGGCCAATGGAATGACCTCAAGGGCGCGCAGGCTTGTGCAAGAAACGAATACCCCGTCGCAATCTCTGCGGTTACCGATATGACGCACGGCCTTGAGGATGCTGTCTGCACTGATCCTCGCGACGGTGAAATCATCGGACTGATCGAATGTGGCCACGGCGGTTGTGTCGTATCCGGCCTCCCTAAGGTTGGCCTGCATCGCCAGGGTCACATCGACCGGATAAGGCGTAACCAGCGCGATCCGGTTCAGCCCAAGCGCGGCCATTGCGGCCTTGCAGGCGGTGATCGGGTTGGTCGTTTTGGCAGCGGGATGAACGCCGCGGATCAGGGTGTCGACGCGGTCCTCGCCGATCATTGTGGCGCCAGAGGTGCAGGCATAACCGATCACGTCGAAGCCAAAGCGTTCTGGCAAAAGCGCGGCCGCATGCGGAAGGTCCGCCGCCATCTGGCGGAGCGTCTCGGGCGATACGTCCATCGTATTGGGTATGCGCGCGGCATAGGGGGCCACATCGTCCTGTTTTGAAAAAATGCGGGCAAATTCATGCTCAATCGTTTGATCTGTCTGCAACACGACAAGGCCAAAGCGCGCACGCGTTCCCAAGCCACCGTCTGTCGTGAAATCAAGCGTTTCGACGTGGTCGTTCTGTATCATGACTGATCTCTCCTGCGGGATGGGGCCTAGCCCATATCAGCGGTGAGGCGGGGCTGACGATCGAAACAGGGGTGACCAGTGAGGGTCTCGCCGGACGTCTCACATCTGCCCGGCTTTCCGCGGCCATCGCGCCAGAAGTTGTTTTTTCGGTCTCGGGTCAAAAGGTTCATTTGCTTTCTCCCGCAATCTGGTATATACCAGTTATAATTTTTGTAACTACATCGGCGCAACGGGACCTGTCAATATCAAACAATCGCTTGCGCTGACTGGTATATACCAAATACTCTGTGCGCAATTTTGTAATTCTGGAGCGCGGGAAATGTTAAGCGGGCATGACAGCGATATCGAAACAGATGCAGCGATTGCCCGGCCGCGGTTTCTGCAAATCGCAGACGATATTCGCGGTCAGATTGCGCGGAAGGAATTGAAAGAGCACGATATTCTTCCATCAGAGCGCAGCCTGTCCGAACAATACAGTGTGAGCCGCATGACCGGGCGCAGGGCGCTTGAGGCGCTGGAAACCGAAGGGGTGGTCTACAGCTCGGACCGTCGCGGGCGGTTTGTTTCACCCCAGCGACTGAGCTACAATGTAAGCAACATGGTCAGCTTCGTCAGCAACGCGCAGGCCAGTAACATCGACCTTCAAATCGAGGTGATCGACACGGTCGAGACCGCGATGGACGGCAAACTGGCCGCACGTCTTGGGCAGCCCGAAGGGTGTCGCGTTACAGCCTATACGCGGCTGTTTCATACCGGTGATCACCCAATTTTTATCGAGACCGAGTCCCTCGTCGCGGATCGATTCCCCGATTTCCTGCGCCATGATCTGCGGCAGTCGACGACGCAGATACTCGAAACACAGTACCAGACCTCTGCCGCCACCGGCGACATCGTGATCCGAATGCGCGGCGTTCAGGAGCAAGAGGCACAGCTTCTGGGAATTTCCGCCAGCCATACCGTGATCGAACTGGAACAGGTCATCCGCGATGCAAATGGCGTGCCGTTCTGTTTTGGGCGGCAGGTCTGGCGAGGAGAAATGGCCGAGTTCTCGGCCCATGCCATCGTGACCCGCCGATAAAGGAACAAAGCAATGTCACTCGCCGACGCAGCCCCCGAGCGGGGATTTCAGAATACGGAATTCGAGGCACGCACGGCAAGAGCACAGCGGCTGATGGCGCGCGATGGCTTGGCCGGATTGTTGCTGATGAGCGAGCAGGACGTCCGGTATTTCACCGGCTTTCACACCCTGTTCTGGCAAAGCCCGACTCGGCCATGGTTCGTCTTCGTGCCGGCGAGCGGCAAGCCGGTCGCGGTCATCCCTGAGATCGGCGCCGAACTGATGCGTCGCAGCTGGATCGACGACATCCGCACATGGAGCGCACCGGCACCCGAGGACGATGGTATCAGCCTTCTGACAGAGCTTCTGGCGCCCTTAGCAAAAGTGGGTGCAAGGGTCGGCGTGATGAAGGGTCATGAGACCAAGTTGCAGATGCCGCTGGGCGATTGGGAACGTCTTGTTGCGCGGTTGGGCGGGATCAAGTTTGCGGATGTGACCAAGCTGGTTCAGGGCCTGCGGATGGTCAAATCCCCTGCCGAGATCAAAAAGCTGTCCCATATCTGCGCAATCGGATCCGCAGCTTTTAGCAAAGTACCGGATCTGGTTGGCGAGGGGATGCCGCTTGAAGAAGTTTTCCGGCAATTCAGGTTGGCGGCGATAGGGTCTGGCGCGGATGATGCACCCTATGTGGTGGGCGCAGCCGATCAGGGTGGCTATGCCGATGTGATTTCACCACCCTCGCGGCGGCCGCTTCAGAAGGGTGATGTTTTGATGTTGGATACGGGGTGCACCTGGGACGGCTATTTTTGCGACTTTGATCGCAACTGGGCCATTGGCGATGTTCATGATGATGCCAAACGCGCGTATGACGTGTTGTGGCGGGCAACTCAGTCTGGGATCGATGCGGCAAGGCCAGGCAACACCTGCCGTGATCTGTTTCTTGCGATGTCGAAAGTCATCGCCGAGATGGACAGCTCTGGTGGCGATATCGGGCGGCTTGGCCATGGCTTAGGAATGCAGTTGACCGAACAGCCCTCGCACGCGGCATTTGATGAGACCGAACTCAAAGAGAACATGGTTCTGACACTCGAACCATCGCTGAGCTATGGCGAAGGACTGATGATGGTGCATGAAGAGAACATCGTCGTGTCCAATGGCGAGGCTAAGCTGCTTACAACGCGCGCAGCGCCGGAGCTGATACTGGTACGCTAGGCGCGCGCTGCTGGACTAGATGATATCCAACGACACCTTGACGCGATCCATCACGATTGAAGACGTGAATTTGCTGACGTTGGATGAATCGAAAAAATATTCTTGGGTGAATTGCTCGTACTCGGCGATATCCTGCACGATCACGACCAGGATGAAATCGGCCTCGCCAGTCGCATAATAGCACTGCTGGACGGCTGGTGCGCTGCGCATGCGGCGCTTGAATTCATCCAAGTGCCGGCGGCTTTCTCGCTCTAGCATGACCTGAACAATCACGGTCATACCCCGGCCCAATGCGACCGGGGATAGCACTGCTATTTCGCGCTCGATTATGCCGGTTTCTCGCAGCTTTTTGAGGCGCTTCTGAACAGCCGGCGGTGACAGTCCAATTTCACACCCAATCGCTTCTGCCGTCAGACGCGCGTCGTTTTGAACCAGTCTGAGAATCTCTAAATCTTTGTCATCCATGATCTGATCTAAATCACCAAGTTCGAAGAATACAATCAATTTAATTCCGATTTGGGGAGATTAGACGAAAATGATCTCATTTTGGCTATAGTCTCAAGGCTGTCGACTTGGGGGAGAGCACTGAAGAACCAAATCATGCGCCGATTTGTACGTCCGAGGGGCGTTCGTTGCCTCCTGCAGTCAGTTAACCCTCCGAGAGACCTCGAATACCAACCGCGCATTCCCCCAACGTCATCTAACAAGGAGGATGCTAACTCATGAAATTCACCAAAATGCTACTCACTGCGGGTATCGCAATCGCCACATCGGCAACAACCGTGTTCGCAGGTCCTTTGCAGGACCGTATCGACGCCGGTGAAACAATCCGCGTCGGTTTCGCCAACATTCCGCTTTGGGGCTATCCCAATGAGAACGGCGACGCAGACGGCTTCACAAACGACATTGCGATCCAGACGCTCGCATCGATGGGCCTGACCAACATCGAGGCTGTCGTGACAGACTGGGGCGGATTGATCCCGGGCTTGAAGGCCGAACGCTTCGACCTGATCACCGGTGGCATGTATGTCTTGGGCTCGCGTTGTGAAAACGTCACCTTCTCGGAGCCTGTTGCAAAGTCAGGCGATGGGATCCTGGTTGCTGCAGGCAACCCGGAAAACATCAATAACTATACGGACGTGCTGGAAGGCAGCCACATCATGGTGACCGGCGCCGGCTACAACACGGTGGAAGCTGCCAAGAACCTCGGCATTGCAGATGCCAATATCATGCAGGTGCCCGGCCCGACAGAAATGGTTGCCGCCCTTAAGGCAGGCCGCGCAGCTGCTGCGATCCTGACAGACTTCGAAGCACAGCATCTCGCCGCTGACCACGCTGAAATCGAGCTCGCCGATTCTTCGCAGATGGAAGAGTGGAGCAAGAACTACGCTGCGATCGGCTTTCGTCACGAAGACAAAGAGTTTGTCGAAACCTTCAACGCTGCCCTCAAAGACTACATGGGAAGCGACGAGATGATGGCCGTTGTTGGCGAGCATGATTATTCTGAAGTGCACCTTCCGGGTGACGTCACAGCAGAATGGGCCTGCGCCAACCGGTGAGCGCGCCTCAGCGTGAACTTGAGTGGCAGATCAACCTGGTCTGCCACTTTTCTTGAACATTCCTGTTCGGAGCGAACTCGTGGGTCTTATTGAATTCTATGGCCAGTACTGGCCCCTCTTGATGTCAGGCACAGGCATCACGATTGCACAGTTCCTACTTGGGGCTGTTTTAACGGTCGCACTGGCGCTTGTGTTCGGATTGATGAAGATGTCCTCGAACAAGCTGATCAAAGGCTCGTCCGTTGTCTATATTGAGATTTTCCGAGGCACTTCGCTGCTTGTTCAGCTTTATTGGATTTTCTTTGTTCTGCCGCTGTTTGGCCTCACGCTTGAGAAGTTCACGGCGGGTTGGATTGCTATTGGCTTAAACGCTGGTGCCTACGGGGCCGAGCTGGTTCGCGGTGGCATCATGGCGGTTCCGAAAGGCCAATGGGAAGCGGCAACGGCGATCAATATGAGCGGGGCACGACGCATGTGGCGCATCATTCTGCCACAAGCGCTGGTCAACATGTTGCCCGCCTGGGGCAACCTGATGATCGAGATCTTGAAAGGCACTGCGCTTGTGTCACTGATTGCCGTGACCGACCTGATGTTTCAGGCCAAGCAGATCAACGCGAGCACCTATCAGTCGGCACAGATATTCGGTGCGGCGCTGGTCATCTACTACGTTCTGGCCCGCTTCCTGCTGACCCCTTTCTTGCGTTGGCTTGAAGGGTTCATGGCCCACAAACTGGGGAGGGCATAACCCGTGTTGGACTGGCTTTTCAGAGACGAATGGTTCCCCAAGTTCGACTGGCGTTGGGACTACACCTGGGAGATCTTGCCGCGCCTGATCGAGGCGACAGGCAACACGCTGATGGCAGCGGCCTCGGGCTATGCCATTGCGCTGGTTCTTGGGCTTGTCCTTGCACTCGCACAGCGCAGCCCAAGCAGGCTCTTGACGTTTGTGGTGCGCGAATTCGTGGAATTTGTTCGTTCGACGCCGCTGCTCCTTCAGATCTTCTTTATCTTTTATGTCGGTCCCCAGTTCGGGATTACGCTCAGTCCTTGGGTGTCTGGCATGATCGCCATCGGTCTGCACTACTCCTGCTACCTGTCCGAGGTCTACCGCGGCGGGCTCGACAGTGTGCCCAAGGGGCAGTGGGAAGCGGCGACAGCTCTGAACATGACCACCGCCCAGACCTACAAGCGGCTGATCATCCCGCAGGCCATCCCGCCCGCGATTCCAGGGCTGGGCAACTACCTTGTCGGGATCTTCAAGGACACGCCAATGCTGTCGGTAATCGGGGTGGCCGAGTTGATCCATACCGCCAATTCAATCGGCTCCGAGACTTGGCGCTACTTGGAGGCCTACACCATGGTTGGTGTGATCTTTCTGGCGCTCTCTTTGCCCGCCGCTGGCCTTATTCGCGCATTTGAAGGATTCGTGCGCCGCAAACTAGGAATGTAAGAAATGGAAGATCTGACGGGTTTCCCAACTGAAATCACGAGAGCGGGCCAGCCGATGGTCAGCTTCAAAAAAGTGCAAAAGGCCTATGGTTCTTTGGTGGTTCTGGATGATCTTGATCTGGATGTATCAGCCGGTGAAATGGTGTCAATCATCGGGCCGTCAGGGTCGGGCAAGACCACTGTTCTGCGGATGTTGATGACGCTCGAGAAGATCAACGGCGGCGTCATCTACGTGGATGGCAAACCGCTGACGCACATGGAAAAAAATGGCAAGCTTGTCCCTGCTAGCGAGAAGCACCTCCGCGCCCGGCGCAGCGATATCGGGATGTGCTTTCAACACTTTAACCTGTTCCCGCATATGACGGCGATCCAGAATTGCATGGAAGGTCCGGTTCAGGTGCTCGGTCTGTCCAAAGCTGAGGCGCGAGACCGTGGCGAGGAGCTGCTTGAACTCGTGGGCATGGCGGACAAGAAAGACCAACACCCTTCGCGGCTCTCGGGTGGGCAGCAACAACGCGTCGCGATTGCGCGCGCGCTGGCGATGCGCCCCAAGGTGATGCTGTTTGACGAGGTGACGTCGGCGCTTGACCCCGAGGTCATCGGCGAGGTGACGAACGTCATTCGCAAGCTCGTTTCAGAGCACAATCTGACAATGCTGATGGTCACGCACCAGATGGGCTTTGCCCGCGATATTTCGGATCGCGTCTGTTTTTTCTACGGCGGCAAGATCGAAGAACAGGGACCGCCGGCAGAGCTGTTCGGGAACCCAAAACGTGAGCGCACACAGCAATTCCTCAGCGCGGTGAAAGAGGCCGTCTGACACTGGTCATACGAAAGAGGTTTTAGTGTTTTCAGCGGGCGATGAGGTCAAATCCCGGAGTTGGGCTCCGGTTCTGGATGCCGGGCGCCACAACAGGGCGCAGCTTGGGTTCATATTGATGTCGACGGATCTTGCGAGTGAGCAGGATTTCTTCGACATGGCGCCTCCGGGTGTTGGCATCCACATCACCCGTTTGAAGACCGACGACCATACCACGCGCGAAACCCTCGCCCAACATATCCACCATATGGCCGACGCCGCATCACGGCTGCAACCTGACATGAAGCCTGAGGTAGTCAGTTATGGCTGCACCAGCGGGTCCATCGTCAACGGTGAGCAAGCCGTGTTTGACGCAATTGTCAAAGGTGCGCCCTGGGCGCAGCCCATGTGCATTGTGACGGGTGTGGTCGATGCATTGCGGGCGGTGGGTGCACAAAAACTGGTAGTCGGCACGCCCTATCTGGATGAAATCAATACTGCCGAAGCAGAGTTTCTTGTTCGAAAGGGCTTTGACATCCTCGATATTCAGGGCCTCAACCTTGCAACGGGGATCGAGTTTGGGCAGGTCACCCCTTCCTTCTGGAGAGACTTTGCCGTTCAGATTGATCAACCCGAGGCAGACGCTATCTTTTTGTCTTGCGGCGGTATCCGCGCACTGGAAGTGGCTGAAGAGATTGAGCAGATTGTCGGCAAGCCGGTGATCACGTCAAATCAGGCGCAGTTCTGGAGCTGTCTGCGGCGCGCCGGACTCCCGGACAGGCTCACCGGATTCGGCCAGCTGTTTCAGCATCCGGGCACAGAGATTCTGCCTCAGTAACCGCCCGATTTATGGCCGAAGAACACCTTGGTGATGTCTTCGCTGACATCCCAGGTGACCCGTTTACCATCATGGATAAATAGGCTGTCGCCCGGGCCAAGCTCGATGATTTGGCCCGTGTCGTTTTGAATTAGGTGGCATCGGCCGGACAAGACCGTCATCAACTCATCGCCTTGCTCGGTGCATTCGAATGCGCCCTTGGTACAGCGCCAGATGCCATAGCGGGTTGTGTGCCCAGGGCCTCCGGCATCTAGTCGGCCATATGTTTCCGGCGCGCCACGGGTGATCACATAATCACTTTGCGGGGAATCAAACGGCCAGAATTCAAGCGGCCCAACATCGTCTCCCGGCTTGTATCTTGGCATTTGAACCCCCTCGCAATTGCGTATGGAGCCCGCATTAAGCGGCCTCTAAACCTTCCATGATCATGCTGAAAATCTCGGCGTCTGTCACACCTTCCGACCCGATCAACAGAACACGCGAGGTTGATGACAGGCCAAGTTTTTCAGCAAGGGAAGGATCTTCCATCGCAGCGATCAAAGCAGCCAGACCTGCGACAGCGCTTTCTCCGGCTTGCACAGCCGCTTCATTGGCAAGTGGTTTGGCCAGCAGGCGTACTGTTGGGGCAACCATCTCTTCGGGGATCGTCAAGTAATAGGTGGCTTCCTCTGATAGGATTTCCCATGCAAGGCCCGAGGGTTCGCCGCAAGACAGCCCGGCCATCAATGCCTCTTCTGCGATGTCTACTTTTTTGGCCGCGCCGGTTTTTGCGCTTTCAAACAGGCATGCGGCCAACTCTGGCTCTACAATGATGGGCCGGGGAGAGGCACCACCCCAGTACTGGCGCAGCGCTGCGATCACGCCCGCTGCTAAATCACCAACTCCACCTTGCAAAAACACATGGGTCGGTGGCTGATCCAGCGCGTTGCAGATCTCTTGCACCATGACGCCATAGCCACTCATCACATCGCGCGGGGGCAACGAATAGCCGGGCCAGGAGGTGTCGGAAACTACGAACCAACCATTCTCTTCAGCCTCGGATTTTGAAGAAGGGCGGACTCGTCGTAATTCCCTTCGATCCGGACAACATCGGCACCAAGATCCCGCATGGCGACGGCGCGGCCCTCGCTTACCTCCGCATGAATGTAGATGCGACAAGGCACGCCAAAGCGTTTGCAGCCCCAGGCAAGTGATCGTCCGTGGTTGCCGTCGGTCGCAGATACAAGCGTGATCTTTGCGCAGTCCTCGGCATATGCCCCGTTTATGGCGTCAGCAAGGGAGACAGCCCTGTCGAAGTGCTTTGATATTTCACGTTGCAGCACGCGCAGCGCGGTATAGGATCCACCCAACGCCTTAAAGCTACCAAGCCCAATGCGCGGGCCTTCATCTTTGTAAAGGATTTCGCCAACGCCAATCTCGGCTGCGATTGTGGAAAGTGAGACCAGCGGCGTTGGTACGTAGCCGTCCCAAGCGGCGATTTCCTCACGCGCGGTCAAGAAGCTCTCATGTGTCAAAACACGGTATGAGGCGTCTCCTTCCCCGGGGTTCGCTGCGATGTGTTCGATATGCGCTTTGGGGGGCAGTAACGGCATCATGTGGCCTTTTTTTTTGGTAAGCGATCCCTCACAAGCTGCGCCAAAAAGACGGCACCGATAGGGAGAAGCGCGTCGTTGAAATCGCAGTCTGAAGCGTGCAGAGGTTGGATGTAGGGCCTTTCGGTTCCGTTTCCCAAAAGCAGGAAACATTCAGGAACTGCGGCGCAGAAATGGGCGAAATCCTCGGAACAGCTCATGGGGGGACGATCAGGAATTGTATCGAGGCCCGCGTTTCGTGAGGCCTGAATCACTGCCTCAGTGGGACCGGGAGCATCTATGGTTTCGATGGATCCGGTATTGAAGGCAACTGTGGCACCCACGCCATGAGCTGCGGCAATACCATCGACTATCTGACGCATGAAGCATTCGACGTCCTGCCTGTCCTGTGCCAGGCGTGTCCGTACATCGCCATTCAGCCTTGCGGTCTCCGGCAGAACATTGCGTTGCCCATTCGTCAGGAATTCCGTGGCCGAGACAACGGCCCCGCATCTCGGTGCCAGCTTTCGGGACACAATGGTCTGCAATGCCTGGACTATTTCGGCACGGACTGTGATGGCCTCGACGCCGACATGCGGCATCGAGGCGTGGCCGCCTTGCCCCCTGATCTCTATGTCAAACAGGCTTTCGCTGGTGCAGATCTGTCCAACCCGAGTAAAAAGCTCACCCAAAGGTGCGCCAGGCAAGCTGTGAATGGCGTAGACCTCATCGAGCGGGAACCGGTCCAAAAGCCCGCCGTCGATCATGGCGCGTGCGCCCACCCGTGTTCTTCATTCGGTTGAAAAATGATTACGACTTTGCTGTCGAAGTCGGGCTCGTTTGCAAGTATTTCGGCCGCCCCCAGCAGCATTGTCATGTGGCCGTCGTGACCACAGGCATGCATCACGCCATCGTTTTTAGAGATATAATCACGAGAGCTGCTTTTCCAGATCGGAAGCGCGTCCATATCGACTCGCAGGCCGATTGTACGATTTCCACCACCCGATCGCAGGACGCCGACGACGCCGATCCCTTCATGCATCTCCACACCGAAAGCACGAAGCTGTTGCGCAACTTTGGCCTTGGTGCGCACCTCGCTAAAACCTACCTCTGGGTCGCGGTGAAAAGACCGGCGAAGGTCTGTCAATTTCTCATCAACTGTCTTCATTTTGCCCGACGCTTGATTGAGGGCAAGATAAGGGGGCAATGCGCTGAATTATACATCAAATGATGCCAAACGGCGACGAAATCCTGCACGGATTTCTCTAATTGGAATGCCAACAGGAACTGAAGCGCGTTTCGAAACTCTCTGCACCACTCTCGCTCAGCTTCATCGGGTGGTGACAACAAGTCGCGCAAATCGACCGCACATCCGCCAATGTGACCGCTATGTCAAAATGCGCTGTGTTTGCTGAAATCACAATCAATTTCGTCGTAGTTTTACGACAGTTTGCGGTTTTTTCTCTCGAATCGCAGTTAACCTGATGAGGGCTGTGCCAACAAGAAAGAGAGTAAGAGATGATTCCAGGGCTGGAAACTGCAATCACACATCAAGAAAGCTACGACCGCAATCTAGAACGCTTGCGCTCCCTTAAGCTTGTGCTGCCGCGCATTTCCGAACTCGCTGACCCTGAGGCGAATCTTGCTGAAAAGATGGCTGAAATCACGGATGCGGACCCCGATGGACCCGATGCACGCAATCTCTTCCGCGTGCATTGGCATAACGGGGCAGACCGCCACAGCCTGGTGCCGGTGCCAGAGCATGTTGTCCTCCCCGACGCTCTGACTGGTGTGAACGCGAAGATCGTTGTTGCCTTAGGCAATCGGTTTCCGATGATCAATACGCACAAGGTTCTGGCGGCCTATGGTTGTCTTATCCCGCGGTTGATGTCGGGTGCTTTTGACGCCACTCGGCACCGGGCTGTCTGGCCATCCACCGGTAACTATTGTCGCGGCGGCGTCGCGATCGCTACTCTGCTGGGCTGTCGGTCGGTGGCCGTTCTGCCCGAGGGCATGAGCAAGGAGCGGTTCGATTGGCTGAACCGATGGCTGACGGACCCGAATGACATTTACCGCACGCCTGGCACAGAGAGCAACGTCAAGGAAATCTATGACGCCTGCCACGAACTGGCGAAAGACCCTGGGAACCTGATCCTGAACCAGTTTGGCGAATACGGGAACTACATCATTCACCGTGCGGTGACCGGCCCGGCTCTGCAGCGGGTGTTTGATCACTTAAATGCCGATGGCACGAAGACCGCGCGCGCTTTTGTGGCTGCGACGGGCTCGGCCGGAACGCTGGCGGCAGGGGATCACCTGAAAAAGGCGCTCGGCACCCAGACGGGTGTGATCGAGGCGCTTGAATGCCCGACACTGCTTTATAACGGATATGGCGAACACAATATTCAGGGCATCGGCGACAAGCATGTTCCGCTTATTCACAACGTGATGGGGTCTGATTTTGTTATCGGCGTATCTGAAACAGCCTGTGATGATCTGAATCTTGTCTTCAACACGTCTGCTGGCCGCTCATACCTGTCACAGCACCGTGGTTTGAACCAGAAGCAGATTGCGCAGCTTGGTGATCTCGGCTTGTCGTCCATCGCGAATATCATCGGCGCGATCAAATATGCCAAGTTCAATGATCTTGGCTCAGATGACGTTGTGCTGACCGTCGCGACCGATGGCGCCGATATGTATCACACTGAGATGGCTATTGCAGAGGGCCGCCACTTTGGTGGGAACTTTGCTGAAATGCAGGCGGCAGAGGCATTCGGTCAACATATTCTGGGCGCGGGCATCGATCATACGCAAGAGCTTGGCCGTTTTGACCGAGAGCGCATCTTCAACCTTGCCTACTACACTTGGGTAGAGCAGCAGGGCATCTCACTTGAAGCGTTTGATCGCCGCCGAGACCAGTCGTTTTGGGATGGTTTGATGGATCTGGTGCCAGTTTGGGACGATATGATTGGTCGGTTCAATGCCGCATAAGGCACCTGTCGAAAACCTGCCGCTGACGGCGGCGCATTGGGGTGTCTATCGTGCCGAGGTCAACGAGGGCAAACTTCGCGCTCTGCATCCGTTTGAGCGGGATCCAAACCCCTCCCTGATCGCCAACGGTTATATTGGTGTATTGGACGATGAATTGCGGATCGACGCGCCAATGGTGCGCAAAAGCTGGTTGGAAAACGGGCCTGGCAGCGCGACCGACAAGCGCGGTGTCGACCCTTTTGTGCAGGTTACATGGGACGAGGCCGAGACACTGGTCGCCAATGAATTGAGCCGGGTCAAGGCGTCCTTCGGGAATGAAGCCATCTATGGCGGCTCCTACGGTTGGTCTGGAGCGGGCCGGTTTCACCATGCACAGAGTCAACTCCACAGGTTTCTGAATTGCATTGGCGGGTATACCAGGTCGGTGAACACCTACTCGCTGGCAGCAGGCGAGGTGATCCTGTCTCACATTCTGGGTGATCCAGCGAGTTTCATCCATAACCCGCCAAGCTGGCAGTCGGTGGTTGAAAACGGCGAGTTGCTTGTGGCCTTCGGAGGAATGCCCCTGCGCAACAGCCAGATCAGCTCTGGCGGAACCGGTGCGCACAGGGCGCGATCTGCCCTTTCCGATGCCAAAAAGAAAGGTATGTCCTTCGTAAATATCTCGCCGATGCGCAGTGACGTGGCTGCGGACCTGAATGCAGATTGGATAGCCGCGCGCCCAGGCAGTGATGTCGCGTTGATGCTGGCAATAGCCCATGAGTTTTTGTCGAACAACTGGCATGACCGGTCCTTTCTCGACCGTTATACGACCGGATTTGAAACCTTTGCCCGATATGTGATCGGGCAGGTGGACGGGATCGTCAAATCTGCGGCATGGGCGGCTGATATCGCGAATGTTCCAGCTCAAACGATCAAGGACCTGGCGTCGCGCATGGCAACGTCGCGCACGCTGATTTCGGTGAGCTGGTCTTTGACCCGACAAGAGCATGGTGAACAGCCGTTCTGGATGGCGACGACCTTGGCTGCCATGTTGGGTCAGATCGGGTTGCCAGGCGCAGGCATTGCCTTTGGGTATTGCGCTGCAAATTCCATCGGGATGGAACGCCAGCCGATAAAATTTGCATCGTTCCAGCAAGGGAAAAACCCAGTCACAACTTTTATACCTGTCGCCCGGATTAGCGATATGCTGCTGAACCCTGGCAGCACATTCCGGTTCAACGGTCAGACGCTCACCTATCCGAATATCAAACTAGTTTATTGGGCGGGGGGCAATCCGTTCCACCATCATCAGGATCTGACCAAACTGGAACGCGCATGGCAAAAGCCTGACACGATCATCGCCCACGAATGGTGCTGGAATGCCCTGGCCAAGCGGTCGGACATTGTTCTTCCTTGTACCACACAGCTTGAACGGCGCGATCTGATGATGACACCACGCGATCCATATATCGTCTCCATGGAGGAGGTCGTCCCGCCGCATGCCGAGGCGCGTGACGACTATGAAATTTTCACCGGGATTAGCCGCAAACTCGGTGTCGATACGTCATTCACGGAAGGGCGAAGTTCTGATGACTGGCTGCGATGGCTCTATGAGGAGAGCAGGCAGAAGGCAGACAGTTGCGGGGTGATCTTGCCGGACTATGCGACATTCACTGAAAAGGGCTGGCACTACATTGACCCGGGTACGCCAAGCAGTGGAGCCCTAGAGGCGTTTCGCAAGGATCCCCGAGTTGCACGGCTGGAAACGCAGTCCGGACGGATCGAGATCTGCTGCGCACAAATCGCGGATTCACGTCAGGACAATATCTTGCCGCATCCCGCCTGGTATGCGCCGGAAGAATGGCTGGGGAATGCGACCGGGAAACACCGGCTTCATCTGATCTCGGGACAACCGGCAGACAAGCTGCACTCTCAGCTGGACCATGGGCCTGAAAGCCAGGTAAAAAAGGTGAATGGACGGGCGGTCGCAGGTCTCAATCCGGTGGACGCCGAAACGATGGGCGTGTGCGACGATGTTCTCGCTTGGGCTCAGAACGGGTCCGAACCACGTTCAATCAGTTCAGGACGACGGCTATCGGAATTGCTTCTATGATTGTCGGTACCGCTGCTAAAGACCGCACCGCGAGAAAATTGTACTGCAAGGACACAGGGCCGCTTCGTCCGTTTAGTCTTACAGTGAGCCGAGCGCGTCCTTCTATGACTTCTGCCGTAGGACGGGTATCGCTCCGGTGCCCAGGCGGCGCGGGTGGTATGACCCAAAACTCATTCGGGCGCGACTGGATGCTATTCAAGGCATCAGCGCAGCAGAACGCGAAGCCACTTCGCAACCGAGCCTCGTTGCACAGCGGAGCGCGCGCCGTGCCCAGAAGTAGCTTTCCCAAGGGTGCGCACCGTGTCCGGCGCAAGGTTGTGCCCGGTGTTCGCTATCATTTCTATGCTTGGCGGGGCGGCCCCAAATTTTGGGAAGGGACGGATCCAATCCCCAAAGATCCCGAATTCTATCATGCGTTTTCGCAGTGCGGTACGCCCATGAGCCCGGCCGAATATCTGACGACTCACTTGGTCGACGATTATCTGTCCAGTGCGTCACTCCCAAGGCTGTCCCTTCAAGGGCGGATAGAGCGCGTAGGATACCGTGCTGGACAGCCAACGGTGGAAATAGTCCTTGCTGACGTCGAACAGCGAAAGTGCGATCATGATGGGGGCGATGCCAATCATGAAAGTCAGCATGATCTTTGCGAAGATCAGAACAAGCCCGCAGAGCGCGCCGATGACACCCAGAAGGAACGCACCGATCGCACCGATGAGGGCACCGGCCATCCAATGCATGTTGTCACCGGCCGCATTCAGGTAGTCGCCGAACTCTTCGATGAGATCGTCGAAGGCCTCCGCAAAGTAGGACGCACCTGCACCGCCGCCGCCAAGCCCTGCCACCATGCCGCCCGCGAGCTGGTCGAGCCCGTTGATGAGGGCGCTGGCTACTGCGTTGAATTGGACCCAGTTCATTGCAAAGAGGGAGATCAACATGAGCTTGAAGGCGAACCAGAACGCGGTCCGCCCATCCATGGACTTGTACTGAAACACCATGTTGAGGAAGACGCCGATCACAGCCAGCGTAGAGGCCACGGCGATGACGCCGCCTAGCTGACTGGCGACGTTGCCAAAGGTTGTCTGGGCCGCGTCGTCCAGAAAGTTGTCTGTGGTCTCAACCATCCAGGTGACGACGCCCATGGTAGCCTCCTTGGCTGGATTTAAGCGCTGTCGCCAGTGCGACGTTTCAGGAAGGCCTTCAGGATGTGTTCGCCGTCGAAATCCGGCACCACAGAGACCAACTCCCAACGATCCTGACCAAGAGCGGTCAGCTGCGCCTCGATCTTTGGCGGCTTTGTCTTGGCGGTGTTAATCTGTTCAATCTTGTATTCAAACATGGGCTGTTTCCTTTGAATGGGCCGGATCAATCGGCAGGTAGAATTCGGTTATCCGCAGGATTATGCCCTGGCCGATTGAGCCGCCGTTGCAAATCTGGCGCTGCCCTTTGGGTGTTTCTGAGCGCGCGCCGTTGCAAAGTCCGGTCCCTAAAATCTGGGAAGCCAGCAACCAAAATGGTCAGACGCTCGGCCACATCATTCTGGCACAGGTGGTCGAAGACGGTGCCGATATCGACATCAGTGGTCTGGAATTCGATTTTGTGCGCTCGATCCCAGTCTGGGATGTTCGGTACTACAGCCATCGCAAAGGCGGGCGCGACGATGATTGTTCTGAGAGTTACAACATGCGCCTCGGAACCTACGGCACGCAGGGCGAATTTGGCTGGCAACGCACGACACCAGCGGCTTCCCCGCAATGGGTTCTGCCGTCACGGCGCTGTTCGTCATCAAATTGGCGACGAGGTGTTGGCGTGGAATGGGAAGATCACGAAGGTAACCACGGATATGAGTGGGTGGCCTACTAAGGCTATTCGCCGATGTCTTTCATACGTTCCGCGATATCGCCCGCAATGCGCTCATAGAGGGCGGCTTGTTTGTCCCTAGGCGTTCCAGGCTGAGGGTTTCTCCGGCGGATGCGTTTGGCAAGCCAGAAGAGCAACCGCGCGGCGGGGTCATCCAATTTTTCCAGCACAGGAGCCGGATAGTTTTCTTCGAGGAGGGCAACGACCTCAGCATTCATGCTGCGATGGTTGGCCTCAGCTGCGAGGCGTATTCGATCACGCAGGCCATCGGGCAGCCGCACGATGAACTTGTCCTGATTTTGAGCACTTTGTTCTGACATAGTGGCACTGTGCCATAAAATTCGATTGACGCAATAGTGGCTAAGTGCCACTAACGGGTTGTGGTTTCAACCTGGAGGCGTTTCATGAACAGTCGTAAACCAATGCAGCTTCGGCTTCCGCAAGAGCTCAAAGAGTGGATCAAGGCGGAGTCCGATCGCAACGGCAAGGGTCGACCAGTGAGCTACCGTATCGTTGCCGAGGAAATGCGTACCAGCAAAAGGAAGATGAAGCACGAGAAGGCGAGCTACTACAAAACGCACGGGCTGAGGAAAAAGGCGACGATCGAGCTGTATCTGGCAGGATGTGATGACGAGATGGTCAAGGCTGTCACAGGTCACTCAGGCGTTGAGATGCTGAAAAAGTACGGTGGGCCGATCCGGCAAAGAGAGCTCGCGAAGCGCGCTCAAGAGGCAAGAAATCAAATGGAACGAAGCAAGAGCGAAACGTGAAAGTTTCAACGGTTGTTTCAAAATGGCAGTGAAGGAGAGGAAGGATGACGCAAGTCATTGATTTTATTGGAGGCGAGTACCGGAATCGAACCGGTGTACACGGATTTGCAATCCGGAAAATTTCGTTGATTTAAAAAGGAAAAATTGTAAACGGACTTGTTTCGTTCAGGATCACTTTTCAATAGGTTACGAGGCCCAAGTAAACGGTTTTTCACAGTCTCCCGCTCTGGCGAAAGGGCAAAGAAAAACCGCTGAGGGGGCGGCCACCCACCTCAACGGCATAGAAGAATATTTCCGTCCCAATACCTACGGCATTTCCGGTCTGACCTCAACCAAATTGGCGGTGAGATCATGAGCTGGCGCATCGCAAATGAATGCGCCGAGCGCCGCTTTGGCAGCGCCGCGCGCAAGCAGATCATCATGTTCCTTGCTGACAAGGCGAGCGATGACGGCTCGGGCATCTGGTGTTCGAAAGGGACGATTCAGCGCCACACAGAGCTCAGCGAGAGCACTGTGAAGCGCACGATCATCGATTTCCTGCGTGAAGGCATCTTGATCGAGACCGGGCGGCGGCATTGCAAGAACGGCTACACTGTCATTTACCGCATCGTTCTGGAGCGCGTGGCCGCGCTCGAACCCACGGCCGAGCCCGATATTGAGACGGGGGTCACTGTGAACCCCGTCCAGCCTGAACCCGGTACGGGGTCCACGGTGAACGGGGTACGGGGTTCACGGTGGACCCCAAACCATCCTAAAACCATCCATAAACCACCTACGCGCAGGCGCGAGGCGGCGGCGGAGGTTAAAAATCCTGAAGCTGAGAAGATCTTGGCGGCCTATCCTGAAGACAGGATCCGAGACCGGCGAACCAGTCTGCGCCTGATCGCAGCAGCCGTGAAGGCCGGGGTGGAGCCCGATGACCTGCTGCAGGCGATCAAAGCCTATGCCAAGGAAAGCGAGGGCTTTACGCGCAGCAAGGTCTGTTTCTCGGACAACTGGTTCAAGATGCGGCGGTGGGAAAAGGGACTGGCCCAGATCCAGGCGGATCGTGAGAAAGCACGAGAAGCCGAAGCCAAAGGCCGTGCGAGCCTCGCCGAGTGGATCCACGAGCGCCACCCCCTGTGCCGCCACATCACGAACCGCCAGATCGAGGATTTGATTGCATCAAAGCTGGTGACGCCCGAACAGGTTCGAACTGCGGGGCTGCAGGCATAGGTCCAGCCATTGACACGGAGGTGAGTGGCTTGATTAAAGCAACATGGCTAAGTGAAAGAAGATTTTGTTTTGAGCGCATTAAGAGATTCAATTGCATGGCTTGAGGCCTCTCCAATGCAGCGAATGTCGCTGGGATCACGAGAGCTGTTTCACTCGGATTTCTTGTCGTGGCTTTTCGAAGCATATCCTCGCGCTCTGGCACATGTATTTGATCTGTCGGTCGAAAATTGCAAGATCGCGCGTGAAGAGCAGAACCTAGATCTTGTTGTTTACGATGGTGAAAACCCTGTTCTCATTGTTGAGAATAAGGTGAAGAGCTACCCAGATTTTGCACAACTTCGACGCTACAGCACGAAACTCCCAAGTGTGGACAAGAGGTATCTTCTGACGTTGGTGTCGCCGGGGTTTGAAATCCCAAAGGGCTGGGAAACAGTTCTGTACAAAGACTTGGCTGCGGGGTTGCGGCGCTGGTTCGAAACCAGTCAGGTCTTGAGTGAACACAGGCAATACATCGTTGACTACATCACCTTGCTTGATCACCTCGTTGCGGTGGCGCAGGAGTGTTTCGATCCCGCGAAAATTCGGGAAACCAACTTTTGGTTCCAAGGTAACCAAACCCAATTTCTGGAAAAGGTTGGCTTCTCCCAAACGCTGCAAAAGTTTCAAGCGATGGCGTTTAGGGATTTTCTGAAGCAGGCGGTTCCTGCAGAGACAGCTTCCAGCGCTTTCCCAGCCTTGATTTCAAATGATGATGCCGCTCCAGAAGAACATCACGTCAAAGTGTGGTCGGCGCTTTTCAACAATACCCCCTGCGTAACTCTAGAGCCGGTGTTGGCCAACCCGGACCCGGAAGGATTGCGCTTTGAGATCCAAATCCAGGGACAACAGTACCGTCGCCTTGTTGCTGGGCCGCCATTGCGGGATGCAGTGAACCTTACGACGTCGCGAACGGAAAAGTCAGCGCGAACATGGGAGTGTCTTGAACAGTTTGGGGCGGACAGCTGGTTGTTTGGTCGTGAGCGAACCCTTTCTCCAGATGGAAAAAGATGTTTTGAGCTTGATGAAGTGAAGAGGCGTTCAAAGATGCGCAGCGATTTGTGTTTCTACAAGCCGAATGTTGTATATCAATATATTGATATTGTGCTCGAGAGTGATCGCGGGGCGCTGCCTTTGAAAGCGTTACCGCTCCAGATAACTAGAGACATTGAACTGGCATTCGAGCTCCTTCGACATGCTGATAAAAAGAAAAACCCTTGAGGCCATTTATGACCAATTCGAAAATCCAGCTACAAGTCGCCACCCTGCTTGATAAAATCAATTCAGGAACTATGACGGTTCAGCAATTGCAGAATGCGTATGCAAATGCCGAACGTCATGCTGAGGTCTCAGATGAGCAGCGCGAGGATTTGGTTGAGGCGGTCACAACTCAGATGCGCAAAGCCTATCCCGCAGTTGCAAATAAGAAATTTGGTCCCGTGAACCGAGATAGTCGGCAGAAATTAGAAGAGTATCTCGCGAGTCTGCTCTCACGGTTTGATTTTTCCAAGAACGGCCATAAGACCAAGGTCAAAGTTGGGGGCGACGTCATTAAGGGCGAAACGCTCGTTAACGATTATATCTCTTATCGAAACCAAGAAACTAAGGTGATGTGCCACCTGTTCTTTGTCCAAAAGGATCATGAGGCCCCCAGACAGCTGCACGTTGCAATGAATGAGCTAAAGGCTTGGGGTCAGAATGACAGTGAGAGAATTTTCCCTGAGACATCCTTTGACGAGGCCTGTACCGCCTTCGAGGATTATCTACAGCGAGTTCTCCAAGGAGAATTCCCAAGTAGTAATGGCCCCGCAGGGTCGGGCCATTAGGAGAATGTTATCCCAGGCTCTTGGGGTTGGAGAAGGGTAATACGCAGGTAACGGCCTATTGCGAAAAGCCTTGAGAGGCCGAAGCCAAAGGACGCGCCAGCCTCGCCGAATAGATCCACGAGCGCCATCCCCTCTGCCGCCATATCACGAACCGCCAGATCGAAGACTTGATCGCGTCAAAGCTGGTGACGCCTGAGCAGGTGCAGGCGGCGGGGCTGCAGGCGTGAGCGAAGCGGTGATCGGAGGCGATGCGGCTTGGCACGGACGTAGAGCTTTTCTGCTGGCGAGAGGGTCAACCAACCTCGGAGGTTCTTCAAATTGTGAACGAAGCGTTGCTTGCATTTACGTTTATTTCGTTTATTTTGATTATTGCGAATGGGGCGCAAGATCCCATCGTAGGAAAAGGAGAGAACCCATGATGATGCAAGCAAAAGAAGCGTTCGCAGAACGTTTGCCGGATCAGGTTGAAATTGAAAATGCTGACAGTCTTCGCCGCATCCTTGCCTCGCAAGTGAACGGTGATGAGGCCGTTGAGCTGAGTTTGGCATTTGGCGAGAAGCAGATTGAACCTGTGACGTTGGCTCCAGCCCTCGCGGCATCCTTGATGGAGTTGTTGCGGTTGGTTTCAAGCGGCAGAGGGTTTCGGATGATCCCTGTGGATGCAGAGCTGACCACCCAGCAAGCGGCCGATTTGTTGAATGTATCGCGCCCACACCTCGTGAAGCTGCTAGAAGACGGGGAAATCGCCTTCTTCAAAACAGGTCGCCATCGCCGTGTGAAAGCAGCAGATCTGTTTGAATACAAAAAGAAACGCGACACTGATCGCTCTGACGCATTGTCTGACCTCGCGGCAATGGACATGGAGAACGATCTTTTATGAGTGACTATGCCGACCGTTTCACGGCACTGATTGACGCCAATGTCCTGGCGTGCGCGATGCGCAGAAACATAATCTTGTCGCTGGCCGAGGCCGGTTTTTTCCGGCCCCGCTGCAGCGATCACAACATCCGCTCAGGTAATTGTGACGGAAAACCTTAAGGATTTCCCAAGCGAAGCACTCGCAGCTTTTGACATCGATGCAATCTCGGCCGACGAGTTTATTTCTGATGCAATCGAACTTGACCCACTCGCAGCTGTAGTTGCTCTGCGGAAAATGCGTGAGCGGTTCAAAAATCCTGATATGGACGCCGAAGCATTGTTGCGGCGGATCAAGGCTCGAGAGCTATTTCAAACCGCTGAAATTTTGTACCAATACGAAGAGCTTATGTAGTCTGAATGGGGCCGAACTCTTTGTCAGAAAACATGGTATGTTTTTCTCAAGGCCAATGGACCATGGAGCAGCCCCTAGGGAGGTGCAGCTGGCATCGGGCGAAGAGAGGCGCTGGTGTGAAATTTACGCTACAGCGCAAAAATTGGAAAATTACGCCGCAGCGTAAGTTATCGCGGGCTAGACTGCTGCGCCTATGATCTTTAGGTCATATAGAGGCATTATGATCTAAAGATCATAGGCGCAGGAGGCAGGCTTGCAGAACTTCGTTCGAATTCCCAGGGATCTTGGGCATGTGATCCGTTTGGCTCGTCGAGAGAATAAGTGGACGCAGGCCGATCTCGCCACGCGCAGCGGCGTTTGGCAGGAAACAATATCGAAAGTTGAGGCCGGGCGGGGTGGTACAAAACTCGACACGATCTTGGCGCTGTTGGCAGCCCTCGACCTAGAGCTTTTGGTCAGCACACGCAGTAAGGCCTCCACATCTGATTTTGACAACATATTCGACTGAAGTTTCTCAGTGACGGAGTGACAGCCGTTAAGCCTCAGCGCTTCTTTGTTCTCAGCTCGTATGACGCAGGATGCTGAGCCTGAAGGTGCAATCGGATGGCCGGTTTATGTTTCTTAACGGTGACTTTAATGCACTCAGTGTTATGCTGAGGAAACATAGATCGTGATAAGAGGTGGGGTGTTGGATTGTCAGATTGAGCGGCAAAAATTGACATTAATGTTTTCTCAGTGTAACATATATTGGCTTAATGTCGCTTGGAGGTATCATTATGGCCGTTCCCATCAAAATGCCCAGAGCGGCGCGTAAGGAACTCGCGACACTTGGGGAAAACATTCGTGTTGCGCGACTGCGTCGCAAATTGACCGCTGAGATTGTCGCGCAGCGCGCCGGAACAACGCGGCAGACCATCGCCAAGATCGAAAGTGGGAACCCTGCAGTTAAGATCGGCACTTACGTTGCCGTGCTACAAGCGCTCGGCCTTTTGAAAGGTTGGGGGAATATCGATGACCCGGTTGGCGAGCAGATGGCTCTGGATGACCTCCCGCAGCGCGCGAGACTGAAAAATGGTTGAGGTTTGGATCGACTGGAAAGGGTTGAAACAGGTCGGCACGCTCCACCGAACAGCGGGGCGGGGCAGAGAGCGGGTGTCATTCACCTATCATGACGATTGGCTTGCCGATGAAAACGCCTTCGGGCTTTCTCCGGACATGCCTCTTGTTGCTGGGAAATTCGTACCTGAGGCCGGGCAGGACATGCTTGCACCGCTTGGAGATTCTGCCCCTGATACCTGGGGCAGAACGGTGATGCGGCGTTTTGAGGGGCGCATGGCAGAGGCCGAGGGGCGACGCTCGAGAACACTGCAAGAAACCGACTACCTGCTTGGCGTAAATGACGAGACCCGTTTGGGTGCGCTGCGCTTCAAGGTTGGTGGCGAGTTTCAAGCGCCAGAGGGCATTGGCGTGCCTGCTCTCGTGAGCCTCGGGGATTTGCTTCATGCCTCGCAACGCGTTCTTCGCGGGGAAGAGACCGCTGAGGACCTCCAAATGCTGTTTGCACCCGGAAGTTCTCTGGGCGGTGCTCGGCCGAAGGCCAGCATCCTTGACCAACACGGCCGTCTGTCTGTCGCCAAGTTCCCGAAAGAGACGGACACTTATTGCGTGGAACGCTGGGAAGCCATCGCACTGGAGCTGGCAAGGCGCGCAGGGATTACGGTTTCGGCTCACACGCTTGAGATGGCTGGCGACAAGCCGGTTTTCTTGTCCCATCGGTTTGATCGGAACGATGACGGCAGGATCCCGTTCATGTCGGCCATGGCCATGCTGGGCGGCAAAGATGGCGAAAGCTACAGCTATTTGGACCTGGCCGATATTATCACCTCAGAAAGCGTCACTCCGGGCCCAGACCGAGAGGAGCTCTACAGACGCGTCGCTTTCTCCATTCTCGTGACGAACCTAGATGACCACATGCGCAATCACGGATTTCTGCGCGGGCGGGGCGGATGGCACCTCTCACCGGCCTACGACATCAACCCTGTGCCGAACCAACCGCGTATGCTTAAGAGCTACGTTGATGACGACAATCCGGATGCCAGTATCGCCCTGCACCGCGCGCAACATGAATCCTATCTTCTCGAGCGCGACGAGGCAGATCACATCATTGCAGAGGTCGCAGAAGCGACTATGGCTTGGCGTGACGTTGCCCGTGCCCTGGGGGCTCCGGAGCGGGAGATCAGGGAGATGGCGACAGCCTTCGAGCACGAGGAAGCGGATATGGCGCGCGAGTGAACTGGGGCCGCTGTTGATTTGGATTGACCGAAAGCCGTTTGGCTGCAGCCGGATTTTGAGGTCCTTGGACATTCCGATGCTTGATGACGTTGCAGTCGGTTTTGTGGTGCCACGTTCGGTCCCTCAATGTCGTGTTTCTGATTGCTGAACATAAGCGGGCAGCCGTGCCAGGCGCGGGGCAAGCCCCGCTTCAACAAGAAAATTCCCCTGCGCCAGCGCATTCCTCGCGAGACAAGTTTCTCGCTGACAGCCCCTTGGTGCCAGCTTTGGTCATGTTCATCGAAACACTCAAAGTGAGGATCAAAAAATGGCTACTCAAACTCTGAAACTGAACGTCAAATCCGGCGAAAAAGACGGCAAGAACTTCTGGGACCGCTGCGGCGTCCTCTTCGTCAACACCGACGACAGCGGCAACATCACGTCAATCAACGTCAAACACAGCATGTTCCCCGATGTCGAAATGGTCGCCTTCCCGCGCCGCGACGAAGACCCGGTCACCGAGTGATCTCAATACCAGGGCGGGTTAACCGCCCTGGTGCGCAGCCAGGGAGTTGCTTCACGCTGAACAGGATGACCACAGGCAAGCCAAGCTTGCCGCCTCGCCTCCTTTCAACTAGTTTCAACCCATATCCCTCAGAGAGGACATTTTCGAAATGCCCAACGAAGACATTTTGACCGTGAAAGAGCTCGCCGAGTATCTCAAGATCGCTGAGAAAACGGCATATCGGTTCGCATCTGAGGGCAAGGTTCCCGGGTTCAAGGTGGGAAGCGCATGGCGGTTTCGTAAAAGCGAGATCGACCGCTGGATTGCCGAGCAGGAACAAAAACAAGAAGGGGAGCAAAAATGACGGGACAACAACAGGCAGAGGCATTGCGCCGCGAAATCTGGCAAATTGCAAACCGCGTGCGGGGCGCGGTTGATGGCTGGGACTTCAAGCAGTTTGTCCTGGGTGCGTTGTTCTATCGTTTCATCAGCGAGAACTTCACAAACTATATCGAAGGCGGTGACGACAGCGTCGACTATGCTGCCATGTCGGACGCTGACATCCCGGATGAAGTTAAAGTCGATGCGATCAAGACCAAGGGATACTTCATCTATCCCAGTCAGCTCTTTCAAAATGTGGCTAAAGCCGCGAGCAAGAACGACAGCCTGAACACCGACTTGGCGGAAGTCTTTTCGGCGATCGAGGCTTCAGCGAGTGGCTACCCATCCGAAGAAGACATCATTGGCCTCTTTGCTGACTTCGACACCACCAGCAACCGCCTTGGCAACACGGTTAAGCAAAAGAACGAACGTCTGGCGGAAGTCCTCAAAGGCGTAGAAAGCGTGACGTTGAACTTCGACGAGAACGAAGGCGATCTGTTTGGTGACGCCTATGAGTTCCTGATCTCGAACTATGCGGCCAACGCGGGCAAGTCAGGCGGCGAGTTCTTCACGCCGACCCACGTGTCCAAACTCATCGCCAAACTGGCGATGCACAACCAAACAAGCGTCAACAAGATCTATGATCCGGCGGCGGGGTCTGGGTCGCTGCTTTTGCAGGCCAAGGATGAGTTCGACAAACACATCATCGAAGACGGCTTCTTCGGGCAGGAGATCAACTACACCACCTACAACCTCGCCCGCATGAACATGTTCCTGCACAACATCAACTACGACAAGTTCAACATTCAGCACGGCAACACGTTGATGGAGCCGCACTTTGGCGATGACAAGCCTTTTGATGCCATCGTGTCAAACCCGCCTTATTCGGTGAACTGGAAGGGTTCGGACGATCCAACCCTGATCAATGATGAGCGTTTCGCCCCCGCAGGTGTGCTTGCCCCGAAGTCGAAGGCGGATTTTGCCTTTGTCCTTCACGCGCTGCACTACCTGTCTGCCAAGGGCCGCGCCGCGATCGTTTGCTTCCCTGGTATCTTTTACCGTGGCGGCGCAGAGCTGAAGATCCGCAAATATCTGGTCGACAACAACTTCGTTGAAACGGTGATCGCCCTCGCACCGAACCTGTTTTTCGGCACGACCATCGCAGTGAACATTCTGGTGCTGGCCAAGAACAAGACCGACACAGCGGTGCAGTTCATCGATGCAACGGGGGAGGAGTTCTTCCGCAAAGGCACGAACAACAACTTCATGGAAGACCGACACATTGCCGAGATCATGAAGATGTTCGACACCAAAGGGAACGTGCCTCACGTGGCCGAAACCGTCCCCTATGACACGATTGTCGAGAAAGACTATAACCTGTCGGTCAGCGCCTATGTTGAGCCCAAGGACACCCGCGAGGTTGTCAATATCAAGGAGTTGAACGCGAAGCTGGTGACCACTGTCGCCAAGATCGACCAGCTGCGCGCAGATATTGACGCCATCGTCGCGGAGATCGAGGCATGAGCGATCGGGGCTTTCTGGAAAAGCTGCTGGATGGGGCCTCGGTGGCGTGGAAGCCATTGGGCGATATCGCGCAGTATTCCAAGACGCGCATCAGTTCCGAGCACCTCGACAAGACAAATTATGTGGGCGTGGACAACCTTCTGCAGAACCGAGCGGGAAGGGTGGACTCAAGCTATGTGCCCACTTCTGGCAATCTGACTGAGTTTCGAGCGGGTGACATCTTAATCGGAAATATTCGCCCCTACCTTAGGAAGATCTGGCTTGCCGACCGAACAGGCGGAACCAACGGAGACGTTCTGGTCATCCATCCAACAGACGAGGTTGTGAATCCGAGTTACCTTTATCAGGTCCTCACAGATGAAAAATTCTTTGAGTACAATATTCAGCACTCCAAAGGGGCAAAGATGCCTCGCGGCAGCAAGCCAGAAATTATACGATACCCAGTGCCAATCCCATGCCCTGAAGACCCAGAAAAATCGCTGGCGATCCAAGCGGAGATTGTTCGGATTCTGGATAGCTTCACCGAGCTGACAGCCGAGCTGACAGCCGAGCTTAAGGCCCGCAAGCAGCAATACAACCACTACCGAGACGAACTTCTAAGCCACCCTTCGGGAAACATGGCCTGGAAGCCGCTGGGCTGGGTTGGAGAAGTGCGCATGTGTAAGCGGGTGATGAAGAACCAAACATCGGCCGACGGAGATATCCCGTTCTTCAAAATCGGAACCTTTGGCAGAGAACCCAATGCCTTCATCTCCAGAGAGCTGTTTGAGGAGTTCAAAGGAAAATACAGTTACCCAAAGGTGGGCGAAGTTCTGATTTCCGCCAGTGGGACGATCGGCCGGTCCGTGGTCTTCGATGGGGAAGAAGCCTATTTCCAAGATAGCAACATCGTTTGGCTCGAAAATGATGAAAGCAAGGTTCTGAACAAGTACCTGTTTTACTTCTACCAGATTGCAAAATGGCACGTGTCCGACGGCGGTGTGATCAAGCGGTTGTATAATGACAACATCAAGAAGACCTTGATCGCAGTGCCGCATCCCGACGACCCTGAAAAGTCGCTTGCTGAGCAAGCGCGCATCGTTGCCATCCTCGACAAGTTCGACACGCTGACCACATCGCTCAGCGAGGGCCTGCCGCGTGAAATCAAGTTGCGCCAGCAGCAGTATGAATACTACCGCGACCTCCTCTTGAGCTTCCCTAAGCCTGAGGAGGCCGCATAGATGAGCCAGACCCTCGAGGAGATCGCACAGCAGCTGCATGCAGCCGATAAGAAGGTGCAGTTGATCTATGCCTTCAACGGCACCGGCAAAACCCGCCTGTCTCGCGTAATGAAGAACGAGATCGCCCCGAAGAATCCGGAGGATGATGAACCCGCCCCGGCAAGGCGAAAGTTCCTATACTACAGCGCTTTCACCGAGGATTTGTTCGTCTGGGACAATGATACCGAAGGTGACGAAGACCGAAAAATCCGCATTCAGCCAAACACGTTTGTCGATTGGATCTTGAGGGATAGAGGGCAAGAGTTAAACATCGTCAACAACTTTCAGCACTACACTAGCCGCAGTATCACGCCATCCTTCCCCCCTGAAACGGTTGTCAGAGAAATTGAGGGAAGACGAGCCAACGTTTTGACATACCCCGAAATTCGGTTTGCCTACACTGGTGGAGACAACATCGAGAACAACGTCAAAATCTCCAAGGGGGAGGAAAACAACCTTATCTGGAGCGTTTTCTATACATTGTTGCAGGAGGTTATTGCGCTCAGAAAAGAGCATGATCCCTCTCAACGTGATGACAACGAATATGATGATCTAGAGTATGTGTTCATCGATGATCCAGTGAGTTCGCTGGACGAAAATCACTTGATCGAACTGGCGATTGACTTGGCGGGCTTGATCTCGTCCAGCCGATTTGAGAATGGCGAAGGTGTTAGGTACATTGTCACCACCCACAACCCACTGTTCTTTAACGTATTGTGTAAGGAGCTGAGTGGAGCGGCGCGCTACCTCTTGAAGCGCAACGTGGCTGGTCAATTCCTTCTTGAGCCGAAGAACGGGGCGGCCAATAAGAGCTTTTCTTACCATCATCATCTGATCAGTATTCTTCGAGATGCCATCGATCAGGACGTTGTCCAGAAGTACCACTTCAATCTGTTACGAAATCTCTATGAGAAGACCGCGAATTTTCTGGGTTACGAGCATTGGACAAAACTTCTTTCAACCGCGCCGGAAGGTCGAGCTGATTACCTCAAGAAGCTGACAAACCACTATAGTCACCGCGAGCTTGCCTTCGAAGAAGTCGCAGACCCGACGGAGAAGCAAAAGGAAGACGTGGCGGTCTTGCTGGACAATTTGATTAACAATTACGGCTATTGGAAACAGGGCGAACAAAATGGTTGAGCAGACAAAAACCATCGCGGAAACAAAGAATTTCATCGTCCTCGACAAGTACAACAAAGAATGGGACGCCGCTGATCGCTACCAGAGCGAAGACGATTTGGAGCGCGAGCTGGTGCAGGATCTGGTCAATCAAGGCTATGAATTTCTGCCCTCCCTTACCACCCCGGATGCCATGATGACCAACGTCCGGTCGCAGCTGGAGCGGCTGAACAACGTCACGTTTTCGGGCGATGAATGGAAGCGTTTTGTCGAGACATACCTCGACAAGCCGAGCGACAGCATCGTCGACAAGACCCGCAAGATTCACGACGACTACATCCACGATTTTGTCTTCGACGACGGGCGTATCCAGAACATCTACCTCGTCGATAAGAAGAACATTGCCCGCAACAAGCTGCAGGTGATCAAGCAGTTCGAGCAGGTCGGCACGCACGCCAATCGCTATGACGTGACGATCCTGGTCAACGGGTTACCCTTGGTGCAGATCGAGCTGAAGAAGCGCGGCGTGGCGATCCGGGAGGCCTTCAACCAGATTCACCGGTACAGCAAGGAAAGCTTCAACAGCGAGCATTCTTTGTTCAAGTTCCTGCAGCTCTTCGTGATTTCGAATGGCACCGACACCCGGTATTTCGCCAACACGACCAAGCGCAACAAGAACAGCTTCGACTTCACAATGAACTGGGCGAGGTCTGATAATGAACTGATCAAAGATCTTAAGGACTTCACCGCAACTTTCCTTCAGAAGCGCACGCTGCTGAACGTTTTGCTGCAGTATTCGGTTTTCGATGTCAGCGACACTTTGCTGGTCATGCGGCCCTATCAGATTGCTGCGACTGAACGCATCCTGTGGAAGATCAAGAGCTCATATGAGGCGAAAAACTGGAGGAAGCCGGAGAGCGGCGGCTTCATTTGGCACACCACAGGCTCCGGCAAAACGCTCACGAGTTTCAAGGCCGCACGGTTGGCAACCGAGCTGGATTTCATCGACAAAGTCTTCTTCGTCGTGGACCGCAAGGACCTCGACTACCAGACCATGAAGGAATACCAGAGATTTTCCCCAGACAGTGTTAACGGCTCTGACAGTACGGCCGGGTTGAAGCGCAACTTGGGAAAGGACGATAACAAAATTGTCGTCACGACGATCCAGAAGCTGAACAACCTGATGAAATCCGAGGGTGACCTACCGGTCTATGATCAGCAGGTGGTCTTCATTTTCGACGAATGCCATCGCAGTCAGTTCGGTGAGGCACAGAAGAATCTGAAGAAGAAGTTCAAACGGTTTTACCAGTTCGGCTTTACCGGAACGCCAATCTTCCCTGAGAATGCGCTAGGGGCTGAAACGACCGCAAGCGTGTTTGGGCGGGAGCTGCATTCCTATGTGATCACCGATGCCATTCGCGATGAAAAGGTTCTAAAGTTCAAGGTCGACTACAACGATGTGCGTCCCCGGTTCAAGGCCATCGAAACAGAGCAGGACGAGAAAAAGCTCAGTGCCGCTGAAAACAAGAAAGCGCTTCTTCATCCAGAACGTATTCGGGAGGTCTCGCAGTATATTCTGAACAATTTCCGTCAAAAAACTCACCGGATGCAAGCAGGCAGCAGTGGGTTCAATGCGATGTTTGCCGTCAATAGTGTAGACGCCGCAAAGCTCTATTATGAAACCTTAAACACTCTGCAAGCAGGCAGTGAAAAGCCGCTCAAGATTGCCACGATCTTCTCGTTCGCAGCCAACGAAGAGCAAGATGCGATCGGGGACATCCGGGACGAGAGCTTCGATGTGTCAGCGATGAATAGCAGCGCCAAAGAGTTTCTGAGCGCCGCAGTCGAAGACTATAATGCCTTTTTCAAAACGAATTTTAGTGTCGATAGCAGCGGTTTCCAAAACTACTACCGCGACCTTGCCAGCCGGGTTCGCTCGAAGGATATCGACTTGCTGATTGTCGTCGGCATGTTCCTTACGGGCTTTGACGCTCCAACGCTCAATACCTTGTTTGTCGACAAAAATCTCCGCTTTCATGGACTGATGCAAGCGTTCTCCAGAACAAACCGAATCTACGATGCGACCAAGACATTCGGCAATATCGTAGCGTTCAGGGACCTTGAGCAAGCGACCGTTGATGCGATCACACTGTTCGGTGACAAGAACACAAAGAACGTCGTGCTTGAGAAGAGCTACGACGAGTACATGAATGGTTTCGTTGATCAGGAAACCGGCGCGGCGCGACGCGGGTTCATTGATGTTGTCAGGGAGCTAACCGAGCGCTTTCCAAAGCCAGACGAGATTGTCAAAGAAGTAGATAAAAAGGAGTTCGCGAAGCTCTTTGGTGAGTATCTGAGAGTTGAGAATGTGCTCAGGAACTACGACGAATTTTCAGCATTGAAAGCCTATCAGGGGCTGGATTTAACAGATCCAGCTGCCGTCGAGGAGTTCAAGCATAAGCACTATTTGAGCGACGAAGATCTACGTGACCTGGAGGCGATAGAACTGCCTTCAGACCGAGCAGTTCAAGACTATAGATCAACATACAACGACATTCGCGATTGGCTGCGCCGGGAAAAGTCTTCGGCTGAGCAAGAACAAAGTAATATTGAGTGGGACGATGTCGTTTTCGAAGTGGATCTTCTGAAATCGCAGGAGATTAACCTCGACTACATCCTTGAGCTCATCTTTGAGAAAAACAAAAAGGTGAAGAGCAAAGGGGATCTGATTGAGGATGCTCGCCGCGTAATTCGCGGCAGCGTTGGAAGTCGTGCCAAAGAGAGCCTGATTGTGGACTTTATCAACCAGACTGATCTTGATCAGATTGATGATAAGGCAGGTGTGATTGATGCATTTTTCTCTTTTGCTCAGGCAGAGCAGCGTAAAGAGGTAGAAGAGCTTATCAGGTCGGAAGATCTAAATTCTGATGCAGCAAGGCGCTATATTTCTGCTTCCATAAAACGTGAATTTGCAAGTGAAAACGGTGCTGACCTCAATGCCATACTCCCTAAAATGAGCCCGCTAAACCCACAGTTTCGGACCAAGAAGACGACCGTCTTCGAGAAGATTGCCGCCTTTGTCGAAAAATTCAAAGGTGTTGGCGGGCAGGTCTAACCGAAGAGTTGGGGTGCCCTACGATGGCTGTTTTGCCTCTACTTGTTGCCAGTCGTGATAGGTCTGCTTCGATCCTTTGACCTTCCACTCTAGACGTCCGTTGCTGTTTCGATCCAAGACAACAGCAGCGGCGGCTGATGGACTATTGAACGACCAAGGTTTCGTGAATTTGAGTTTTTGGTTGCCGTCCGCAACCAAAATGCCGTCTGAAATGAGCTTTTCCTTCAAGCTACCGTAGCTCTGTTGGACATAGCCGGTTTCGGTGAGCGCTTCGGACCCTTCCAGTACAACAAATTCGCCGTCTTCTTCGACAGCAGTCGCTTTGACGCCGCTCTTGTGACGGATCTCGAACTGCACTTCACCTTCTGTTCGTTCCTCGACCGGCTTCGCTGTCTGTGTCACCGCGCGCGGTTGTGGTTTGAGCATATCCAGACCGATCACGGGCAGGATGATACGCAGGTTTGATAGAAACTGCTCCATATTGGCGACGTTGGCCTCTGGCAGTCGTCGTCTGCTTGTGTCCGGTTGCGTGCCGTTGTCCAAGGTGACGCGACCTGCTTGAGCAGCTTGTTCTATGAGCCGCGCCTCAAGATACTCTGCGTGCCCTTTGGATAGGTCGTCGTCACTTGTCGTTATGGTGATGGCCGTTTCCCAGAAATCTCTTTTGATCGCGCTTTGCTTGATCCTCTCAGCCACAGAGTTCCCAGATCCAATATAGGCACGGGTTGCACCGGCCTTTTCCGGATCAGGACCCGACAGTATGTAGATGCCAGTTCGATCGACCTCTTCACGAGCGGCAAGGTCGCCGAAAGCTGAAGCCCCACTTACAAAAAGCAAGCCTGTCCAACCATGGATCGTCGCTTTTCGCAGCCCGGTTGGCTTCCCGTCTACGAGGAAAAGCTGGATAGTTCGACCGAATGAGCCCTCTGTTTGCACGACTTATTCCTTGAAAACATGATTCTAATGGTTTCTTGCACAGCACACCTTAACCACGAAATTACATGATTGTCGTCCCGTCGGGACGGCTTTTACAAACGGACTGCATCAGGGCTCAACGGGCCTTTGGCCCGCTCACCCCGATCCAGGCATCATTCAATTTGATTGGTCCGCCCAACATCCCCGACCGTGGCGGTCAACCTTAGTCCATCCCCAAAATCAGCCACCAATTTCCCCTGTCTCGCGGGCGAGCCATTCCTCGCGGGACAAATTGGCGTCTGATTTTGGCGCAGACATTTTCTTCGCAAATGTGGCCGATTGACAGCCCCGTTCAGGGCCGTGGGTCGGGCTTTGCCCTCTCCCACTCTGTTCCGCCGAATACATGCGTATTCGGTCAGATCAGGTGGCCGAGGCGCAGCCCAACGGCGGAAAGGGGGCGCGAAGCCTCACCCGCGTCACTTTGATCAAGGAGGCCACAAATGGCACCGAAGTTTGATGTTTATGCCCATGTCACCGAAACCATTATTGCAGAGATCGAGGCAGGCACGCCGCCATGGCGCAAGCCGTGGACAGGGAGCGCGTCCGGCATTGCCCTGCCGACACGGCACAACGGCGAGGAGTATCGCGGGATTAATGTCCTGATGCTCTGGGTTATGGCGGCCAAGCAGGGTTATGTGTCCAGCCGTTGGATGACCTACAAGCAGGCCCAAGAGCTGGGCGGCCAAGTCCGAAAAGGCGAAACGTCGTCGACCGTGGTCAAATACGGGACGTTCACCCGAGAGAACGAGTTGGGCATCGAGGAAGAGCTGCCCTATGCGCGCGCCTATCGCGTGTTCAATGCGGATCAGATCGAGGGATTGCCGGAGGATTACTACATCCGGCCCGAGGAACCCCGCGACCTTGGGACGGCGGAAGATCCAGAGCTTGAGGCGTTTTTCAGCCGGACAGGGGCGGAGATCCTCACCAGCGACGACCCGCGTGCCTATTACAGCCCCGCCAAAGATCACATCCACATGCCGCCGATTGCCACGTTTCACGATGCGGCAGGCTATTATGGGACGTTGGCCCATGAGGTGATCCATAATGCCGCGTTTCCGATTATGCCGCGCCGACCCTTACAACCTGTTGCGTTGCGGTCAGATCGGCGCGGCATATCGGCATAATTCAGAGCGCTTCGAGGAATGCCAGGAGTTCGTCACCCGGTCGATATCGTCCACCCGTCTGGTCAACCGGCTTTGTCAGAGCCATCGCCCTTTCTTTCAGTTCGATATCGGCGTGGATGTAGACCTGTGTCGTTTCGATCGATTCATGGCCCAGCCAAAGGGCGATAATCGTTCGGTCCACACCGCTCTGTAGAAGCTGCATTGCAGCGGTGTGGCGCAAAACATGGGGTGTGACGCGCTTCAATCTGAACGTCGAGCTGGTCGAGGCGGCGGTGGCCGCATGTTTCCGAACGATTCGCTCAACCGCATCTCTGCTGAGCGACCTGCCACGGATGGTTGCGAACAGGGGATCGCTGGGCTCAGTCCGGCACTGCGCAAGCCACGCCTTCAATGCATCCCGACTGTCTGCGCGAAGCGGCGTTGCGCGTTCCTTTCGACCCTTGCCCATGCATCTGAGGTGCGCTCCGGTGCCGAGCTCGACATCGCCAACGCGCAGGCCGATTACCTCTGATACGCGCAAACCCGTCTGTAGCATTGTGAGGAGCAACACCCGATCACGCCGCCCAAACCAGGTCGACTGGTCAGGTGCCTTCAGTAAGGCCTCCATCTCATCACGAGTCAGGAAGTCCACGACGCGTTTTTCGTGCCGTTTGGACGGCATCGCCAGCACCTTCTGGCAATGATGCAGCAACTGGGGTTCACAGCCCGCGACATATTTGAAGAACGAACGGATCGCTGCTAGCCGCGTGTTCCGGCTTCGCGCGCTGTTGCCGCGTTCCTCCTCGCAAAAGGTCAAGAACCGCCCGATAATGTCGGCATCGATGTGGGCTACATGCAGCTCAGTCGGCGGCAACCTGGTCTCTGCTGTCGCGTATTTCAGCAAGAGCCGGAAGGTGTCGCGATAGCTGGCGATCGTGTTTGGGCTGGCCTGCATCTGGATCAACAGCCGCTCGATGAAGAACCGTTGCACGTAGATGGGCAGTGGATAGGTCGCGATCATGATGCGCCCTCCAGTACCCGTCGTTCGGCCCGCGCCGCGGCCAACTGCATCAGCTCGGGCACGGCCTCGATATACCAGAATGTGTGCTTTGGCTCGGAATGGCCGAGATAGGTGCTGAGCTTGTACATTTCGGCCTCGATGTCCCGGCCATCGTGGAACCAGTCCAGGATGGTGTGGACGGCAAATGTGTGCCGCAAATCATGGATGCGTGGCCCATTGCCGTGTCGGTTGAAGGATTGCGGAGATCGTAGGCCGGTGTTTCTGCTGGCCAGCGCGAAGTTGTAGCGTGCCCCGCAATCTCCCGCCGGTTCGCCATCTTCTTTGATGAAGAACGCCGACGACTGGTGCGCGACCAGCCGATCCCGCAACTCGGCATAGTGGGCGAGCCGATGGGCGGTGTCACCGTTGACGGGCAGCTGCCGATCTTTACCATTCTTCGTGTTTCTGAGCGTGAGCACGGCACGGTCAAGATTGACGTCCTGCTGATCGAGAGACAAAGCTTCGTTCACCCGCATGCCCGTTACCGCGATCAAGCCGAACAGGGTCTGCCACAAAGCGGCTCGGAGGCCATAGGGTGACGGCAGCCGACCGGCCTCGGCGACAAGTTCCGCGATCTGCCTGGGCGCGTAAATATACGGCACCCGTCGTCGGTATCGGCCTGTGACAAGCTGGCTGGACGGGATTTCGGTCTGATCATCGTGCTCCGCAAGCCAGAAGGCAAACCTGCGCACCATACCAAGGCGATGAGACCAAGTGTTGTTGTCCGCGCTGCCGTAGTTTGCCTTCCAATCAAGGAACAACGGCGTCGAGATTCGATCGAACCGGTTTTCATCGGCATAAGTCGTGAACTTGCGCAGGACCCGTTCCTCAAAAGATAGATCAAAACCCATCGAACGCCGAAGAGCCAGATATTCATCAAGTCGTTGGGAAAGCCTCTTCATTGTACTTCCTCCGCCGTTGGCCAGGGACGCGAGATCGAGCGCAAAGCATCGACATCATATTGCGCATAAATTGTCGTGGTCATCGCAGATCGGTGTCGCAGCACATCCCCGATCTCGGCCAGCGACGCGCCTTTTCGCAGCATGTCGGTGGCTAGGCTGTGCCGCAGAATGTGCGTGCCGATATAGGCTTGCGGCGGACTAATGCCGGTCGCGTCATAGGCATCCCGCAAAATCCAACGAAGGATTTGCGCGTCCTTGAACCTCTTGAACGGCGGTTTCACCGACACGAACAGCGCGCGGTCCGGGCCCCGGCGCTCATTCTTGATGTAATCGACAATCGCCTCACCAACCTCCGCCGACATCGGCATCCGGTCGTGCAACTGTCTCTTGCCGCGGATCAGGATTTCACCAGCGCGCCAGTCGATATCGTCCAGTTCTATCGCCGTCACCTCTGGGGGCCGAAGGCCCAGCCGGGCGATCAGCATCAGCATTGAATAGTTGCGGCGGCCCGTTTTCTTGTGGCCGCGCACCACCTCAATGAGCCGGTTGACCTGTTCCGGCTCCAGATACCTCGGAATGCCTGTAGGTTTCGGCTGCCGCGCCTTTGGCACGGCGTTGCTCAGGTTTCGCTCCGTCTTGCCGCTCCAGAACAGGAACTGGAACAGATTACGAAGGTGAGACGGGCCGGTTTTGTCGCGTGGCGCGTTTTGGGCCTCCCGCAGTCGAAGGATGAACCCAGTGATGTCGCCGGGTTTGATCGTATTCAGATCACCCAAACCGGTGCCGAACTTCGCGGTCAGGAACCGGTCATAAAACCGTAGGCAGTGATAAATTGTATCCTCAGACAAGCCGCGCTGACTGCGAAGATAGGTTTCGTATTCCCGTTTCAGGCAGGCCCTCGGTGACATGTCGAGCGGCGGTTCTGAGCGCGGCGGTGCGCCTGCATTTTCAATGAGATAATCCCTGAACCGATTGATGCGGTACCGACAGTGCTTTTGGTCTCTCGCAGAAGCCGCACTGATGATCGACGTCGCCAGATGGTCCACACGATCATCGGTCAGCTCAGTGGGACAGACGTCTGCCTCCAGCATCGCCGCCCAAAGCGCCTCGGCTGTGGTTCTGTAATTGGCGATGGAACGGAGGCCGTATCCCTCCGCCTCGATCTGTAGGGCAAAGCGATCGGCATGGCTGCCAGCTTTCAGTTTCCGCCTCGTCGTTTGATCTGGGTGCGTATCGTTTTCCATGAGTGTTTCCTTCTTTTGGTTGAAGGTTGCACCTATGGCAGATCGCCAGCCCCAATTGCGCAGTTCGCCACGCTCACATGGCGGTTCTGAACTACAGTCTTATGCAGCCGGAAAACGACAAAAACCGCAGGAAACAAGACTTCGCCTGAACAAGCGCGGCATAAACCGGAGCGCGGCATTATGAACATTATGCCGACATCGGCATAAGACCCATTGGACCGGCAGCGAAAAACGGCTGGAGCGGATCAAGAAGTTTGCCAACCGTGAGGCCTACGCCTTTGAAGAGCTGGTGGCGGAAATCGGCGCTTGTTTCCTTGGTGCCCAGATTGGCGTCGCGCCGGAGTTCGACCAAAGCGCCGCCTATGTCGAAGGCTGGTTGAAAGCTCTCAAAGAGGACAAACGGGCAATTTTTCGCGCGGCGTCCGAGGCGCAGAAGGCAGCCGATTTTGTCCTAGCAGCCGCAGGGCAAACGAAAGCGGCAGCAGCATGAGCGGCCCCGCAATCCTACCCCCGATGACGTGCCGCAAATGCGGCGCGTCAAACCCAGTGATCTTTCTCGCGCCGGTCATCGTGAAAGGCAGTTGCTCCTGTATTTGCTTGGATTGCGCCGAGGCCCGTTCCTGGCTGGATCTGGACGGCAACTTGAAAGCCGGTGTTGAGCTTTAAACGTCTGCGCCCCGCCTCATGTGGCGGGGCGCAGACATTCTGAACGGGATGAGAAAATGTGGCCCGTGCTGCTGCGCACGGGCCGCTCTGAGAAACGGGCTGTGCGGAGGATCGACTGGCTTTCAGCCCGCTCACCTCCTTCAGGCTTCTTTCAATTTGATTGGTCCGCCCAACATCCCTGTCGCGTCCCGTCAATGGGCAAGCGCCGCGCGGGCGCGTCGTCAAAGCCTGCAACCCGTGTCCTCGCGCGAAGGCGCGCTGCGGGCCGCACCAGTTGCTGGCTTCGACCCATTGACTGGCCGCTCCAGGGCCGTGGGTCGGGCTGTGCCCCCACCCACTCTGTTCCGCCGAATACATGCGTATTCGGTCAGATCAGATTGGCCGGTGTGCAGCCCATCGGCGGAAGGGGAGCCAAGCCCCAACCGCAGCACCCAAGAGGAGGCCACAAATGGCTTGTAAATATCAGCCCCAAAGATTCTGGACCTGCGACTGTGATCGCACGACCGGCGGTCACATCATCGACAGGCTTTATAGCACCTGCGTCTATTGCGGAAAGCATCGGCACGAGCTGAAGGAGATCGTTGTCCCGTCCGGTTTGGGGGGCGTGTTCTGTGTCGAGATCCTCAGCGTTGAGGATGATCGCGCCAAGGTGAAGGTGGCCAAAAGCTCGAACGGCTTTGACGCGCTGCCGCCCTTCACGGTGCCGTTCAAGGACATCGCCCCGCGTTGGAAGCACAAGGCGGGAGAAATCCGATGATCCCTGATTTTCACAGCGATGATTTTGGGACTGCGCGTTTGGAAGATACCGTCAGCTTGCGAAGCGCCGCCCGTGAGGCGCGCGCCACGCTTTACGCTGTGTTGAACCGGCTGGAGCTGAACGATCTGGAGGGTGAGGAGCAGCCCTATATCGACGATTGTCTTGGGGCTCTCGCAATCCTTGAGGAGGCGTTGCGATGACCTTGGAAGACATCAAAGTAGCAGGGGACGCGGGCAACCGCGTTCACTGCCGTTTTCTCGAACATTGCTGCTAGGGCTGTGTTGTGGGCTATTTGAGCGGTGCGTTCTCACGCTCAAGTGAAACGACCATTTCGTGATAAACGGCAACGGCTTCAGCGTTACGTTCGGCTTTAATCAAATCCGATATCTTGCAGATTTGATGCCATGCAAGATCTGCAATTTTTGGATCCTCAAAGAGGGGAACAAGGCTGGGTGCTCGCTCATAGTACTGAGCAACCAAGTTGCTTCCTTCTTCGGTACGCATCAGTACATTGTCGCGAAAGCTGCGCATTGTTGTTAGAACATCGCAGTCGTCGGGGAGGCCTTTGTATTGGCACGCTGCAGTTGTTAGGAAGCAACCTGACTTTTCACTTTTGCCGCTGCCGCTTTTCGATCCCCGAGATTTGCCCGTGTCGGCACGTTTTTTGCGCCAGCGTCCATCGTCATTGCGCGAGCGGTTCTTACCTTTGGTTGGACCAGATTTGACGACCGGACCACCGGTCTTGTTGGGCGATTTTGACAATTCGAACTCCTGTGAAAAACTAATTCAATTGGGCTCATCATCGAAAGAAACGTGCCCGATGACAACCGTTTCGTTGGCGACAGGCATCGACGTGGATGGCACATTACTCACCAACTGCTGGGTCGCAGCTATGGCTGCTCCAAACGGAATACAGGCAGTTGATGCAATATTATAATATTGCATCAATTATGGCGAAGTGCCATAACAGAGCTGCCTGTATGATGCTGGCAAGAAATAGGGGTGATTACTTCACATGGGCCGACCGCGCGCACCACGGCACAAACGACTGACGCAACACCAGCGTTTTGCGATCGTGCGCAAGCGTGCAGAGGGCGTCCCGATCGAAGATCTGGCCCGTGAATTCGGCGTCACGACCCGCAGCATCTTCTACACGTTGAAGGCCGATCAAAGCCGCAAATTGGATGCGCGCGTGCGCTCCGAACTGGTGAATGTCCGGCTGACGCCAAAAGAGCTTGCGAGCTTCGATGCGGTGCTGACGCGGCATGATATCGCCAGCCGCGCCGAGGGTTTGCGGCGGTTAATCCAAGCCTCAAACGATCTCTTCGTTCCTGACGACGAACTGGCCAATCAGATGCAGGGGCTATCGGCCTCGCTCAATCGCACCGGCAACAATATCAACCAGATTGCGCAGCGCCTGAACGAGGCAAAGCGCCTGGGCAAGACACCGCCCTATGGCAATTCTGCCCATGGTCAGGTCCGCGCCTTGGCCGGGCTGATCTTCGATATTGCGGACCAGGTTCAGGACATGGCGCAGCGCCGCCGAAGCGCGCTGTCTGGCGAGGTTGCCCACGTATTGGGAGGCTCTGCCGATGGCCCGGAATAGCGCTGTTGCCGCCGCGCAAGAGGCCTTCTTCGATCGCGACTGGAGCCGCATTCGCGGCTACGTCCCGCGCGCCCGTGCAAAGCAAATGTCGCGCGCGGCCATGGGGCATTCGCCCGCGATCTTCAAAGCCATTCGCGACGGCGGCACGCACAACAAAACGCAGCTGCGCAACCAGCTGGAATACCTGACCACCAAGTCGAGCTTCATCATCGACAGCCGTGGCACCTATGACGGCCAAAGCGTCTTGTCGGCCAAAGAGATCGAGCAGGTCACGCGCCGGTTTTCAGCGCAGTGGAATGAGGGGTTTCATCCCAAGCTGGGACATACTTCGCATCTGCTGATGGCCTTCCCGATTGGCACGCGCGGCGAAGATGTCGCCGAGATCACGCGCGAGATCTGCGAGCGTTTCTTTCAGGGCGAAGGCAGCCACTTTGACTACATCGCAGCCGTGCATGAGGACCGGGATCACCCGCATGCCCATATCGTCCTGAACCGGCGCAGTAAGGATGGTGAATTCTTCTTTCTGAAAGAAGAGCACCACTTCAACTACGACAGTTTTCGGGAGGCGATGGTGGAGGTGTCGGACCGCTATGGTCTGCGCCTTGAGGCGACACGAAAACTCCAGCGTGGGGTCACGACGAAAAGTCCAAGCGATATAGACCAGCGTCGCGCAGAAGCCACGGGCCAAAAGCTGACCGAGCGTGAGCGTGTGGGGTCGGAGCTTGACCGTGCCTTGGCTGAGGTGGCGCAGAACGCGCGGCTCTATCGCGGATTGGCGGCCGAAGCCTCGCGCGAGAACCAGCATGACATTGCAGTAGCCTTGGGCAAGGCCGCGCGGCTCTTGGCGCAGGGCAAACCGATTGAAGCAGATGGAAAGGTATATGGCATGGCCGAAGAACAGCATTCGTTTGATGAGGTCGTGGATGCCTTTCACGACAAGATCAACCAAGCCGAACGCATTGTCGCTGACGCCCCGGTGGAGCGGCGCGCGGCGCTCGAGCATGAGCTGAACGACATCTATCGCTCTTTGTCGCATCTCAGCCCAATGGGAACGCAGTCGCACACCTTGCTCGAAGATGCGTCCCAAAGTGGCATCTATTCGGCCGCGAACATCCAGGCTGACGCCCAAGGTGCATTGCGGGATACAGCTCTGACCGAACGTCTTCAGCAGGCTTTGAGAGGCACCGGCATTGATGCGCAGGATGTGACGCGTCGCGTTGAAATCGGCGCGGGCAATGCCGCGCTGGAACGGCAATGGCTTGGACAGGATCTGAAGGCAATTGCCGAGAAGGAAGGCTTTGACCTGTCACGCGCCGATGAGCTGGATAAGGCGATCGACCGCCTTGACCAGGTGCACAGGGATCTGGGCCGTGTGTTGGCAGATGTTGAGGTTCTTAAAGAGAGTGGGACGGTTGAGACCGACCGGCAGGAAGCCATCATCGACCGGCTGCCGCCGACCACTGCTGAAATCCTGAGCCGTATGAGGGACGACCCAACCACAGATCCATTCCGCAGCGATCTGGAGCGCGAGACCTTGCGTGCTGAGATGGAGCAACTGGTCGGTGAAGAGGGTACTTCGGACTTGGCGATTGGCGATGAGTCCACGCTGGAGGAACATATCGAAGACCGCCTGGACCGGCTCTATGCGGCCAAGGCCTACCTGCAGAGCGATGCTGCTCTGGCGAACAGTGTGGCGATGGAGCATGTCCTCGACGAAATCGCCAATGAAGAAATCGATGCTCAACGCGAGCGGCATGTCGATAGCGATGGCGAAAAGGGTGTGACGCATGGGTAAGGCGCGGATCGCACTCGGCGTCATCAGCTTTGCTGTTCTGGGCGCAGTTCTTGGGTATGTCCTGGCGTCGGCCTTTTTGAGATTCCGATGGTTCGGGGTTGGGGCGGATATCGATTTTCTGATGATAGCGCGTGGCTATGGAGATCTTCGCACGACCCATCCGGCCGATATGCAGATTGTTCACTTGATCGTGGGGATCAGCACTGGTGCCGGTGTTTTGCTTAGTGCTGTCCTGATGAACGACGCTCTGACCAAGTTCGGTGAAACCCACTGGCAGCACATGTCAGAGATGAAGCGGAACGGCTTTTTCGGAAAGCCTGGCCACGGCTTTGTCCTCGGTAAAATGGGTAAGCCCAAGAGTCGCAAACCCTTCGTGATGTCAAAGGTGTTCCCCCATGCCCTGATCGTCGCCCCGACCGGACGCGGCAAGACGACGGGCTTCGTTATCCCGAACCTTCTGACCTACCAGGGCAGTGCTGTGGTGCTGGACGTGAAGGGCGAAAATTTCGAGGCGACAGCGCGCCACAGGGCAGCGCATGGCGATAAGGTATTCCGGTTCGCGCCAACAGACTGGAAGGACGGCCGCTCGCACCGCTACAATCCTTTGTTGCGCATTTCGGCGCTCGAAAATGTCGACCGCCAGCAGATGGAGCTGCAACTCCTGGCCTCACTGTTCCTGCAAGCTGATAGCGACCGGGTACAGGGGCTTCTTGATGGTGGCATTGACCTATTTGTGGCGGCTGGGATTCTGGCCTTCGAGCGCAAACGGCCGACCCTGGGCGAGATCTACCGCATCACCGCATCAGGCGGTGATAAGCAGAAGGAATATCGCCGCCGCGCTGATGAAGTGGTAAACTCGGCGGCGAAGTTGATCTTCATGCGCATGGCCTCGACCAACAACGACACTCTGACTTCCTATTTGTCGCTCCTCATGACCTCTGGCCTTAAGCAATGGTCAAACCCTGCGATCGACCGGGCAACAGCAACTTCAGACTTCGATTTTCGCGACATCCGAAAGACGCCGTTTTCGGTTTACCTCGTGGTCGAGCCGCTGATGGTGAAACCGCTCGCGCCGTTGATCCGCCTGTTTTTCTCTGATTTGCTGGCATCGCTCCAGGACCATGAACCCGGCAAGGACGAACCTTGGCCGGTGATGATCATGCTTGATGAGTTCAACCGCCTTGGCAAAATGCCGATCGTTCTCGATAGCATCGAAACCCTTCGATCCTACCGGGCCAATCTCGCGATCGTCACACAGACCATCCCGGCGCTAGATGAAATCTACGGCGAAAATGCCCGCCGCGCCTTGCAGGGTAACGCGGGCATCAAGCTCTATCTGACCCCCTCAGATGAAAAGACCATCGAAGAGATCAGCAAAGCCGTCGGCAAAACCACCAAACGGGTTGTGACCCGCTCTCGCTCGGTCGGCCGCAACCCCTTCGCCGGTCGCAGCATGTCTGAGCGGACGGAAGAAACGGCTTTGTTACCTGAGGATGAGGCGCGGCGCATGGATCTGGATGACATCGTCTTGGTCGTCGACGCGCAAATGCCTGTCCGCGCCAAGCGGATCAAATACTATGAGGATCGGTTCTTTAAGCAGATCTTCGATAAGCAGGCTGGGGATCTGCCTTACCCCTCAGCGGGGGACCAGATGCGCGGGCTGCAAGGGCAGATTAAAGCGCTAGAGGCTAAGATTGGAGCGCTTGAGATGCCGAAAGCGGTTTCAGGTGATGGCGCTGGAATTGACGGGAAGCGACGTGAAGAGATCGATGACTTAGCCAACGAAGAGCGGAGAGTGGCATCCGACGACGAGCCTAGTTTGGGCGATTATCGGGCTGGAACAGAACGAGTTGAGAGATTCATGGAGGAGGCCACTAGGGAATAATCAGCTAAAGATGACGTTGATCTTACCTAAAAACTGAAGTCCTACCGCTCAGTCAAGCTGATGAAGTATCCAAATTCTCTTGCCGCGGCTCGCGCTGACCGACGAAATACTTTGATTCCACTCTTTTTACGTGTGAACTTGACCCAACAGCAGACCTGCTTGATGAATTTTTTCGAGGCTTCATTGGAAAACAAAGACTTGGCCGACGGAGTACAGCTTGCATTCGACGCAATAGTTGAGGAGAGGCTGGCGTTGATTTGTGGCGCAGGCCTTTCGATGGCTGCTCCGAGCAACATTCCTAGCGCGTGGTCTGTGGCCGCATCGGCAAAACGCAAATACGATGCTATCTATGGTGCTGAAGCAAACCCGCTATCAGACGACATCGAAGAGCAGGCTGAGTTCTTCCATGCGCAAGGGCGACTTGCTAGCACATACCTAACAAAGCTCGTAGATATTAACACGTTTTCGGCTCCTCCCAATGCTGGCCACATTGCCGTCGCTGACTTTCTGCTGACCAAGACGGCTCAAATTGCCGTAAGTACAAACGTTGATGCATTGATAGAATTCGCTGGTGATCAACTCTACGGCGGGGTCGTCACTGCTACCCGAAGAGATGACGCTGCAGCATTTTATCCTGCCAAAGCACCGCTCCTAAAAATTCATGGGTGTTGGAAATCTGATCCCAGACAAACCGTTTGGGCACCAAGCCAATTGCAATGTGAACCGAACCAAAGCAGGATCGCTGACTGTTCCCAGTGGATTGAGCAACAAATGCTTAACCGCGACCTCATCGTTGTCGGTTACTTTACTGATTGGGACTACTTGAACTCGCTATTGGAGAGGTGCTTGGGTGCCGTTAATCCAAGCAATGTAATTGTTGTAGACCCAAGTTCGACCGCAGATCTGGCAGGGAAGGCACCCGCATTGTTCAACGTTGGGGAACGAGCAAGTGGTGGATTCTACCATGTTCGGTGCTCTGGAGCAGATTTCCTTAACGAATTGCGTCGGAAATGGTCCCTTAGCTTCGTTAGGCGAGCGTTGGCGTCCGGCAATCAGTTGCTGGAGAATACCCATGATCAAAGAGCAGCTTATGACAATTGCGAGCCGCCAAACGCAGACGTCGATCAGCTTTGGGCGATAAGGCGTGATCTGGAAGGAGTTGATCCAGGCGGACCATGCACGGAAAGTCAGCCGGTTGACGCAGCCACGGTTGGACGAATGATCATCATTCTAAGACATGCGGGGGCAGTGCTGGAGGGAAATTTCTGGTATCTCAATGGGCAAAAGGTTCGAGTAGTACGTGCTTCTGGAAAAGCTCTAAACGAATTCGAAAAAACGCACGCTGGAGTGTCCTCCCCGCTAAGTGCCCCAGATATAACTATTGCATGCGGTGCGAGAGACTTTGGTCTCAAATCCGATATCGCACGTTCGGGAAGGCCAACAAATGTGGTGAGAAGTCGATTCTCAAGGTTTCTTACGGATGAGCAAGCAGAACAGGAGCTTGGAATATGAAGGCAAAGCTCGACTTGATTTCTTCTGTTTTGGAAGAAGCAGAATATTCATGCTCCATTGTCGAGGCAGAGAATGGCAACTGTCTTGCTTTTGAAAATCGCGTGAGCTTTGGCTTCATCCATTGCTACTCAGATCTAGGCGACCTGCTGCGTAGCTGGAGAGCCGAGAACGAAAAAACACTTTCGATGTTTCAATTTCAGATAAGGTCATCCGGTGAGAAAGCCTGGAATGCATATTCAGTGTTTTTGGCATTTGAGCGACCGGATGAAAGCGCTGTAGCGCTCCTTGCGCGTATAGAAGAGGATTTGTCCGGAACCAGAAAGATCGCGAGAGGGGTGAATGCGGACGAAGATGGAATAAGACAAGGTCTGCTGCCGCTTCTTGGGATTCAGAACCCGCCAGTTTTGGGTGTCGTTGATATGGTCGCAGAAATCAGGGCGCGCTCGGCCGGCTTGCCGACTAAGGCAGTCGACGCTTTTCTGCTGGATGCACCCAATTCAGAGGTATTAAGATTGATGGGGCGTTCGGATGAAACTTAAGTTTGTCGAAATGTCCGGTTTTCGAGGTTACTGCGACCCCGTTCGGATTAACTTCGGATCAGACGCAACCGTAATCGACGGCAGAAACGGCGTCGGGAAAAGCTCGATTTTTGATGCTGTCGAATTCGCATTAACTGGCTCCATCGCTAAGTATCAGGATGCAAAGGCAAATCAAGAGACGGTCGACGATTATATTTGGTGGCTTGGTGAGAGTGACGGTCCTGACGAGAGATATGTATCTGTTGGATTCACTCTAGATGGGGTCGAAACTATTGTCACCAGAAGCAGCCTCCAGCCAGGGCATGCCGAAAATATTGAACTGGTTGCTAAGGAATTATTCGACGAAAAAGCGGCCCCAGCAGCCGCATTGCAACAAGTTTGTTCATCGACAATCATTCGTGACGAGCACATTGCGGCATTGAGTTTGGACCTTAAAGAGACGGAACGGTATTCAATTCTGAGCTCCGCTATTGGAGCAATTGGTGCGGACGAATGGATAGCAAAAGCCAAGGAAATTCATGAGGCATCAAAGAGAGAGGTGAAGGCAGCTGCAGAACGCTCTGAACAGGCAAAAAATGATGCCGCAGTAGCGCAAAGCGAACTGGATAGTACGCGATCTAGAGCACAGAGTGACCGTCGTGTGCAGGTCGCACTTAGAGATGCTGAAGAAATGATGGGACTTCGACTGCCAGTAGATGAGGCGTTTGAACTTGTCGGTAGCGAATTGAAGCGTGTTCATTCTCAAATATCAAGTATTCGATTGGTATTGGACAGGTACGACGAGCTTGTCGATGCTAGACAGGCGAAGGTTGAGGCCGAAGCAGCAGTCGCTGGATTTGACGCTGATATTGAGGAAGTTAGGGGTGAGCTTCAACCGAAGGAAGCTACTTTGGCTTCAATCGATTTGTCAGCCTCCTCGGATACTTTGGCATCACGTTTAAGCCAGCTGGCTATGCTGGGCGAAGAAATTGGTTGCGAGGATAATTCGTGTCCACTTTGCAAATCGAAAATTGATCTCTCCCGGTATCGTTCAGGTATAGCCGCACTAAGAGCAAGCGCGGAAGCTATCAATGCCGAAATCTCAAGAGAAACAAAATTAAGGGCAGAGATATCCGAGCTAAAGCTCAAGCTCAAAAACTTGTATGAGAGTAAGGATCGTCTCGAGCAGCGCCTGACCAGCATTGATAGGCGTATCACGCAAGCGAAAAAAATAGTTGAAGATAGAGGTTTTTCTGCTGAGACAGATCGAAGCAGTTTGACCGCTGAGCTGGAAGAGCTTTCCGGTCGGAACGAGAGACTGAGAAACGTGCTTCCTGATTTAAATCTGACTGGTCTATCAGCCTCATTGGATCGCGCTTCTAATGCCTACGCAGAAAAACTTTCACGTGACCGTGAAGCGGAACAAGTTTTGTCTCGGGCTCGTCAAAAAGAAGCTGACGCGAAAGAGCTGTATGACTCTGTTCGAAAAGCCGCAAACGATGCACTGAATCAAAGGTTAGATCGAATTCTTCCATTAATCACAGAACTCTATGCGCGTTTGCGGCCGCATCCAAACTTTCAGGAAATCAACTACAAGATACGTGGAGAGCTCAGACGCCATCTCAGTTTCAGTGTGGGAAATGATATCAACCCGCAATTTGTTTATTCAAGCGGACAACGGCGAGCGACTGGCCTTGCTTTTCTGATTGCTGTGAACCTTTCCATGGCTTGGAGCCGATGGTCATCGATCATGCTAGACGATCCAGTTCAACATATCGACGATTTCCGAAGTGTTCATCTCTCAGAACTGCTTGGACAGCTAGTTTCTGAAGGAAGGCAAGTTATTTGCGCGGTTGAAGACCCTGCGTTAGCAGACCTGATCTGCAGGAAGTTGCCGGTTTTGGGGCCCGGAGCAGCCAAACGTCTTCAGTTAGGCATCGGAGAAAACGGAAGAGTCAGAGTAGTCGAGCAAAAGGATCTGGCCCCCATGCGTCCGTCTGTGCTGCTAAACCAACCATCTGGTCTAACTGGGTGATTGGACGTCGAGGGACCATTTCAGTGTAGCTGCATCGTGGCATCGAGATTGAAAGTAGATGACACCAGTGGCGATTTCACTCCAGCCGCTTGGCCCGATCTGCCACCCGCTGAACCATAGAAACAGTCGCAGCGCTAGCCTGGCGCATCCCAGCCCCGGCGATCTCCGCATTTGACCTTGTTCCAAACCGTGCCCGCGCCCGTGACCCCTTGGTGCCGATCAATCCCTTTGCAAAGCCACCTGGGCCAGGAATGCTCGGCGGTCCAGCCATCATGAAGTTGCCCGAGATTGAGCGCACGATCAGCGGTGTGGCTATGATCATGCCACCTGCGAGGAACATCATCATGAAAAAGGGCACCAGCGCCCCGATGTTGCTTGCGCCGGAGGGATCTCCGAGTTCGGTCATCAGCGAGCGGGACATGCCGACGACGGTCGAAAACACGCCTGCGATTACGAGGGGATAGAGCGCGTAGGATATGGTGCTAGACAGCCAGCGGTGGAAGTAGTCCTTGCTGACATCGAACAGCGAAAGCGCGATCATGATGGGAGCGATGCCGATCATGAACGCCAGCATGATCTTAGCGAAGATCAGCACAAGGCCGCAGAGCGCGCCGATGACGCCCAAAAGGAACGCACCTATTGCGCCGATCAGGGCTCCGGCCATCCAATGCATGTTGTCTCCGGCCGCGTTCAGATAATCGCCAAATTCTTCGATTAGATCGTCGAACGCCTCGGCAAAGTAGGATGCGCCTGCACCGCCGCCGCCAAGTCCTGCCACCATGCCGCCCGCGAGCTGGTCGAGCCCGTTGATGAGGGCGCTGGCCACAGCGTTGAATTGGACCCAATTCATCGCAAAGAGGGAGATCAGCATGAGCTTGAGGGCGAACCAGAAGGCGGTCCGCCCGTCCATGGATTTGTACTGAAACACCATGTTGAGGAACACGCCGATCACGGCGAGCGTTGAGGCCACGGCAATGACGCCGCCAAGCTGACCGGCGACGTTGCCAAAAGTGGTTTGGGCCGCGTCGTCCAGAAAGTTGTCGGTTGTCTCAACCATCCAGGTGACGACGCCCATCGGGTGCTCCTATGCTTTCTCTGTCGGTTTGACACGCCAGATGTCGCGTTTCAGGAAGGCTTTCAGGATATGCTCACCGTCGAAATCCGGCACCACCGAGACCAGCTCCCAGCCGTCTTGGCCAAGAGCCGTCAGTTGCGCTTCGATCTTGGGTGGCTTTGTCTTGGCGGTGTTGATCTGTTCAATCTTGTATTCAAACATGGGCTGTTTCCTTTGAATGGGCCGGATCAACCGGCAGGTAGAATTCAGTGATACCGCGCGCGCCTTCATGGCGATCGGCCTGGATGATCACATCGATGGAGCGGGTGATGTAGTCGTTCATGTCCTGGTAGGTCATAGGCACGTCGGTCTTCAGGGCCGCAATAGCCAGTCGCTGAACCGCCAGCTGCGGCGTCTCAGCGTGTAGCGTAGTCAGCGAGCCACCATGGCCGGTGTTTATGGCCTCAAGGAAGGTCATGGCCTCTTTGCCGCGTACTTCGCCTAAGACAATTCGGTCCGGCCGCATACGCAGCGTGGAGGTCAGCAGGACATCAGCGCTGCGCGTAGCTTCATCGCGATCAGACATCAGCGTCACGACATTGGGTTGCGTCGGTCGCAGTTCGGCGGCCTCCTCGATGGTGATAATGCGCTCGTCTGCGGGTACGAAGGAGAGGATCTTGCGCGCCGTGACCGTCTTGCCGGTCGAGGTTCCGCCGGAGACGATCATATTGAGCTTGTGCGTGACGCAGAACTTGATCGCAGCGTCGATGTCGCCGGTGGCCACGACATCGCGCAGCTCGGCATTGCGCTTGCGTCTTGCACCCTCATTGCTGCGCTCTTTTCCGAAGAGGTAAGACAGCCTGATTTGTTCCAGTGGCAGGTCGGCGAAGAACCGCAGGGAGATCGCATAACCGCCATCCACGGCGGGAGGCTGGATGACTTGCGCGCGGATCGGTCGGTCGCGGTAGGTAATGCTGACCGACACAATCGGTTTTGTCCGGCTGAGCGTGGTGTTCGCGGCGGAAGCAATCTGGTTGCCAAGATCTTTGATTTCATTGGGCGAGAGTTGTCGTTTGACGCGCCGCATGAAGTGATCCCCCTGAAACTCCGCCCAAAGTGTGCCATCAGGATTGATGCAAAGCTCGATCAGCTTTGGATCACGCGCCTCGGGGATCTTGTCCATCGAGCTTTGCAGATAGCTGGCCGCCATGATCAGAAAATCTCCAGATCGCGATCAACCATCACGGTGACACGGGCACCTTGATCGACATAGATCACCGGCGAGACGGAGAGGTATTCGCCGATCACGCTTTGGGCGCTGTCTTGCAGGTCATCGCCAATGCCTTCCAGAACATCAGAGGTGATCTCGTCTTCGGTGTTTTGGGCTGCCACAGCGGGCAAGGCTCCGATCAGCGATATCAGGGCGGCGGACCCAAATCGTGTTCCAAAGCGGCTGTCGACGAAACCAGTTGTGCCGGAGCGGCCCAGTTCATCGCCACCGAAGGCGCTGATTTCGACGGTCTGGTTGCTGGGCAGAATGATCCGGTCCCAGGCGATCGTGACGCGTTGCTGCGCAATGTCGAGACCGGATTGATACCGCCCGATCAGACGTGCGCCGCGTGGGATCAGGATCCGCGAGCCGTCATAGGCGTGGACATCTTCCGATACCATCGCGCGGACCTGACCGGCGAGCGAGCTGTCGATTGCGGTCTCCAGAACAGCCTGGATCATCGTGCCCTGAACAACCGTGTTTGACGGGTTTACGATCAACTGGGCTTGCGTCACCTCAGCAGGTTCAGCGCCGTTGCGGACAAAGTCTGTGTCGCCATCAAGTCGCCGCTGCTGCGCGGCGGTTTCATTGCTGCCACCGGTGCCGCCAAAGGCAATGATCGGGCTGGCGATACGCGCTTGCAGTTCCTCAAGTTCGGCTTGCCGCCGCCGCTCGAGCTCTTGAAGGCGCAGCTCCTCGGCCGTTGGGCCGGTTGGTGCGGGCGTGCGAGGGGTTTCCAGGCGTGCAAGCTCCAGATCATTCTGCAGTCGCTGTATTAGTCGTGCACGTTCTTCCAACTCCTCGCGCAAGGCAGCTTGCGTTGCTGCTGCCTCGCTGCGCAGGGCATCGATCTCTGCGCCCAAGGTATCCAGCGCATCTGTATCGACGGTTGGCGCTTCAGGTGCTGGCGCGTTGCGAAGGGCCTCAAGCTCACTCCGCATGGCATCCATTTGCGCGCGCAGCTCTTCTGTTTCGCTGGCCAGTTCCGGCTCCGGCGGTGGGGATGTGTCGATCGGTGCAGGCGTGGGCTCGAGCGCACCAAAGCCTGGTCCCGCCGCTTGGAACTCATCTGGGGAGGCGGTTTCCAGGCTGTCGGGTTCAGAGCTGTCAGAGAACAACAGCAAGAGACCCCCAAAGGCTGCGATTGCCCCAATGCCCAGAGCGATGGCAACAAAAGACGGTCGTGCCTTTGAGTTTTGTGGTTTTCCTTCAAGCGCTTCGAGGCGCTTCTTAAGCTCAGCTGTTTCACTCATCCTGATTTGCCTCGCTCATCTCTTGGACGCAGATCTCATCCTCGCCGAGCCTGAGAACCCATCGATCGCTGACACCTGACACGCGGATCACGCCGTCTGGCCTTGCGAGCGCATTCACGCTGCGCTCATTGCCGCCGGACCAGCGAAAGATCGCGGGTAACGGCGCATTCGCGGCAAAGCGGAAATAGGTGAAGGTGCCATCGTCCCAGATTTCTCGTGGGGTGATCTCTGATCGCGCGCTGACGCCATAGGCGTAGTTCGCTGGCGCGTTAGCCGCGACACGCGATTGCCGAGGGGCCGACTCGGGATAGGTGAAGCGAATAACGTAAAAGGTCGGCGAACTCGCCTCAGTGACGTTGAAATAATAGCTGCGCCGGTTGGTATAGACGGTGATGTTGGTATGCGCGCCGCGCGTTACGGGCTTGATCGCAAAAGCCTGGCCGCCGGGCACGCCGTCCAAAAGGAACCCTTCAGTGTCGCCCGCAATGATCGAGCGGATGGTCTCGCCTTGGCCGAACTCAATGCTGGTCACATGGGTCAGGCTGGTGCGGATGCGGTAGACCTGCCCATCCTGGTACGCGGCCAGCCGGACGCGGGCATCATAGGGGCCTTGGCGCGGCTGGGTTTCTGCATAGGCGGTGCCAGCAAGCGGAATTAGGAAGGCGAGGATCAGGAACAGGCAGCGCATGGGTTACTCCAGACGATCCGAGCGGACCGCGTATTCTGTGACGGTGAAGCCGAAAGGGTTCTGCCAGACATCGTCGATCGACCGGCTATTCTCGGGCCGAAACTCAAACATCAGCGTTGCGGTGAAGAGCCCGTTTTGACTGCCGCGCGGCGAATTGAGCCGCTTGCGCAGGCGCACCTGGGCACGATTGGCGCTGATGTGCGTGATCGACAAAACCTCGACTTCAAGGCGGGCATCTGTGCCGTAGCTGTCGGGCGGATAGGCCTCATGGCCGCTGGTCCAAAGCGCGCGCAGTCCTGCAGCGGCCGCGCTGTCCGACTGGTCCAGGACCCGCCGCACACGCACATCATTGTCGAGCTGATTGTATGTCTCTCGATCAATAACATAGCGGTAGACCTGTGCCTCGATGATAGCGGGGCGTTCCGTGAGTGAGACCGCTTCAACCATGGCATTGGGGAGGGCCATGCCGGTTTCGCTATCAAAGGGCACGATCATGGGCGGCGGGTCCACGTCGAACAGGGCGACAAGGGCAGCGGCGAGGCAACCTGCCATGCCAAACGCCATGCCTGTCAGCCCCAGCTTCTGCCACAAGAGCTCGCGTCGTCGTGCGCCGTAGACGAGCTCTTCTTCGATGATTTCTGCCTCGCTGTTCATGGGATCAATCCGCGCGCAGGTCTGGCAGGGTGAAGTCCATGTAGCGGCGCTCTTCGGCCAGCGTGGCGGCATCCACCACGCCGGATTGGCCCGCGCCAACGGTCTGGATGGCTTCGAGCTCCCACATGCGCGTCATGGCGATGGCCAGCTCGGCTGTGACGCGGGTGTTGTGATCGACGGCTTCCTTGAGCGTTTCCATATCCGGGATCAGCGAGACCAGTTGCTCGACCCGTTCGAGGGATTGCGCGGCCTCTTCATAGCTGTTCTCAGCCGCCGCTGACATCATCGCCCCGGTGCTCGCCTGGCTGGCAATGCGTTCCGCACCAGGATTGCCGCTGTTGGCCATGTCGGGCAGGCTGTCTTGGTCAAAGCCTGCATCTTCGAGGGCTTGTGTCATGCGCCCTTCCATCTGAGGGGCCGCGTTGCCGATCAGGCCGCTAAAATCGCCGCTTTGGATCTGCCGGATGGTGCCAAGGAGATCACCGAATTCCTGATCGAGAAGCCCGTCGAGATCACCGCCCATGGCCATTTCGATGATATCCGTCGCTCCGGTAAGGGCGGCGTAAGTCTCGTTGAGCGTGTCGAGTTGCTGCTGCACTAGGTCGAGTTGTTCGAGAAGCGTGTCGAGCTGGTCGGTCTGGATCCCAAAATCCTCCAACATCTGCTGCAGCTGGCGAATTTCCTGTGCGATGTTGCGCGTGTCGACCGTGGGGACACCTTGGGCAGACAGGGGTGAGGCAACTAGCAACGCGCAAGTGGCTACGGTGGAAAGAAAACGGATCAACGGAGGGCCTCCAGATCGAATTGCATGAAGTCTTGTTCGCGGGCCTGCGCGGCCGCCATGGCCAGCTCTGCCGCGCTAAGCGGGCGGGTATGGGCGGCCTTGAGGCGCGTGCGGATCGCGATCAGGCGAGCGAGTTCAGCCCGCGCGTAGGTGTTGAGCGACATGGCCGCGTGAATGTCATCTGTCTCACCAATGCGGGTGATGATGTCCTGAACCCGGAGCGCGGCCGCTTGCACCGACACCAAGGAGTAATCGCCGTAGACCCCTGCGCCGAAAGAGGTCAGGCTCATCGTGGAGTTGGCGAGCAGAACCGGATCAATCGTGCCGAGTGCATCAACACCGCCGACGCGTGCAAGGTAGAGATTGTAGCGCTCGGGGATCACCTGAACGTAGTGTTGGGTTTCGGCAAATGGCGGCACGCCGCCGTAGCGCTGCACATTTCCGGGACCGGCATTGTAGGCCGCCAGCCCGTGAATGATGTTGCCATCAAACATGGCCAGCATCTGGGCCAGATAGCGCGCGCCGCCCGTGACCTGGATGTAGGGGGTTTCGTAGTAGGCTGGATAAATCCCGAGATCCTGCGCCGTACCGGGCATGATCTGGGTCAGACCGAACGCACCAACAGGTGAGCGCGCGCCGATGGTGAAGCGGCTTTCTTGCCAGATCAGCGCCTGCAGAAGGCAACGCCATTGCTTGGGCGAAAGGCCCGCCGCACGCACGCCAGACATGTGGTGCGTTTCCTGAGCCGCGCGAATGATCAGCTCTTCAATCGATCCCGAGGCATCACCGAACATCTGGGCTGCGCCTGGGTTCGGGTCGACCGAACCATAGAGCGTGTCTGCGGCGCTCTCAGGTGATGACCCAGCTTCCAAGCTCGCGACCAGCGCGCCGGAATTTCCGCTGGCCAACGTCGTGGCATCGAGGATGTCTTCCAGCGCCTGGAGTTGTTCTTGCTCGAGCGCTTCAAGCTCTTCCTCTTTGGTCAACCGATCCCGCTGCAGTGCCAGATCTTGTTCTCCCTGCTGCAGCACGCGCTCGCGCTGCAAGAACATGCCCGCATCAAAGGTCGGCACGCCTTGGGCATAGGCAAATGGCGCGGCGAGCGACACCAAGCCTGCAAAGATATGCAGGCGGTGCTTATTCACGGAGACTACCAATCGGCCCGAGCAGCTCTAAATTGCAGTTGCTGCGGCTGACCTCTGCAAAGGAGTTGAAGCATTCAGCTTCGGACGGCCGGTATTCCGCGCAGGCTGTCAGGGTCAAAAGGGTGAGGGTCACTACGCAAAGCCTACGCATCAATCTGTCTCCAAAATTCGGGGTTCTGGCGGTAATCCGCGCCAACCAGCGCCTCGCCTTTTTCCATACCGCCAAGGATCGTGAGGTATGGGCCAAGGGCGCTGAGATCAGCGTCAATCACGACCGAGCCTTGATCATCACGCACCAGCGCCAGGCGGGAATTGCTGCCGGTGCCGAGCAAGACGCTCAGCTCTTTGTCAGTGAGCCCCAGCATCGTGTAATCGCTGGCCGAGGCGCGGATGTTGGGAAGCAGAAGCTGCGTAGGAACGGCCTCGACAATCGTTTTGCCGGTGCGGGTCTTTTCGAGCTGGCTTGCGTATTGGGTCATCATCACGACGACAGCGTTCTGCTTGCGCGCGGTCACGAGCCAATTGCTCAGCCGGTCTGCGAAATACGGGTTGTCCAGCGCCTTCCAGGCCTCATCGATGATGATCAATGTCGGCTTGCGGTCCTCGATCACGCGCTCCACCCGCCGAAACAGGTAGGATAGGACCGCCATGCGCTCTTTTTCGCTTTCGCTATCGAGAATGCCGGTCAGGTCGAATCCCACGACATCACCATCGAGCGAGAAGGTATCCTCAGCGCTTTGACCGAAGATCCAGCCATAGCGACCATCTGCGGTCCATTCCTGGATCCGCTCGAACAGATCCCCTTCATCTGCTCCCGCCACAAAGAGGGAGGCCAAATCCTGCCAGTTGCGCAGGGCGGCATCGCTCGCCCCGGCGTTTTGGCGTACCACTTCTTGGATGCGGTTGATCTGAACCGGGCTCAGGGGCTTGTCGGTGCGATGCAGCAGCGTGGCCAGCCAATCGGAAAGCCAGGCTTGTCCGCGCCCGTCGATTTCTGTGTGCAACGGGTTGAGACCAGTGGCTTCACCTGCCTTGATGGCGCTGTAACGCCCGCCATTGGCGCGCACCGCCATTTCCATGCCCGCGCGATAGTCGAAGACGAAGACGCGCGCGTCGCAGCGACGCGCTTGGGTCATGAGGAAGGCCGACAGCACTGACTTGCCAGAGCCAGGTCGGCCGAGGATCAAGGTATGCCCGCCGGTCGGTTCTTTGTCCGGCTGACCCGTCTCGTGATAGTTGAACAGGAAGCCTGAGCGTTCAGGCGTCGGGAAGAGAGTAATCGGCTTGCCCCAAGGCACTTGGTGGCCAGGTTTGCCCAGTTGACCGCGATGCAGCGCGGCGAGATCGGCAAAGTTCGTGTTCGTGATGGCGGCCTTGCGGCTGCGCATCTGTCCGTTGCCCGGATGCTGCGCGAAATAGTGGGTGCGCGCCGCAAAGCTCTCGTTTACGAGATTGACGCCTTCACTTGCGGCTATGTTGCGCACCTCGGAGGCGATTGCTTCCAGCTTTTCCTCGGTCTCGGCAAAAACTGTGACGGTCATGTGATGATCACCAAAGCTGAGCCGTTTGGATTCCAGGTCATCCAGCGCGTCTACCAGTTCTTCTGCGAGAGAAATCGCGCCGTCATCGCTGGCCTTCATCAAGCGTTGTTGGCGCTTGATCCGGCTGGCCATGATGTTGCTGTTTATGGGCGTGAAGGAATGTGTGACCACCATGTCGACGGGCAGGTTCAGCTCATCGAACATGGTGCAGCTGGTTTTGGCTGGGTAAGTCTTGATCGCAAAACTGGTGCCAAACCGCTTGCCCGCCGTCCCATCGTCCAACGTGAAGCCTCGCCCCTGAAACGTGGCGCGCGTGTTAGCCACATCCTCGGCAATCACGCCAAAGCGGGATTTTGCGAAAAGCGGCCGTTCCTGACCAATGTTGAGCGCCCCGAGGAACCCGAGTAGCTCGCCGCATTCAGCGCCGAGCAGGCGCGGGTTCATCTCTGCGAAGGACGATAGCAGAAACCCGACGACCTCTTCGAGCTTGCGCAGTTGCTTGGCTGTCCGGTCTTTCAGCTGTGCGATGGAGTCTGAACGTTTCAGGCGCAGCCGCGCGCCGAGGGGCGGACGTTTCAGTACCGTGAGCGTGAGAGTTTTGTCCCGCAGGCCTGCCCGCGCCATTGCCATTTGCCAACGGCTGTCCAGGGCTTGGGCAAACCCCACATTGGGCACTGGTGGCAAGGCGGTCTCGATCGCTTTTGAAACCTTGTGGACGTAGAAACTGTACTCTGGCCCAATCTGCGCAATGATCGCTGCGAAGAGCGCGCGGATCTTCTCCAAATGTGCGTCATCGCTGGTCATGCTGTTGACGCCATCGAGGCGGATGCATTGGAACAGGGCATTGCCGCGTGTGCGGATCGTCACGTCATTCACGAGGCTGACATAGGGTAGCATGCTGGCCATCGGCCGCTCTTTGCGCGCCCAGTCTGGCAGCGTTGCAAGATCGTCCGAGGGGTCATGGAGCATAGCTGTCCCCCGAATGGATCTTGCGGTTCGGAGTGGGTGGCGTTTCCTGCAGGGAAGTGACCATCACCTCAAGAAAGGCCGGATCCCAGTCAGCGGCTTTCCACAGTGCAGGATAGGCCAGAGCGGCAATGATGATCACCGGCCAGCTCTGGACCCACAGAAACAGCAATACAAACCCGAAGAGCCAGACCATGGCATACATGATCGGCAAGCCGATGAGCTTTGGCGGTCGGATCAGGCCGAGGAAGAGGCGGGTTTGCGTTGCCATACCGGATTTACGCGCCCCAGATGGCGGTCACGATGGTCGGCGCAGCTGCGATGCCCGCAATGGCAACCAGCACCCAAAGGGCTTGGCGGAAGTCCAGAATTCCAAAGAGCCAAGAGAGGAACACACCGATCAAGGCCAAGGTGCCGATGACAATGCCCAAGGGGCCGGTGATCGTGTCGACGATGCCTTGCAAAAGGTTCTGCACCGGCGAGAGGTCGATGCTCTGCGCAAAAGCCGGGTTGGCAATCATCAAGCTGGCCAGAGCCAGCGACAGGATCGTGCGGATTTGTATGTGCATCAGGAGGCTCCAGTCAGTCGGTCACGCACGGCCATGACGCGGCGCACGTGATTTTGGGTTTCTTGGTAGGGAGGAATGCCGCCATAGCGCGCGACCGCGTCTGGTCCCGCGTTATAGGCAGCGAGCGCGAGTTCGGACGTGCCGAACTGCGCCAACATCATCAGAAGGTAACGGGCAGAGCCATCCAGATTGGCCTGCCAGTCATGCGGATCCACGCCGAGCTGCGCGGCCGTCGCTGGCATCAGCTGTCCAAGGCCGATCGCCCCTGCCGAGCTGCGCGCATTCGGTCGATAGGCGCTTTCAATCTCAATATTGGCTTGGAAGAGGGCCTGCCATTCCGTCACCGACAGACCCGCGCGACGCAACGCCGGGTGCCCGCCATATCGATGCGCGGTGCTTTCAAGTGCTGCGAGGATTTCAGGTCGGGGAAGTGCTCGGGCGGGTGCAGGAGGCGGAGCATCAGGCTCAGGCGCTGCAAAAACGATCAGCTCTGGTGGGTTTGCACCAATCCCGTCGACATAGCTTTGTGCAAAACCCGATTGCGGTGCCTTGGTCTCTAGCTGGCCATCGGCCCGCATGGAAAGCACGAAGCCCTCAGAATAGGCGGGGGCAGCAAAAAATGCTGCGAGGAGCGCAAGCGGTTTAGCCTTCGTCGTACAGGTTGTGAGAGGCGATCTTGCCTTCGAGCATGGGGATCGAGACGATCGATACGCCAAGCCCGGCCAAGAAGCTGGACAAGCCGTTGATTGTTTTGAACTCTCGGGCAGCCATGTTGTTGCGCGCGGTGACGAGCAGGCGACGCGTCTCGCCATCTGGCGAGACGCAATGCACGGTCCAAACTCCGGACCACTGAGCACCTGTACGTTTGGGCGTAACCCGGCACACAACATCCGCCGAATGACCCTCGGCAAGCAGCGTGCGCAGCCCGTCTTCACTGACAACATTGGGGGCGTCTTGCATCAAATTCATAGGATCGAGCCTTGCAGAATTGTGCATTAGCCCGGCAGTCCCTCATGGACTACCGAACCGATACAATATTATAACTTTGCAATCAATAGGTGCAATTTGAGTTATTGCGCCTTTCATGCGTTGAAACGAATTTACTGCAACGGAGTGGCTGAGCCAAGATAATATGGCGCTTTTGAAACAAACATGGGCGGTTATAGTCGTTCTGAAGTGGAGTTCAGCCGCAATTGCGGGCAGTTGCCTGCCGCCTGTGCCGCCTTGGATGCCGACCAATGCCGACGACGTGCGAGCATATGCTGACCTGTTGAGGCGCGATGCGGAGACGTATTTTACCGATGTCGAGCGGTACTTCCGTTGCCTAGATCAGCAGAGGCGAGAGGTCTTCGAACAAGCGCGCGAGGTCAGCGAAGAGTACGCGCGCGTTTTGGAGCTTGTGGACGGCGTGAGGAAATAACGCCTGTCCTCACGTGGAGAAAGCTGCCGTTCAATAAGGCGGCGGCGAAGGTCGCAAAAGCGGACGAAGTGTGAATTCGCTGCGGCTGCACTAATGTCTGCTTGTGAAAAAAGCAGTGGGGCGACACAATGTGCCGCCCCTTCAGATAGATTATGAACGCGAGACTTACAGATCGCCCACAGTCGTGCTGCGGATGTTCTGCCACTGTTCTTCTGCTTTTGAAATCGTGCCTGCGCGGTCTTTGTTGAATTCATCATAGATTGCGCGGTTCAGGAAAACGTAGAGCTTGTCGTCGATGACCGCGTGGAACTCGGGGTCACCGTCGAACTTTTTGCCTACGGAAACACCGAAAGTGCAGTAGCCGCCGTTCTGGGGTAGGTACTCAGCGGGGTTAACTTCGAAGGTCTTCATGTTGGCTTCGGTCGAAAAGTAATACGCCACGCCATCATGCACAGCTGTGTAAGCAGCTGAACCCTCGACCGGGTTTGCGGTTTCGATGAACTCAACCGGGTCTACGCCGTGCAGGCCCAAAGGCGCGCCGGCTGCGGTGATGCCGCGAGAAACGTTGTATTCGTCTGCTGCCATTGCGGCCGTGCCGCTGAGAGCCAGGCTGGTCAAAAGAGCGGAGGCGATTGCGAGTTTCTTGAACATTGGAAAATCCCTTTTTGTCTGCGAGGGCTCGACAGTCGAGCTCTCATCTAGTGCTGATTGAGATATCCGGTCAGAACTATTTAGCAATACAATCAGTTCCTTTATGAACTGTTCGTATGATTTTTCGAACGATCTGCAAATCCTCGGAGAATTGAGAAGGTCATTCAAGGGTTCGGTCCGGTATCGGGGAATTAGACAAAGGATGTCTTCAAACGCGAAAGGGGCCGCACATGCTGCACGGCCCCCAATTACGTCACTGAGGCTCAAGCGCCCAATGCCTCGTCTTCCGGCTGATGGAGCCCAACAACCAAGAGGACGGTTGCACCAAGCAGCGCGTAGTACCAGAAGTCGAGGCTCGCAAAGCCTAGCACAAAAGGCGCTGCGACGAAGACAACGCCAACCAAGCCATCAACGGCCAAGTGGAGACTGTAAGGTAGGACACGGATAAGGCCGAGGTGGTGATCAGTAAGAACCGTCAGCCCGAAGGCGGCGACTCCGGTCGCAACTGATAGCCAAAGTGCCAGTGGGTTTTCCGCGCCGAGGCCGAAGATGAATGGCATGACAATGAGGCCGATGGCGACAGGGTAATCGAGATATGCGTGGATGGATTTGGTGACGAAGCGTAGAGACATGGTACTTTTCCTCATGGTTAGAACTGCAACGCAGCATTGATGAGGCCAAACTAGGCTCTTGTTTCGGCTTCAACTATGTCCAGAGGTTTGTAAAATTATGCAGATCGTTCAGGCTTGCGCACGAACGAGTTTTTGTGACCTGCGGAATTCGGCAGGCGTCATTCCAGTTTCTTTCTTGAAAACACGTGTGAAGGACGAGTCGGAAGAGTATCCGGCACTTTCAGCCGCTTCTGTGAGCGACGCACCCGGTTCCAGCAGAACGCGTTTGGCAAGTTCCATACGCCAACGCGTGACGTATTCCAACGGTGTCATATTCATCGTCTTTTGGAACTGAACGGCAAAGCTTGTTCGCGACATGCCTGCGGCTTGGGCAAGAGTTTCTACCGTCCAACCCTCTGTCGGTGACTTGTGAAAAGCATCGAGTGCACGGCTGAGATTCTTGTCAGAAAACGCGCCCAATCCCCATTCTGTTGCCTCATCGCCGTCGATGAAGCAGCGGATGGCTTGCGCGAAAATCGCTTCTGACATTTTAAGTGCAATAAGGTCTCCACCCATCTTCGCGCCGCCTGCCTCTTCCCCGATCATGCGGAGTGTGGCTTCCATCCAGCGTCCGGCGCTTTCGCCATAGTTCTTAAGGTGAATGTAGGGGGGCAAACGGTCCAATAGGATATGGCGAGAACTCGGATCGAAAGAGAAGTGTCCGCAAACCAGTTGCGTTTCGCTCTGCGGCTCTTCGCCGCCGTAGACCAACACGCCTGAGCCGTCGTAACCGGATTTTTCCAGCACAACGTCAAGCGGCAGGATCGTCCTCTCGGGCTCATGCCCACAATAGAGCGAGTGCGGCGTGCCATGCGGAATGATCACAAGATCGCCTTGGGCGAGGTCGACGATTGTGTCCGTTCCATCTACATGCACCAGGCAACCGCCCCGATGCGCAAAGTGGAATCTAGCGACGTTCTCGTAGTTCGGAACAGCGACACCCCATGGCTTGGAGAACGACGTGCGAAAGTACAGCGTTCCCTGCATCGAGAGGTTCGTCAGGATATGGCTAAGGAGATCAAGCATAGGAGATACCTACGCGAGTTGACGGGCATGTACAGAGGTTTGAACGATCTGCACAAGAATTCGGACGTTTGGCCATAAGCGCTGAGGTCGACACCAGCATCGAAAGAACCAACAATCGCCGCATTGCTGCCAACGCGCCGCTCGGATACGGCAGCTCAAGGACACAAGGGACGACACGTTGACACATGAGATTACATTTTCCCGGCTGGTTGATGTACCGGCTTCCGAGATTGCCAGGCATATGTCCGACCCGAGGGTTGCCGAACATATGCCGCTCTTGACCGGTGCATGGGACACGGAGATGGCAATCCAGTTTGTCAAAATGAAAGAGGAATACTGGGCGCGGGATGGACTCGGGCACTGGGCATTTCTGGTCGATGGAAATTACGTTGGGTGGGGTGGTTTCCAGAAAGAAGGTCAGGAGTGGGATTTTGGACTTGTCTTGCGGCCACATGCGTTTGGTTTTGGCAGGCGCATTTCAAAGAAGGCCATAGAGTTAGCCATCGCTGACGACCGCATTCCATTTGTGACGTTTTTGCTGCCACCATCCAGAAAGAACCTTGGAGCGCTCGGAAGACTTGGTGCAGAGCACGTTGGCGATATCGATTACGACGGAGAGAGGTTTCTGAAGTTCCGATTGGAAACGACGTAGTTACGCAGCTGCTTAGCAGACCTTCATGCACGGCGCAGCATCGGTCAACTGGGCTCTTTCGAGCCGTTAGCTGCGTTTTGCACCAAGGTCCGGTTCAGCGGGATGATCTGAGCAGTGTGGTGTTTTAGGATGGCCGCCATCGTATAGCGAGGCCTGCGTCTCGCCGTTATCCCACCGATACAGCAGACCGATTTCTTCGCCTGTCTTGATACACGTAATGCGGCCGATGGCTTCGGCCGTTGAGCGAACACTTTCATGTTCGGGCATAACTAGCCCCTCTCGTTAAGCAATTCCTTTGGAGCGACATCAAGGGCAAGCGCAATCTGCTCCAGAATATCGATTGATACTGAATTCTTGGCGAGTTCGATCTCGCTGATGTAGCTGCGGTCCACGTCCGCAGCCAAAGCTAGTTGTTCTTGGCTCATACCTTTGGAATTTCTTAGATTCCGGATGTTTAGCCCTACTTGTTCCCTCAATTTCATGGCCTGTATTCGGCCAGATCATAGGAACCGCTCTACGGAATATATTCCACAAAACGCACGCGAACATCACAAACACTATGCCCGCATATGGTGTGAAGGTCGGGATTGGAGGTAGTGTAACAATAATGCAGTAATGTAATCATAAGGCATTTAATGATATGTGGTGCAGACTGACCAGAAATCGGACCGTTGGAGCTGTCGTGGCTCTGCTTGTAACCGTGGCCCCACAGGCGGCTAAGGCCTATCAGGTTGACTGCGCCATTCTGCTTTGCCTGGCTGGTGGGTGGCCTGCGTCAGCAGAATGTGACCATGCCCGTGCCGTGTTTATCCGCCGGATCACGCCCTGGCCAATTGAGCCGCCATTGCAAATTTGGCGTTGTCCGATGGGTGTTTCTGAGCGCGCGCCCTTGCAAAGCACGGCCCAAAGGATCTGGGAGGCCAGCAACCAAAATGGTGAGACACTCAGCCAAGTTAATCTGGCTCAGGTGGTTGAAGGCGGTGCCGATATCGACATCAGCGGTCTGGAATTCGATTTCGTGCGCTCGATCCGTGTCTGGGATGTTCGGCACTACAGCCATCGCGAACGTGGTCGCGACGATGATTGTTCTGAGAGCTACAACATGCGCCTCGGGACCTATGGAACGCAGGGTGAATTCGGCTGGCAACGCACGATACCAGCGGCCGCCCCGCAATGGGTCCTGCCGTCACGGCGCTGTTCGTCGTCAAGCTGGCGTCGCGGGGTCGGTGTCGAATGGGAAGATCACGAAGGCAACCATGGATATGAGTGGGTGGCCTACTAAGGCTATTCGCCGATGTCCTTCATACGTTCCGCGATATCGCCCGCAATGCGTTCATACAGGGCGGCTTGCTTATCTCTGGGAGTTCCGGGCTTTGGGTTTCTTCGACGGATGCGTTTGGCAAGCCAGAAGAGCATCCGTGCTGCTGGATCCGACGTCGCATCAGGTTCTGCAGCTGGGTACTTCTCCTCAAGAGCGACGACGATTTCCTGAGACAGGCTGCGCCGGTTCAGTGTTGCATGCGTTTCCAGACGCTTCTTGAGCGCGGCAGGAAGCAAGAGTTTGAATTGGACCAAGGCTTCTTCTTTCATGATTCCATGATGGACAATATTTGTCCTCAATGATATGGACATTTTATGTCCTTTTGTTGAGGTGTAAATATGAAGACAACCCAATTCAAACTTAACCTTCCAGCGGACGTGAAAGCCTGGCTCGAAGAGGAAGCAGTGCGGAACTTGCGCTCACAGGGCGCTCAGGTGGTGTCTTGTTTGCGGGCAGCCATGTCGCGGCAAGAAGCCGTGGGTGAGAGGGCTGAAAAATGAGCCCAAGCCATATTCAGCTGATTCCGACCCCAGAGCTTGCGCTTCTCTTCGGCTACAACGAGCCGAGCGCGTCCTTCTATGACTTCTGCCGTAGGACGGGTATCGCTCCGGTGCCAGGGCGGCGCGGGTGGTATGACCCGAAACTCATCCGCGCGCGATTGGATGCTGTTCAGGGCATCAGCGCGGCAGAACGCGAGGCCACTTCGCAACCGAGCCTCGTTGCACAGCGGAGAGCGCGCCGTGCCCAGAAGTAATCTTCCCAAGGGCGTCCACCGTGTCCGGCGCAAGGTCGTGTCCGGTGTTCGCTACCATTTCTATGCTTGGCGGGGTGGCCCCAAATTTTGGGACGGGACGGACCCAAACCCAAAGGAACCCGAATTCTTCCATGCGTTTTCACAGTGCGGTACGCCCGCGAGCCCGGCTGAATACCTGACGACTCATTTGGTCGACGATTTTCTGTCCAGTGCGTCCTTGCCCAAGGCTGAGCGTTCAAAGGCTGATATCCGCAAGTGGCTGGAGCTGTTTCGCGAGGAGTTCGGAGCCGATCCTGTCGCGATGTTCGAAGAACGCGCCTCGCGCGGCGAGGTTAATAATTGGCGCAAGAAGTGGCTTCATTCCCCCAAGCAGCACGACATGGCGGGCACCCATGCGACACGCGTTCTGAATTGGGCGGTGGAGGAGGGGAAGCTGAAAGAGCACCACTGTCACAAGCTCAAGAAGCTCTACCAATCGAACCGGACTGAGATCATTTGGACGAGTGGCGACATAGCGCAGTTCAATAAGCACGCGCCGAAATGGGTGCAGAGGATCCTGACCGCAGGATGCGAAACCGGTTTGCGAGCGGCCGATCTGGTTCAGGTCAAAATGGACCAATTCGAAGACACGCCGCACGGCAAGCGCCTTCGTTTCAGGACCAGTAAGCGCGGCCAGATCGCATATATCCCGACCACTTCAGCCCTTGAGAAACTGATCGCAGAGACGCCGGAGGGCCAAGATGTGCTGCTGGTGTCAGAGCTTGGCAGGCCTTTGACGGCCCGTTGGGCATCGAACCAGATCACCAAGTGGCGGCGCGAAGCTCAGATCCCCCCTTGGATCGACGGCAGGGAGAAGACTCTGTCTGATACGCGCGGGACGGCGGCGACAAGATTGCTAAATGCCGACCTGTCTTTGCGCCAGATTGCGGTGCTGATGGGGTGGTCGGTTCGCTACGCGGCGCAGGTAATCGAGCATTATGCGCAGGTTAGTCCGGACGAAAGCGATGCGGTTCTGCGCAAGCTCAATCGAGCAAAATCACTGTCTCAAGACACAAAAATGTAAACGCCCCTGTAAACGCGGGGCCTCAAACACGGCAAGGAGTGATGTAAGTGATTGTTTTTAAATGGAGGCGAGTACCGGAATCGAACCGGTGTACACGGATTTGCAATCCGCTGCGTCACCACTCCGCCAACTCGCCTTACCGGTGGTGTGAGGCGTGATTAATCACATGCGGGGGAGCGGTGCAAGGGGAGCCGTGCAGAACTGGGCGGAAAAATTGAAAAAATCCGTTGTGGCGCTGCCTTGTCCTAAAGGGCACGCTGACCTCAGGCTGGGGGAGGTCAAGACAGGTGCCTGTCCCGGTGATATTTGTTCGCACAACAATCGGATTTGGAATACTCGCGGCGAAGACGCGTAGCTGCGGGCAATGTGCAGGAGCGCCCCGCTGCCTTCAGATCAGGTTGACGTGACACCGGGGCCGGAAAGGGCTTTGTTGAGCGCGTTTGCAATCAGCTGTGGCACCTGCGGGAGTGCTCCGAGAACCGGCAGGGTATCGCCGCCAAAGCCTGCATCGGCCAGCGCATCGGGAATGTCGTCACGCACGTGCTCGCCCGCTTGCGCAAAAAACGGCAGGCAGAGGCTGGGCCGCGCTGGGGCGGTGTCTTCGAACACTCGGGCGGTCGTTGCAATTCTAGGGTCTTCCTCAACGTAACCGGTGGCCAGCGTGGTGCCGGGAAGGCGGTCGCGCATCGCCGTTGCAAAGGCCTCTGCCGCCTCTGCGGCCTTGGGGCCACGGGCTGAGCCATGTGCCGCGAGCAGAATACGGGTTTGGGAAAGGGACCAGCCGCGTGCGGCGCAGGCCAGGGCAAGCGCATCGCAGGCCAGGTCGGGCAGGTTTGGGTCAAGCCCAAAGGGGGGAAGATGATGAACGTCGTGCCCTTGCAGCCGTCGTGGCAGCACAGAACTGGTAAACCAGCCATTTGCCATGAAGAACGGATAAACCAGCGCACCCTGCGGTGTCACCAGCTCCAGCCTGTCGGAGGTCGCAAGGGTGGCCGAACGGATATCCCAATCCGGCAACAGCGTTGCGACCGCATCTGCAAGCTCTGCCAGCGCGCGTTCCTGCGGGGCGGGATCGGAGGGCTGTCCGTGTGCGGTGATAACGGCGGTGGGCCGGTGCACCGGCATAGCGTGGGGAGAGGTCATCTGGCGTGGTCTTCCGGCTGTGCGATGATCTGGACGGCAGGGTGGTCTAGATATCCCAGATAGGTGTTTTATTGTGGGTTTACTACGTTGTGCTTGCACCCACGGATCACTTTTGCAGCTGCAGAGCGTTGCGCGTCACTTGGTTGTCATTGTCATTGTCATTGTCAGGGCAGCGGCGGCTTCAGGCAAGGGCGCGCTGATTGGGCATCAAACTTGCGGAGGCCGCAGATCGTTGAGAAAGCTGCGCAGTTGCTCCGTGTGGATCGGCTTTGCAAACAGCTGGGCGTCCAGCCGCTGTGCCAGCGTGGTGATGTCTGGGCTGGGGGTGGCGGACATAAGGCATGCAGGTAGAGGACCAAGATCGCGACGCAGATCTTCAATGACTTTGGCGCCGCTTAGGTTTGACCCCAGGTGTAGATCGATCAGCAGAACATCCGGGGCGACCTCGATTTCGGCCAGCAAGGTCCGGGCTTCACCCTCGCTGGCGCAGGGAAGCACGTCGATCTGCCATTGTTCCATGGTGAGGCTCAGCGCATGGCGCAGGTCTGTATCGGCAACAATCAGCAGCGCGATCAATTGCGGCAGCTGCGCAGCGGCAGGGCGAGGGGGCGCCGCGTCAAGAAGCGATGCCTCGCCGATCTTCGGCTGGGCGGCGTCGCGGGGCAGGTCAATGGCAAAGACCGTTCCACGCCCCACCTCAGATCTGAGTGTCAGGGGGTGGCCAAGCAGCGCGCAGGCACGCTCCACAATGGCCAGCCCCAGCCCCATTCCGTCAGCAGCACTCGCCGTGGCATTGAGGCGCTGGAACTCCGCGAAAATGCGGCCGCGATCTCGTTCTGCAATACCGATCCCCGTATCCCAGACCTCAACCCGGACGGAGGCGTGACGGGGCCGTACGCCAATCAGGACACCACCTTGGTCGGTGTAGCGCAGAGCGTTGGAAATCAGGTTCTGCAGGATGCGCCTCAGATAGGTCACATCACTCAGCACGCGCGCCCGACTGGGTCTGAGGCGCAGGGTCAGTCCTTTTATATCAGCGATCGGGCGCATCTCGTCCCGCAGTTGGCCCAACAGATCATCCAGATCGAGGGGGGCCACATGGACCTCGGCGCGACCGGAATCCAGCCGTGAGATATCAAGGAGGGCGGAGACCAGCGTTTCGACACTGTCCAGCGCATTGGCCGCCTTATGCAACGTGTCCTGAGGCGCACCGTCGGGAAGTTCGCTTTCCAGAGCGGCGACAAAGAGTTTTGCGGCAGATAAGGGTTGCAGCAGATCATGGGAGGCGGCAGCGACAAAGCGGGATTTGGACGCATTGGCCCGTTCAGCGGCCTGCAGCGCGTCTTCCAGCTCCAGCGTGCGTTCCAGCACGCGTTGTTCCAGGGTGTCGCGTGCCTCGCTCATGGCACGGGCGGCCTGCCGTTCGGCGGTGACATCGGTGAAGCTGATCACAAAGCCGCCATCGGGCATATCCTGCATAAACACCGTCAGAACCCGCGTCGCACCCTGCTGAATATCGAAAGAGAGCGGAGCCCGCGCGCGCTGATCGGCGGTGGTCTTTGCGGAAGCTGAACTGTCCCCCAATGCGGTGCGCGGGCGCGCCCAGTCTGCGACTTGATCGGCGATATCCGCCTGCGCAAAGGTAAAGGTCTCGCGCAGTCGCTCAAAAATACCCTCAAACCGGCTGCCGATGCGAAATCGCCCGATCGGGATCGACAGCAGATCCCCCATCAGCCGGTTCCACCCGACCAACCGGGCCTGCTGATCGAAGATGCAGACCCCCTGGTTCAGATGTTCTAATGTGGCGCGGATCAGGCGGGCCTGATCGTCGAGAATGCGTTCACGTTCCTGATGCTGGATCCGCATGATATCCGTGACATCGGTCTGCAGGATGACCGTGCCGTCATCCGGCGTCCGGTGCTCGCTCACCTGCACCCAGCGATTGCCGGTCATGCGGACGTTGAACATGACGCTGCGGTCCTGATGTCGGGCCATTCGGCGCGCAGCCCAAGTGGTGGGGGGCGTGCCTGTCGGCAGCGACAGAGCCGTGCTGGAACTGACCAGCTGAACGTAGCTGTCAAACCTCAATCCCGGACGCAGATCTGCGCAGATGTCCGGCATGTGCATGCCAAATCGGCTGTTGCACATCACCAGCACATCCTGCGCATTGAAGAGCGCGAACCCTTCCTGCACGGTTTCAATGGCATTGGCGAGATTGGCGCGCGCGGCTTCGGTTTCGCGGTTGGCCTCGGCGAGCTTGGCGTTCGAGAGATTGAGCAGATCCAGCGTGCGCTCCAGATCGCGGGTGCGGCTGCGGATTTCCTCTTCCAGCAAAACAGCGCGTTCGAACTGCGCATAGGCAAGGCCGGAGGCATCGGTATCCTGTTCCACCCGGCGCATCAGGGTTGCGGTGATTTTCAGCAGTTTTTCATTCTGCCGTTCCAGAGAATCGCGCGGATCAATCAGGCCTTCGGTCATGGCCTGACCGCAGTGTCGTCTGTTTCGGGCGGGTAGATGGCCACTCCGGTCAGGGTCTGGTTCACATGGATGGAGTTCACCTGCTCCCCATAGGTGCAAAACCCAACCGCGCGGTGTTTGGCCAGCAGCGTGGAGATCTGAGGGGTCAGCTGTTTCTGCTGGGCCTCCATCCGTCGCAGCAGGCAATCGCAGGCCAGAATCACATCCGGTGTCCGGGTCTCTCCCAGCGCAGAGAGTGCGCGGTCGAGATGATCCACCATATCGAGAGGCTCTGCCAGTGTCAGCACGACCCCTTCGTCGATGGCGGAGAAAAACACTAGATCGCCAGTGTCTGCGACCTGCTGGATCGCGCGCACATGATGCTGGCCACCAATGCGCACCACGACGGGATGGGCGGCAAAGGTGAAGGTGGTCAGCTGTTCCGGATCCTTGCCCAGCAGGCGCGCATATTCCCGCGCTGCCGGTTCGGCGTTGATCTCATGGACCAGTCTGCGAGCAGGATCAGCCCCGGTTACCACCATGCGCTGGGCCGTCGGTACCAGATGATCGGTGTTGAAGACTTTGATCGGGCAGTTGCTGCGGATCTGTAGCAGGACCGCTGCGTCCTGCCGTGCCTTCCCATCACAGAGGACATATGTCGCGCCAAAATCGCTGCCATCTCCGGCGGATCCGCCAAACAGTGGCACCGGGCCAAGCCCCGGCGCAAGATCGGCAGTGAGCGCGTCCTCCTTGACCGACAGCCCATCAATCAACAGGAAGGCAAATTCGGATCCCCACTGTGGTGTCTCCCGCGCCATATCGTTGCGATTGCGAATGATCTGGTCGATCTGGCTCTGGGCATCATAGGCGTTCAGATCGTCAATCGGCAGAACACGGGCGCTGAAATGGCTGCGCGGAAGGCCGATGGCGACAATCTCTCCATCTGTGTAACCGGCCTCGCCGATTTCGCCTGCGGTGGTACAGCCAACCACCTGTGCGGGGGCCAGATCATGTGCGGCCGCCGCGCTGAGCGCATCGATATCGGCTTGGGGAGAGACAAAGAGAATGATCAACTCAAGCTCATCCAACGGCGCCAGCATCTGCGCCAACCTCGCCAGCGCATCAGGCGCGTCGGCGTCTGCAAAACCGGTGCGGGTGATGCGACCGGCGTGATGCAATGCGGCAGCCATAGCTGGCAGAGTGCGCTCGGCCTCCGCCTGCGCGGCTGCGGGGGGATCGGTGTTGGCGCGGGGACGGGCAGGGCGTGTCATGCCGGATGGTAGGCAGTTCAGCCCAGATCTTGCAAGACGTTTGCAAAGCTGGTTTCCTTTGCGATCAGAACTGCTTGGGTGCGGCTTTGCACACCGAGTTTGCGCATGATTGCGGTGACATGAGCCTTGACCGTGGTTTCGGCGATGGACAGGTCATAGGCGATCTGCTTGTTCAGTTTGCCAGCACAGATCAGCTGCAAGATGCGCGCCTGCTGATTGGTCAGTGTCGCCAGTCGCCCGGTCGCGTCCTGCGTTTCGCTGTCGCGCGGCAACAATACGTAGCCGGGCGGGACAAAGGGCGTGCCCTTTGCGATGGCGTCGAACGCGCTGATGTAGATCTCGCGCTGGCTGTGCTTGGGAACGAAACCTGCGGCACCTGCGTGAATGGCGGCACTGATCACCCGATTGTCCGCCATGGATGAGACGACTAGGATCGGCGCGCTGGTGGCGTTGCGTAACCGGATAAGCCCGTCCAGCCCATGAACATCCGGCAGATTCAGATCCAGAACCACCGCATCGGGGGCCGCTTTATCGGCGATCTCGGCCATGGCCAGTTCCAGTGTCGGTGCGGTTGCGATGGTGCTAATCCCGACTGTCGCGCGCAAGGTCATCGCCAAAGCGTCGCAGAACAGCGGATGATCCTCGACGATCAGCGCGGTGACAAAGCGGGCCAAGCCTTGCGGATCGGCGGTGGCGCTCTGCGTCGTGGCTGTTGTGGGGGACGTCTGTGTCATCAGGCTCCTGAGGTCGGGCGGCTGGTTCTGTGGCATAGGTCAGGCACTTGCAGTGACTTAAGCGCTGCTGTCGGCGAGAATCATGCTAACAGCAGAGATGCGGACCTACCAATAGGCGAAAGGTCGAAGGCGATGATCATGCTCTGCGATCTGGACCGACAATGGCCAAGAACAAGCTGACGGCACAGGTTGACCGAAAGCGTTAGGGCGGGGTAGCCCACCGTTGGCCTGCAACCAATGTCGCATATCGGGGCGGTTCCGGTTTAGACTATGCAATGTCATGCAGGCCGTCCGCTGTCTGCTAGGATTGAGATCCCCAGCCGATCGCCAGAAGAAGGAATAGCGCTTATGAAACTTGCCGATACCCGCACCATAGCTGCCCCGCGCGCCGAGGTCTGGCAGGGGTTGCTGGATGCCGAAACCCTGAAGAACGCGGTGCCGGGCTGTCAGGAGATGGACGGCTCCGCCGAGGATGGCTTCACGGCGGTCGTTGTGCAGAAAGTGGGTCCGGTGAAAGCGACGTTTCGCGGGACTGTGACGCTTTCAGATCTCGATGCGCCAAACAGCCTGACCCTGCGCGGCGAGGGGAAGGGCGGCGCTGCCGGTTTTGCCAAGGGGGATGCCCATGTGACTTTGAGCGACGGCGATGATGGGCAGACCCTTCTCAGCTATGAGGTGGAGGCCAAGGTCGGTGGCAAGCTGGCGCAGCTGGGCAGCCGTATCATTGATGGCTTTGCCAAGAAGATGGCCGATCAGTTCTTCGAACGGTTTCAGAGCGCTGTTGAAGCCGATGAGGCAGCTGGCGCCGACGCGGAGGCAGACGACGCGGACACCGAAAACCCCACCGGTGACGACGCGCCGCGCAAGGGGTGGATTGGCCGCGTGCTGGGCAGCTGACACGGCCAAAGATCAGATCTGCGGCAGTCGATGGTTCCAAGCGAAGCTGCGAAATTTGAGATTTTCACGCCAGATCCGCTTGACGCTCAGAAAGCACCGATTTATAGACCAAATTCCCTGAGCGGGTATGGTGAAATGGTATCATAAGAGCCTTCCAAGCTTAAGGTGCGGGTTCGATTCCCGCTACCCGCTCCAGGATGTCCCACATCAGCTGCTACTTGTGCCGCCTGCGCACTCACCCTTCACAACGCGGCACGTCTGGTTGATCTGCGGCATGCGGCGCTATGGCCAGGGATGATGGTCTCTGTGCGCTTGACCTTAGAGGTTTGCGCAGTCATGAACCTTGGCGATGCGCAGGCTCGAGAACCTGCCACACGGAACGTCGAAGGAGCTGACATGGCGGGAAATCAAGCGGTCCCGACTGCGGATGTAGAGCGCGAGAAATCACGCAAAGTTGGTGTTCTTTCCGCACTGTGGCCATTCATGCGTCCCTATCGTGTGCTGATGGCCATGGCGACGCTGGCGCTGGTGTTGACAGCGGGTCTATCGCTGACCCTGCCGCTGGCGGTACGTCGGGTTGTCGACAATTTCCGGATCTCCGAAGCCGCGCTCCTCAATCAGTATTTTGCCGCTGCCCTTGTGATCGCTGCGCTGTTGGCGGCAGGCACCGGGCTGCGTTACGCGCTGGTCACACGGCTGGGCGAGCGGGTGGTTGCTGATATCCGCAAGGCGGTGTTTGACCGTGTCATTGGCATGAGCCCGGCGTTCTATGAACAGATCATGACCGGCGAGGTACTGAGCCGGATCACCACAGATACCACGCTGATCCAGTCGGTTCTGGGGTCCTCCGTGTCGATTGCCCTGCGCAACATGTTGATCTTCATCGGTGGTCTGGCGCTGATGCTGCTGACCTCGGCCAAGCTGACCAGCCTCGTGCTGCTGATCGTGCCTGCGGTGATTGTGCCGATCCTTGTGCTGGGGCGGCGCCTGCGCAAGATCAGCCGCGAGAACCAGGATTGGATCGCGGCCTCATCCGGCAATGCGGGGGAGGCGCTGGGCGCAGTTCAGACGGTTCAGGCCTACACCCATGAAGGTGCAAGCCGGAGCGAATTCAGCCGTCTGACCGAAACCGCCTTTGACGTGTCGATGCGACGGATCCAGACACGCGCCTTTCTGACTGTCATCGTGATCTTTCTGGTTTTCTCCGGGGTGGTTGGGGTGTTGTGGATGGGCGCCAATGACGTGCGCGCAGGCGTGATGACCGAGGGCACCTTGGTTCAGTTTGTGATCTATGCGGTTCTCGTTGCAGGCTCGGTTGCAGCACTGTCCGAAATCTGGAGCGAATTGCAGCGGGCCGCGGGGGCGACCGAGCGGCTGGTGGAGCTGCTGACAGCGATAGATCAGGTCCAAGATCCCAAGCAGCCCCAAACGCTTGTCACACCAGTGCGCGGGGAAATCCGGTTTGACAACGTATCCTTCCGCTATCCGGCGCGTCCACAGATCCCGGCGTTGGTGGATGTTTCCCTGACCGTGCAGCCGGGGGAAACGGTTGCCTTCGTCGGGCCGTCTGGTGCGGGTAAGACAACCATCATCCAGATGATCCAGCGGTTTTATGATCCGACGTCTGGTGCCGTTTGCCTGGATGGTATGCCGTTGCGGGATCTGCAACGGGATGATTTCCGCAAACATATCGCCTTGGTGCCGCAGGATCCGGTCATTTTTGCGCTGTCCGCGCGTGACAACATTCGCTTTGGCCGCCCCGGTGCCAGCGACGCTGAGGTTGAGGCCGCTGCCCGAGCTGCGGCGGCGCATGAGTTTATCACCGCACTGCCCGAAGGCTACGACAGCCAGGTTGGTGAGCGCGGTGTCATGCTCTCGGGTGGGCAGAAACAGCGGATCGCGATTGCCCGTGCCATTCTGCGTGATGCGCCGGTGCTGCTGCTGGACGAGGCGACATCTGCGCTTGACGCGGAAAGCGAACGTCTGGTGCAGGCGGCTGTAGACGAGCTAAGCCAGGGGCGCACCACATTGATCGTGGCGCACCGGCTGGCGACCGTGAAGAAGGCAGACCGTATCGTGGTCATGGAAGAGGGGCGCATCGTGGCCACCGGCACCCATGATCAACTGGTCGCCGAGGGTGGTCTTTATGCTCGTCTGGCGCGGCTGCAGTTCACCGATGGACTGGCTGCAGAATAGGCAAATCCCGCCTCAAACGGTCACTATTTCGGTTCCAAGGTTGAAAACTGTCAAATGTCGCTGCGTCAAAGCGCAGGCTTCCTTGACGTGACCCTGTCGGCGCGCTTGCACGACAGGCCGTTTCAAATCATTTTGTGTTAACTGAAATTCCCCGGCACAAGGGGACTAGGGGAGGAAACCAATGGGATTTGCCACGGCCGCGGACTGCTTGGCACTAGTGAATGAAATGCCCTTCGGGCAGCGAAACATGCCGACAACGCTCTATGGGTTGTTGTCCCGTACGGCCGGGAAGTTTCCTGACAACAAGGCGGTCAGCTATCAGATCTTCTCGGGCCCGACCGACAAGGCCGAGACCCTGACCTGGCGCCAGCTGAAGGATAAGGTCACTCAGGCGGCGAATATGTTCCGCTCCATGGGGATCGGAGAGAAGGACGTCGTTGCCTATATCCTGCCCAACTGTAACGAAACGGTTGTGACACTGCTGGGCGGTGCTGTGGCCGGGATCGCCAATCCGATCAATCCATTGCTTGAGCCAGAGCAGATCGCCTCCATCCTGCGCGAGACCGGGGCAAAGGTGGTGGTGACACTGAAGCCGTTCCCGAAGACCGACGTGGCCCAAAAGGTCGCCGAGGCGGTGCGCCACGCGCCTAAGGTAAACACGGTTCTGGAAATCGACCTCAACCGCTATCTGACCCCGCCGAAGTCTTGGATCGTGCCGATGTTCCGCCCAAAACTTGAGGGCAAGGACAAGCTGGCGCATGCGGACTACAAGAACTTCAACAAAGAGCTGCGCAAGCATCCCACCGAGCTGACCTTTGCGGATTCCGACAGCGACCGCGTGGCCTGCTATTTCCACACTGGCGGCACCACCGGCATGCCTAAGGTGGCACAGCACACTTATTCCGGCATGAACTACAACGGTTGGCTGGGCAGCAAGCTGCTGTTCACTGCCGAAGACAACATCATGTGTCCGTTGCCGCTGTTCCATGTCTTTGCCTGCCATGTGATCCTGATGGCGGCTGTTGCCTCCGGTGCGCATGTGGTGTTCCCAACGCCACAGGGCTATCGCGGCGACGGTGTCTTTGACAATTTCTGGAAGTTGATCGAACGCTGGAAGATTTCCTTCATCATTACGGTGCCCACGGCGATCTCGGCGAAGATGCAGCGCCCGGTGGATGCGGATGTTTCCACCGTGAAAACCGCTTTCTCCGGTTCGGCCCCCTTGCCGGTCGAGCTGTTCAAACGGTTTGAAGAAGCAACCGGCGTCAAGATCGTCGAAGGATACGGCCTGACCGAGGCAACCTGTCTGGTGTCCTGCAATCCGGTTCAGGGTGAGAAGAAAATCGGCTCGATCGGTATTCCGCTGCCCTATACGGATGTGAAGATCGTCAAAGGAACTGAGAGCGGCGCAGTTGAACTGGGTGTGGATGAGATTGGCGAGATCTGCATCTCCAGCCCCGGTGTCTATGCCGGTCACACCTATACCGAGGTCGAGAAAAACGACGGTCTGTTCTACAAGGATCAATACCTGCGCACTGGCGATCTTGGGAAGCTGGACAGCGACGGGTACCTCTGGATCACCGGTCGTGCCAAGGATCTGATCATTCGCGGTGGTCACAATATCGACCCGGCTGAGATTGAAGAGGCGCTTCTGGGGCATGAGGCCGTGGCCTTTGCCGGCGCCATCGGCCAGCCGGATGCCCATGCCGGCGAGGTGCCTTGTGCCTTTGTCGAATTGGTGGACGGCGCAACTGTGACGCCTGACGAGCTTCTGGCTTATTGCCAGATCCACGTACATGAGCGGGCAGCGATCCCGAAACATGTCACCGTGATGGATGAGTTGCCAAAAACCGCGGTGGGCAAGGTCTTCAAACCGGATCTTCGTAAGAATGCCATCACCCGGATCTACAACGACGCGTTGCTCAAGGCGGGTCTGCCGGCCCGTGTCGAACATGTGGTCGATGACAAAGGTCGCGGTCTGGTCGCGCAGGTCGAAGAAAACGGTGCCAAGGCCTCGGATATCTCCGACGTACTGGGGGTCTTTACCCGCCCGTGGGAGCCCATGCCCAAGGCGTGATCCCCCGCCTTCGGCACTGGTCCTTGAACGAGATAGAGAAAGCGCCCCACCGGGGCGCTTTTTTCAATTCTGGGGCATGGTTTTTGACCGCCGCGCTGCTAGGCTCATCCGGCGTGCTACGACACAAGGAACAGGCGAGATGAACTACGAGCGGCTGATCGACGAGGAGACTTGGGCCTTTATCCGCAAGACCGGCGAATGTTATCCGGATGACGCGGTGGATCTGTCGATTGCCGAGCAGCGCAAGGTCTATGACGCCATGGCGGCTGAGTTCCGCGCGGCGCGTCCTGATAGTGTCAGCTGCGAGGATCGTCTGGTGGGTGCCGTTCCGGTGCGGATCTACACCGCCGGAGAACCGGGCTGCACGGTGATGTACTGTCATGGCGGCGGGTTTGTGGTTGGCGGGTTGGACAGCCATGACGACGTCTGTGCCGAGCTTTGCGCGCAAACCGGTTATCGCGTGGTCGCTGTGGATTACCGTCTGTCGCCCGAACACCTGCATCCTGCTGCCTTTGAAGATGCCTGGGCGGTCTGCCAGTGGATCTCTGCCAGATTCGAAGGCGATCTGGTCCTGGCCGGGGACAGCGCTGGTGCCAATCTCTGCGCTGCGGTGGCGCATCATGCCCGTGGACGGCTCACGGGGCTGGTTGGTCAGGTGCTGATCTACGGGGCCTTTGGCGGTGACATCAACGAAGGCTCTTATCTGGAACACGCGCAGGCCCCAATGCTGACGCGGGATGACATTCTGTTCTATGGACAGCTTCGGCGCCCGGAGGGGAGTGAGGTCGGCACTGACCCAACATTGGAACCGCTTGCTGACAATGATTTCTCAGATCTGCCTGCCACCGTGCTGGTCACCGCTGATTGCGATCCGGTGCGCGATGACTCCCGTCACTACCGCGACAAGATTTTGGCAGCCGGGGGCAAGGCACATTGGATCAATGAGCCGGGGTTGGTCCACGGCTATCTGCGCGCCCGCCACAGCGTTGGCCGCGCCCGCGACAGTTTTGAGAGGATTTCCGTTGCAGTGGAAGCGCTGGGGCAGGGGCTCTGGCCTTATGAGTGACGCAGACCCTAGCCTGCAAAGTCACGGCATTGTTCAGGTGCGGCACTGCGATCATACCATCCACCGCTTTTGACGCGCCAGTCGCTCGTATGGGTGGTCACATAAGACCAGTTGCCCACCGGAAGATGGGAATACCCGATGACATCGCCGGGCTGGATCACTCCAATGCGCGCCGTTCCTGCACTGTGACCTGAGTAGAGCGGCACCGGACCACCAAGCCAGCCAAGGCAGGCGCTTTCAAATTCATCGCGGATCGGCAGATCGACAAGGAGGCGGCGCAGATGGGTGTCATTCAGTGCCAGCTGACGGCGCTTGGTATTGACCTTGCAGCCGTGAAACTGCTCTAGCCCCCGGATTTCCTGCACCTGTCGATTGCTGTGTGGGTCAAGCGCGACCGATTTGCCCAGACAGTCGCTATTGTCAAAGACGCTTTGCCCCAGTGTCGACCCGAAGCAATAACCGGCCCGGTCCATGATCAGATTCCGCGTGAACCAAAGATCGTCACAGCCATCCTGCGCCAATGCGGGCAGCGGCAGAAGCAGCAGTATCAGGGCAAGGCAATGTCGGGTCATGGCAGGCTCCTGTCGGGCGAATACATCGATCACCCAAAGAAGCCTGCCATGGATCCTCAGCTGAGGAAAGATTTTGCCTTCATCGTGTCGGCAATTGGCGCACCGAGACGGCTGAGAATGGTGGGGGCCAGTTGCAGCTGATCAATCACCACATCCTCTGCAGGGCCTGTCGCATCGCCAAAGTAATAAAGCGCGGTTTCCTGTTGCAGGGGGCTGCGCCCGCCGTGGTGGCCGCGCTCATCCTGGCCATGATCTGCGGTGACGATGATCTCATAGCCCATGTCGCGCCATTTGATAATGAACGGGGCCAGCATCTCGTCCATCACGAAACAGGCGTGATCCATCTCCTGACAGTCGTGAAAGAACCGGTGCCCCATGCAATCCAGCGTGCAGGTGTGCAGCATGCCGTAGTTGAGGCCAAAGCGTAGGCAAAGATTGGTCAGCGTGCCAAAGAGGTCCACGTCGGAGGGGGTCATCTGGTTGACCAGCCCGTAGCCGGTCATCGAATGGAACCGTCCGTGATTGATCGTGGCGCTGTCGGCCTCGTCATATTCCACATCGCGCACCGGATCATAGGGATGGCGATTGAAGAAGGAGGACCAGAAGCTATGGGCAACTGCACCTGTCACGCCACCACCCTGACGGACCTGACTGAATACATCCTTGTGCCCCAGACGGAAGACATTGCCATTGCCGGTGCAGCCGTGCTCAGCCGGGACCACGCCGGTGTGGATCGAGGCATAGCAGCTGGCGGAAATCGACGGCAGCACCGCCCGGTGTTTCCAGACCCGTGCCTCGCCGCTGTCGACCCAGCCTTCCAGATTGCCAAACAGCCGACGGAAATTGCGCCAGGGGACGCCGTCCAAGATGATGAGGAGAAGTTTGTTGTCCATCGCAGAACCCAGGGTCTTATAAAGGTGAGTTAAAAAGGCGGTCGTGAGGATTGTACCTGCGACCGCCTTTGAGAGCGTCCCGCCGCAGTCGCCTGCGACGAGAGGTGATATGCACTGCCTGCTTGCTAGTTGCCGGCGCTTTCCATCTTGCGGTTGGCGATGACCTCTTCCAGCCAGCCCAGACGCATTTCCGGCACCGAGCTGAGCAACAGATCGGTATAGTCGTCAAAGGGCGGCGACAGTACTTCTGTCTTGCCGCCATAGCGCTGCACGCGCCCCTGATACATCACCGCGATATTGTCCGAAATCGCCCGCACTGTGGCAAGGTCATGGGTGATGAAGAGGAAGGCAACATTCTCGATCTTCTGCAATTCGAGCAGCAGTTTGAGGATGCCATCCGCCACCAGCGGATCCAGCGCCGAGGTGACCTCATCGCAGATGATCATCTTCGGCTTGGCGGCCAAGGCGCGGGCAATGCAGACACGCTGTTTCTGCCCACCCGACAGCTCTGCCGGGTAGCGATCCATGAAGCTTTCGCCCAGTTCGATCTCATCCAGCAGTTCGATGATCCGCTTGCGCTTCTCCGCGCCTTTCATGCCGAAGTAGAACTCCAGCGGGCGCCCGATGATGGTGCCCACGGTCTGGCGCGGGTTCATGGCCACATCTGCCATCTGGTAGATCATCTGCAACTCGCGCAGATCTTCGCGGCTGCGCCCCACCAGATCGGAGGACAGGGTGCGGCCTGCGAACTCGATCTCGCCCTCGCGCGGCGGCAAGAGGCCGGTGATCACCCGTGCTAGTGTCGATTTCCCAGAGCCGGATTCCCCAACCACCGCCAATGTCTGACCGGGGTGCAGGTCAACATTCACATTGTGCAGCACGTCGAACTTGGTGCCCTTGTAGCGCGCGGTGATATTGCGCACGCTCAGCACCGGTTCCGGGGTGGGGGCCTTCTCCTCATGGGTGATGGAGCGGACCGAGACCAGGGCCTGAGTATACTCCTCCTGCGGTGCGTTGATGATCTGATCAACAGGGCCGTATTCCACCATATTGCCGTGGCGCAGCACCATGATGTCGTCGCTCACCTGCGCCACAACCGCGAGGTCGTGGGTGATATAGAGCGCGGCGACACCTGTGTCGCGGATGGCTTCCTTGATCGCCATCAGCACCTCAATCTGGGTGGTCACATCCAGCGCTGTGGTCGGCTCGTCAAACACCACAAGATCCGGCTCCGGGCAAAGCGCCAGCGCGGTCATGCAGCGCTGCAGCTGGCCACCGGAGACCTGATGCGGGTAGCGCTCGCCGATGTTGTCGGGATCGGGCAGGCCCAGCTTGGCAAACAGGCCGCGGGCGCGCGCCTCGGCCTCTTTCTTGGAGAATTTGCCCTGCTCAACCGCCGCTTCGATCACCTGTTCCATGATCTTTTTGGCCGGGTTGAAGGAGGCGGCAGCCGATTGCGACACATAGGTCACCTCGCCACCGCGCAGACGGCGGATATCGCGCAGTTTTGACTGCAGGATATCGCGACCGTTTACCCAGACTTCGCCGCCGGTGATTTTGACACCACCGCGGCCATAGGCCATGGAGGCCAGACCGATGGTGGATTTTCCCGCGCCGGATTCCCCGATCAGCCCCAGCACCTTGCCCGGTTGCAGGTCAAAGCTGACACCATGCACGATTTCGATGTCATGCGGCTTTTCACCCGGCGGGTAGACAGTTGCGCCGATCTTCAGATTGCGCACTTTCATAAGAGGTTCGCTCATCCGCGGCCTCCTTTCAGAGAAGTTGTGCGGTTCAGGACCCAGTCCGCCACAAGGTTGACCGAGATCGCAAGGGTGGCGATTGCAATGGCGGGCAGCAGAGCCGCCGGGATACCATAGACGATGCCTTCCTTGTTCTCTTTCACGATGCCGCCCCAGTCGGCTTCCGGCGGTTGCACGCCAAGGCCGAGGAAGGAGAGCGTCGAGACGAAGAGCACCATGAAGATGAACCGCAGGCCCATTTCGGCCACCAGCGGTGACAGAGCGTTGGGCAGGATCTCGCGGAAGATGATCCAGGCGGTTCTCTCCCCGCGCAGGCGGGCCGCTTCGACGTAGTCCATGACCTCGATATCCACCGCGACGGCACGCGCCAGACGATAGACACGTGTGGAGTCCAGCAGCCCCATGACCACGATCAGCACCGGTACCGTGACCGGCATCACCGACAGAACGACAAGGGCGAAGATCAGCGTTGGGATCGACATGATGAGATCCACCAGCCGCGACATGACCTGATCGACCCAGCCGCCCGCAACAGCGGCAAAGAAGCCAAGGATTGAGCCCGTGGTAAACGACAGGATCGTGGCTGCGGTGGCGATGAAGATGGTTGTGCGACCACCGTAGATCATCCGGCTCAGCAGATCGCGGCCAATGTTGTCGGTGCCCAGAAGATGCTCCGCAGAACGCGGCTCCCAGACGTCACCAACGATTTCCGCCATGCCATAGGGCGCCAACAGCGGCGCAAAGATCGCCATCAGAAAGTAGAGGGCCGTGAAGAACAGCCCGATCATTGCAGAGATAGGGATATTCTTCATTTCGGATGCCTCAGACGCGGGTTGGACAGGATAGCGACAATGTCAGCGATCATGTTCAGAACAATGTAGACAGCGGCAAAGATCAGACCGCAGGCCTGCACCACAGGCACGTCACGCTTGGACACATGGTCGACCAGATACTGCCCCATGCCGGGGTAGACAAAGACCACTTCGATCACCACGACGCCCACCACCAGATAGGCAAGGTTCAGCATCACCACATTGACAATCGGTGCAATGGCGTTGGGAAACGCATGGCGGGCAATCACGTGAAAGGTGCTGAGGCCCTTCAGCTCGGCGGTCTCAATATAGGCCGACTGCATCACATTGAGGATCGCCGCACGGGTCATCCGCATCATATGCGCCAAAACCACCAGCGTCAGCACTGCAACAGGCAGGGCAATGGCGTTGAGTTTTTCCAACAAGCTCATGGAATCGTTGATCATTGCGACCGAGCTGAACCAGCCCATCTGCACCGCAACGAAATAGATCAGCAGATAGCCGATCAGGAATTCAGGGATCGAGATCGAGGCCAGGGTAACGGCCGAGATCAGCTTGTCCGGCCAGCGGTCGCGGTAACGCACCGCCAGAAGGCCCAGAAAGATTGCCAGCGGAACCGAGATAACAGCAGCCCAGAACGCCAGGAACAGCGTATTGCCAAGGCGGCGGCCGATGCTGGTTGCGATGTCCTGACCATTGGTCAGAGCAGTGCCCAGATCCCCCTGCAAAGCGCCGAACAGCCAGTCGAAATAGCGCAGTATGGCAGGTTCATTCAGGCCCAGTTCTTCCCGCAGATTGGCGAGCGCCTCAGGGGTGGCCGACTGGCCCAGAATGGACTGCGCCACATCGCCGGGCAGGATCAGGGTGCCCATGAAAATGAGCACGGATGCGGCAATCAAGAGAATTAGTCCCAGCGCTAGGCGCTGGGACACAAGTTTTACGACGGGGTGCATGGCATAGACCTCTATCAGGCCAACCAGCACTTATGCGACCACTTGCCGGCCATGGTGTCGCCGGTGGAATCCACCACCCAACCCTGAACCTTGCTGCTGGTCGCTTCGATGAAGTCGTTGAACATCGGGCAGATCAGACCGCCTTCGTCGCGCACCATCATGCCCATCTGGCTATAGAGCGCCTTGCGCTTGGCTTCGTCCAGCTCACCGCGCGCGGCAAACAACAGCTTGTCGAAGTCTTCGCGCTTGAAGCGGGTGTCGTTCCAGTCTGCGGTCGACAGATAAGCGGTCGAATACATCTGGTCCTGCACCGGACGGCCACCCCAGTAGGAGGCGCAGAAGGGCTGTGCATTCCAAACTTCCGACCAGTAGCCATCGCCGGGTTCACGCTTCAGCTCCAGCGGGATGCCAGCTGCGTTCGCGGACTGCTGGAACAGCTGTGCTGCGTCCAAAGCACCAGGGAAGGCAACATCCGACACCCGCAGGGTGATCGGGCTGCCGTCGTGGCCGGATTTCTTGTAATGCTCAGCCGCCTTGGCCGGATCAAACGGGCGCTGCGGAATGCTGTCGTCAAACAGCGGGTAGGCTGCGTTGACAGGCATGTCGTTGCCGACAGAGCCGTAGCCGCGCAGCACTTTATCGACCATTTCTTCGCGGTTGATGGCGTACTTCAGCGCCAGACGCAGTTCATTGTTGTCGAACGGCGCTGTGTCGCAATGCATGATGAACACATAGTGACCCGGACCCGCGGCATTGCGCACCGTCAGGTTTGGCGCGCGATCCAGCAGACCTGCGACCTTCGGCTCAACACGGTTGGCGATGTGGACCTGACCGGACTGCAGCGCCGCCATACGGGCGGTGGCGTCGTTGATCACGACGATCTCGACCTCATCTACATGGCCACGGCTGTCATCCCAGTAGTTGGGGTTTTTCTTCCACATGTGGCGCACGCCGGGTTCATCCGCTTCCAGCATATAGGCGCCGGAGCCGATGCCTGCTGCCGGGTTGTCAAAGCCACCATCGGGTTGGATCATCAGGTGATAATCGGCCATCAGATAAGGCAGGTCGGCGTTGGGTGTGGTCAGCGAAACGACGAAGTTGTCACCATCGGCCTTCATGCTTTCGATGCCACGCATAATGCCCAGAGCACCGGATTTACTGTCTTCGTTGGAGTGGCGCTCCATGGTGCGCATCACATCCTCAGCGGTCACCGGCTTGCCGTTGTGGAACTCAACACCCTTGCGGATTTTGAACGTCCATGTCTTGGCGTCAGCGCTGGCTTCGACGCTTTCGGCGACGCGATTTTCGATGCCACCCTCGGGCGTCACATTCACCAGCGTTTCGCCGAACTGATAGAGGTTGTGATAAGGCACTTGGCTGGCGGCCACGGCCGGATCCAGCGAGTCGGTGCTGCCACCGCCGATGGAGCCGAGCTTCAGCGTGCCCCCTTTGACCGGGCCTGCGGCCTCGGCTGCGCGGGCAAACATGCTGCCTGCAACAGCGGCGCTGATCCCCAGTGCTGCGGTTTTGCCCATGAATTCACGCCGGGTCATTTTACCGGAGGTGACGCTTTGCGTCATGAAATCAAGCTGGTCTTTCATTGCGGACTCCCTGTCGTATTTAGACGCTGAACACGTCATTTCTTGAATTGTCATTCAAGGTTTGCGCATTTGATGCGACCTCGCAACCCTTATTAGCGTCCTTTTTGGCGCCAGCAGGGACGGCGAGGTCTTCAAGAGACGGTGATCCCGTCGTCTTTTGCGACTGGTATGTCGTATTTGGCTGGAAGTGAATGCTTGGCGGGACAATATGTGGAAAAAAGCCTCCCGGATCAGAGACCAAATATTATCCCGCTCCCACCGAGGTATTCGCCAATGGCTGGCGAAAATCAGCGCGTTTTCTGCTAGAACGGGTCCATGGAGGGGATCATAGACCCGTTAAGGGTCACTGGCATCAGGCCGGGATTTCGCGCCTTTACCGCAGTTTTTCGTGGTGAGGCAGGGCGGATTGCATCGGCTCGGACCGGACGAAACGCGACATTCGCGCCTGTGCAAGCTCACCAGTCGGCACTGTCCATCCAGATGGTCACCGGGCCGGAATTGACCAAAGCGACCTGCATATCCGCCCCAAAGGATCCGCGCGCCACAGGCACATCCAGCGCCGCCAGTTGGTCGGCAAATCTGGTATACAGCGCGCGCCCCAGGTCCGGGGCGGCAGCATTGGAAAACCCGGGGCGATTGCCCCGGCGGGTGTCGGCGGCAAGGGTGAACTGGCTGACGACCAAGGCGCTGCCACCGATGTCTTTCACGGAGCGGTTCATCTTGCCTGCTTCATCGCGAAAAATCCGCAGCTTGCTGATCTTGGCTGCTATCTGATCGGCGTGTGCTTCGCTGTCGCCTTCCATAGCGCAGATCAGGATCAGTAGGCCGGGACCGATATTGCCGATGACCTCACCGTCAACACGGACGGAGGCCTCAGAAACGCGTTGGATCAGAGCACGCATAATCTCTCCTATTCTGGGATCGGGGCGTCAGTCGCGCCAGCTGGTAAATTCGTCCAATTCGGCGCGCTCGGTTCGAAACTGATTGGCAGGATGGTCTGGATCGCCGTAGCCGAAGGACAGCGCGCAGAGGATCGTGCGGTCTTCTGGTATGTCGCAGAATTCGTGCAGCATCGGCGCATATGTGGCAACCGCAGCCTGCGCGATGGTGGCCACACCGGCAGCTGTTGCGGCCAGCGAGAAACCGGTAACAAATCCACCGCAGTCGAGCGCGCCGTAGGGGCCAAGCTCCTTGGGGCTGGTCAGAATGGCACAATTGGGGGCGTCAAACAGGGTGAAATTGCGCATCATCTGCTGGTGTGAGGCTGCGCGATCGCCGCGTTCGACACCCACCGCCTCATATAACGCCCAGCCGCAGGCCTGGCGGCGGGTTTTGTATTCGCCGCTGTAGCGTTCGGGAAAGGGCAGATCCGGTGCAACGGGATCTTTCATTACCGCTTCCATCAGCGCAGATCGCAGCGCGTTGGTAGCCGCACCGCTGAACAGCGTCACCTGCCAAGGTTGGGCATTGCACCAGGACGGCACTTTCTGTGCGCAGCGCAGAATATCCTCGATCACCGCGCGCGGCACCGGATCCGGGCGAAACGCACGGCAGCTGTGGCGCGCCCGCAGCAGCGCATCAAGGGCGGGAAGGGTGGTCGTCATGATGCGTCCTCATCCTGTATTTGCGAGGGGGTATTCAGGCTCCCTGCGCCGCGTGGCCGTTCTAGCGGGTGCCAAAATAGGCAATGGCGGCACCGATCACCATGGCCACTGCAACGGCTGCGGCGATCTTCCATGCGGAGTAGGGGCGTTCGCCCTGCACCCGGCCCGATTGTCCGTTGACCACAAACCGATAGGTTTTGCCCCGATACTTATAGGCCGCGAGCCAGACGGGAAGCAGCACATGTTTGAACGTGATATCGGAGAAATTGCTGTCGATATATTCAATGCGTTGCCGGTCGCCGCCGATATCAAACCGCACATCGCGTTCGATCACCCGGCGCATCCGTGCATTGGCTTCGCTGTAACCGTCGGCCAACTCCACCGCATAGGCCTCCGCCCGGAACCCGGCCAGATACTGCGGCTGATAAGGCTCCAGCGCCGACAGATCCCAAGGTTCCAGCGCGTCGGTGTTCTTTTTCGGCAGGCTCTTGGAGGCCAGCACCAGAACATCGTCAAAGAACCGCTGTACCCGCCCCGAGACAGGCCGCCAGCGCACCTTCGGCACCTGCCGGGACTGGCGATTGCCATCAACCACGACGGTTTCGGTGACATAGTAGACCGTGCCGCGCTGACCGCGATACTGGGATCGGGTTTCAGCATCGAAGGTCCAATAGGGCACATAGATCCCGTCCATCCGCCGCCCCTTACGGGCATATTTCTGCAAACCGTTTGGCGCAAACCACAGCTGACCCAGCCAGTCCGCCATCGCCTTATGGGCGCTGCGCTCATCAAAGGCGAAGGGCAGCACACCCTTCGGCTTGATATGGCGATGGGTGCCGGTATCCGTGACCATGGGCGTGTCGCAGAAGGGGCATTCGCCGGCGTGGTCCTTTGGGTCCAGCTCCACCTGTGCGGCGCAATTGGGGCAGCGCAACACACGGGTTTCTTCCATGTCGGCCTCAGCCAGACCAGAGGATAGCGCGGTGTCGAAATCCAACTCGCGCAGACTGCCACCGCGCCATGGACCAGATCGGATCGCCTCCTGATGGCCGCAGTGATCGCAGGTCAGCGTGCCGTTTTGCGGGTCATAACGATAGTCTGCGCCGCATTGTTCGCAAGGGAACCTGTGGTCTTCCAGCGGAGGCTGGGCCTTGGCCGTATCAGAGCTTTCGACAACAGGCGGTCCGGGCGGCGGCGGAGGTGGGGTTGGGGTCACGGGGGAGCCTCAAAGATATTTATGCAGCAGTTTTGGCACCATGATGCGTAGGGCGTTGTCCTTCAACAGGAAATGACGCCAGAGATGAAAGACCCCATGCAGCACAATGACGATGAGCAGCGTGTCAAAGGCGATTTCATGCACCTCTTCAGCCAATTCATGCAGGCTGCGGCTGCCGACGCCGGGGTTGATTGGAACAACACCAAAGGCGTGGATCGCAAAGGGGGCCAGCAACCCGGCGAGTGCCCCGGTAGCAACCATGACCGGTAAGCCGATCTGCAATACGCGGTGGTTCAGCCCGTGGAACCGCTTGGCCCAGCCGGGCAGCTTGGGACCGGCGCGCCCCGCCGGCCCCTTGCGCAGATAGATCGCGGTCCAGAACAGCACGACCACTGACAGGATCAACCCAACCCCGGCATGGGTCGCCAACGCCAGCCCTGGGGGGACGTTGTTGTCGTCTGGCTCCACAAGATAGAAGTAGACGATAAGAGCGAGGCTGAGCCAGTGGAGCCATTTGAGCGCGCTGCGGCGTGCCATACCTGCGAGATCCTTCGTGGCGAGAGGGCTGCGATGTCCGCGAGACGGGGCGCCAAATATCGTGGCGCCCCATGTGTGATCGGGTGTCAGCCCGCCGGGGCAGGTGGCGGTGGCGGCGGTGGCGGGGGCAGGATTGTGAAGAGCTGCGCCAGTTCCATCACATCACCGGCGGCTTTCCAACCATCCTGACCGGGGGTCCACACCAGACTGTCTCGGCGCAGCGCGCCCTCCTGCGCCATCCGTCCAAGGCGGGCCTTAGAGAAAGGGCCGCTGGTCTGGCCATTTTCAGCGATGTGCCAGACATGTTCCACCGGTGGAGGCGGCGGGGCCACGGGAGCGGCCTGCGGCGCCGGTTGCGGGGCAGCGGGTGCGGGCCGTGCGCCCCAGGGACCGGCGGGCTGACCCGCTGCATGACTGGCGGCACCCGGTTGCGCCATCTGCGCCATCTGTTGGGCCATCGCCATGCCCATCCCCATGCCCATACCGGTCCCCATCCCGCTGTTGGGCGTCTGGGCGGCGGCGGTCATCGCTTCGGCGGCAGAAAATTGCGTGTAGCGGCCAAGATCACCGACGATCCCCATCTGGGTGCGCTTGTCCAGCGCCTGTTCGACGGCGGCGGGAAGTGAGATATTCTCGATATAGAGTTCCGGGATCGCGATGCCGTACTCAGCGACCGTGGCGGAAATCTCCGCCGCAACCAGCTTGCCCAGATCAGCCGTATTGGCCGCCATGTCCAGCACCGGGATGCCAGAGCCTGCCAAGACCCGGCTCACCTGTTGCACAATGATATTGCGGATCTGGAAGGAGATTTCATCCATGGTGAATTCGCCATCGGTGCCGACGATCTCGGTCAGGAACCGGGCCGGGTCCACCACCCGGATACTATAGGTGCCAAAGGCACGCAGACGCACGGGGCCGAACTCCGGGTCGCGGGCCATGATCGGGTTCTTGGTGCCCCATTTCAGATCGTTGAACCGGGTGGTGTCGACGAAGTAGATCTCCGATTTGAATGGCGACTGAAACCCGTGATCCCAATGCTGCAACGTCGTCATGATCGGCATGTTATTGGTCTCCAGCATGTAGAGACCGGGGGTGAAGACATCCGCCAGCTGACCCTCATGAACAAAGACCGCGGCCTGACCTTCACGGACTGTCAGCTTGGCGCCGTATTTGATCGCATGTCCTTCGCGCTCAAAGCGCCAGACCAGCGTGTCATTGGTGTCGTCGGTCCAGTGGATGACGTCGATGAACTCTCCCTTGAGAAAGTCGAAAATACCCATGGTTTCATCCTCCTTCGGCGATGCGGCTGGCATCATGGCGGGCGTGCAGGGCAGCACAATGTTGGGCGCGCCGAGGCGCGGGCGGGAGACAGCCGCGCTTAGCGCGGTTCCCCCATGATATCATAGGCAATCGCCTGCACGATGGGCCGGGCCTCATCGGCGGACATGCCGGGGCGCAGGCGCGGATCGTACAGGATTTGCAGAAGTTTTTCGTCCTGACTGGTCAGCAGCGCAAATTCATCATCATCGTTGAAGATTGACGGCCGCGCCTGCGGGCTGTCATTGCGCAGGCCAAGGCCCTGAGCGATCTCCTCGTGGATACAGCTCCGGCGGGCCAGATCGGGGTGTTCCGCGCGGATAAGAGCCACTCCGCGCATATAGGATGACGGATCCGCTTGCAGCCCCCCGGCGCGCACCAGGCAATAATAGCTCTGCGGCGGGTTGGCAAAGACCTGAAGATCGGCGTCGCTGATCGACGGCAGGATGTCCCGCACCCGCCCCGCCACATAGGCGCTGTCATCCGCGCCGGCAAAGATCACATTGAAATTGGCGCGGGCACGGCTGGTCGTTGTGCTGATGGGATGACCGGTGATCCGGGCCAGACGGGCGGCGTAGGCCTCCAGCGTTGCGCGGTCTTTCTGCTGTTGCTCCGCGCTGACGGAGGGGCCGAAGTCGGCGCGCAGACGCACCGGCCCCTGCCAACGCCCCAACGCCCCGGAGGTGCGCAGGTTATTGCTGCCATATTCGTCGTAAAAGGCAATCTGTTCAAAATTCCGGCGCAGATCGTCCGCATCATAAGGCGTCTCTGGCCCGCCACCATCGGTGCGCAACAGCCCACGGGTCAGCAGATCCTGCTGCAGTGCGCCGTAGTAGCGGGCCAGACGCTGGCTTTCGGCAGAAGGGGGCTTTGGCGCCGGCGCGAGACCTGCGGGTCGCGTCGGCGGCACCAGCGAGGTGCGCTCAGCCAGTGGATCGCACCCCATCAGAAGCGCCGTCCCAGCGAGCGTGGCGAGCACCGCTGGGATCAATCGCCGCCGGGGCGGCCGCGGTCTTATGGGGTGGGCCTTGCTCATGCGGTGCCGGGGACCGCCGTGGCAGCTGTGTCGCCTACACCGTCGCGGCGCGCTTTGGCGGCGGCCAATGTGTCGCGCAGCTCGGCTTCCATCTTTTTCAAATCTTCCTCAGCCGCAGCGCGTTTGGCCTTGCCGTCGTCGGCGATCTGCAGGCTTTCCTGGATGGTTCCGATCAGATCGGCATTGGCCTGCTTCACCGCTTCGATGTCGAAAACGCCGCGTTCCATCTCCTGACGGATCACCTTGTTGGTTTCGCGCAGATTGGCAGCGTTGGAGGTCAGCAGCTCATTGGTCAGATCATTGGCATCACGCACGGCGGCCGCAGCCTCGGCTGAGCGCTGGATGGTGACCGCCTGCGCCAGCTGGGTCTCCCAGAGCGGCACCGTGTTCACCAGCGTTGAGTTGATCTTGGTCACCAGCGATTTGTCGTTCTCCTGAACCAGCCGGATCGAAGGCAGCGACTGCATGGTGACCTGACGGGTCAGTTTCAGATCATGCACCCGACGCTCCAGATCGTCGCGGGCCGCGCGCATATCGCGCAGCTCCTGTGCGCGCATCACCTGATCGCTCTCAGGCGCAGCGGCAACAGCGGCTTCCAGGGCCGGGATTTCATTGGCATCCAGCTCGGCCAGCTTGGCCTCTCCTGCGGCGATATAAAGCGCCAGCTCATCATAGAAGCTCAGCGTCTTGGCATAGAGCAGATCCAGCGATTTGATATCCTTGAGCAGCTGATGCTCATGGCCGAGGAGATTATCGGTAATCCGGTCGATCTGGCCCTGAACATCCTCAAATCGGGCGGTGAACTTGGCAAAAGGCGCCGCGCGCCCCAGTAGACGCTCCCAGAAACTGCGCTTGCGGCGCACATCCAGTTCCGACACCGAAAACCCGCGGATGGTGGTCACGATATTGCGCAGGCTGTCACCGGCCGGGCCAACGTCCTTGTTGCGGACATCGGTCAGCATGGCCTGGCTGATCTGCTGCAATTCCGCCTGGGCACCGGAGCCAAAATTGATGATCGAATTGCTGTCCGACATGTCGATCTGCGCCATACGGGACTGGATATCGGCGCTGGTGGCCTCATCGGCCTGCTCCAGCGACTGGATCTCAGCCACCGGTTCCGGCAGTTCAATCGCGGTGATCTCGGAAACGATTTGCGTTTCCTTGGCGGCTTTCTTCTGGGTCGTCTCGGACATGTGCAAATTCCTTATGGCTGTGTCAGCGGGTGTCCAGATGAACGCCCTCGCGCTGCAAACGATCCCGCAGCACGTCGATTTCAACGGTCAGATCGGTGCGATCTTCCAGCAGCATCTTGCGGGTGCGGGCGGCAAAGTTCTCCTCAAGATCGCGCAGCAGAGTCAGATAGTCCTCACGCGATTTGGTGTCGCCACTGCGGGTATAGATATCGGCAAATTTGATCGTCGCATCGCGCGCGCCCATTAAATAGACGGTGAGATAGCGCCGCGCACCGGTCAAATCGCGGGGGTCTTCCTCAACCGTACGAAAGAGGTCACGCGCCACCTCCTGAAAGGCCTCAACCCGCTGTTCGACCTGACGGTCTCGGGCGCGCAGGGCGGCATCGGTCATTGCCGCAAGATAGGTTTCGGCCTCGTCTACAACACGGGCGACGCGATCACGCTGGAAATCATCAATGCCCTCGGCGCCCTTATCCCGCAGGGGATCAAGGCCAAAGGCGGCGAGATGCAGGCCAGCTGTCGCCGCGGCATAGATCAGCGCGCTGAGGGCGCCGGGATCCTGCCGCCAGGCCGCAAACACGGCACCGACACCGCAGAGTAGGGCGGCCAGGATTTTGCGTGGCAGGGCAGGGCGGCGGGCTACTTTGCGATCATCATAGGCGGCTTCAGCCCGCAGACCATCGCGCAGCAGATAGGCCGAACCGGCCCAAGTTGCTGCGGCAAGCAGGCCAAACGCCAGACCGGCTGCATCCGAGAAGACAGACATCAGCGCCACCAGTCCCGCAGGCAGCGCCATCAGATTGGCGCGCATGCCGACGGGGTCGACTTTGGCGCTGCGGTAGCCGTTGGCGCTGGAGGTGCTGTGACCGGAGGCAGGGTCTTTGTCGGCCCCTTTGTCGCGGCCATCCGGGCTGTATTTGCCGCCAAAACGCTGTGCCATGGGATCAGCCTCCGACCAGCCAGCCGGTTGCCAGGCCAATCATCAGGATCAGCAAGGCCACAAAGGCGAGTTTCTGCACGTCTGTTCCCCCAAGATGAGCGCTGCAAGCAATTGGAAACTTAGGATATGCAGCGGCATCTTGCTAGGGGGAACTCTGAGAAGTCGGGCGCAGTTTCTCAGGGCAGGGCGCTCAGCGGCGCGTTGGTTTGCCGCCACCACGCGGTGCGGCACCTTTTCCAGAGTTGCGGCCTGGACCGCGCCCGGAATCGCGCCCTGTGTCCCGGCTGGCGCCGCCACCTGCGGGTTTGCTGCCGGGTTTGCCGATTGGCTTGCCGCCGAATTTGCCCGCAGGCTTACCCCCGGGTCTGTCTGCGGAACGGTCAGTTGCCCGGCCTGCGGGTTTGCCCTTGCCAGCAAATTTGCCGTCTGGTTTTCCAGTGGAGCGGCCACCGGAACGCTCGCTGCCTTTGTCGCCCGGGCGATCTGATGCGCCGAAGGATCGCCCTGATGGTTTCCCGCCGGGTTGTTTGCCACCCGGTTGTTTTCCGCCCGGCTTACCGCCTGATTTGAAATCTGGTTTCGCGCCGGGCGCTGTCCCAGGTTTGCCCGCACCGGGGCGTCCACGCGCCGGGCGGGTCGGGCGTTTGGGCTTCTCGTCTGCCTCGGTCTCCGGCGTCTCCAGCCCCAGCTGATCGCGCACCACGCGGGGGCGCAGCTCTTCGACTTCACCAGGTTTGAGGCTGCCCAGCTGGAACGGACCGTAAGACAGCCGCAGCAGGCGGTTCACGGTAAATCCGATGTCTTCGATGGCACGGCGGATTTCGCGGTTCTTGCCCTCGCGCAGGCCGATGGTGAGCCATGCGTTGGCCCCCTGCTGGCGGTCCAGCGCGACGGTCATCGGCTGAAAGCGCTCCCCCTCGATCACCAGCCCCTGACGCAGCGGTTCAAAATCGGTGTCTTTGGGGCGCCCGTTGATGCGCACACGGTAGCGGCGCAGCCAGCCGGTGGAGGGCAGCTCCAGCTGTCGCTTGATACCGCCGTCATTGGTCAGCAGCAGCAGCCCTTCGGAGTTGAGGTCCAGCCGCCCCACGGTCATCACGCGGGGCATATCCTCAGGCAGTTCGTCAAAGATGGTCTTGCGGTCCAGCTCGTCACTGGTGGTGGTCACCAGGCCCGACGGCTTGTGATAGAGCCACAGCCGGGGTGGTTCCGGATCCTGCACAGGGGCGCCATCCACCGCAATCCGATCCTTCCCCAACACCACATTCAGCGCCGGGCTGTCGATGATCTTGCCGTTTACCGCAACGCGCCCTTCGGCGATCATCCGCTCGGCTTCGCGCCGCGAGGCGACGCCGGCCCGTGACAGGACCTTGGCAATGCGGTCGCCCTCGGGGCTGTCACCGGTCACAGCTGTATCTGTCGGTTTCTTGCTGGCGCGGGCGGGTTTCGCCGCACCGGGGCGCTGGCCCCTGGGGGAAGATGGTGTTTTGCTCATACTGAGGCCATAGATCATTCCGCGCAGTTGCGAAAGCTCCCATTCTGGGGCAGGGAGGGGCTATGCCGTTTCGTTCTCACATGGATATCGCCCTTGCCGAAGCCCGTGCCGCAGCCGCGCGCGGGGAGGTGCCGGTGGGGGCCGTCCTGATCTCCCCAGCGGGGCAGGTGGTCGCCCGGGCAGGCAATCGCACCCGAGAGTGGAGCGACCCGACCGCCCATGCCGAAGTGTTGGTGATCCGCGACGCCTGCGCTGCCGCCGGGTCGGAGCGCCTCAATGGCCATGATCTCTATGTGACGCTGGAACCCTGCGCGATGTGCGCCGCCGCTATTGCCGCGGCCCGCATTCGCCGTGTCTACTACGGTGCGTCCGATCCCAAGTCCGGCGGCGTGGCGCATGGGGCTTGCGTGTTCTCGCATCCGCAGGCGCATCACGCGCCAGAGGTCTATGAGGGCATTAGCGCAGAACCGGCTGAAACCCTGCTGAAGGCTTTCTTTGCTGCGCGCCGTTCGGCGGATGGTTGACCCGGCTGCTGTGCTGCCCATAGCCTAATAGTCCGGTCGCGCCGCAGGAGGGCAGAGAGATATGAGCAAGGATTTTCTAGCCCCTGACGGGCAGTCGCGCTGTGGCTGGGCTGGATCCGTTCCGGAGTTTCTGCCCTATCATGATCACGAATGGGGCTATCCGGTTGCGGATGATCAGCGTCTGTTTGAGAAGATTTGTCTTGAGAGTTTTCAGTCAGGTCTGAGCTGGCGCACCATTCTGGCCAAACGCGAGAATTTCCGGGCCGCCTTTGCGGGGTTCGACTGGACCCGTGTCGCCCGGTTTGGCCCTCAGGACGTGGACCGCCTTTTGCAGGACGCAGGTATCATTCGCCACCGCGGCAAGATTGAGGCGGTGATCAACAACGCGCGTCGGGCAGAGGAAATGGTCGTCGCCGAAGGATCTCTTGCTGCGTTTTTCTGGAGCTATGAGCCGGGGCCGGACGATCAGGTACCGCCGCAGACCGCCTCCATCACGCCGCAGTCGATTGCGCTGTCAAAGGAGCTGAAAAAACGCGGCTGGAAATTCGTCGGACCCACCACCTGCTTTGCCTTCATGCAGGCGATGGGGCTGGTGAATGACCACGCAACAGACTGTATCTGCAGACAAAAAGCCGCCAAAGCCCGCGCCGCCTTCACCTCCCCCGCTGTGCAGCAGGCGGGTTGAGGTCCTAACCCGCAGGTCATCTGGTGCCCCGACGGCGCTTATAGCTTGATCGCCTCGAGCACCTGCGGTTCGATCACCGTCACCTCCGGCAGGGCATCCGCCAGTTTCTCAGCGCTCTGCTCCAGGATCGGGAAGGTGCGGTAGTGGCAGGGGATCAACGTTTTGAAATTGAAATACCGTTTCGCCGCATAGGCCGTCTGCGCCATATCCATGGTGAAATGGCCCCCAGCGCTCAGGATGCCGATGTCGGGTTTGTAGTAGTCGCCGATCCAATCCATATCCGCCATCACCCCGGTATCGCCTGAGATATAAAGCGTTTTCCCTTCGCTCATCAGCATATACCCCACCTCGCTGCCCGCTGTTCGTAACCCATCCTGCGTTGCAAAAGTTGAGCTGTGAGAGGCCGGAACCATGGCGAGGTTTGGCCCGTCCAGATTGACAGTGCCGCCCTTGTTGAAGCCGATGGTGGTCACATCTTCGGTTTCCCCCCAGATACCCATCAGGTCATATTGGCCCACAATCGGCACATTCAGCCGCCGCGCCAGCGCCAGCACGTCAATGACATGGTCAAAATGGGCATGGGTCAGGATAATATGGGTGGCGCCTGCGATGGCGGCCTCGTGCTGATCGTCGCGCAGCATCGGATTGCCGGTCAGCCAGGGATCAACCAGCAGAACCTGTCCTGCGGTCTCGATGCGAAAACTGCCGTGGCCCAGCCAGATGATCTCCATGTCCTATACTCCCTCACTGCGGTTGCGATCCGGCCCGGTCGGGGCGTCGTCCTGTCTCAAGCCTATCGTGGCAGAGGCAAAAATCCACAGGCTCAGGTGCCTTGGGGTCGAATTCCCGGGGCTTTCACGCGCCCGCAGGCTTGCGGCGGCGGCGGTGCGGCGGTAAATGCGTGCTAACACGAGATGAGGGTTTCCATGTCGATTGACCAAAGCACCGCCGCCAAAGTGGCCAAACTGGCCCGTATCAAGGTCGAAGAGGACGCGCTGCCCGCTCTGGCAGATGAGTTCAACACCATCCTCGGCTTTATCGAGCAGCTGAACGAGGTGGACGTCGAAGGCGTCGAGCCAATGACCTCCGTAACACCGCAGCGGCTGAAGCGCCGGGTGGATGAGGTCACGGATGGCAATCAGCAGGACAAGATCCTCGCCAATGCTCCCGATGCCCGCGAAGGCTTTTTCGCAGTGCCCAAGGTGGTTGAATAAGACATGACCGAACTGAACAAACTGACCCTGTCCGCCGCTCGTGACGCATTGCGCAAGGGCGAAACCACCTCTGTCGAGCTGACCGAGGCCTGTCTGAAAGCGATTGATGCCGCGGATGCGCTGAATGCCTTCGTGCACAAGACGCCCGAGATTGCGCTGGAACGCGCTAAGGCGGCGGACGTACGGATCAAGGCAGGCGACGCGCCTGCCATGTGTGGCCTTCCCATTGGCATCAAGGATCTGTTCTGCACCAAAGGTGTCGACAGTCAGGCGGCCTCTGGCATCTTGGAAGGCTTCAAGCCCGAGTATGAATCCACCGTCTCCCAGCAGTTGCAGGATTCTGGTGCGGTTATGCTGGGCAAGCTGAACATGGATGAATTCGCGATGGGCTCATCCAACGAGACATCTGTCTATGGCAACGCAGTCAGCCCCTGGCGGCGCGAGGGCGATGAGGCCCAACTGACACCGGGCGGCTCCTCCGGTGGGTCGGCATCTGCTGTGGCTGCTGATCTGTGCCTGGCGGCAACTGGCACCGATACCGGCGGGTCGATTCGTCAGCCTGCGGCCTTTACCGGTATCACCGGCATCAAACCCACTTACGGGCGCTGCTCGCGCTGGGGTGTGGTGGCCTTTGCCTCCTCGCTGGATCAGGCCGGTCCGATGACCAAATCGGTGCGCGATGCGGCGATGATGCTTGAGGCGATGTGTGGCCACGACCCCAAGGACAGCACCAGCGCCGATCTGGCGGTGCCGAATTTTGAGGCAATGCTGACCGGTGATATCAAAGGCAAGAAAATCGGCATCCCGCGCGAATACCGCATGGATGGCATGCCTGCGGAGATTGAGAAACTCTGGTCCGAAGGGGCGGAGATGCTGCGCGCAGCAGGCGCCGAGATCGTCGATATTTCCCTGCCGCACACCAAATACGCGCTGCCAGCCTACTACGTGATTGCCCCTGCTGAGGCGTCATCAAACCTCGCACGCTACGACGGTGTGCGCTACGGTCAGCGCGCCACGCTGGAGGGCGGCGACGGCATCACCGAGATGTACGAGAAAACCCGCGCCGCGGGCTTCGGCCATGAGGTGCAGCGCCGTGTGATGGTTGGTACCTATGTGCTTTCCGCAGGTTTCTATGACGCCTACTACAATCGTGCCCGCAAGGTCCGTACCCTGATCAAAAAGGACTTCGAGGATGTTTTTGCGCAGGGTATCGACGCGATCCTGACACCGGCCACGCCCTCTGCGGCCTTTGGTTTGGGGGAAATGATCGACGCGGATCCGGTGCAGATGTATCTGAACGACGTCTTCACCGTGACCGTGAACCTCGCCGGTCTGCCGGGGATTTCCGTGCCTGCTGGTGTTGATGCCAAAGGGCTGCCGCTTGGTCTGCAACTGATTGGCCGCCCCTGGGAAGAGGGTGATCTGCTGAATACAGCCTATGCGCTGGAAGAGGCTGCCGGGTTTGTGGCCAAGCCAGGGCATTGGTGGTAAACCCGGTTCTGATCTGAGCAGAACAAACAGGTGGTGATCATGCGTGCATTCCGGTCCATCCTTGCGACCAGCAGCCTTGTCCTGCTGGCCGCGTGCCAACCCCCGGTGCCCGACAGCGGGCCAGAGGCCGGGTTTGGCTCCAGCCCCTTCGACGGGGCGCCTGCGACCGGCACCACCATCAACGGCGATCCACTGGTGCCACCGGCACGGGTCGCCAGCGAGCCTCTGCCGCGCGCTGTGCAGCCCGCGCCCCGCGTGGCGGCGCGCACCAGTGGTGCGGGAACACTCGCCTCCTCCGGCGGCAGCAGCGATGACATCGCGCGGGAGACCGCAGCGGCACTAGAGGCCGCACGCAGCAATTCCGGCACCGCCCCGATTGAGGCCAGCCCCTCCAACCCGGCACCGGCGCTTGCGGGCAATCCGCAGATTTCGGACGAGAATGACTTTGACGCGGTTGCCTCGCGTCAGAGCATAGAAAGCGACGCAGAGCGGCTGGCCCGTCAGCGCGCGCAATATCAGGTGGTGAGCCCGACTGCCGTGCCCACCCGCAGTGGCAGCCGTGATCCCAATATCGTTCGCTACGCGCTGAGCACCTCCAATCCGCGCGGGCAGCGCATCTATTCGCGCTCGGGCATCAATCTTGCGGCGCGCTCCTCGCGCAATTGCGCGGGCTTTGCGTCGCCAGAACTGGCCCAGATCGCCTTTCTTGCAGCAGGCGGGCCGAAGCGTGACCGTCAGGCACTTGATCCCGATGGCGATGGCTACGCTTGCGGTTGGGACCCGGCGCCTTATCGCCTTGCGGTGCAGAACTGACGCCGGGCGGCGTGGCGTGACCGAGGTCCCGAGCAATCCTGAGGAGGGTGAGGCCGCCATTTGGCATCCGAGCCCCAATTTCAATGCGCGCCGGAATGGGCTGCGCCCAGAGCTGGTCGTTCTTCACTACACCGCAATGGAGCACGCCGAGGCGGCTCTGGCACGGCTCTGTGATCCGCAATACGAAGTCTCCGCCCATTATCTGATCGGCGCTGACGGAACGCTGTGGCAGATGGTGCACGAGGCGGATCGCGCCTGGCATGCAGGTGCAGGTGAATGGTGCGGGCAGGGCGATATCAATTCACGTTCCATTGGGATCGAACTCGACAATCGGGGGGATCACCCTTTTTCTGCGCCGCAGATGGCGCGATTGGAGACGCTCTTGCCCGCCATCCTGCAACGTTGGGAGATATCGCCTACAGGGGTGATCGGTCACTCCTGCATGGCGCCCGGCCGCAAATTCGATCCCGGCCCGCGCTTTGACTGGGCGCGTCTGGCGCGGCAAGGACTGGCAGCCCCCGTCCCGAAGGTCACGGCGGCTGCTCCACCCATTCCGCAGGAGCCATGGGCGCGCACGGAGCTTTTTCGCGCTCGCGCGCAGGCGCGGGGCTTCACTGCAGATGTTGACGACGCCACGCTGCTGCAGGCGGTGCGTCTCAGGTTTCGGCCCGGACAACGCGGACCGTTGAGCGATGCGGATATACAACTGCTTCTGCCTAGCAATCGCTAAAGGTAGCCCCACGCGCCGCCCATCTTCTGGCGAAAATATCCTGAGGTGAATTGCCCCCGATCCTGAGGGGGCGAAAGGGGCAACGCCCCATCTCCGTTCTTACGGGGCACAATCTGCTTGACGCCGGGCGCGGTTGTTTCTAGGCGATCAGGGCGCAGAGGGCTGGATGGCCGCGGGAGGCCGCAAGGCATCACGAGGAAAGTCCGGACTCTACAAAACGACGGTGCCGGGTAACGCCCGGGCAGAGCGATCTGACGGAGAGCGCCACAGAAAACAGACCGCCCGCACGCGCCTGCCTGTCAGGCGATCCCGTGTGGGTAAGGGTGAAACGGTGGGGTAAGAGCCCACCGCGCCGCTGGCAACAGGGGCGGCATGGCAAGCCCCACCGGGAGCAATGCCAAATAGGACCCCCGCGCGGGCCGGTCGGCGTCAGCCGATACCGCCGCTAGGCATGTTTTGGCCAAGAGGGGTCGGGTTGGCAGCTGGAGGTGCGCAGCAATGCGCATCCTAGATGAATGGTCATCGAAGGGGCCTTGGCCCCGGAACAAAATCCGGCTTATAGGCCCTCTGCGCAAAATATCCCGGCGAACCCTCTTGACTCGCGGGGTGGTGCAGGTAAAAGCGCACGCTCATATAGGAATTTACCGAGAGGCCCCTGCCTTTTCGGACGCAGGAGAATACCATGGCGAAGCCGACCACAATCAAGATCCGCCTGAACTCGACCGCGGGCACGGGCCACTTCTACGTGACCAAGAAAAACGCACGCACCATGACCGAGAAAATGGTTGTGCGTAAGTACGACCCGGTCGTGCGCAAGCACGTTGAATACAAAGAAGGCAAAATCAAATAAGCCTCTTGATGTCGCGCAGCCGCTGGCCGCGATATCAACCCCCGATTTTCGGGACAGTAGATAAGAAGGGTCGCACCGTAGTGCGGCCCTTTTTTGGTTGGCACAGCAAGTCTTACCCGGCGCACCACAAGTTTTATGAAAATCCGGTTGGTGAAAGTCCGGCCCGCTGGATGCTTTGGCGCGTTAATGGCAGGTTTCCCCGCGACAAGTGATCTCGGGATGTGGGTGAGACAGTGGCGCCGAGGTGCCTCGCCGGAAGTGCAAGGTCTCGGGCGGTCACAGCACCACAGGTCGGCTCGGGGGAGCGACCAGAGCAGGAGGCAGCGGTGGGGCTGCCTCCTGTCTTTTATGGGACGCAGCGCGCGTCGTTGGTGGCTGTCAGAGCGGTCGGAGATACCTGTGTCAGCCGCGCCACTCGGCCATGATCATGACCGGCTCCATTCCCATACGCGCCATCAATGCGGCGGAGGCGCTGTTGAACGGCGCATATGTGGTGGCAACGACCTGGATGCCTTGGAGCGCCACAGCGCGTTTCAGATCCGCGATCAGCGCTGCTCCCACGCCCATGCGCCGCCAGCTTTCTGATACGGCGATGTGGTGCAGCATCGCGCGGGTCTCAGCCCGGCGCACAGGCAGGGCAGGGCGGTGTTCAATCCCATAGATCATATAGCCCATCACGCTGCCCTGCGGGCTGACCGCAGCGCGGGCGGTCACGCTGCTATCGCTCAGCCATTCTTCCAGCCAGCGGGTCAATGCGGCGTCGTCTGGGTCTGCGGGGTAGCGATCGGGTTGATGGGCCACGTGCAACGCATGCAGGTCCTGCAGCAGGGGGATCAGGCGGTGGGCGTCTGCGGGGGTAATATCGATCAGATCCATGGGTGTCTCAAATACAGCGGTGAAGAGAGGCCTGCTGGGCGGCAGCAGGTCGGCTGGGCAGGCAAAGAAAAAGGGCGGATCGTGATGATCCGCCCCGGTCGTGCTTAGGTCTGGAAGGTGTCGCGTTATTCGCGGTTTCCAAGCAGCTGGAGCAGCATCATGAACATATTGATGAAGTCCAGATAGAGGCTCAGCGCGCCCATGATGGCGGATTTGGCGAGCCACTCCTGGTCGCCCATATGGGCGTGCTGCAGATACTCATTCTTGATCCGCTGGGTGTCATAGGCGGTGAGACCCGCAAAGATCAGCACGCCGATCACCGAAATTGCGAAAGCAATCGCTGAGGAGGCCAAGAAGATATTCACAACCGACGCCACGATCAGACCGATCAGGCCCATGATCAGGAAGGCGCCCATGCCGGAGAGGTCCTTCTTGGTGGTGTAACCCACCAGCGACAGACCCGCAAAGGCGATAGAGGTGATCAGGAACACCTGCACGATGCTCTCACCGGTGAACACCAGGAAGATCGAGCTGATGGACACACCCATCACGGTGGCGAAAACATAGAACAGCAGCTGGACGCCAGCGGCCGACATGCGATTTGCCGCCGCGCCGATGCCAAAGACAAAGGCCAGCGGGGCAAACATGACAACCCATTTCAGCGGCGAGGCATAAAGCGCATAGCCGATGCTGGTCAGATATTTGTCAGCGCTCAACTGGGCTGCGGCATTGGCGGGGTCCGTGGTGACCGCGAGGCCGGAAATGGCCCAGGCCGCCAGAAAAGTGATGAATGTGCCTACGGCCATGGTGCCGTAGACCTTGTTCATGTGGGCGCGCAGCCCCGCATCGATCTCCGCAGAGCGTGCGCCCGCTGTGGATCGGATGGTGTCAAACTGTGCCATGTATCATGGTCTCCGTCTCTAAACTCCCTCGCGCAGGTTCCCTGCTGCGTGCAGAGACCTGGCGTTCCTCGCAAATATCGGGTGAAGCGGGGCGCGGTTCAAGCCTGTAGATCGAAGTTTCGACGCAATTATCGACAAAAAGCGGCGGAAGGTGGGGCGCAGGGTAACGATGCAGTCTCTCGTTGGTTGCCTAAGGAGCATAATACCGAGACGTTATGCATAACTCAGCCTTTGGTTGCATTTTTGTTGTGGTGGCGGAGCGCATTTGACATGTCTTTTGTCATGAGATCACAGAACACACATCTTCAGGGGATCGGTTTGCGTCTTTTGGCCGCATTCCTGATGACCGCCATGTCAGCAGCCATCCATGGAGCGGCACAGAGTGTGCCCATCGGTCAAATCATGTTCTGGCGATCTGTATTGGCACTGATACCCATCGTCTTGTATATGATTTGGCGCGGTGAGTTCCCCGCTGCGTTGAAAACACGGTATCCGCGCCTGCATGTGACCCGAAGTGCTTTCGGCGCGTTTTCCATGGCTATGTCTTTTGTATCTCTTGCTTATCTTCCCGTCGCCAATGCGCAGGCCCTGGCCTATCTGGCGCCAGTTCTGGTCTTGCCGCTTTCGGCGATACTGCTTGGTGAACGGTTGACCGCTGCGATCATCATCGCAATTTCCTTTGGGTTTGCCGGTGTGGTGTTGCTGTTGTGGGAAGCAATGGAATTGCCCGGTGATGGGGCTTTGATCGGCGTGGTTGCTGGTCTTGCCTATGCCGTCACTATGGCGTTTGTTCGGGTGCACACAAAAACGATGATGGCAACGGAGGGGTCGTCTTCCATTGCCTTTTACTTTGCAATTGTCTCTGCCGCGCTTGGGCTTGCATCTTTGCCCTTGGGCTGGGTTTCCCTCAGCGCTGAGATGTTCGGATGGCTCGCTTTTGCCGGGCTGATAGGTGGTGTTGGTCATATCGTCGCCAATGAAGCGGTAGCACGGGCACCGGTCAGCACGCTCGCGCCTTTTGACTATACCGGCCTGGTCTGGGCGCTTGGCTTTGATCTGGTGTTGTTCTCGGTGGTGCCGGGCGCGTTGGGGGTTTTGGGCGTCTTCGCCATTATCCTTGCGGCACTGCTGGTCACCTTTACGGGCCGCAGCAAGCTACCTGATCCGCTCAAGACGCAGGCGCACATACGCTGATACCCCGAATATCACGCTCATCGGTCTGGAACAAAAAAAGGCCCGCAGTGCGGACCTGTTTGTCTTACGCTCTCTGCCGACGCGTTGACGTTAGCGGGTCCAGTTGTTCGGGGCATCCCAGATCGGACGGCGGGCTTCTGCTTCGGCGTCGCGTTGGCTGATGCCCATGTCCTCAAGCGCGGAGGGATCCAGCTGCGCCAGCATCCGGCGTTCGCGCCAGACGGCGAGGGCATGGGACACGGTTGCCAGGATCGAACGGCGGGGGGCGCAGGAGGTGGAGCGCAGGCTGTTGTCCATATAGGTCATAATTTGCGTCCTTTTCTGGATCTATGATGGTGTGGTGCGTTGTTATCAATTCTGTTGATGTATATGGCGCAGTGTGATTGATATGAAAAACGAATGTTTATGATTTCAACTATCAAGGATTGTGATGATGCGGAATCTCGATATCACCACGCTGCGCTCCTTCGTTGCGGTTGCGGATAACGGTGGGGTAACCCGCGCCGCCGGCTTTCTGCATCTGACCCAGTCTGCGGTCTCTATGCAGCTCAAGCGACTTGAGGAGCTGCTGGGGCTGCAACTGCTGGATCGCTCTGGCCGGACAATTGCGCTGACCGCCTCCGGGGAGCAGCTGCTGGCCTATGCCCGGCGGATGGTGGCGCTGAATGATGAGGTGATCGGTCGGCTCACCGATCAGGCCTATGAAGGCGAGATTGTCCTTGGGGTGCCGCATGACATTGTTTACCCGGCGATCCCGCAGGTGCTGCAGCGTTTCAATGCGTCGTTCCCGCGGGTGAAGGTGCAGCTGATCTCCAGTTTTACCCGCTCGCTGAAGGAGCAGTTCTCGCGCGGTGAATGCGATCTGATCCTGACCACGGAAACCACCACCTCGGAAAATGGTGAAACACTGGCCGAACGTCCGCTCTGCTGGATCGGGGCTCCCAACGGGTCTGCTTGGCGGCAGCGTCCGCTGAAGCTGGCCTTTGGTCGGTACTGCACCTTCAGGCCCAAGGTGGTGGGCGCGCTGGATGCAGCTGGTATTTCCTGGGAGATGGTGGTGGAAACCGACAGTGACCGCACAATTGAGGCAACCGTCAGCGCCGATCTTGCGATTCATACGATGATTGAGGGGACCGAACCGCCGCATCTGGTGCAGATCGACCATGGCGGCAACCTGCCAGAGCTGCCGGTCCAACTGATCAATCTCTATGGGGCGGAGACCTCTGGCTCTCCCATGGTGAGCGAGCTGGCGTTTCTTGTGCGTAAGGCGTTTCAGAACATCAGCGCCCCGCTGGCTGCCGCGCAGACGCATTGGACAGCTGCCTGAGGTCTCACCTCAGACCAAGACCCGCGCCGCCCTTGTTTGCGGTGCGGGTTCTCATTGCATGACATGGCCTGGTGGGGCGTGGAAGGGCTAAGCAGGACAGGGCAGGGCTGCAGCCAAGCTGTCGTTAGCCCTGCTCTGGTCGGATCATGATCACCACCTTGCCCGTGGCCTGCCTGCTGCGCAGCAGCTCCAGACCGTCAGCGACCCGATCCAGCGGCAGCCTGTGGCTGATATGCGGGCGCAATGAGCCGTCGCGGTACCACTGAAGCAACCGTTTGATCGCCCCTTGGATTACCACCGGCTGGCTCTTGAGGTAGCCGCCGAAGTAAAATCCGATCACGCTGAGATTTTTGACCAGCAGATGGTTCGCAGGGATCTGCGGCACCTCACCCCCGGCAAAGCCGATCGGCAGCAACCGGCCGCCGGGGTTGGTTGCGCGAAAGGCGGCGGTCCAGACCTCGCCGCCGATGGCCTCATAGACCACATCCGCGCCGCCCAGATCCTTGACCGATTGGCGCAGATCGTCACTGGCATCGATCAGATGGTCCGCACCAGCGGCCTTGGCCACAGCCAGTTTCTCGGCACCGCGGGCATGGGCAATCACCCGCGCGCCCAGCCGCTTGCCGATCTCAACCGCCGTGAGGCCAACGCCCCCTGCAGCGCCGGTGACCAGCAGCGTCTCCCCCGGCTGGAGTCGTGCGCAGTGATCAAGTGCCACAAGTCCGGTGCCATAGGTGATCTGAAACGCTGCTGCATCGGCAAAGGACATCTCATCCGGGATAGGTGTGACCCGATCGGCTGGAAAAATCCCGGCTTCGGCCAGGCCACCCTGACCGGAAAACACCGCTACCCGGTCGCCAACGGCCAGCCCATCTACATCCGCGCCAACCGCCTTGATCACGCCGGCCAGTTCCAACCCCGGCACAAACGGCAGGTCTGGCGTGTCCTGATATTTGCCGCTAAGAAGAAGAAGATCTGCAAAATTCAACCCACAGGCGTATATTGCAACTGCAACTTCTCCGCTTTTCGGGGATCTAACGTCAACCTCTGCGATAGTCGGCGAGATGTCGAAGCTGCTAACACTGTAGGCGCGCATATCATTTTTCCATATCTGGCATGGGGTAAGGTGATTCTGAGTGGTAAAACCATGTCAGATTCGCAATCGGATCACCTCACTATTTATGGGGAGGTGCGGAACATGAGTAAAACATGCAAAAAAGTGAAATAAAAATGGTGCATGAAATCATGCGTTTGACGCACAGGCGCCCATTGCGGCGAGAGTGACTGCTTGAATTCAACCGTTAAGGTCGTACACTCAACCCCAATGGGAGCGCCTTGTTCGTTGGTACAGGGACTTACGGGTTTTTTGGCAACATTGGTCTTGCACGGTAATTGCCGGGTGGGCGGGGGTTAAGAAAGACGGCTAGGGTGGCACCCAGTTGGTAAATCTTAGGAGAAACGCATGGCTCATCCAGTGGACGTGCACGTGGGGAAACGCATCCGGCATCGCCGGTGGCTCATCGGCATGACGCAACAACAGCTCGCAGAGCTGGTTGGTATCAAATTTCAACAAATCCAAAAATATGAAACCGGTGCAAACCGGGTCAGCGCCTCTCGGCTCTGGGATATTTCTGACGCGCTCAGCGTTCCTGTCAGCTTCTTTTTTGAAGGGTTGCAGGACGATGCTGCGCCAGCATCGGATAAGGCGCAGGTGCCTGATGATCTGATGGGCGACAAGGAGGCACTGGATCTGGTGCGGTCCTACTACGCGATTCCAGAGAACCAGCGCCGCCGTCTGTTCGAACTGGCGCGCGTGCTCAGCGACGCGGCTTGATTTTCCAGCCTCGAGTGGGGGCTTGGGGCTTGAAATATGCGCGGTTGAATGTCACCCCTTTGGGTATGACTTCAGCCGCGTTTTCAGATCTGGAGGTTGCCCATCGGATGGCCGATGCTGCACGCCAGGCGATCCTGCCATATTTTCGTTCAGACGGACTGCAATCCGACAACAAACTGGACGAAGGCTTTGATCCTGTCACCATTGCTGATCGCGCCGCCGAACAGGCGATGCGGTCCGTGCTCGCCGAACTGCGCCCCGAGGACAGCATCCTTGGAGAGGAATACGGCGAGACCACCGGCCCATCCGGACGCATCTGGGTCCTTGATCCGATTGACGGCACCCGTGGCTTTATCAGCGGCACCCCGACCTGGGGCGTTCTGATCGCGCTGGGGGACAACCGCGGCCCCTTTCTTGGCATCATCGACCAGCCTTATATTGGTGAACGTTTTGTCGGCACACCCGATGGCGCCAGCCTGAGCGGCCCCTTGGGAGAGCAGGCGCTCTCTGCCCGCGCGACGGTCAACCTGTCAGAGGCAACGCTGTTCACCACTTTTCCCGAAGTCGGTAGCGACGACGAACGGGCGGCCTTTCAACGCGTCGCCAGCCAGGTGCAGCTGACCCGCTATGGTATGGATTGCTACGCCTATGCGCTACTGGCGGCGGGGCAATGTGATCTGGTGATCGAAGCCGGTCTGAACGCTTATGATATTCAGGCGCCGATTGCGGTCATTCAGGCGGCAGGCGGCGTGGTGACCAACTGGCAGGGCGCGCCCGCGCATGAGGGTGGCCAGGTGCTTGCAGCTGCCACGCCCGAGTTACATGCCGCAGCGCTTGCACTGATTCAGCAAACCGCTTGAACTGCCTGCATACAATCCGCTAAACCACTCCAGCGCGCCGAGTCCTTTGCCCGTATTCTGTCGGCGCGTTTTCACACTTCACCGAAATGGGCGGCCTGATGGAGTGTGACCTGTGCCTGAGATTCTGATTCAAAATATTGATATCGCGCTGACAATGGATGATCAGCGCCGCCAGCTGTCGGCTGTGGATCTGCGCCTGCGTGACGGGATTATTGCTGAGATTGGCAGTGATCTCAGCACCACAGGTGAGCGGATCAGCGGCCGCGGCTGCGTGGTGACGCCCGGCCTCGTGAATACCCACCACCATCTCTACCAGAACCTCACCCGCGCGGTGCCCGGCGCGCAGGATGCGTTGCTGTTTGGCTGGCTGAAACGGCTCTACCCGATCTGGTCCGCCTTCACGCCGGATGATATCCATGTCTCCGCCCAGCTAGGCTTGGCGGAGCTGGCCTTCTCGGGCTGCTCGCTCACCTCTGATCATCTCTACCTCTATCCCAACGGCAGCAGGCTGGAGGACACGATTGAGGCGGCTGGCGATATCGGCCTGCGCTTTCAGCCGACCCGTGGCGCCATGAGCATCGGCGAAAGCGCGGGGGGCCTGCCGCCGGACAGCCTGGTTGAGGATGAACGCGCCATTCTTGACGATATGATCCGGGTGGTGGACCGGTTCCATGATGCCGCTGAGGGGTCGATGTGCCGGGTCGCATTGGCGCCCTGTTCGCCGTTTTCCGTCAGCCGCGAGCTGATGCGGGACAGCGCCCTTCTGGCGCGGGACAAGGGCGTCATGCTGCACACTCATCTGGCCGAAAATGACGAAGATATCGCCTATTCCCTTGCGCAGTTCGGCTGCCGACCCGGCCAATACGCCGAGGATCTGGGCTGGACGGGCCCTGACGTCTGGCACGCCCATTGTGTGAAACTGGACGCTGAGGAGATTGATCTCTTCGCCCGGACCCGTACCGGTGTGGCCCATTGCCCCTGTTCCAATTGTCGGCTCGGCAGCGGTATCGCGCCGCTGCGCGCCATGCGCGATGCGCGGGTACCCGTTGGGCTGGGGGTGGATGGATCGGCCAGCAATGATATGGCCAGCCTGATCAGTGAGGCACGTCAGGCGATGCTGCTGCAGCGGGTCGCGCAGGGCGCCGATGCCATGAGCGCCTATGAGGCGTTGGAAATCGCCACGCGCGGCGGGGCAGAGGTGCTGGGACGGCCCGATGTGGGGCAGCTTGCGGTGGGTAAACGCGCCGATATCGCCATCTGGGATGTCACCGGCGTGGCCTCAAGCGGCAGCTGGGATCCGGCGGCCCTGTTGCTGGCAGGGCCTGCACAGGTGAAACATCTCTTCGTTGAGGGGCGTCAGATCATCCGCGACGGCACCCTAGCGACCATGGATCTGCCAGGGCTCCTGGAACGGCACCAAAAAGCCACCACACGTCTGATGCAGCTGGTTTGATGCGACTGATCTGACGCAGCTGGCCTGACGCAACTGGCCAAACCGGGCAACAGCGCTTCGCCCTGCTTCTGGCGCCAAATATCCCCGCCGGAGGCAGAGGCGCGTCAGCGCCTCCCTCGCTTTGTCCTCATGTCGCGACGGGCTTCAGTCGCGTGCGCCGTTGATCCAGACCTCCGCAACCGCCCGGTCATCGCCCATCATGATGGTGGCAAAAACCGCCTCCCAGAGATCTTTCGCCCCGGCGCTGCGCTGCGCAATGGCGGGGGTGGAGGCCAGATCCAGCACCACCAGGTCCGCCTCCATGCCAGGGGCGATATTGCCGATCTGGTCTCCCATGTGCAGCGCGCGGGCCGAGCCTTGCGTGGCCAGCCACAGCAATTGCGCCGCATGCAGTGGCGTGCCGCGCAGCTGGCCAACCTCATAGGCCGCCGCCATGGTGCGCAGCATCGAAAAACTGGAGCCGCCACCGGTGTCCGTGGCCAGGCCAATCCGTTGGCCTTCTGCCATCAGCCCGGCCATATCAAACAGCCCGGAGCCGATAAAGGTGTTAGAGGTAGGGCAATGCACCAGCGCCGCGCCAACCTCGCGCAGCCGGGCACGCTCGCGGTCTTCCAGATGGATGGCATGACCATAAAGGCCGCGTGCGCCCAACAGGCCAAATTGCTCATAGGTATCCAGATAATCGCGGGCCTTGGGAAAGAGCGACTTCACCCAGGCAATCTCATCCGTTTGCTCGCTCAGATGGGTCTGCATCAGACAGTCCGGATGATCGGCCCAAAGCGCGCCCATGGCCTCCAGCTGTTCGGGTGTCGAGGTGGGAGAGAACCGTGGCGTGATCGCATAAGACAGCCGGTCAACCCCATGCCAGCGCGCGATCAGCGCCGCACTGTCGTCATGGGCCGATTGCGCGGTGTCGCGCAGCCCGTCCGGGGCGTTGCGATCCATGCAGGTCTTGCCTGCAACAACCCGTTGGCCCCGCGCCTGCGCGGCGGTGAAAAACGCATCCACGCTTTCGGGATGGATGGTGCAATAGCTGCACATGGTGGTGGTGCCATGGGAGCGGGTCAGATCCAGATAACGCCCGGCGATCTCATAAGCATAAGACCGATCACCAAACCGCATCTCCTCGGGGAAGGTATAGCTGTTCAGCCAGTCAATCAGCCGTTTGCCCCAGCTGGCAATAATCGCGGTCTGGGGGAAATGCACATGGGCATCGACAAACCCCGCCAGGATCAGCCGGTCGCCATGATCCACCAGTTCTGCCGCCGGATGGGCCTTGCGCAGGCCCTCCCATGCGCCCAGCTCCAGCACCTTGCCACCGCCGATGGCGACCGCCTCATGCAGCTTTGCCGCCGCCTCCGGGCTGTCGCCATCAAAGGGGGTGTCTGTAAACGAAAGAACCTGTCCCCGTAAGATATAGTCTGCCTGCATAAGACGCGGTCCTTTCTTGCCAAACTGCGGTCCACAGGATACGCGCAGCATCATCGGCGGTAAATTACGTCATTGTCATTGTTTTTCGGTAACTGCTTCTTTTATTCCAGAAGCAACCGCGAAAAAGGGGCCTCAGATGATTGCAGACGACCACCAAGAGCCAGTCGATCCCGCGTCCGAGGATGCCTATGAGCTGGATCGCAAACTGGTCGGCCAGATTCTTGAGGCAGTGGAGGCCGCGGATCAGGCGCAGCTGACCGCGCTGATGGAGCCGCTGCACGCAGCGGATATTGCCGACCTTCTGGAACAGATCAGCGCCTTTGACCGGGGTCAGCTGATCCGGCTGTACGACCGCGAATTCGACGGTGAGATCCTGTCGGAACTGGATGAGAGCATCCGCGAAGAGGTGATCTCACAGCTTGCCCCGCAGGTTTTGGCTGAGGCGGTGCGTGATCTTGAAAGCGATGACGTTGTTGACCTGCTGGAGGATCTGGAAGAGCCGCAGCAGGAGGCCATTCTCAACACGCTGGAAGATGCGGACCGGGTGGCGGTTGAACAATCGCTGAGCTATCCTGAGAACTCCGCCGGCCGACTGATGCAGCGCGAGGTGGTGATGGCACCCGACCACTGGACGGTCGGGCAGGCAATTGATTTCATGCGGGAATCCGATCATCTCCCGGATCAGTTCTACCATGTCGTTCTGGTCGATCCTCGGCTACACCCCGTCGGCAATGTCACGCTTGGCCGCATCATGTCCTCCAAACGGGAGGTGCCGCTGGGTGACATCGTCGAGGAGACCTTTCAGATCATCCCTGCCGATCAGGACGAGGAAGATGTGGCCTATGCCTTCAACCAGTACCACCTGATCTCAGCCCCCGTGGTCGATGATGAGGGACGGCTAGTGGGCGTCATCACCATGGATGATGCCATGGTGGTGCTGGACGAAGAGCACGAAGAAGACATCCTGCGCCTCGCGGGGGTCGGCGAGGGCAGCCTTGCTGACCGGGTGATGGCCACGACGAAGCAGCGTTTTCCCTGGCTGGCGGTGAACCTTGCCACCGCAATTCTGGCCTCGCTGGTGATTGCCCAGTTTGAGGCGACGATTGCCGAATTTGTGGCGCTGGCGGTGCTGATGCCGATCGTGGCCTCCATGGGTGGCAATGCCGGCACGCAATCGCTAACGGTGGCAGTGCGCGCGCTGGCGACCCGCGACCTCACCGGATCCAACGTCTGGCGGGTGATCCGGCGGGAGGTTCTGGTGGGGCTGGTCAACGGCCTTGCCTTTGCCCTGATCATGGGCGTGGTGGGGATCTTGTGGTTCGGCTCACCCGTGCTGGGCGTTGTGATTGCCGTCGCTATGGTGATCAATCTGGTCGTCGCGGGGCTGGCGGGAACCGTGGTGCCGATTATTCTGGAGAAAATCGGCGTCGATCCGGCGCTGGCCTCCGGTGCCTTTGTGACAACGGTCACGGATATTGTCGGATTTTTTGCTTTTCTTGGGCTGGCCGGGGCGATGCTGCTCTGACCTGCGCCGTTTTTGCTGCTCGCCGGTGCGGGCGGTGTCTTTCGTTCTGACAGGATCGCACTCATGGATGACCTCACCCGGATCAAGGCTGACGCCCGCAAAGCTGCCTTCCAGCGCCGCAAGGCCGCATATGATATGAACAAGCCAGGGGTCGCGGGCCATCTGTCCGAGGTGCTGGCCGGATATCGCGGTGTGCCGCTCTCAGGTTACATGCCGATCCGCACGGAGATTGACCCGCGCCCTGCCATGGCTGAGGCGGCGGCCCATGGTCCGGTTGGGGTGCCAGTGATCCAGGCCAAGGAGACACCGCTGAAATTCAGTCGCTGGCAACCGGACGGCGCGCTGCGCGACGGTCCCTTTGGCGCCAGAGTGCCCGAGGTGGATGATTATTTTGAACCCGAGATCCTGATTGTGCCGCTGGTCGCCTTTGATGCGCGGGGCGGGCGGCTTGGCTATGGGGGCGGCTTTTACGACCGCACCTTGGAACTGCTGCGGGCGCGGCGCGCGACGCTGGCGATCGGCTTTGCCTTTGATGCGCAGGAAGACGACGATCTGCCGCTGGAACCCACCGACCAGCCGCTGGACATGATCGTCACCGAAAGCCGCATCCTGCAGATCTAGGCCGCACTACTGGTCAAGCCGGCCACTCACCGTGCGGATCGCTTCGGCAAAGGCGGCGAGCCGGGCAGGGGGCGGATCGCGGCGCTGGCTGATCAGCCACAGCTCGTCCTCCTGCGGATGCGCGAGCGCTGCAATGCGGAACGCGCGCTGCGCCGATTGCGCCAGAACCGCCGTTTGCGGCAGGATGGTATAGCCGGTGCCCGCCGCCACCGGGTCGAGGATCTGGCCGATCTGGTTCAAAAACGCCCGCTGCCGCAGCCCTGCTGCCCCGCGGTAGCCGCTGTAATTGGCCCCCAGGAGCCTGTCGGCCAGTGCCGCACCATCCGGGTGGCCGATCATCCCCAAAGCTTGTAAATCGTCGAAGTCCGGCACAGCCGGGCTGTCTGGCGGCAGGATCAAATTCAACCGGTCACGGCCCAAAGGCTCGGCCGTCAGCCGCGGCGCCTCCAGCTTGCGGTGCAGGATGCCAAAGTCCAGCTCCCCCGCCAGCAGCTGCGCCTCGATCGCGGCTTGCGGAGCGGCCTGCAAGGACAGCATCAATCCCGGCGCCCCCGCCAGATGCGCCGCCACAGCGTCGTACAGCAGCACCGCAAAGCCGCCGGGGCAGGCAATGCGCACCTGGCCGCTGGCGGGATCGTCCTGGCCCAGCTCCTGGCGCAGGGCTTCCTCCTCGGCCAGGCGGCGGCGGCCGAGGGCAGCGACCGCGGCACCTGCATCAGTCAGGCTGAACCCCTTGCCGTGACGGTCCAGCAGCGGCTTGCCGACCTGCGCTTCCAGCTTCTTCACATGCTGGCTCACCCCCGGCTGGGTCATATTCAGCCGGGCGGCGGTGCGGGTGAAGCTCTCCAGCCCGCTGAGCACGGTAAAGGTTTCCAGCCAGGAGGAATTCAGCACGGCATATCCATTTGGTTATACTTGACATAAGAAATCATAATTTTGCTTTCTAGGCCGTCAACCCTATCTCCCGGTCACTGCCAACAAAGACTGCACGTGAAGGAGAAACATGATGCTTCCCGCCCCGAAAAGCTTTTCCCACATCGGCCTGTCGGTTCCGGACCTTGATGCCGCGGTGAAATTCTACGCCGAAGTCATGGGCTTCTACACCATCATGGAGCCCACCGACGTGCCCGAGGATGACAGCGACATCGGCCGCATGTGCACCGACGTCTTCGGCCCCGGCTGGAAGCATCTGCGCATCGCCCATATGTCCACCGCCGACCGTGTCGGCATCGAAATCTTCGAGTTTGACGGCAATTACGCACCGGAAGAGAACCTCGACCACCGACGCCACGGCGTGTTCCACTTCTGCATCCAGGACCCGGATGTCGAAGGCCTGGCCAAGAAGATCGTCGAGGCCGGCGGCAAGCAGCGGATGCCGGTGCGCGAATACTACCCTGACGAAAAGCCCTACCGCATGGTCTATGTCGAAGACCCCTTCGGCATCGTCTTCGAGATCTACTCGCACGGTTACGAGCTGACCTATTCGGCCGGCGCCTACAGCTGAGCCCCTGAGGCTGCCTGCTTATAACTGATCTCGGCGCCACAAAGCGGCGATTTCAACACGCGGGGCCTTGCTCTTTGGCCCCGCGTTGCTTACCAGCCGCGGCATGCGTATTCTTTTCCTAGGCGATGTGATGGGCCGCGCCGGGCGCCGTGCCGTCACTGAAAACCTGCCGCGGCTGCGGCAGGAATGGCGGCTCGATTTTGTTGTGGTCAACGGCGAGAACGCCTCCAACGGCATGGGGCTGAGCGGCGAACACGCCAAGCTTCTGCTGGATGCGGGTGTCGACTGCCTGACCCTGGGCGATCATGCCTTTGACCAGAAGGACATGCTGCAATTCATCGAAAAGGAGCCGCGCGTCATCCGGCCCCTGAACTTTGCCAAAAACGCACCGGGGCGCGGCTACCGGTTGTTCAACGCCCCCGGCGGGCGCAAGGTGCTGGTGGTTCAGGCGCTGGGGCAGGTGTTCATGAAACGCGCCTATGATGATCCCTTTGGTGCGGTGGAGGCGGTGCTGAAATCGCATCCACGTGGCGGTCTGGCGCAGGCGGTGATCGTGGACATGCACTGCGAAGCCACGTCTGAGAAGATGGCCATGGGGCATTTCTGTAACGGCCGCGCCTCGCTGGTGGTGGGCACCCATACCCATGTGCCAACGGCCGATGCCCAGATCCTGTCTGGCGGGACCGGGTATCTGACAGATGCCGGCATGTGCGGCGACTATAATTCCGTGATCGGGATGGAGAAATCCGAACCGATGCGCCGTTTCCTGACCGGCATGCCCAAAAACCGCTTCACCCCCGCCGAAGGGCCAGCAACGCTCTCCGGCGTTTTTGTGGACACCGATGATCGCACCGGTGCGGCGAAATCGATCCGCATGATCCGGGTGGGTGGCTTGTTGGAAGAGGCCGCGCCCTGACGCTGGCTTTGGCTCGGGAGGCTCGCAACGTGCCTGGCTCCGCAAAAATACACGCAGGCAGGGGGATACTTGCCTGCCTATATGCGCAAAACCCAAACCCTGTTCGCAAACAGCCGGTAAATCAGGACCATGCCAACCGGTTGCACCGCGAAACACTTGCCTCGGGTGGCGGGATCAGGTTCACTCGCTTGGGCCGTGCGCTGTCTGATGCGGTTCCAGCCGGTCTTGCAGGTCACCGATGACTGATCTTTCAACCTCATGGATGTCGTTACCCTTGATGCAGTTTCTACCCCTTGGCGAGACCGGCGGCGCGGTTCTGACACTGCTGATCGTGGCGGCGATGTTTGCAGCCTTCCTGCGGGAAACCTTCCCGACTGAAGTGGTGGCGCTGGCAGGTGTCTCAACAATGCTGGCAACGGGCGTGCTGCCGTATCAAGCGGCGCTACCGGTGTTGTCAAATCCGGCGCCCTGGACCATTGCGGCCATGTTCATCATCATGGGGGCCCTGGTGCGCACCGGGGCGCTGGATGCCTTTACCGCGCAGGCGCGCAAGCAGGCGGAGGTCAGCCCGAAGCTGGCCATCGCGCTCTTGATGGTCTTTGTCGTTGCCGCCTCTGCCGTTGTGTCGAACACGCCGGTGGTTGTGGTGATGATCCCTGTGTTCATCCAGATCGCCCGCACGATGAAGGTTTCGGCCTCCAAGATGCTGATCCCGCTGAGTTATGCAGCCATCTTGGGCGGCACGCTGACGCTGATCGGCACCTCTACGAACCTGCTGGTTGACGGGGTTGCGCGGGCGCAGGGGCTGGCGCCTTTCACTATTTTCGAGGTCACGCCGCTGGGCATCATTCTGGTGATCTGGGGCATGATCTACCTGCGCTTCGTCGCACCGCGCCTGTTGCCGGACCGCAGCAGCATGGCCAGCTTGCTCAGCGACCGCTCGCGGATGAAATTCTTCACCGAGGCGGTGATCCCCCCGGACAGCAATCTGATCGGGCGCGAGGTCACCGGCGTGCAATTGTTCAAACGCCCCGGCGTGCGGCTGATCGATGTCATTCGCGGCGATATCTCGCTGCGCAACGCGCTCAAAGGCGTCGAGCTGCAGGTCGGTGACCGGGTGGTCCTGCGCACCCAGATGACCGAACTCCTCAGCCTGCAACGCAACAAGGAGCTGAAGCGCGTCGATCAGGTCTCCACCGTTGAAACCGAAACCGTTGAGGTGCTGATCACCCCCGGCTGCCGCATGGTCGGCCGCTCGCTCGGCGCGATGCGCCTGCGTCGTCGCTACGGGGTTTATACGCTGGCGGTGCATCGTCGGAACCAGAACATCGGCGTCCAGCTGGAGGATCTGGTGGTGCGGGTGGGCGATACCCTGCTCCTGGAGGGCAACACCGAAGATATTCAGCGCCTTGCGGCAGATATGGATATGGCGGCGGTGTCGCAGCCCTCTGTGCGCGCCTACCGCCGTCGCCACGCGCCCATTGCCATTGTCGCGTTGATCGGCATCGTGCTTCTTGCGGCTCTGGGTGTGGCTCCGATCCTGATGCTGTCGGTCCTGGCCGTCTCACTGGTGCTGATCACCCGCTGCATTGATGCGGATGAGGCGTTTTCTTTTGTCGACGGTCGCCTGCTCACGCTGATCTTTGCCATGCTGGCCATCGGCGCCGCACTTGAAAGCTCTGGCGCTGTGCGGCTCATTGTGGACGCCATTGCGCCGTCACTCTCTGTTCTGCCGCCGTTTCTTCTGGTCTGGGCGGTCTATCTGCTGACCTCGATCCTGACAGAGCTGGTCTCCAACAATGCCGTGGCTGTGGTGGTGACCCCGATCGCGGTTGGGCTGGCGCAGGCCATGGGCATTGATCCACGCCCCCTTGTGGTGGCGGTGATGGTGGCGGCCTCAGCCTCCTTTGCGACACCGATTGGCTATCAGACCAACATGCTGGTCTACGGTCCGGGCGGATATAAATTCACCGACTTCCTGCGCGTGGGCATTCCGCTGAACTTTAGCGTTGGCCTCTTGGCATCCATCCTGATCCCGGTCTTCTGGCCACTTTAACAGCGGTCAGTAAGGTTCTGTTAACCATGATTTATGTCAGTTCAGGCAATCGCACGTGATCGCCCGGCTTGGCGACCGGTAAACAGACATCCACCAAGGAAACTGCCCTCCAGCGCGTTGTAGCCGTGATAGCCGCCACCGCCAAAACCGGCGACCTCTCCGGCAGCAAACAACCCCGGCACCGTGGCGCCATCCGCGCCAATCAGCTGCCCGTCGAGATTGGTCTGCAGGCCGCCCAGAGACTTGCGCGTCAGGATGTTCAGCCGCACTGCAATCAGCGGCCCATTGGCGCGGTCCAGCAGGCGGTGCGGCTTGGCGGTGCGGATCAGACGATCGCCCCGGTAGTTGCGCGCGGCATTGATCGCAATCAGCTGCGCATCCTTGGCAAAGGGATTGTCGGCTTGCGCATCCCGCGCTTCGATCTGGCGGCGCAAATGGCTTTCCTCCAGCGGCAGCTCCCCCAGTTCATTCATGCCCTTGACCAGATCACTCAGCGTGTCGGCGACGACGAAATCCGCACCATGTTTCTTGAACGCCTCCACCGGGCCAGGGGCCTTGCCCCGCGACAACAGCCGCGCGCGCAGCACCTCGCCCCATTTGCCGGAGGTCAGATCCGGGTTCTGCTCCGACCCCGACAGGGCAAATTCCTTTTGGATGATCTTCTGGCTCAGGATGAACCAACTGTAATCCTGCCCGGTCTTCAGGATTTCGCGCAGGGTGCCCAGCGTGTCAAATCCCGGGAGGTAAGGCGCGGGTAGTCGGTCGCCTCTGGCGTCAAACCACATCGAAGAAGGCCCCGGCAGAATGCGAATGCCGTGGTTGGGCCAGATTGGATCCCAGTTGCGCAGCCCCTCGGTGTAGTGCCACATCCGGTCGGCATTGATAACATGGCCGCCAGCGGCCTCCGCGATGGGGATCATGCGGCCATCCACGTGAAAGGGCACACCCGACACCATGCGGCGCGGCGCCGGGCCGAGCCGCTCCACCGGCCAGTTCTTGCGCACCGCATCCAGATTGCCACCAATCCCGCCAGAGGCGACCAGCACCGACGGCGCATAGACCTCAAACTCGCCGATTTCCTGCCGATTGGTGCGTGCGCCCTGCGGGGCGTCATCTGCGGCCAGAACCTCGCCGGAGACACCTTTGACGATGCCGCCCTGGGTGATGATATGGCTGACCTGATGGCGAAACCGCGGCTGGATCAGACCAGCCTTAATATGGGCCTCTACCCGCGCGGCAAAGGGGGCGACCACCCCTGGTCCGGTGCCCCAGGTGAGGTGAAAGCGCGGCACTGAATTGCCGTGGCCTTCGCCATCGCCGCCGCCGCGTTCGGCCCAGCCTACCACCGGAAACCAGCGCATCCCCAACCCATGCAGCCAGGCCCGCATATCGCCACTGGCAAACTCCAGATAGGCCCGCGCCCAGCGTTGCGGCCAGTGATCCTCGGGTCGGTCAAACTGGGCGCTGCCGAACCAGTCGCGCCGCGCCAGATCGGGGCAGTCGCGAATGCCCATGCGGCGCTGTTCCGGTGTGTCGATCATGAACAACCCACCGAGGCTCCAATGGGCCTGACCACCCAGGAAATGCGCAGGCTCCTGATCCAGCAGGATCACCCGCTTTCCCCGGTCGCCCAGTTCGGCTGCCGCCACCAGTCCGGCCAGCCCGGCGCCGATAATGATCACATCTGCGCTGTTGTCCGTCACCTGTCCCATGGCGTGCCTCCGCTGTTGGTCCCCGTGGTGGGATCAGCCTAAGCGTGCAGAGGGCACAGGCGCAAACCCTGCGCGCCCTGCCGTTGGGTCATATCCGCGTTGATCCGCCTGTTCAAAGCGGCCAGAACAGCAAGATCGACGGGATAGAAACGGCGATGATCAACACCTCAAGCGGCAGGCCAATGCGCCAGTAATCACCAAACTGATAGCCGCCGGGCCCCAGCACCAGTGTGTTGTTCTTATGCCCGATAGGGGTGAGGAAGGCTGCAGAGGCCGCGACCGCCACTGCCATCAGGAACGGATCAGGTGACACCCCAAGGCCATTGGCCATCTGGATGCCGACAGGGGCTGCAACAATGGCTGTGGCGGTGTTGTTCAGCACATCCGACAGCGTCATGGTGACCACCATCAATACTGTCAGAATGGCCCAGGCGGGCATCCCATTGGTCAGTGTGAGCAGGCTTTCAGCAATCAGAGCCGTCCCACCGGCGCTGTCTAAGGCTGCTCCCAATGGGATCATGGATCCCAGCAGCACAACCACCGGCCATTCAATGTGGTCATATAATTCCGCCAGCGGCAGGATCTTGGTCAACACATAGGCCACCACCACCAGCCCCAGCGCAATCGGCAGATAGATAATCCCCAGCGAGGCCGCGAGCACCGCCCCCGCAAAGAGACCAATCGCCAGCCAGGTCTTGTCATTGGCGGTTACCGACAGGCCACGCTCGGCCAGCGGCAGGCAGCCCAGCCACTCGGTGACATCGGCGCCGCGATCGCGCGGGCAGAGCAGCAGCAGGATATCCCCGGCCTCAATCTGTTCCTGTCGGATATGCCGGGTCAGGCGGCGACCCTGCCGCGCCAGCCCCATCAGAACTGTGTTCTGTCGCCAGGCCAGCCCCAGCGCCTGCGCGCTACGCCCCTTGATGCGGGCGGTTTCCGGCACCACCACCTCAACCAGCTCCAGCCCATCGCCTGCGGCCGCCAGTTTCTCCTGGCGCGCGGCATCGGCAAAGTCGAGGGAGGCGGCGCTGCGAAACTCATCCAGCGCTTCCGGCGTGGCCTCCAGCACCAGAGCGTCACCGGCCCGTAACAGCTGACCTGCCGCCCGCCCATAAAGCCGCTTCCCGTCGCGGATCAGCCCCAGAATGGCGACATCGGCTTTCTCCGCTTCCTTGTCGAATTCTCCCAGCCGCTGGCCGATCATTTCGGAGCCTTCGGGCACTGTCAGCTCGGCAATATACTGGGACAGCTGTGCCTCTGACGCGCCCGCCGCATTCTGGCGAAGCGGGATCAGGCGCCAGCCGATCAGCGCGACAAACAGCAACCCCGCCAGCGCCGCAATCCCGCCCACCGGGGCAAAGTCGAACATCCGGAACGGTTCTCCGAGGGTCTCCTCGCGGATTGAGGCAATGATGATATTGGGGGGCGTCCCGATCAGCGTCGCCATACCGCCTAAGATGGTGGCAAAGGACAGCGGCATCAGGCTCATCCCCGGTGTGCGTCCGGCCTTGCGCGCGGTCTGAATATCGACCGGCATCAGCAGCGCCAACGCAGCGACATTGTTCATGAAAGCCGACAGAACCGCGCCGATCCCGCCCATCAGCGTGATATGTGCGCCCAGATTGCGGCTGCTGTCCACCAGCGTGCGGGTGATCAGAAACACCGCCCCCGACCGCACCAGCCCGGCCGAGACCACCAGCACCAATGCCACCACCAATGTGGCCGGGTGGCCAAACCCTGCAAAGGCCTCGCTGGCGGGCACCACGCCCAGAACCACCGCCACCATTAGCGCCGAAAACGCCACGATATCATAGCGATACTTTCCCCAAAGCAGCAGGCCAAAGACAGCGGCAAAGAGGGCGAATAGAACGGTCTGGTCAAATGTCATGGCGCCACTCTAGCCGCTGAGACGGGCGGGGCAACCGCCGGATTTTAACACTGGGTCCCAGCCTGCAAGCGGCGCGGGCCTGTGCTTGGGGCGCGCTGCTAAGGGCAGGGTGCATATGGGGCGCTTGAAAGCCCCCACATGTCGGGGCTATATGGGCGCCAGATCGAAATTGAAGCAGCAAGGATGCACCATGGCAGGCCATTCCAAATGGGCGAATATCCAGCACCGCAAGGGCCGTCAGGACGCCGCGCGGTCGAAATTGTTCTCGAAACTCTCCAAGGAAATCACCGTCGCCGCCAAAATGGGCGACCCCGATCCTGAGAAAAACCCGCGTCTGCGTCTGGCGGTGAAGGAAGCCAAGAGCCAATCCGTCCCCAAGGATGTGATTGACCGCGCGATCAAGAAATCCACTGCCGGTGAAGGCGATGATTACGAAGAAATCCGCTATGAGGGCTATGGCCCGAATGGCGTGGCCGTCATCGTCGAAGCCATGACCGACAACCGCAACCGCACCGCTTCCACCGTGCGCTCCACCTTCTCCAAGAACGGCGGCAACCTCGGCGAGACCGGCTCCGTCGGCTTTATGTTCGACCGCAAGGGCGAGGTGACTTACCCGGCAACGGTCGGCGATGCGGACACTGTTATGATGGCTGCGATTGAAGCGGGCGCCGAAGATGTCGACAGTTCCGAAGATGGCCACATCATCTACTGCGCCGATACCGACCTCAACGAGGTGTCCAACGCGCTGGAAGGTGAACTGGGCGAGTCCGACTCAACCAAGCTGGTGTGGAAGCCCACCACCACCACCGAGCTGGATCTCGAAGGCATGCAGAAGCTGATGAAGCTGGTGGATGCACTGGAAGACGATGATGACGTGCAGCGGGTCACCACCAACTTCGAAGCCTCGGATGAGGTGATGGAGCAGCTGTAAACCGCGGCTGCGACAACGAGAAAGCCTGAGGCCCGCCGGACTGGCGGGTCTTTTCGTCTGCGCTGTCCCTTTGGGTCAAAGCCACATAAGGATAAAACGATGAAAATCAGAGGTTTCCGCTCCGAAGATGCCGCAGCGCTGGCGCAGATTTTTCACGCTGCCGTGCATGGCGTGAGCGCACGGGACTACAGCCCGGAGCAATGCGCCGCCTGGAGCCCGGAACCGGCCCCGGCGGAGGTGTGGCAGGGCCGCTCAGATGACGGGCGCTTTGTCTTTGTCGCGGTGAATGCCGCCGATCAGCCGCAGGGCTTTATCGAGCTGGAGCGGGATGGCCATATCGATTGTTTCTACTGTCACCCAGATGTGGCGGGCACCGGCGTCGGCCTTGCACTTTATCAGCAGTTGGAGGCGCAGGCGCGGGATCTGGGGCTTAGCAGCCTATATGTTGAGGCAAGCGAGGCCGCGAAGCGGTTTTTCATCCGGCAGGGTTTTACTGACGAGGGGCGCCGCGAGATTGAACGCCGGGGCGTCGGGCTTCACAACTACCGCATGACCAAGGCCCTGAGTTGATCTGAGACGATCAGGGCTGCGTCAGCACGCCTTCCCGTCGCAGCTCATCCGCGCCGGGCATCCACAGGTCATTGCTCGCGGTGGCAAACAGCCGGTCGGCAAACCCTGCGCTGATGCCCTGTTCGATCAGGAACGCCCGGTCGCGGGCCTGTTCGCGGCCCAGATCCACCTGTGGCAACCCACCGGGGAAATTCAGCGCATAGGCGTGAAACCCCAAGACGCCCTGATCGGCCAGCCTGCGCTGTTGCCCCGCCGCGAAGATCAGCGTGCAGGCAGAGGCGCAGGTGCCCTCCGCCACCGTGTCCAGCGCCCTGTCCCGGATCAGCCGGGCCACACCGCGTGCCTCATAGATCAGCCCGCCCGGACCGCTCAGGGCGACCTCACGCAGGGCCGGGGCCTCTGCCATCATCGCCGCCACGCGGCGGGTCAGCCCATGCGGGATTTCCCCGACAAAGACCAGCCGCCGCCCATCCGGGGTGATCGACAAGTCATAAAGCGCCTCACGCGCCAGCCGTTCCTGCTCGGCATAATCCGGCTCATCCGGGGTCGTCGCGATCAGCACCGCGTCCCACCACAGGGTTACGGTGGCAAAGCCGGCAAAGAGAATGGCCAGATATCCCCCCCAGACCGGCGCCAGATGTCCGGTGTCGCGGATATGGGCATCGGCGCTGCGCAGGAAGCACCGCGCCTGCCACAACAGCAGCAGCGCGTCGATCAGAACCAGCGCATAGAGCAACCGTATCGGCAGCACCACGACCGTATTCAACAGTGCCCATGTCAGCAGCACCACGATCCTTGGCAGAACCAGCTGCCATAGAAAGCTTCGCCCCAGTGTCAGAATGCGCAGCCGTTTTGGCGAGGTGCGGGCGGGGTCGGTTCTCAGGCTGGATAACCTGCCGTTCGTTTTGCTGGTGTCGTGATCCTCTGGCACTGCCGTGCCCCCGGTGGTTAGATCGGCGTCAGATGCCGACGCGCTGATATGAGCACGGCACGGGTCACATCGGCAAGGGCCGGGGCCAGTACCCGGCTCACCTGCCAGGTCAATGGCACATCCAGCGGGGTGTCCGGGATAAGCGGGCAGAGCTGCTCTGCCGTCAGATAAGGGGCTGCCAGCTGTTCGGGGTTCATCCCCCAGCCCACGCCTGCCAATGCGGCATCGACAAAGGCCTGACTGGACGGCAGGAAATGGGCGGGCGGTGCGATCCCGCTGCCCACATGTGCGCTGAGCCAGCGCCCCTGCAGCTGATCCTTGGCATTAAATATGAGACAGGGCGCGCGCGTTGCGGCCTCTTGTGTCACGCCCTTGGCAAACCAGCGCTCCCGAAACCCTGGTGACGCCGTCGCAATATAGCGCAGCGCCCCTAATGGGTGGGCATCGCAGCCAGTCACCGGCTTGGCATGGGCGGTCACCGCCGCCGAAACCTCGCCCCGGCGCAGCCAGTCGGCGCTGTGATCCTGATCGTCGATCACCAGATCAAACAGCAGCCCGTCGCAGGCGGCCATCACCGGAACAAACCAGGTCGCCAGACTGTCCGCATTGATCGCCACCCGCAGGCGCGATGCACCGGGCGCGCGCTCCAGCCGCAGATCCTCTGACACAGCCGCTTCCAGCAAGGCCACATCCTCGGCGTGTTTGGCAATGCGAAGCCCAGCCTCGGTGCCAAGGCACGGGCTGCCACGCTGCACCAAGCTGCTGCCGATCCGATCCTCCAGCGCCTTGATCCGCTGCGAGATCGCTGAGGGCGTGACCAGCAGCGCCTGCGCCGCCGCCTCAAAGGAGCCAAGCCGCAGGACCGCCGAGAGCGCGGCAAGGTGATTGGGATCGAATCTCATTAGCTCTGCTTAATTGAGGTTATTCGGATTAATTTGCGTACAGCATTAAGGCGGCGTAGTCAAAGTCGCAGATGCGGAGATCGGTCCGCGCAAACACCACCAAAGGATACCCCCATGCCCCCCAGCCTGATCGCCGGTTTCTTTCTTGGCCTCAGCCTCATTATGGCCATTGGTGCGCAAAACGCCTTTGTGCTGCGGCAGGGGCTGCGGCGACAGCATGTGTTCTGGATCTGCTTTACGTGTGCCAGCTCCGATGCGCTGTTGATCACTGCCGGTGTTCTGGGGTTTGGCTCTCTCGCATTGGCGGTGCCGTGGTTTGAGATGGCGATGCGCCTGGGCGGGGCGGCGTTTCTGCTGTGGTATGGCGCGCGCAGCCTGATGGCGGCCTGGCGTGGCGGGGCGCATCTGGACAGTGCCGACCGGCAGGGAGCGCCGGTCACACTCTGGCCGATGCTGGCAACGGTTCTGGCGCTGACCTGGCTCAACCCGCATGTCTATCTGGATACCGTGGTGTTGCTCGGCTCAATCTCGGCGCAATATCCGCAGCCGCTGGTGTTCGGCTTGGGGGCAGCGGTCGCGAGCTTCGTGTTCTTCTTCACGCTGGGCTATGGCGCCAGCTTTCTGGCGCCCGTCTTTGCCCGACCCCGGGCATGGCAGGTGCTGGATGTGCTGGTGGGTCTGACCATGTGGGCCATCGCGCTCAAACTGCTGCTGATGTAGGGGCTGTCTCCTCACTCCTGCCGTCACGAGGATCTGCGCGTTATCCGGCCAAATCCGCACTCATCGCCCCAGCATGAAGATATTTCATATGTGAAGGGTTGTTCTGCAGCGACCCCGGTGGTCTCATGCCCGCCATGACCTCAACACCCCAAGACACCCCATCGCCCGCATCACGCTTTGCCGCCAACCAACCCTTGAGAGGTGTGTTCTGGATGCTGATGACGGGCTTCTGCTTTGTTGCGGTGACGGCACTGGTCAAATACCTCGGCGACCGTGTCCCGCCAGCGGAATCTGCGTTCTTGCGGTATCTGCTGGGGCTGGTGTTCCTGTTGCCGATGATTGGCGCGCTACGCCGCAGCCAATTGACACCACGCCTCTGGGGGTTGTTTGCCACACGGGGGTTTGTCCATACGCTGGGGGTGATCCTGTGGTTTTTTGCTATGACCCAGATCCCCTTGGCAGAGGTCACGGCGATGAACTACCTCTCGCCGATCTATGTCTCCATCGGGGCGGCGCTGTTTCTGGGGGAACGTATGGCGCTGCGCCGGGTCGGGGCCATACTGGTGGCGCTGCTCGGAGCGCTGATCATCCTGCGGCCCGGATTTCGCGAGGTGGAGGCAGGCCATATTGCCATGCTGTTCACCGCACTGGCCTTCGGCGCGTCTTATCTTCTGGCCAAGACCACCGTGGACGGCACCAGCCCGGTGGTGGTCGTGGCGATGCTGTCGATCTGGGTGACGGTGTTTCTTGCGCCCTTCGCCGCCGTGGTCTGGGTGACACCCACGCTGTGGGAACTGGCGATCCTGTTTGCGGTCGCCTGCTTTGCCACCGCTGGACATTATACAATGACACTGGCCTTCGCCTCGGCACCGGTGACGGTCACTCAGCCAGTAACGTTTTTGCAATTGCTTTGGGCCACACTGCTCGGGGCGCTGGTCTTCGGTGAGGCGGTTGATATCTGGGTGGTCGCCGGCGGCTGCCTGATCCTGGCGGCTGTCAGCTTCATCACCTGGCGGGAGGCGGTGCTGAAGCGGCGAGCACTCACACCGGCCAGTCTCGCTACAAAAGTCTGATTTTGCAAAACCGTCACATAGCACTGTTAGGGACCTCGAACGGATTCGGAAACAAAGGTGAAACACATGCGCGCCCGACTGATCTTGGTGTTTCTGCTGGCACCACTGGGGCTGGCACTCGCCGCCCAGCGTGGTTCGGCAGAGCCGGGCCATCCGGGATACGCAGGGCTGGAGATTTGCAACGACACTGCTGTACCCCAGACGCTCAGCCTCGCCTACCGAGATGATGGACGTTGGATTTCCAACGGCTGGTGGTCACTCTCGCCGGAAACCTGTGAACGCGTGCTTGATGCCCCACTAAAGAACCGATTTTATTATTTCCACAGTGAAGCGCAGAACTGGCAGTTTCTGGATGAGCGTATTTCATTCTGCACAGCCCCCGGTAATTTCACCATATACGGCGATCGGGATTGCGCTATCCGTGGCTACAACAGCGCATTTTTTGCGAAAATCGATACTCAGCTGCCTGCTGCACTCTCTGGCAGCGATCAGGCCGCCTCGGCCTATGTGGCGCGACTGAGCAGCCATTCCCGCCCGGCGCCTGTAGGCGCTGACGCAGTCAGAAGGCTGATGCCGGAGGAGGTCGCAGCCGCGGATACTGCGTTTGAGCAGGATGTAACCTTTCAGGGCTGCGAGGTGCGCAGCGGCGACGGGCGGGTGATCTGCAAATTGGTCATGGGGGCAGGGCAGCTCTGCGTGACCAACGATGGGATGACAGATCCGGCGATCATCGATCGGCTGCAGGCCTTGGCCCCCGGCACACCGGTGCGGGTGTCGGGAGAGAGCCTGACATCCGGCGATCGCGTGACCTTTGCCAGTTTAAATTCCCTGACAGAGCGCGCAGAGACCCGGCATGATCTGATGTTGGATGATCTGGCTGGCCGATGGGTGTCGCAGGCGGATGCCTATGATCTGTTCATCATTGAAGGGGCCTCGCGGCATAATTTCTACGGGTCGGTTGAGACCATGACTGAGCTGTTGTCGGTTCAGACCGCCTGCGATGATGCCTCAGGCACAGGACCCTATATGGTGGCTCAGGCTGAGGACGGCGGCCCCACCCATTGCTACCGGATCATCTCCCTGACGGAGGGCGAACTGGTGCTGTCCTACATGCCGCGCGGAACTGAGCTGCGCTATCACCGCCAGGATCAGCCCCTGAACTGACCGGCGGAACCCCCGGTGCGGCGGTGGCGTGGTCAGTTCAACGCCAGATCCACCACCCGGTGGGCAGCGCGGCGGGCCTGGGCCGAATCCAGCGGTGTTTCAGACTGTGCAGCCTGGAGCCAGACCCCGTCCATATAGCATTGCAGGGCGTGACGCGCTGTCTCCACCCGATCCTGCGGCAGCAAGCCATTCAACTCCGCCAGGAAATGGCTGCGCACCCGGCTGCGATTGATTCTGTGCAGCCGCGACAGGCGCGGCGAATAGGGCGCGCTGGCCCAGAACTGCATCCAGAGACTGCACTGCGCGACGCTGAATAAGTCATCGTCAAAATTGGCATCCATCACCGCATAAAGACGTTCCTTCGGGCAATTTGCAGTGGCATAACCCCGGATCATTGCCTCGCGCAGCTTGTTCAGCAGATGGCGCATCGTGGCTTCCATCAGCCCTTCCTTGGAACCGAAGTAATAGTTGATCGAGGCCGCGGAGGCCCCAGCCTCCTTCGCGATTTCTGCCATGGTAACAACACCATACCCACGTCGGTGAACGGCGACGATCGTGGCTTCGATCAGCTCTTCATTGCGGATGTCGCGAATTCTTTTTCTTCCCATTCCTCAGTCTTGCGTCAGGTCGCTCTGTGTTTCAACTCCTGTTATGCGGATTCCGGATCTTGAACGGTCATTTAAAAATAGGTTTAGAGATGACCTTTTTTCTGCTATGCCTGCCGCACACGTCAAAAGGGCGATCAACGCCCATCCAAGGGAGGGACGTATGACAACAATCATCTCAGCCGGGATCTTGCTGGCCTTTGCGCTGGTGATTTTCTGCGTGATCAAGTGGTGGAACATGCGCATTGTCGGGGTCACCCCGGTGCCATTGTTCACCTTTATCGCAATCCTGTTCACCTCGGGTCTGGATGTGGGGCTGATCATGTTCCCGCTGGCCTTTGACTACCCGCTATATGCGGATACCGCGGCAGAGCCTGCCTATGCGTTCACCAATCCGTTGGCGCTTGAATTCGGCTTCTGGGGCTTTCTGATCTGGGCCTTCTACTTCCTGACCTCATTCTACTTCTGCGCCATCGAACCGCGGGTGAAGTTCTTTGAGATCGGCATCGTGAAGCTGCTGAACAATCTGGTGATCATCACCACCTGTGCCTTCACCGGCGCGCTGTTCCTGATCTACATGCCTTATTACATCGCCGAAGTCGGCGACGGCGAGACGGTCATTCCGGCCTTCTATGTGATCTGCTTCCTGGTGATCCTGGCGGCGGCCTATTCCTCCACCGATATCAAATATGTGCGCATCCTGTCGGTCACCTCGACCTTCCTGTTCTTCGCGCTGATCCTCGGCATGTGGGCCTATGCAGGCATGGGGCTGGGTGAGTTTGCCACCACCGCTGGCAATATCGGCGGCTACTTCGCCAACATCCACAAATTCGTCCTGCCGCTGACCGACTATCATGAGTTCTACCTGTTCTGGTGGTTTGCCTGGTCGATCATGATTGGTCAGTTCACCTCGCGCTTCGTTGGCGGCCTGACCACATGGCAGCTGCTGGCGGCCCTGCTGGTGTTCCCGTCGATCCCGCTCGCGGTGTGGTTCTCGGTGCTTTACTTCTATCACCTCAACACCATCCCGACCGCAGGTCTGATCAACTGGTCCATGACGGTCGTTGGCATCCTCTTCGTGATCAACTCGTTTGACTCGCTGATCCGGCTTTACACCGACAACATGAACCTCAGCGCCGAACGCCTTGGCAAACTGCCCTATGTGCTTGGCAATGCGGTGGCGCTGTTTGCCCTGACCCTGGCCTTCCAGAGCCAGTGGCTGCAGATCCAGTGGGTCGGCACCGTGGTGATTGGCATCTACATCGCCTGCCTGATCTACATCTTCGCAAAGAAGCGCAGCGAAGTTGCGGAGATCACGACCTCGCCCGAGGAAAACACCCTCGACTTTGAGCGTATCAAAACAGCCCACTAAGTAAGACTGGGCGCCCCGGCCCGCCAGTTGGCAGGGCCGGGGCCTTTCGCGGCAACGCCGCATAAAACATCTGACAGGATCGGGTCTTCGTGCCGCGCGCCCCTGGCCCGCAAAACACCACCTGTTGCGAGCTACCACCGGGCCCAAGGCCGCTGTGCACAGATAGAGGAGACGTTGGAAAGATGACCGCCCCGAACATTCTGATCGTGATGGTTGACCAGTTGAACGGGACGCTGTTTCCCGATGGTCCCGCCGATTTCCTCCATGCGCCCAATCTCAAGAAACTGGCAGCCCGCTCCACCCGGTTCAAAAATGCCTATACCGCCTCGCCGCTCTGCGCGCCGGGCCGTGCCTCTTTCATGTCCGGTCAGCTGCCGTCGCGCACCGGCGTCTACGACAACGCGGCTGAATTCCGCTCGGATATTCCCACTTATGCGCATCACCTGCGGCGCGCGGGCTACTACACCTGCCTGTCGGGCAAGATGCATTTCGTCGGCCCCGACCAGATGCACGGGTTTGAGGACCGCCTGACCACCGATATCTACCCGGCCGATTTCGGCTGGACGCCGGATTATCGCAAACCGGGTGAGCGGATCGACTGGTGGTATCACAACATGGGATCCGTCACCGGCGCAGGGGTGGCAGAGATTTCCAACCAGATGGAATATGACGATGAGGTCGCCTATCACGCCAAGGCCAAGCTTTATGATCTGGCGCGCGGCAAGGATGACCGCCCTTGGGCGCTGACCGTCAGCTTCACCCATCCGCATGACCCCTATGTGGCGCGCAAAAAATACTGGGATCTCTACGAGGATTGCGAGCATCTGCTGCCACAGGTCCCGGCGATGGACTACGCCGATCACGACAACCACTCCAAACGGATCTTTGACGCCAATGACTGGCGCAGCTTTGATATCTCGCAAGAGGACATCAAACGCTCCCGCCGCGCCTATTTCGCCAATATCTCCTACCTTGATGACAAGATTGGCGAGATCCTTGAGGTGCTGGAAACCACCCGGCAGGAGGCGATCATCCTGTTTGTCTCTGACCACGGCGATATGCTGGGCGAGCGGGGGCTTTGGTTCAAGATGAGCTTCTTTGAAGGCTCTTCCCGCGTGCCGCTGATGATCTCGGCACCTAACCTGCCTGCCGGGCTGATCGAGACGCCGGTGTCCACATTGGACGTGACCCCAACGCTGGGCGCGCTGGCCGGTGTGGATATGGCGGAAATCGAACCCTGGACCGATGGGCAGAACCTGCTGCCGCTGGCAATGGGCACGGAGCGCAGCGAACCGGTCGCCATCGAATACGCAGCGGAGGCCTCTTATGCGCCGCTGGTGTCGCTGCGCTACGGCAAATGGAAATACAACCGCTGCGCGCTGGACCCCGATCAGCTGTTCGATCTGGAGGCAGATCCGCAGGAACTCAACAACCTTGCAGGTGACCCGACCCACGCTGGCACCTTGCAGACCTTACGTGCCAAATCAGAAGCGCGTTGGGATCTGGAGCGCTTTGACGCCGAGGTGCGCGCCAGCCAAGCCCGCCGCTGGGTTGTCTACGAGGCGCTGCGCCAGGGTGGCTATTACCCTTGGGACTACCAGCCGCTGCAAAAAGCATCCGAGCGCTACATGCGCAACCATATGGATCTGAACGACGTTGAGGACGGCAACCGCTTTCCTCGCGGCGAATAAGACCCGCAGACACTCCTTAGCCAGATCTTCTGGCCCTAAATATCCCCGCCGGAGGCATAAAATCATGACACACCCCGCACAACCCAAAGCCAGCCACTTTATCAACGGCGAATACGTCGAGGACACCGCCGGCACGCCGATCCCGGTGATCTACGCCGCCACAGGCGAGCAGATCGCCACCGTCCATGCCGCAACTCCGGCGATCGTCGAACAGGCGCTCTCCACCGCCAAAGCAGCCCAGAAAGAATGGGCCAAAATGACCGGCACCGAACGCGGCCGCATTCTGCGCCGCGCTGCCGATATCATGCGCGAGCGCAACCGCGATCTCAGCGTGCTGGAAACCTATGATACCGGCAAACCGCTGCAGGAAACGCTGGTCGCCGACGCCACCTCCGGTGCCGATGCGCTGGAGTACTTCGGCGGTCTGGCGGCCTCGCTGACCGGTGAGCATATCCCGCTGGGCGAGGACTGGGTCTATACCAAGCGCGAGGCACTGGGCCTGTGTGTGGGCATCGGTGCCTGGAACTACCCGACGCAAATTGCCTGCTGGAAAGGCGCGCCTGCCTTGGCCTGCGGTAATTCCATGGTGTTTAAGCCGTCCGAGACCACACCCTTATGTGCCTTGAAAGTCGCCGAGATCCTGATTGAGGCTGGTGCCCCTGCGGGTGTCTTCAACGTCGTCCAGGGCATGGGCGAAGTGGGCGGCGCGCTGGTCACTGATCCGCGCGTCGACAAGGTCTCGCTGACCGGCTCGGTGCCGACCGGCAAGAAAGTCTATGCCGCCGCCGCCGCAGGTATGAAGCACGTCACCATGGAACTGGGCGGCAAGTCGCCGCTGATCATTTTTGATGACGCTGACATTGACAACGCTGTGGGCGGTGCCATCAACGGCAACTTCTACTCCTCCGGCCAGGTCTGTTCAAACGGCACCCGCGTGTTTGTGCAAAAAGGCATCAAGGAAAAATTCCTCGCCCGTCTGGCCGAGCGCACCGGCAACGCCATCCTCGGCGACCCGATGGATGAGGCCACCAGCTTTGGCCCGATGGTCACCGAGAACCAGATGAACATCGTGCTGGGTTATATCGAGAAGGGCAAGGAAGAGGGCGCCCGCGTGATCTGCGGCGGCGCGCGCGCGGATATGGACGGTTATTACATCCAGCCCACCGTCTTTGCTGATGTGACCGACGAGATGACGATTGCGCGCGAAGAAATCTTTGGTCCGGTCATGTCCGTCCTCGATTTTGAGACCGAGGAAGAGGTCGTGGCCCGCGCCAATGACACCGAATTCGGTCTGTCGGCTGGTGTGTTCACCAAGGATTTCACCCGCGCCCACCGCGTGATTGGCAACCTTGAGGCGGGCAGCTGCTTCATCAACTCCTACAATGACGCGCCGGTAGAGGCGCCGTTTGGTGGGGTGAAAGCTTCTGGCGTCGGCCGCGAGAACTCGAAAGAGGCGATCAAGCACTTCAGCCAGGTGAAATCCGTCTACGTCCGCATGGGCGACGTCGAAGCGGCGTTCTGATTGCCCTTTTGGGCCACGCCCACCCACCCGCCCCGTTGCCCAAAAGGGCAAAAGGGAAGGGGTTGCTGAGAGGTCGCTGAGGGCGCTTTGCGTCCTCAGCAGACCAGAACAATGATGAGGCAGATTCGGGATGCCTCAAGGACAAGCCGCGCCAGGGCGCGGTGCCACAGGCATCCTTGACCCACCCCGAATCCGCAATGGAGAGACGCAATGAATGCGGATTATGTGATTGTCGGCGCCGGATCAGCCGGCTGTGCCATGGCGTATCGGCTCAGTGAGGCCGGGAAATCGGTGCTGGTCATCGAACACGGGGGCACAGATGCGGGCCCCTTCATCCAGATGCCTGGCGCGCTGAGCTATCCGATGAATATGTCGATGTACGACTGGGGGTATAAATCCCAGCCGGAACCGCATCTGGGGGGCCGTGAACTGGTCTGCCCACGTGGTAAGGTGATTGGCGGGTCGTCCTCGATCAACGGGATGGTCTATGTGCGCGGCCATGCGGGCGATTACAACCATTGGGCCGACAGCGGCGCTGCGGGCTGGTCCTACGCCGACGTGCTGCCCTATTTCAAACGCATGGAAACCTGGGATGACCGTGGCCATGGCGGCGATCCCGACTGGCGTGGCACCGACGGCCCGCTGCATGTGACCCGCGGCCCCCGCGACAACCCGCTGCACGCAGCCTTCGTCAAGGCAGGGGAGCAGGCCGGCTATCCGGTGACCAAGGATTACAACGGCGAGCAGCAAGAGGGCTTTGGCCCGATGGAAATGACGGTCCACAAGGGCCAGCGGTGGTCGGCTGCCAACGCTTATTTGAAACCTGCCCTGAAGCGCGACAATTGCGAGATGCTCCGCGCCCTGGCGCGCAAGGTGGTCATTGAGGACGGGCGCGCCGTTGGGGTGGAGGTCGAGCGCGGCGGCAAGATCGAAGTGATCCGGGCAAAGGCCGAGGTCATTCTTGCGGCATCTTCGCTGAACTCGCCCAAGCTGCTGATGCTCTCCGGCATTGGTCCGGCGAAACATCTGGCCGAACATGGTATTGAGGTTGTGGTTGACCGCCCCGGCGTCGGGCAAAACCTGCAGGATCATCTGGAATTCTACTTCCAGTTCGCCTCCAAACAGCCGATTACGCTGTTCAAATACTGGAACCTCTTCGGCAAGGCGTTGGTCGGCGCGCAGTGGCTCTTCACCAAAACCGGCCTGGGGGCCTCAAACCAGTTCGAAAGCGCCGCGTTCATCCGCTCTGACAAGGGCGTGGACTACCCGGATATCCAATACCACTTCCTTCCGATTGCCGTGCGCTACGACGGGCAGGCCGCAGCTGAAGGCCACGGGTTCCAGGCCCATGTCGGCCCGATGCGGTCGGATTCGCGCGGGGAGGTCACGCTGGCCTCTGCCGACCCCAAGGACGCGCCGAAGATCCTGTTCAACTATATGTCGACCGAGAAGGACTGGGAGGATTTCCGCAAATGTGTCCGCCTGACCCGCGAAGTCTTTGCGCAGGATGCGATGAAACCCTTCGTCAAACATGAGATCCAGCCCGGCGACGCGCTGCAGTCTGACGAAGAGCTGAACGGTTTCATCAGAGAGCACGTTGAAAGCGCCTATCACCCCTGTGGCACCTGCAAGATGGGTGCGGTGGAGGATCCGATGGCGGTGGTTGATCCGGAATGCCGGGTCATCGGCGTTGAGGGTCTGCGCGTTGCCGACAGCTCAATCTTTCCCCGCATTACCAATGGCAACCTCAATGGACCCTCGATCATGACCGGCGAGAAGGCCTCCGACCATATTCTGGGCCGCCGCCTGCCGTCGTCCAATGCGGAACCCTGGTTCAACCCGAATTGGGAAGGCTCACAGCGCTAACCACTATACGGCGATCCCGGTATCACGATCGCCCTTGGTAACGATTCCTGAAACGCCCGCTGCACAATGTTGCGCGGGCGTCTTTTTTATGCGCTGCCGCCGGGCGTTTGATCCGCGTCAAAGTGGCTGGCAGGCCGTCGCCTTAAGCTCTGGCTGACGCTGAGAAAAAGGAGCGAACAGATGTCCAACACCCCACATGAGCTGGCCGAAGAATTCCCCGATAAAACCGCGCAGATCAGCCAGCTGAAACAATCTGACGCGCATTTTGCCAAACTTTCGGATGAGTATCACGCGGTGAACCGAGCGGTGCATCGTGCGGAAACCAATGTGGAACCGGTCAGCGCCGAGGTCGAAACCGGCCTGCGCAAACAGCGCGCCGCACTGAAGGATGAAATCTGGGGCATTCTGTCCAAGGCGTGAACTCTGCCGAATATACAGCGCGGAAGGGCGCCTTGGGCGCCCTTTTGTTATTGAGGGTGTAATTCGGACGGTTCAACGAAGGGGCCATATTGGTCATGAAGCCTGCAGAAAACAGACCCGGCACGCCACGGCTGCGCAGGTTGTGGAAACAATGCAGCAATAGGGGGTGACTGTTTCCGCCGCACCGCGAAGATTAACCAAATTTCATCAAATTTGAGGCAAAATAGGGTGATCTCCCACACTTTCGTATAGTCTGGATACAGCAAACGAATGGGCTTCGGCGCGGATCATTGCCGAAGCGGTCAGAGTTGAGGAGACGCCAGATGGAACAGAGCTGCCAGACTGTTTTTGGTGAGGACATGCACGGAACCGCTGGGACTGACAGCGATGCCGAAATTCTGGCGGCTGTGCGCCGGGTCCTGACCGCCGAGGACATCAGCCATCCGGATGTTGTGGAGCCGCCCCGGAAAGCCTCCTTTGTGTCCACACTTCTGACCCGGCTGCGCGGCTGATCTGCCTGTCTTGTGTGCAGGCCGCTGCGCCACCCGGGGATCAGGGCCCCTGCGAACCCCTTAGCAACGTCCTTCTGTAAGGAATTGTGCCGCAGCCGACACGGTCAGCTCACCTCATAGGGCAGCACGCCGCGTTGGTCGGTGTCGATGCTCAGCCGACGTTCCAGCGGTGGCACCGACCGCTGATGACAGTCGCGCCGCTCGCAAATGCGGCAGGAAATCCCGATCGGCTCATAGGCGCTGTCCTGGCTCACATCCAGCGTATCCGCATAGACCAGCGCATCGGCGTGGCGGACCTCACATCCCAGCGCGATGGCATAGCGGCGCACCGGTGAGCCAAAGGAGCCGCCGGGTTTTGAGACATCCCGCGCCAGCGAGATATAGCGCACCCCGTCCGGCGTCTCTGCCAGCTGCCGTAGGAACCGCCCCGGCGTTTCAAACGCGCGGTGCACATTCCATAAGGGACAGGCGCCGCCGAAACGGGCGAATTGCAATCTGGTGGCCGAGTGGCGCTTGGTGATTGTGCCCGCCTGATCCACCCGGACAAAGAAAAACGGCACCCCCTTGGCACCGGGGCGCTGCAGCGTCGACAGCCGGTGGGCCACCTGCTCGATTGAGGCGCCAAAGCGCGTGGAGAGAAGTTCCAGATCGTGGCGGCATTCGACCGCCGCTTCCAGAAACTGCCGATAGGGCATCATCGCCGCCCCGGCGAAGTAATTGGCCAACCCGATCTTGGCAATGGAACGGGCCGCGTCGCTGTGGAATTTTGCAAAATCCAGCGTCGCCTCCAAGAGGTCATTCTGATGCAGCAGTGCCACCTGCAACAGCAGCTGAAACAGCTGTGTCTGCGGCGAAGCCCGGTTGGACAGTCGCAGCACCTTTCCCGCCGGATCAAATTTGCGCAGCCCGTCGATATCGCCGAACACCACGCTGATCCCGGCCTGATCCAGCGCCGCGATTGCCGCGCTGCGCGCATCCAGCCGCCCGCAGAAATTCTCTGCCGCGCGGTCGACCGCGTCGATATAGTTGTCACAATAATGGAAAAAGTCGCGCACCTCTTCCCAAGGGGAGGCCTGAATGCGCGCATCCTCCCGCCCCAGGGCTTCATCGAGTGAGGCCAGCCGTTCATGGGTCTGTCTATAGGCACGGTGCAGGGTCAGCAGCGCCCGCGCCAGGGCTGGTGCGTTGGAAGCCGTCAGCCGCAGATCCGCCATCGGGGGCGTGTCATCGGCAAAGACAGGATCGGCCATCACTTCGCGCATGTCACTGACCAGCCGCTCACTGTCGCCGGCAGACAGCTCCGTCACGTCCAGACCAAACTCCTGCGCCAGCGCCAGCACCACAGTTGTCGACACCGGCCGGTTGTTGTTTTCCATCTGATTGAGATAGGGCAGGGAGACGCCCAGTTTGGCGGCAAACTCCTTCTGTGTCAGCGACAGGCGCAGCCGCATTTCCCGCAGCTTGGCCCCGGCATAGAGTTTCTGTTGCGCCATGTGAGCTACCTTTGCAAACTGAGGGTGTCGCAATTGTAGAATTGCAAATCAATTGGCGCAATAGGGGGGCTGGACTGAGGTGTTGAGCGCCCCGGCTGCGGAACGGCTCCTTTCAGATACCCGGTTCAGATACCCAATGATTTCTCGCGACGGATCACCACCCGGATCGAGACGAAGCCCAGAACGGCGGTCCCCAGCATGATCGCCAGCAGGGGCACCGGGGTTGAACCGGGCACCAGCAGATAGCCGGCATAAGCGCTGAGACCCGCGCCCACCCCAATCATAATCGCCCCTGCCAGGCCAGAGGCTGTCCCCGCCAGATGCGGGCGCACAGAAATGGCACCCGCCGTGGCATTGGGGATCGCCATACCGTTGCCCAACCCGACAAAGGTCATGAACCCGAAGAAGGAATAAACACTATCTGCGCCAACCAGCGCCAGTCCCAGCGACAGCGCCACGCCAATCCCGTTGATCAGACAGCCCCATAATACCATCTGGTTGAGGCCAATCCGCACAGAGTAACGCCCGGACAGAAAATTGCCAACGAAATAGCCAACGGCGGGGGAGGCGAAATAGACCCCAAGCTGCGCCGCCGACAGCCCATAGACCTGGGTCCCCATAAAGGGCGCGCCGCCGAGATAAGCGAAAAACGCCCCTGACGAGAGGCCCGAGGCCAGCGAATAGCCCCAGAAACGCGGCGACCGCAGCAGTTCCGGGTATTCACGAAACTGCGCCATCAGCGTCTTGCCACTCTTGCGCGCGGTTTCACCCAGATCCAGATAGGCGATCGCAAATGTGCCAGCACCCAGCGCCATCAACAGCCAGAAGTTCGCCTTCCAGCCGATGGTTTCCTCCAGTGCTCCGCCAATCATCGGACCGATCATCGGCACAACGGCCATGCCCATGGTGACATAGCCGATCATGCTGGCGGCCTGATCGCTGTCATAGATGTCGCGCACGGCGGCGCGGCTCAGCACCATAGCCGAAGCAACGATCGCCTGGCACATCCGGAACAACAGGAAAATCTCGGCCGAGGGCGCGTAAAGACAGCCCAGCGTTGCCAGAAGGAACAGCGCCACCCCCCAGAGGATCACCGGGCGCCGTCCCAATTTGTCCGATATCGGTCCGACAACGATCTGGACCACCGCGCTCACCGCGAGGTAGAGCGCGACCGACAACTGCATGAGACTATAATCAGCATCAAAATACCGTGCCATCCCAGGAAGGGAGGGCAGAAAGATATTCATCGCCAGCGCCGACAGTCCTGATAGCAGGATCAGCGTGCCGATATTTGGGTTGGACCGGCGGTCCAGAAATCGCCGCGGAATGGTTCGCATGTGAACGAGTTAGGTCACACCGCGGCGATTGTCCATATTTAGCAGTCTCAGACCAGCAGATCGTCGCTGATTTGATCCAGCGTCATGTTGCGCAGGGTGATGCTGTGGTTGCCCTCAAGATCAAAGTAGAGATCGTCCCCCACCTCACTGGCGCGGGCCAGCACATCCGCTTTGCTGCCGTGACCCACGATCCGGAGGGTGTCGATATCATCCTGAAAATCGCGGATCGTGTCATTGCCGCCCTTGCGGGCAAAGATGAACAGATCCGCGCCGCTGTTGCCCACCAATCGGTCATTGCCGCCAGCGCCGTTCAGCCGGTCATTGCCGCCTCCGCCGACCAGCAGATCCACACCGCTGTTGCCGTTCAGCGCGTCATTGCCGCCGTCGCCACGCAGCGTGTCGCGCCCGCCGCCGCCCACCAGCCGGTTGCTTGCATCATTGCCGGTGATGCGATCACGTCCGCGGCCGCCGATGGCATTCTCAATGGTGACCCCCTCGGCAATGGTCACATCACTGTCGGCATCAAAACTGGAGAAATGCATCTCTCGCAGGTCCAGCGCCACCGCAGTGGTGCGGTCGCTGGCGTTGAAGGTATCCGTCCCTCCGGTGTCCCAAACCACATCCACTGTATCCGTGCGCGATCCGCGATACGTGGTGTTGCCGGTGTTGAAATCCGCAGCCCCCCAGATGTCCTGCAGTGCCAGCACATCAAACAGCATCATTGCATCGCTGTCCTGGCCGTTCACCGGATTCTCCCGGTAGGACATCACAGAATAGAGGTTGCTGTCATAGTCTTCGGGTAGGTTTGAATCATGGGTGTGCTGCAGGCCAAGAGCATGTCCCAGTTCATGCAGGATCAGGCTCTCGCGATTGTCCTGTGACATATCCAATGTGTTATCAAACACCGCATAGCCATCCCAGCGGGTAATGTCATCGCCGCGGTAGCTCATGCTGTAGCCGCCGATGCCGACGGTGCTGCCCGGTATCGTTACCGAGCCAAGGTTGAGGTCCGGATCACTGGAACCTTGGACCTCGACAAAATCGACGTTGAGGAAGGTCTCGATATGGTCGAAAGCCTCAGCGAAGGCGGCTCTCTCTGCGGCGCTGAAATTTTGCCAGCCGGAGTAGTTCGAGCCGGTGGGCAGGTCGCCCGGCGCGGAGGTGCCCGCGAACTGATAAGTGATGGTGAGGCGGGGTGCATTGTCGGTGTTGACCGGGTTGCGGGTATAGAACCCGTCGAACTGCATGGCTTGGATGATCTGGGAAGGTTGTAACATGGGGGGTGTTCCGTTTCCGTTAGTCGACCCCGGTGATACGAGCACATCCGTCAGCACATCAAGAACGCCCGCCGCTTCGGCCGTCTCTGCGCGGTTCTGTGCTGATTTGCAAATTAGCGAAGCTTCTACGCAAATGCTTTGCAAATTTGCCATTATTGCCTTTGGCTTCGCGTGTTCAGCGTTTATGGTCGCCTGAAATTCAACAGGGGGCATGGCCATGAAAGATATCCTTTCCGAGCTAGAAGACCGTCGCAACGCAGCGCGACTGGGTGGCGGACAAAAGCGGATCGACGCCCAGCACGGGCGCGGCAAACTGACCGCGCGCGAGCGGATCGAGCTGCTGTTGGACGAGGGTAGTTTCGAAGAATTCGATATGTTCGTGGCGCACCGCTGCACCGATTTCGGCATGGAAAACCAACGCCCCGCGGGCGATGGCGTGGTCACTGGCTGGGGCACCATCAATGGCCGGATGGTCTATGTTTTCAGCCAGGATTTTACCGTGTTTGGCGGCTCCCTGTCGGAGACCCACGCGCAAAAGATCTGCAAGATCATGGATATGGCGGTGCAGAATGGCGCGCCGGTCATTGGTATCAATGATTCCGGTGGCGCGCGCATTCAGGAGGGCGTCGCCTCGCTCGCCGGATATGCCGAAGTGTTCCAGCGCAACATCATGGCCTCCGGTGTGGTGCCGCAGATTTCCGTCATCATGGGCCCCTGTGCCGGCGGCGCGGTCTACTCCCCCGCGATGACCGATTTCATCTTCATGGTGAAAGACACATCCTACATGTTCGTGACCGGCCCCGACGTGGTGAAGACCGTCACCAATGAGGTCGTGACAGCCGAAGAACTGGGCGGGGCCTCGACCCACACCAAGAAGTCCTCGGTGGCCGATGGGGCGTTCGAAAACGATGTAGAAGCCTTGGCAGAGGTCCGCCGACTGGTCGACTTCCTGCCGCTGAACAATCGCGAAAAACCGCCGGTGCGCCCCTTCTTTGATGAGCCGGGCCGCGTTGAGACCTCGCTCGACACGCTGATTCCAGAGAATCCCAACACACCCTACGACATGAAGGAGCTGATCCACAAAGTCGCGGACGAGGGGGATTTCTACGAAATTCAGGAAGATTTCGCCAAAAACATCATCACCGGTTTCATCCGCCTTGAGGGGCAGACCGTGGGAGTTGTCGCCAATCAGCCGATGGTTCTGGCGGGCTGCCTCGACATCGATTCCAGCCGCAAGGCTGCACGGTTTGTCCGCTTCTGTGATTGTTTCGAGATCCCGATCCTGACGCTTGTGGATGTGCCGGGTTTCCTGCCGGGCACCAGCCAGGAATACGGCGGTGTCATCAAACATGGCGCGAAACTGCTCTTTGCCTATGGTGAGGCGACCGTGCCTAAAGTGACCGTCATTACCCGCAAGGCCTATGGCGGCGCTTACGACGTGATGGCGTCCAAACATCTGCGCGGCGATTTCAACTATGCCTGGCCGACCGCGGAAATCGCGGTGATGGGCGCCAAAGGGGCGACCGAGATCATTCACCGCGCCGATCTGGCGGATGCAGACAAGATTGCCGAGCATACGAAGGACTACGAGGAGCGCTTTGCCAATCCGTTTGTGGCGGCGGAACGCGGCTTCATCGACGAGGTGATCATGCCGCAATCCACCCGCAAACGCGTCAGCCGCGCCTTTGCGTCGCTGCGGGGCAAGCAGCTGAAAAACCCGTGGAAGAAACACGACAATATCCCTCTTTGAGGTCCGGACCATTCCGGAATTCCTGAACCCAGACCCTTGCGGCCAAAGGTAAATATCGCCTTGGTTGCGAGGGGAGATGAGGATGCAACCCTGATGTCAACGCCACGATTTGCCGGGATATGCTGCCGCGATGGCGGGGAAAGCCTGTGGGAAATCAGAGGTCTGGAACCAATCCTCGGCAATCAGGGTGGATTGTTCGCAAAATGCGATCAATTTGAGCGACCACGGGCGTTAGCGCCCACATTTGCGTCTTTGTTTGACACCGGAACCGAATCTGCCCCATGATCCGCGCCAGCTCATATCGGACAGCGCGCACCGCGTGTGCAGCGCCTGCAGCCCCGACAGGAGGAGCCCATCGTTTTTGGGGTCGGGGCTGCGGTATTGGGCCTGTCATCACATCTGTTTCCTGCGCCTCTCTTATTGCGTTGGCCCTGTGCCTTGGCACTGCGGGGCAGGCGGATGCTGGTCCCTTTGATGTGCCCTCGGGGCAGAGCGTCGATCTCCATGAGGTGCTTCTCGATGAAGCCGCTGGCGAACTCTGGGTGCGCTTCCGCTTTCTGGCGCCACAGATCGCACGCGATCTCGCTGTAATTAGCTACGAACAGGCGGCACCGGATATGGACCACCTCTGCCAGACACTTGCCTTGGCCTACCTGCAGCAGCATCAGCTGGCGCCCGCCCGCGTGGTGATTTCGCTGTCGGACCGTGCAGTGCCCTTTGGCGAGGCGGATGCCGCCGCAACCCAATTCTTCGAAAGCTACCGCCCCGAAGGTGACAGCTGCATCTGGGAGGCCTTCTGATGATCTCCTGTCTGCCACCGGATATTCGCGCCGGAGACCTCCGGTCGTTGCATCTGGCTCCGGTCGCTCCCGGCGTCACAAATACGCCGATCAAGGCTGAAAACTGGCGCTTTTTTGCAGCTTTATCCTGCGAACTGCCGCCGTGTTCGGCTTTGGGATGTGAAACGGTGCGCATCTCGGCTATTCTCGCGCCGGATCACATGCGTGTGATCTGTTATTTGAGGATGAGGCAGGCGCCGGCCGTGGCCCGCGCAGGTTTCAAAGACACAATTGGGAGACAGAAATGTCCAAAAGCATCAAACTCGTTGCCCTCGCGGGCCTGCTTGCAGCCGCCGCAGCCTGCGCACAGCAGGAAGAAGAATACGTCGTTGTCGAGCCCGAGCCGATTTCGGCTGAGCCTGTCTACACCGGCAAATACAAGTAATCACTACAGGGGTCCGGCCCTGCGGCCGGACTCCACCGTCCCGCGGGGTGCCGGATCGGAGGCACCATCATGCTAAAACACCGCGGCTTCCCCGGTCGTCTGCCGGGCACCGATTTTCAATTCATCATTCGTCGACCCAACCCCAAAGGGGTCACGCCAATCACCAGGCGCGAGCGGTTTCGTGACCGCCGTCCGGCGGACCGGCGTGCCGATGCCGGTTTCATGCAGGCGCTATGGGACTGCTTTGGCGATCAGCCTTTTGAACGGGGCAATCTGGATGCGGGCCGTCTCAGCTGGCTGTTTGGCCGCGAGGTGATCGCGGCTGAAGACCCGTTTGATCCCGAAAGCTATGAGGCACTGCTGGTCATCGACGTCGATGCCGCCCAGTTGTCCTTTCCCGAGGTTTTCGACGGAAGCGCCCGTTAGGATGTCGGCCGGGATCCTGCATAGCCCTCTTTGCTGTGACCGCCATGTGGGGCGGTTGCGGCACGGTGGTGACGACAGGAACCCGGCGAATCTGTTGCTGGCGTCGTCCACGGATCTGCCTGTTTTAAGGGCCATAAAGCGGCCCGTCGGACTGCGGGGCGGTGACACTAACTGGCGGTCAAATAGGCCTTTTTGGGCTGATTTCGGCGTAATTTTGCACGGAACTTTCCAGTTTGCGCGACTTCTCGCCAAATCCGCGTGGTTTGTAATTCTGGGGATGTTTCTGCGCCGGGCTGGAGGCAATCTGAAAAAGACAGGTCAGCCTGTCGTGCATCTGATCCAGCCCCTTCGCCTGGAAGGGCAGGTTTGCCCCCCCAATCGCGGCCTGCCCATTTTTTCCTTGGATGCAAAGGCGGAAGCTTGCCAATTGCCCCCCAGTGTTTGGCAGGCTTCTGCGCATCCTCTTGATGCAGATCGGATATCCTTGCCTCCTGTTCGGGGGGCTGCAAACAGTTGTGCAGAGCTTGGATCACACAACGAAGGATCACCCCCATGCAGGCAAAACTCATCCTTGCGGCCTTTGGCCTCTGCACCACACTTGCGGCCTGTGGCGATACCACGGGCGAACAGGTCGTCTATGGCGCCGGCGCCGGCGCGGTTGGCTCGGCGCTGCTCAATGGCAATCTGGTCACCGGTGCTGCCGTTGGTGCCGCCGCTAATGTCATCTACTGCAAGGAAAATCCGCGCAAGTGCTAAGGCCGGTTGCCCGCAGACAGGCCTGACGTCTGACCGCTTGACCCGCGCGGGCATGCGCCAGAACCGCATATCCATCACCGCACAAAGGCTGCGCCCGGAGATCTCTCCGGCGTGGCCTTTTTTGTGCTCCGACGAAGCCAAGACCGTGGCGGGGCATGTCCTCGCGCCTCACGGAAGACACCGAAGACAAGGGACAGCCAATGTTTGAGAAGATCCTGATCGCCAACCGGGGCGAGATCGCCTGCCGCGTCATCAAGACCGCCCGCAAGATGGGCATCAAGACCGTTGCCATCTATTCGGACGCCGACAAGCAGTCCCTGCATGTGAAGATGGCGGATGAAGCCGTCCATATCGGCCCGCCGCCCGCCAACCAGTCCTATATTGTCATCGACAAGGTGATGGAGGCGATCCGCGCAACTGGCGCACAGGCGGTGCATCCGGGCTATGGTTTCCTGTCGGAAAATGCCAAATTCGCCGAGGCGCTGGCCGCTGAAGGCGTCGCCTTTGTCGGCCCGCCGGTTGGCGCGATTGAAAGCATGGGCGACAAGATCACCTCGAAGAAAATCGCGCAGGAAGCGGGTGTTAGCACCGTTCCCGGCTACATGGGGCTGATTGCCGACGCCGACGAGGCGGTGAAGATCTCCAATGAGATCGGCTACCCGGTGATGATCAAGGCCTCCGCCGGCGGCGGCGGCAAGGGCATGCGGATCGCCTGGAGTGACGCCGAGGCCCGTGAAGGTTTCCAGTCCTCCAAAAACGAGGCGGCGAACTCCTTTGGGGATGACCGGATTTTCATCGAGAAATTTGTGACACAACCGCGCCATATCGAAATTCAGGTGCTCTGCGACGCCCATGGCAATGGCATCTATCTGGGGGAGCGGGAATGTTCGATCCAGCGCCGCAATCAGAAAGTGGTGGAAGAGGCGCCGTCGCCGTTCCTCGATGAAGACACCCGCCGCGCCATGGGCGAACAGGCCGTGGCGCTGGCGAAGGCTGTGGGATATGCCTCCGCGGGCACCGTGGAATTCATCGTCGATGGTGAGAAGAACTTCTACTTCCTGGAAATGAATACCCGCCTTCAAGTGGAACACCCGGTCACCGAGCTGATCACCGGTGTCGATCTGGTCGAGCAGATGATCCGCATCGCCGGGGGAGAGCCGCTGTCGATCACCCAGAACGACGTCAAGCTGAACGGCTGGGCCATTGAAAACCGCCTTTATGCCGAAGATCCCTATCGGGGGTTCTTGCCCTCCATCGGGCGTCTGACCCGTTATCGTCCGCCGCAGGAGGTTGCCGCAGGCCCGTTGCATGACAGCGGCAAATGGCAGGGGGATGCCCCGGCCGGTGAGCTTGCTGTGCGCAATGACACTGGCGTTTTTGAAGGCGGCGAAATCTCGATGTATTACGATCCGATGATCGCCAAACTCTGCACCTGGGGTCCCACCCGCGAGGCGGCGATTGCGGCAATGCGGGATGCGCTCGATGGGTTTGAGGTTGAGGGAATTGGCCACAACCTGCCGTTCCTCAGCGCGGTGATGGATCACCCGATCTTCATCGCAGGCACCATGACCACCGCTTTCATCGAGGAGCAGTATCCCGAGGGCTTCAACGGGGTCGAGCTGCCGGAACAGGATCTGCGCAAGATTGCAGCCGCCTCTGCCGCCATGCACCGGGTTGCGGAAATCCGCCGCACCCGCGTATCTGGGCGGATGGA